>JBGSIT010000050.1:0-133809 GCA_041742335.1 Rhizobiaceae bacterium
AAACAGGAATTCCGGACTCGTGTTCCTTCAGTATCCCGATGATCTGCTCTTCCGTGAAGCGGCTTCGTTTCATGTTCTGGTCCTCTCGATGGGCCAAAACGAACTTCAAACCGGATTAGGTCAACGGGGCAAGGTCACCGGCTCTATTCTTATGCTGACTTGTCAGGCCTCTATGAACTCATCAGTGAGCGCACTGGAAAACCTGTGCAAACCAAACAACTCAATGTTTCCCCCTCATTGCCATTGGCTCTGAACGATGAGACACGCGAGATGTTGCGCATGCATATGGCTTTTGCCTATGATCTTTATGGAAGTCTGCGCCCGGATGGAATTGTGCAAGATCGATTTCGAACGGTTTCACCGAGTGATGACGAAAGCGAAGACGAATAGACTATCCGTTTGATAGTTCGATCCATATGAATTCTGTGACCTGAACCGCTCCGGACCCGCTACCGCGAATTTCAGGGGCCGTTCCATAGAGCAACTTCTGCCATACATCGAGAGGGACGTTCCCAACTAATGCATTAATGTGCCAATCATTCTGTTTCCACGTCACTTGACTTCTTCAATCGGTCGATAATCGTTGGACATATGCCTGTTCTAGAGCCTTCCTGCCATGGCCGCATATCCTGCCTGAAGGGGGGCAATCCGTGCCGAGCCACTTGAGAACAAAATCTGTGCAAGCTGCATATGAGACCACCTTGACCTTGCAAGCCTCATCAACTAATCCGTACTCAAATATGCAACTGCACAAACGTCGCCTGACGCTTTCAGGGTATGGTGAAACGAAATGAAAATCATGGTTGTCGGTGGGGATGGCTTCTGCGGATGGCCAACGACGCTGCATTTGGCGCGAAACGGCCACGAATGTCTCATTGTAGACAATCTTTCACGGCGCAGAATTGATGAAGAATTAGGTAGCAACAGCCTGACATCGATTGCCACGCTGACAGACAGGGTGCGCGTGGCCAAAGGACTGGTGGGCAACATCAGCTTCAAGATCCTCGACATAGCCAGCGAATATGACCGTCTTATTGAAACAATCCGAGACTTTAGACCCGACGCAATCATACAATTCGGTGAGCAGCGTGCCGCCCCCTATTCGATGATCGACGACAGGACGCGACGTTATACAGTCGACAACAATATTACCGGAACCCACAACATCTGTTCAGCAATTGTTGAAGTTGACCGCAACATACATCTCGTGCATCTCGGGACGATGGGCGTGTACGGATATTCAAAGGATTTCGGTGCGATTCCAGAAGGTTATCTTGATATTGAAATCAAATCGACTGGCAAGGATGTTTCGGTGTTGTACCCGTCCAATCCCGGCAGTGTATATCATATGACCAAGTGCCTAGACCAACTCATTTTCCAATTCTATGTCAAGAATTGGGGGTTGCGGGTAACTGATCTGCATCAGGGTATCGTGTGGGGTGTAGAGACTGACGAAACCAAGCTTGATCCCATGTTGGTAAACCGCTTTGATTATGACGGCGTATACGGAACTGTTTTGAACCGCTTCATTGCACAAGCGGCGAATGGGTATCCGCTGACCGTTTATGGTGCAGGCGGCCAAAGCCGGGCTTTCATCCATATCTCGGACACTGCCCGCTGTGTCAAGCTGGCCGTCGAAAACCCCGATCTCTCAAATCCCAGAGTGCGCATTTTCAACCAGGTCGCGGAGGCTCGGTCGATCGGGGAACTGGCGAACATCCTGAAGGAAAAGTGCGGCTGCGAAATACAGAATGTGCCGAATCCGCGAAAGGAATTGCCTGAGAACGAACTGGAGGTGCATAGCATGGGCTTGAGGTCGCTGGGCTTTGACCCGATCACACTCAGTAATCATCTCATCGACGATGTCCATTTCATTGCGGAAGCGGCGAAATCCGGCTTTAATGCCGAAAAAGTATTGACGTCACCCAAATGGTAGACCAGTCAAACTCACAACCGGTGGTATTGATTGGCGGCTTTGGCTTCGTGGGTCGCAATATACTTGAACAAATGCAACTTTCAAAACCGAGCCAATACCGACCCCTCGTCATAGATGATCTATCGAATGCTTGCCCTGGTCACGAAGATCTTTCCTTGCCCTCCTTGGCAGATAGCTATTCCAGTGCCGCAGTTGCGGATTTTCTTGACAATGAAGCAAAGGGGCGCAGGACTTTCATTTTCTTGGCCGGTGAAACGCGTGTGGCTGAATCGCGAGAACGACCAATAGATTTCATACATGCCAATATCGTCGAACCTTCCAAATTCGTAATGGAGCATGTTTCCCAAGGCGACAGCTTCATACTCATTTCGACCGCCGGAGCACTTTATGACGGCACATTTGAAATCGTTGCGGATTCTCCTTTTTGTCCGAAAAACTTTTACGGCGCATCGAAAGCAGCCGAAGAAATGCTGCTGGAGAAACTTGTCGAACTGAAGGGTGCAACCTACGCTGTTGTCCGCATGACGAACGTTTATGGACCTTTCTCGGAAAGAAAGAAAAGCGCAATTCACGCTTTCATCCGTGCAGCGATCAACGGAACGGAAATCTTGGTCAATGGTGACGGAGAGCAGACCCGAGATTTCATTTTTTCCGGCGATGTAGCGCGCGGAATTTTGAATGTGGTTGATGCGATCCACGGCGAAGGTGATTTGAGGAAGGTAAATTTGCTCGGTCAGGGGACATCAACCTCGCTGAATGACATTATCGCCGCAATCGAAGTCACTGCGAATTGTAAATTGAATTGCCAGAGGGTTGAATCCGCGGCCCTCGTTGCGACGGAACCGCGTGATGTGAGGGTTGCCCACGGAGAGGTCGTCAAGACACTGGGAAACACAATCACGCCATTGCCTGATGGTTTGGAAGCAACCTACGATTACTATATGGCTAGACGAGCCTCGCTTTGACCTTCTGAAAAAGGTTTAAGGAGACGTCGCCATTATTTCCTTTAGCACCGAAGAAAAAGTCTGATCGGATATGCGGCTAATAATTCACACTGGTTGGCATAAGACGGGGACATCCTCGCTTCAGGGGTTTTGTGAGGAGAACCGGGAACGCTTGGCCGAAATTGGTCTTTTGTACCCACGATCGGGAATTGGCAATATCGAATTCAAGTCGGTCGATACTGCTTTTTGCGGCCATCGCAAGTTCTCGGCAGTCTTGGCAGCACCGAACAGCGTAAGCGCAACGGCACTGCTGGAAAACATCAAGGATGAAGCCGAACAGTCCAATTGCAGCTCCGTACTGATCTCCAGTGAAACTCTCTCTGCGGCGGACCAAAGAATATCGGAGCTTTTGCCAGCGAGTCTCGCCAGGTTTTTCGACGAAGTCAAAATTCTTTCCTATGTCCGCAGGCAGGACGACTGGGCGGAGTCCTTCTACCGCGAAATTCTTTGCTGGTCGGGCCAGAAAATAAAATTCGACTTCAACAATTTTTGCAGTGGATTTCTCAAACCGTGGTTGGACTATCCTGAAAGGCTTGCTGTCTGGGAACGATTGTTCGGGGCTGAAAACCTGATCGTCAAAAGCTACAACGACCGGACATACCCAAACATTGTCGAAGATATCCTCAAAACAATCGGTTACGAAATGCCGCCCGGCTTGGACAACAAGTCGCTGAACCCGTCCTTGCCGGTGAATCTTGTTCCCTTTTTGCTGAACGTAAACCGCAGAAACGTTAGCCAGCAGACAAAGTCGGAAATCACCCGAAGACTTTTTCGGCTTCTCGACGAGAGCGAACAGACAAGACAGGTCAAGCCGCTTCGATCGGATTATCTCGCCTCCCAACTTGAGGCTTTCACAACTCAGAATGAAATTCTGGCCGTGAAATACAACATGTTGCCGGCGCCGATCTTCACATTTGAAACGACCCCTGACGCCTGGACCAAATCCAGATTGGAAAAAACCCTGGAGAAGGAGCAGTTGCAGTCCCTGCTCTCGGCAGTCCCGAAGAAGACCGCAGCATCCGATTTCATCCGCAAGAATGACGGAACTTGGGGCATTACGGTTCTCTGCAACGAATCCTTGGTGCAGATTGGATCGTTTATAGACTATCATCTGGCGATAGGCGCGTCGAAGATGATCGTCTATCTCGACAATCCGGATGATCCCGTTCAGTCCGCTATTGTCGATGACCGGGTAGAGTTTGTGCGCTGCACGCCGGATTTCTGGTTTGGTTTGCTGGGGCGCCAGCCGGAATCAAATTTCGAAAAGCTCTCTGTTTCACACAGCATCGGACTGAAGCAACTGCGGGATGAGGATGGACTGGATTGGGCGATCAACATCGATGCAGATGAACTGCTTTGGGTCGCTCCTGGCAACACCGCCAAAGGCATTCTTTCTGAACTCAGCGCAGAATGCACCCAGGTGCATTTCTACCCCCGAGAGGCCGTTTTTGTTGACAAAGAGGACAGCGCTGTCTTCGCGGCCCGATATTTTAAAATCCTGCGCAAAATTCCACAGGAAGAACCTAACCCTGCGAATGCAGAGCCCAAGCTGATACGCCGCATGGCCAAGAAGCTGTTGGAACGGATATCAAAATATACTCCGCTTTCCAGCGGGAAGGCGCCATTACTTTTTCAGAAAATCCTCCCGCGACTTGGCTTGGGCGGATTTGAGGCCTCCTGGAAGCTTGACTCATTCGAGTTCCAGACATGGCGTGAAAAGGATCAACACCTTTACGACCGGGCAATGCCTGTCATTTCCGACCTGATGAATACAGGGTTCCTCGGCCATCGCCAGGGGCGGGTCGCGACTGCGAAGGGCATAGAATTGGATGACATTGGTTCCCATCGGCATTTCAGTTCGACCACCAAAATAGTCAAGCACGGCAGTGGCGGCAGGATTTATTTGTTGCATTACGACGCAGTGGATTACGATGCCTGGTATTTAAAGTGGCACAGGCGGGTTTTTGGAGATGCCAAGGTTCACAAGATAGGCGCGGGGCGGAAGAAACAGCAGGACCTGTTTGAAAAGTCAGTTGCAAATGGCAACTCCAGGGAACTCTTTGAGGGAATGTTCTTCGTACCAAAACCGTTTCTCGGAAAAATGTTGCGTCAGAAACTGCTTGCGCAAATGGATGTACCGCACATTGCTGACATCACTGCGCGTTGGCGAAAGATTGCCGAAAAGGATGGCAGGGAACAGCCATTGCAGTAATGTGGAATACCCTTGAACGTTTCAACCAAGCAAGGGCCTGCAACCTTGCTTGCCTGGCGCCGACCAACTGGCGCATTTGCCAAGACAAGTCCCAATCAGATCATGCGGATATCTGGATGTTCCACTCGTATTTTTTCCAGATCAGCCCGGTAAGCCGCTTTCAACGCCTCTGCGGTGTCAAGGGGAAGCGGGCTATAGCCCTTGAACTCGTCTCCTCTGGGATAAGCGCGTGCCAGTCCCTGCACCGCCCTTCTGATCAAATGCGGTTCTATCACCCCGTTTAACGTATTGAGCGCCAACATCGTCATTTCAGAAAATGATTCGCGCACTGGACCTTCCGGCTCAGTCAAGAGTGCAGGATCAAGACCCGTCATCTCGGCAAAGATCTTGTTTTCGATTTTGCTGAATCTCGAGAAATCCCAAAGCACAATCTTTGCACCCGGCACACCCTTGCGTATATCGGATATGACTTTGCGCCAGGAAAATCCGGAAGCCTTGTAGATCTCGAAATATTCATCAAAGGGCAAAAAGTCGCGATGACGAATATATTCGCAATACATTGATACAGCAAACGAAGAGTATTCACGCATTGCCATGAAGATTTCAGGCCTGTCATTTCCAAGAATTTCGCTTGCCAAGGCCAACCGCTCGCTAATTTGCGGGTAGTACGCACCGGATCGAACCAGATCTCCAGGTACGCCGGCAATGTTTTCATCGGATACGATGACATCCCCGGTCTTTGCAGCAGCCACGAGCTTGGCGGCAACCTCGTTGCTCGGTTTATCCTGCAACATCGAAGTGAAGTTTCTACGGAGTATTTCCAGCGGCAGGTAGTAAATTCCGTGCTTGTCCAGGAGTTCCATGTTGATAGCCAGTTTCTTCTGCAGATAGGTCGTCGCTGTCTTGTGAGCGCCGATATGCAGGACTGTCCTCGCCATAATACTGCCTTTCAAGAAATTCAAGTTCTGCAGCCGAGTGCTGCCGTGCCAGACAAATGATGCAATTCCATATTGGCAGATCTGGTACTTTACAAGCCATCCTGCGGCCGCGGAGGGTGGAATTATGAACGGAGGAAACCAAAAAGCCATTGCGCGGGTCAATAGCCGGTCAAAAACCTCTTGAAACGAACCCATAGGGGAGACTTCTTCTTGCGCTTCGGCTTGGCGTGGCGTTGATAGGCGAAAGCCGCTTCTCCGCCAAAGCTCGAAAAAAGCGGGGACGTTGCCGCATGCGGCGCTGGAATTGTGCCGCTTCTCAATTCCGCAAATCCGGGAAACTGCAAGCTGCTGAAATACCCCTCCAACGGTTCACCCGAACGGGTCACCATAACCAGTTTCCGGGCAACGAATTGCTGGATTGGCTCGCAAGACTTGTCCGCAAAGATCAATTGCGCGCCGGAAGGCTCCGAAGTGGCGACAACCAACCTGATTCCCGCTTTTCGGAATTCGTCTGCCATGCCGTCGGTCAGTTCGGGACCTGACAGATCAAATGCCAGCACATCGCTCACGCCTTCCTTGGCCGCTTCGGCCAGCATCTGAACGCCGCCGTTTCTTGCGGGCGCCGTCAACACCTTATATCCGGCAAATCTGGGCAATAGCTGTCTGAGGCGGGCTGCTGCCGCTCGTCCCTGCCTGGAGAAAATCAAGATGCGCCGCTCGGCATTGAGATCGGCAAGCGGGGGCGGCTGTTGTCCGGTCCTGTCGAACTTCCGCATGGCGCGCTTGAGAATCCGGAAATTGCGGTTCGGCCGAAAATACCCCTTCTCCTTGCGTCGCGGATGCCAAAGGTGAACGAGATGCAAACCCTTGGCGTAAAGATCGATCCCGTACAAAGCGAAAAATGCCCTGAAGCCCCAGTATCGGCGGACATTGTTGCTCTTGAAATCAGTCGCGTAATCGTGCGGTCGAAGCCCTTTGGGCGCCAGGCTCGACAACCGGTGCAGCAAATCATAATCCTCCGCGCCATGGCCGTGGAAATCGGGATCATGGCCGCCGATGGACAGATAATGGTGACGGTTGATCACCATGGCCGAACTGCCAAAGGCTGCGCTCTGCACAAGGGCGTCAGCCGCCTCCAGCGTTTCCAGCGTGCTGTCGGGGAGCAAATGCTTGCCTGCCGCCGACCTTTCAAAATAGGCAGAGGTGCCGGCCTCCGTCAGGAACAGCACCGGGACGCAGAAAAAATCGAAGAGATTGCTGGCCATGTCCCGCGCCATGACCTCGGCATGAATGCTGCGATAAGTCTGCTCGTCGCCGAGAAAATCAATGTCGTGAAACATGATGACGGCGCGGCGGGCCATTTGCGCCCCGAAGTCGCGGCAATGGCCAATGCTGAAAAGCGCGTGCGGCTTGGGATGCCGCACAATCCGGATTCTGTCCGTTTCCATTTCGCTCAGCGGCCCGAAATCAGCGGCGGCAGTGCCATAGTCGGATATAACGATGTCAAACAAATCCGCCGGCACAATTTTACAGATCCTGCGCAGCCGTTCCGCGCCCTCAAAGGTGAGCGCGGTCAGCCTGAGAGGTATTATCAACGATATTTTGTCCGCAGATGAGTTCATGGCGCTAAAATCATCAAAAACGAAATGGCGTCAAGCTTGCGGTTCATTTTTGCGAACAAAGGCTTAGGCCTTGCGTTGCAATCGGAAAATTTCATATTGTTGGCACAATCGGGTTATAGTAGGGTCTTTCGATTGGCGGGGCTCGAATTTTGCTTTGAAATCCGTAATTTTAGCAGGCGATCGACCGGCCATGGGTGGAGATCCCGCCTACCGGGCTTTTCCGGTCTTTCGGACCATGACACCAGCGATCAAATCGTGACGCAGCGTTAACTATTTGTGAATTAATATCCCTTTCGGGCGGTTTGGATTTCTGACTAAGCGGGGTAGGACAAATGCATGAACATTTTGGAAAGCGGCGATAATGGCGATTGAAGGCAGCGGATCCGGCACCAACGAGCCGATTAAGTTTTCAGCGATCCGGGAAGAGCGCCGTGCCGAAAGACAACGGCGCCGCGCTGAAAAGGCAAACAATTCAGAACTTTCCCAAAAGCTGGAACCGGGCCTCAATGAGCCGTTCGACGATTTTCGCGACAATGATGCAATTGCCGTCGACCGGTCTGCAAAGCCCGAGTCCGAGGCATTTCAAGCGAAAAAGAAGAAGTGGTTTTTCTCCTGGGCGGCCATTTCCTTCCTGCTGATCGTGTTGATTCCCGGAGCCATTTCCAGCGGCTATTTCTGGATCATAGCGAGCCCGCAATACCAGGTGGAAACGCAGTTTTCCGTTCGCGGCTCAAGCCAGTCCAGCATGGCTACACTTGGCCTTGGCAGCCTTCTGGGTAATTCGGTTCAATCCAGCGATTCCTACATCGTCGCAAGCTACATCGAATCGCTGCAGCTGATTCGGGATGTCAAGCAGGAGCTCAACATAGACCTGCGTCAATTCTATACGCGCGACGGGATCGACCTCGTCTACAAAATCAAACCTGACATGCCGATCGAGCAATTTGCCCAATATTGGCGCAGCATGAACAATGTCAGCTTCAACGCGACGACCGGCAACATAACCCTTTATATCTACGCCTTTTCGGCTGAAGACAGCAAAACCATCGCCGATGCGGTGTTGAAAGTCTCCGAAAAGCTCGTCAATACGCTTTCGGAAAATTCACGCAAGCAATTGACCGATGTGGCTTACAAGCAGGTTGAGCGGTCAGAGGGCAAGCTGCGCGCCGTTCGCGACGATATCCGCAAACTCAGAATTGACGAAAAGGCCTTTGATCCCACTCAGATTGCCGCGATGGAAAACTCGCTGACTTCGGGTATTGAGTCACAGCTGTCGAACCTACGGTCCAAGCTTTCAGCATTGTTGCAGTCGGTGTCGGTCGATGCGCCATCCGCCGTGGTCATGCAGCGCCAGATTGACGCGCTCGAGGAACAACTTGCCTTGCAGAAGGCCAAATTGGGAACACCCGACTCAGTCGCGGGCAAGGGTAATTCAGACGGTGATTCCAATCTGGCGGAAGTGATGACCAAGTTCGAAAAGCTGACTGTTGAACAGGGCTTTGCAACACAAGCCTACACGACGTCGCTTGCCGCACTCGAAACTGCTCTCGCGGAAGCACAAAAGCAGGAACGCTATTTTGCGACATTCGTTGAGCCGATCAAGCCCGAAATCGCGCTGTACCCCATGCGCATGCTGGACAGCTTCATAGCTGTGCTGATCCTGCTCGCAATATGGTCGATCAACCAGTTTCTCTACCGTTCTTTCCGCGACCACACGATCTAGATTAGCGGTTAAAGGCAGCGGCGATAGATGCGAATGGGCAAGACAATGGGTCAGGTTATGCGATGAGTTCGATGGGCCGTGCATATCCCAGTGAGCTGGAATTGACTTTGAATGGCGCCCGGGCGAACGGACGCGCGGTTGTGGCGTTGATTTACCGCGAAGCGTCGCAACGTTTTGGTTCCGGGCCCTTATCTTATGTCTGGACTTTGGTGGAGCCTTCCATCTTGATCGGCATGATGCTGATTGTTCGCGTCTATTTGAAAAATTACAGTGCTGCTTTCGGTGACAGTTCAGTGCTGTTCCTGCTGACCGGATATCTTACATTCCGTATGACACGCGGCACAATCAACTCGTCCAACCGAACCATCGTCAGCAACCAGTCATTGTTCAAGCTTGGCGGAATCAAACCGGTCGATGTCGTGGTTGCCAGAACCGTGGTGGAATTTTCGATCTGGCTGGCAATTCTTGTTTTCTTTTTTTCGGCCGTTGGCCGAATTCTCGGTCATCAGGTCATCGCAAACTTTCAGGATTTCATTCTGGCGTTGATTTATATTTTCTATTTCGTGCTCGCCATGAGCCTTTTCAATGCCACAGTCGGCGCCCTGTTTCCCATGTGGCGGAGCATCTGGAGGATCATGACCGTTCCGCTGCTGTTCCTGTCAGGTGTGTTGTATGTGCCTGCATCAATGCCGCCGGATATTATAGCCATCATATCCTGGAACCCTTTCCTGCATTGCATAGAGGGACTGCGTTCGGCGTCCTACCTTGATTACATTTCGCTTTACCAACCGGTCTATCTGAATTCAGTATCAACCATTGTGTTGATTTTTTCTCTCGGGCTTGAGCGCCTTTTCCGCAAGCAAATCATCGATGCCAAGGGTGACGACACAGAGGATGAAGACTTTTGATCCTGTTTGACAACGCCGGAAAAGCATTTCGCGGAAAGAACGGCCAGATCAGCTGGGTCTTGCGAGGGATTTCAACGCGAATCCCGAAAGGTGAGAGCTTGGGGATTCTCGGACGGACGGGATCCGGCAAGACGACGCTGACCAACCTGATCTGCGGCAATGACTACCCCAGCGAGGGCGCCATCATCAAGCGCGGTCGCTTTTCCTACCCTTACGGATTTCGCGACAACCTCTCCAGAAAACTGACCCTGAAACAAAATCTGAGGTTCTTGACCGATCTCTATGGCCGCGACTACGAGGAGGCCTGCCGGTTCGTCGCCGAGTTTTCCGAACTTGGCCGAAACATGGATCAGCTTCTTCGCCAGACCACTACAGAAATGAAA
The DNA here is from genome assembly GCA_041742335.1 of Rhizobiaceae bacterium. GTDB lineage: Bacteria > Pseudomonadota > Alphaproteobacteria > Rhizobiales > Rhizobiaceae > Rhizobium_E. The sequence goes on from JBGSIT010000050.1 coordinate 10,727, forward strand.
AACCGCTATGCAATCAGCGTTTTGCTGGCGCTGGATTTTGATTATATCGTCGTTGACCAGGACATGAACTTCGGCGACAGCAAATTTCGCCAGAAATGCAGCATCTGGCTTGATGAAAGGGCTGGTCGCAACGCATTCGTGATCGTAACCGACGACGAAAGCCTTGTTGCGAAACATTGTTCAATTGCTGGCGTATTGCACGACGGTCGAGTAGAATTCTACAACTCGGTCCCAAAGGCCATTTCAGTCTTCCGGAATTTGCAGCGGCTGTCTGCTTGACCGAGGCGGCCTCTGGGCCGGTTGCAAAGGCGGTGGATTTTTTAGCAGTTGATCAATGTCTTGAGGTGATTGTAAACAACATATTCCGGAGCGAAAAATTCAGTAATTCCAGCCAATTCCTGCTGACTAAGGCCGTCCAATTCGGAACGCGTGTCAATATCTGCTTTGTGGACATGGTCGTAAAATGGCGAGACATCAGTAATACTGGGGTCAGCCCGTTGTGCAATTGCAGTAACGAAATCTTCAAGCCGGTTTAATTCCCCAACCACGGCAAATCGGGATTTGTGTTTTTCAATCATCTCGACCGATATAAAGTAGTTGCGATAATCGTCCCTTATGTGTCTTATTGCCCAAAGCGCATAAATCGCTGCCGACTGCAATCTGTTGTCGCTGGATGACAATGCCCTAAGCATATCAATCGGTTCCGAGAAAAACGAGAATGCTGCCGCTTCAGCCGGACTCCATCGAACACTGTAAACTGGCCTGCCGTTTCGTAGGCGACTGTAAAAACCACTGACGGTTCTTTCGATCGGGTCGCGCAAGACAACACAAACCTTTGCATCAGGAAACAAACGCGCCGCCTTTGGCAGATTTACCCTGTGATTGAGTTTATGAGGGGGCCGGTATCCTGCAGCCCCAATTCTACTGAAGATTTCTCGGAGAGTACTGCCGCCGGTCTTCGGCACATGAAACGCCACATATCCGTCTTCTAATTGAGCGTATTCTTCCGTCAGCTTCTGCCTTTGCTTTTTCATTAATCAACTCCTGTTATCGAAAACTTATTTCCGGAGAATCTTCCTTTGCAAAGCGACATATTATGCCATGATCCGCTAAAGGCAAACCTGAGACTGGCTGGTTTGGTGAAAACCCGCCGGAAAAATCCGCGCTGTGAGCGAGTAACTGTTGACGGCACCCATCGAAGTGCGGTCTTGTTGAGTGAACCTGACAGGCAAATATTGCTATTTGATATAAAATTCTGCGGAGGTCTGACGCCAGCATGCTGACAATTTATGGAGTTCATCGATCCCGCGCCTTGCGCAATATCTGGCTGGCTGAGGAACTTGGGCTCACTTACAAGCTCATTCCGGTCATCCAGGCCTACAGGCTGGAAGAACCTGATGCCGAAGATGCGCCGTTCAATACGAACTCGCCGGACTTTCTGGAAATCAACCCGGCGGGCCAGATACCGGTTATCGATGATGACGGACTGATCCTGCGCGAATCGCTGGCCATCAATCTCTATCTGGCGCGAAAGCATGGCGGACCGCTGGCGGCGGCCTCGCTGGCGGAAGAAGGCGCAATGATGCAGTGGTCGTTTTGGGGGGCGACCGAAATTGAAAGCAATGCGCTGAAGATCCAGCAGACCTATGGCGACAATCTTGAAGGCACCCTGGGGGGCCGCGAAGTATTGGCGGTCTCCTTGCGCCAGCTGCGCCGTCCCTTCGCGCTATTGGACAGCCACCTCGCCGAACACGGATTTCTGCTCGGCAATCGCTTTACCGTGGCGGATCTGAATGTGGTCGAGCTGGTTCGCTACGCCACCTCCGAAGCCGGGCTTTTTGAAGCCAATCCCAATGTAGCGGTCTGGCTGAAGACGTGTCACGCGCGCCCCTGTTTCCAGAAAGTATGGCAAATCCGTCAGGATGAACCGGCCTGACTTTACCCGCAGCCCGGCACCTCGGCCAAATCATGCCACACCGGAATGCCCCGCAGATGAGCGAGGCGAACGTCGTTGTCGGCGCCTTTGGAAGCGCCCGGCAATCTCAAGACTCCATCGCACAGATCCAGCAGGCGGCCTGCGACCGGATGGAATATTTCCTCATAGAGGTCGTCGCCGATTGCCTTGCCGCCGGCGGCTTGCCAGACAGGCAAAGCCACCCATTCGCCGATCATCGGCACGTGACCGGCCTTGAACAGCGCATGACTTGGCGCTTCCAGCTTCGCCAGGTTTTCAGCCATTTTGGCCGGGTCGTCCCCGGTCCCGGAGCGATAGGGGCCTGCAATCAAGATCAACATTTTGCGTCCTTTTTTCCAAACTGCTCTGCACGGTATTGCGGTTTATTTCATATCAACTATTATATTCGTGCATAATCAAGATATTTCATGTAATTTCGTGCAAAGTCAAGGACCCGATATGTTGACAAGTGAGCGCAAGGCGTTGATCGCGAAAAAACTGGCTGGAGATGGCCGACTGGTCGCCAAGGAGCTGGCTGAAAAGCTTGGACTCTCGGAGGACACGATCCGCCGGGACCTGCGGGAAATGGCTGCGGAGGGATTGCTGGTCCGGGTCCATGGCGGCGCGCTTCCCGTTGAACCGCCTTTGCCCGATTATGAAACCCGCACGCAGGTGGCCACGGAGGAAAAGCGCCAGCTTGCCGCCGCGGCGGTCGGCCTGGTTGAACCGGGCCAAATTATCTTCATTGATGGCGGCAGCACCAATCTTGCGCTTGTCCGGGCCTTGCCGCGGGATCTGGCCCTGACCGTCATCACCCATTCGCCGACAATCGCCACTGCGCTGGAGCACCATCAAAAGGTGCAAATCGTGCTGATCGGCGGGCTGATCTATCGCCATTCCATGGTGGCCGTCGGCGCCATCGCCATGCACGCCATATCGCAATTGCGCCTGGACTTGTTCTTCCTTGGCGTCACGGGTGTTCATCCACGTTACGGCTTTACCACCGGAGATATCGAGGAAGCCGCCATCAAGCGCCACATCGCCGGCCAAGCCAAACAGGTCTGGGTGATGGCGACCGGCGACAAGCTGGATGTCGCCTCCCCTGTGACAATCATGCCGCTTGAGGCGGCTACAGGTGTCATTGTTGCTGCAGGCCTTGCAAGCGAGACGAAACACTTTCTTGAAGATGCCGGCCTTTCTTTGATCGAAGCATGACGCGCCATCGACTACAATTGCGCGCGCTCCAAACGGCACTGCAGTATCTCTTCTTCCGCCAACCGGGCTGCTGCCAGCGGCCCGCTGTTCTTGCGGATGCACACTTTCCGGAACCTGAGGCCTGGGCACATTGAGAGATTTTGAAAAACCTGTTGCGGCATTGCGTGCGATTCGAAACAATGACCGTGGCGCAAATCATGACGCGCAAGTGAGTCCGGAAGGTTCCTGACAGTGGCGCAAACCAGCAAGACCAGGCAGAGAAAATGGCTTTTGGCGGGCTTTGTCGTCATGGCTATCGTCACAGCGTTCTTTGCCTTTCGCTTTACAGCCTCGATCATCTATTGGAGCGATCCGGCCCATCAGAACCAGCCTGTCGAAAGCTGGATGACGATCGGCTACATCGCCCATTCCCATGCGGTGCCAAGAGACAGGCTGGCGGAAGCGCTGGAGCTTGAAGACCAGCAGGGCGGCCGTATGCCGGTGGGAAAACTTGCCGAAAAGCAGGGCGTTTCCTTTGCCGTTTTCAAAGCCCGGATCGAGCAGGCCGTTGAAAAACTGCAGCAAGACAGTGCCGATCCATGACCGAGCAGTTTTTCGCGCTGGTTCCGGTCTATGGCGTCTATGCATTGGCGCTGGTAGTCGCGCTGAGTTGCCTTGGCTTGCCGGTTCCCTCGTCGCTGCTGATGATGCTGGCAGGTTCGATGATCGCCAGCGGCGATCTTTCCGCTGTTGCGGTCCTTGGCGGCACCCTGGCTGCAGCGCTTGGCGCAGACCAACTCGGCTATTGGGTGGGACGGCTGAGCGGCAGCGGTCTGATTGACCGCTTTGCCGGCAAGCCGGAAAGGCGCGCGGTTCTGGATAAAGCCCGCCAATTCATTGAACGCAGGGGAGCATGGGCGGTTTTTCTGACGCGGTGGCTGCTCAGTCCGCTTGGCCCCTATGTCAATATTGTCGGCGGCGCCATGGCCATGAATTGGCCCCGCTTCACACTATGGGCGGCCTTGGGGGAAATTGTCTGGATCGGCCTCTATGTCGGCCTTGGCCATGCTTTCAGCGCCGATATTCTGGCTGCCGCCGATCTTGCCTCCAACGCCTCCGGATTGATTGTCGCCGCCACCCTCACCGCCTTGCTCGGCTGGCGGGCATGGAAGGCCTGGCGCTGAAAGGCCTGCTTTGCGAAGCCCCCCTCACCTGTCGCTGGACTGCCAGCGCGGATTGATCCACGGCTCGAGATTGGAGCGCGGCAGCGGTTGTTTGCCGAGGATGTGATCGGCCGCCTTTTCGCCGGTCATGATCGAGGGGCCGTTGAGGTTGCCGTTGGTGATATGCGGGAAGATCGAGGAATCGGCGACGCGCAGTGCGTCCACGCCTATCACCCGCGTTTGGCTGTCGACCACCGCCATCGGGTCGTCAACCGAGCCCATCTTGCAGGTTCCGCAGGGGTGATAGGCGCTTTCCAGATGCTCGGCCAGGAAGGCATCGATCTGCTCGTCGCTGGTGACATCATCGCCGGGCTGGATTTCGGGGCCGCGATAGGGATCAAACGCCTTCTGGCCGAAAATCTCGCGGGTCAGACGCACGCAATGGCGGAATTTTTCCCAGTCTTCCTGATGGCTCATATAGTTGAAGCGAATGACCGGATCGGCCTTGGGATCGGCCGAGCGCAGGGTCACGGCGCCGCGCGACTTGGAAAGGTTGTAGCCGACATGAGCCTGAAAACCATGGCTCTTGGCAGCGGCCTTGCCGTCATAGCGCACGGCGAGCGGCAGGAAATGGTACTGGATATCCGGTTCCTTGACGCCGGGCGCCGAGCGCAGGAAGGCGCAGGCTTCGAACTGGTTCGAGGCCCCCAAGCCGGTCTTGAACAGCATCCATTGCGCCCCGGCAATGGCCTGCATGTACCAGGGCAGCCAGCTATAGAGCGAAACAGGCTGCAGGCAGATCTGCTGGAAATAAAATTCGAGGTGGTCCTGCAGGTTCTGGCCGACGCCGGGCCGGTCTGCCTTCACCTCGATATTCATCTCCGCCAGATGGGCTGCAGGCCCGATGCCGGAAAGCATCAGAAGCTTGGGTGAATTGAAGGAAGAGGCCGATACGATGACTTCGCGATTGGCGGCGACGATCTCGATCCTGCCGTTGCGCTCGATTTCGACGCCGGTCGCCCGGCCATTTTCAATCACGATGCGCCGGGCAAAACAGCTGACCATGCTGACATTGGGTCGCTTGAGGGCGGGCCGGAGATAGGCGGTGGCGGCAGACCAGCGACGCCCGTTATGCGTCGTTTGCTCCATCAGGCCGAAGCCTTCCTGTTTTTCGCCGTTGTAATCCTCCGTCAACTCGAATCCTGCCTGATGGCCGGCCTCGATGAAGGCGGCAAACAGCGGATTGGTCGCCTCGCCGCGACGCACATGCAACGGGCCCTCCGTGCCGCGCCATCCGGCCTGGCCACCGTCGGAATGCTCCTGACGCTTGAAATAGGGCAGCACGTCGGCATAGGACCAGCCCTGCGCGCCAAGGCCTTCCCACCGGTCATAATCCTCGGCATGGCCGCGCACATAGACCATGCCGTTGATCGACGACGAGCCGCCGATCACCTTGCCGCGCGGCGCGGTAATACGGCGGTTGTTGAGATTGGGTTCAGGCTCGGAATGATAGCCCCAATTGTAGCGGTCCATGCTCATCGGCCAGGCGAGTGCTGCCGGCATCTGGATAAAGGGTCCGATGTCGGTGCCGCCGAATTCCAGTACCAGCACCGAGTGCTTGCCGTCCTCTGACAATCGGCTGACCAGGGCCGAACCTGCCGAGCCTGACCCGATGATGATGTAATCCGCCTGCATTCAAATGCTCCAGTCAAATACACGCCGCGCCGAATTCCATCCCTGCAGCCGCCGGCTTGCCGGCACGCCGGGAACCGTTGTCAGCAAGGCGATACAATGGCGTCACGCAAGAATATGACGTGTTGAGCATTCATATAATCGGGAAGCAATCCGCAATCCCACTTCAGCCGGTCAATTTTATGTTCCATTTGCGACGAACCGTGTTCGCTCATGGGTAAATTGCCGCAAAATTGCCGGGAGATCAAACTGCATGGCCCCTTTGCCGACCAACCATTGGCATGGCAGCACATGAAATTCCTGAAATTCCGATGTTCGGGCAAAATCCCGATGCAGCATCATCTGAAAAGTTATGAAAAAATGCCATGCGCCCTGTTTCCGGGGCGCATGGCAAAATGCGGCTTACTTGGTGATCGTCACGGTATCGGCTTCGAGCTTGGTGCCCATCTTGGTGTAGGTCACCTTGACCTTTTCGCCGACCTTGATCCCGGGATCCTTGAAGGAAGCCGGAATTACGAAGCTGTCTCCGTTGGTAAGCTTGAGCATTTTGGCGCTCGTATCATAGGACTTGACGGTTCCCGACATGGTCAAAGGCGCAGCAAAGGCTGCTGGAGCCATCGAGAGAGCGGAAACCACGACTACGGAAGCAAAAAGAGCACGCATCAGCGTCATCCTTGTTTGATTTGCCCGCCTCGAACCTTGTTCGACCAGCAGGGCTTTTCATTTGGATCGTCCAGGGACGTCGCGTCGTATCTGGTATTCAGATACCGGCCTCCCTCGATCGCCATTGGAAGTTACTGCCACAATTCAAGTTTATCAAATTAACAATACTTTATTTTTTGAGTATTTTTCTGAACTATATTTAATTCAGATTTCGATTTCCTCACCAAAATCTTGCCGCATTTGAACACTTCGGGGCAAAAATATGGAAGTGGTTATAAGTCACTACAATTTTGTTAAGCGGCGGGCAAAACAGAGGCAAATTTCCGGGCGTTATTCAATCGGCGCGCAATTCGTCATAAGACACCATGACGTGTTCCCGATAGTTCGGCCTCCCGGTAAGGCGCTGGTAATAGCCGGCAATGGCCGGCAGGTCCGGCCGGGTGATGTCGATATCGAAATAACGGTAGAGCACGTGGCCGAACTGGATGTCTGCCAGGGTAAACGCATCGCCTGCCAGAAATTCGTGCCGATCAAGTTGGTGCTCGGCAATTTTAAGGATCACGCCCAGCGCTGCGACCGCCTTGGCAATCGCGACCGGATCCCGGTTTGCCTTCGCCGTGCGAACCACGCGCCAGAAAACCGGGCTGGTAAAACCGAGCGCCACATTGATCTTTGCCCATTCGGCCCATTTGTCCACCTGGCTACGCGCATGCGGGTCAGCTGGCCAAAACGGATCCTGACCATAGGCATTGGCAAGATAACGCAGGATTGCGCCGCTTTCCCAAAGCGGTTGGTGGTCGCCGTCTTGAAGCACCGGCACGGTGCCATTGGGATTCATCGCCAGAAATTCCGGCGTATCGTTTCCGCCATATTTCAGACCGACATCGTGACGCTGGTAATCCAGGCCCAATTCGCCGACGCACCACATCACTGCCTGGACATTGGAGGAAGATTTCCGGCCCCAGATCGTCAACATTGCCAAACGCCCCTCTATCCACACATTCGCCCGAACCTATAGCGCCATTTGACGAATGACAATGTCTGCCGCATGAAATCAGAGCCCGCTCGAGGCCAAAACACACCGGCCCGCAATCGGTTGATTGCGGGCCGGCAAAAATTTCAAAACAAATCAGAACCGTTTTCAGCCGGGGCACGTGGAGCCATAAAGGGTGGCAACACCATTGGCTGCTGAAGACGGGCATGTCCGTTCACTGTGGTCGCGATTTTTCTCGTGCGATATCGCTTGCATTTCATGGGCGTTGTCCATTCCCTTGCCGGAATGTTCGCCGGCAAAAGCCGTCGGCACCATGGCGATAGAGGAAACAACCAGGAGGGAAGCTAAAAGAGAGCGCATTTGCGTCATCCTTTCATTGCGATCCGGGCGATGCGTATTGTCCGCCGCGGGGTATTTCATGGATCGTCCAGAGACGTCGTGTCGCATTTGCAAATCAAATACCGGCATCTCCCGATCACCAGACAAAGCTACCGCTGCATTTGGCAAGTATCAAATTAACAATACTTAATTTTTTCCCATAATTCCTGACATATATTTAATGTCAATTGTGAATTATTGACATATTCTTATCATACTCCCGACAAATCACAGCAACATTACGGCAATCACTGCGCCCGGCAGATCACATTTTCGGCATTTATGAGAAGAAACCGCCCTCACTCCCCGCGCGGATAGCGCTTGGATTCCTCCAATATATTGAGGTCCATGTGGTTGCGCATGTAGCGTTCGGAGGCCTTTTGCAGAGGCTGGTAATCCCACGGATAATAGGCGCCGTTGCGCAGCGCTTCGTAGACGATCCAGCGGCGCGCCTGGCTTTCGCGCACATCGGCGTCAAAGGCGGGCAGGTCCCACTTTGCCGCCGCCTGCGCCTGAAAGCCCTTCAATATTTCCGCACAGGCCGGATCTGCGGCGAGATTCACGCGTTCCTGCGGGTCGCTGTCGAGGTCGAACAATTGCTCGGGATCAAGCAGGCAATGGACATATTTCCATTGGCCCTGGCGAATGCCGACCAGTGGCGCATAGGAACCTTCAGCGGCATATTCCATCAGCACCGGCGACTGGCGCACGCCGCCTCCGATCACCGGCAGCAGGCTCTCGCCATCCGTCCATGGCATGATGTCGGCCATGGAGATGCCGGCCATGTCGGCAAGCGTCGGCAAGATATCGAGGTTCGAGACCGGGGCGCGGTGCAGACCGGCCGCAATCGACGGTCCGGCAAGCATCAGGGGCACGCGCGCCGAGCCTTCATAGAAATTCATCTTGAACCAGAGACCGCGCTCGCCGAGCATGTCGCCATGGTCCGAGCAAAACAGGATCACGGTATCATCCAGCATCCTTGTCCGGGTCAGCGTGTCGATCAATTCGCCGATTTTCTCGTCCAGATAGGATATATTGGCAAAATAGGCCCGGCGGGAACGGGTGATGTTTTCTTCCGTCAGATCAAAGGCTGAATAGTCGCAGGCCAGCATCAGGCGTCGGGAATGCGGGTCCTGGCTGTCAAAATCGATCGCTGCGACCTCTGGCAGCAGAAAGGGGCAATCCTCGTAAAGGTCCCAGAATTTCCGCCGTGCCACATAGGGGTCGTGCGGATGGGTAAAGGAGGCCGTCAGGCACCACGGGCGGCGGCCCTTGTCATCATTTTCCCGCGCCAGCTGGTAGAGTTTCTGGTTGGCGAAAAAGGCAACCTCGTCGTCATATTCCATCTGGTTGGTGATTTCCGCCACCCCTGCCCCGGTTACCGAACCGAGATTGTGATACCACCAGTCAATCCGCTCGCCGGGCTTGCGATAATCCGGCGTCCAGCCGAAATCCGCAGGATAAATATCCGTCGTCATCCGCTCTTCAAAACCATGCATCTGGTCGGGCCCGACAAAATGCATCTTGCCCGACAAGCCGGTATAATAGCCGGCGCGGCGCAGATGGTGGGCATAAGTGGGAATGGCCGAAACATATTCGGCGGCATTGTCATAGACCCGTGTGCGGCTGGGAAGCTGGCCCGCCATGAAGGAGGCGCGGGCCGGCGCGCAAAGCGGCGAGGATGTGTAATTATTGGCGAATCGGGCCGAGCGCGCCGCCAGCGCCTTCAGATTGGGGGCATGCAGGAAATCGGCGGGGCCATCGGGGAAAAATGTTCCGTTCAACTGATCGACCATGATGATCAGGATATTGGGTTTGGTGTTGTCCATGAATGCCTGCCCCGCTTTGGTGGTGTGTGCCGCTAAAACCCGTTCTTCTTTGATGCCGTTTCTTTATAGACAGGAAAAGGCAATGCGGCACGGTGAACCCGGAAGTTTTCTGGCCCGATTGCGACAGCAGCCCTGGTATTTGCAAAGCCTGCCGGCCAAAAGCCTGCAATCACCTTTTCGGACAATGACTTGAAGCCTTGCCGATTACCTCCTATCTGCCATCGTGCTGCACCTTCACGCATCTGATGGAACCCCGCCATGGCCCTGCCCGCTGAAATGACCTTCGTTGACCTGCCTGAAACGGGCGGTCCGGAAAAAATGATGCTGGCCCGCAGCGCGCTGCCGCAGGTGGCCACCGGCGATCTGCTCATTCGCGTCGAGGCTGCCGGCGTCAACCGGCCCGACATTGCCCAAAGACAGGGCGGCTACCCGCCGCCGCCGGGCGCAAGCCCCGTTCTGGGGCTGGAAGTTGCCGGCGAGATTGTCGCCATGGGCGATGATGTCATCGGCTTTTCCGTTGGAGACAAGATCACCGCCCTGGCCAATGGCGGCGGATATGCCGAATATTGCATCGTGCCCGCAGGCCAGGCGCTGCCCTGGCCGGAAGGCTATGACGCCATCCGCGCGGCCGCATTGCCCGAGACTTTCTTCACCGTCTGGGCCAATCTGTTCGACATGGCCGGCTTGCGCTCTGGTGAAACCGTGCTGATCCACGGCGGCTCCAGCGGCATCGGCACGACGGCCATACAGCTTGCCAAGGCCTTTGGCGCAAAGGTTTTCACCACGGTCGGTTCGGACAAAAAGGCGGCAGCCTGCGTCAAACTCGGCGCAAGCATGGCCATCAATTATCGCGAGCAGGATTTTGCCGCCGTCATTGGCGAAAAGACCGGCAAGCGCGGCGTGGATGTGATCCTCGACATGATCGGCGCGGACTATCTGGAACGCAACCTGGCGAGCCTTGCGCGCGACGGACGCCTTTCGATCATCGCCTTTCTCGGCGGCGCAGTCGCCGAAAAGGTCAATCTCGCGCCGATCATGATCAAACGGCTGACCGTGACGGGTTCGACCATGCGGCCGCGCACCGCCGCTGAAAAGGCCGCAATCCGTGATGCGCTGCGCGAAAGGGTCTGGCCGCTGATCGAGCAGGGCCAGGTCAACCCCGTCATCAGCGCCGTTTTCCCACTGGCAAAGGTCGCCGAGGCGCACCGGTTGATGGAGACCAGCAGCCATGTCGGCAAGATTATCCTTGACTTGCGGAACTGAATCAAAGGCAATGGCCAAGCCTTTGAATTTGCGATAAAAACTTGGATTTCTCGATAGCGGTCGACAAGCTGCCGGTTTTTTTTGCCATTGATGCTTGAAGAATTCCGGGCGCTGGTTTATAGAACCGACGCTGGTCACGGAGTGTAGCGCAGCCTGGTAGCGCACCTCGTTCGGGACGAGGGGGTCGGATGTTCGAATCATCTCACTCCGACCAGCTTGCCAACGAAACGTTGCGCTTTCGTATTGGTCCCCCCGATAAAATCTCCGCTTGGAATTGATTGTGCGAACCCGCGCCAGAAATTCAGGCAAATGCTTATTCTTCCGTCAACGCCCCCAGAAACGCCTTCAATGCCGCGATCTCCCGCCCTTCCAATCCGAGAGGCCGCAATTCGGAATGGCCAGTTTTCGCATCCGGCGCTCGGTTGTAATGAGACAGCACTGCATCGATGGAGGCGAATTGGCCGGCATGCATGTAGGGCGGTCTTTGCGTCACATTGCGCAGAGACGGCGGCTTGTAGGCGCGCAGGAGGTCTTCCCCCTCGCCTCGCATGAAGTTGAGTTCGCCGCATTCTTCCGGCCGCGCATCGCTGTAGGGTCCCAGGCAATTGAACACATCCTGCCTGACTTGCTTTGCGCCGAGCGCCCGGCCGGTATCTTCGGGCAATCCCTTTACAGCGGGAACGCCGGTATTGTGGAAATGATTGTCGGTCAAGAGCGGGCCATTATGGCAATTGACGCAATTTCCCTTGCCGATGAAGATTGCGAGCCCTTCAATTTCGTTCTTGTCCAGAATGCCGTCCGGCGACTGACCAGAAGCTATTTCGCGGGCATAAAGGTCAAACCGTGTTTCGCGCGGCATGATGGTGCGCTCAAAGGCGGCCATCGCCTTGCCGATATTTGAAAAGACCCGGTTGACCGTGTCGCGATCGCCTTCGCGCATTGCGCTCCAGGCGGCTTTGGCCTCGATTGTTCCTTCCGGCGCAGCGTGGTCCGGCAGGTTGGCGAGTTCGGGAAGTGATCCGAAGACCTGCTTGTATTGTGCGCCGTAAATGCCGACAACCTGGCGGGCAAGGGCCGTCCTGTCGCTGCCATGTTCGACAGCGCTTTCGAGCGGACCGAGGGCTTGGGACCATTGGCTGTCCTTGCGGCCGTCCCAGAACAGGAAGGGCGCATAGGCCGTTCCGCTGATCGGCATCGTCCGACGGTTTGTCTGGCCGACGCCTTGGCCGAGCGGCGTTCCATCCTGAAATTGCTTGCCTGCGATATGGCAGGTTGCGCAGGCAACCTTGCCATTGCTGCTCAGCCGCCTGTCGTTGAAAAGCGCCTCGCCAAGTCTGGCAGCCTGCGGGCTATCCGCATAGCGGTTGGACGCATCAGCAGGCGGCGCCGGCAACCGGTCCAGCAACAGCGAGGCAATCTGTTGCCGCTGTTGTTCAGACCAGCGATTTCCGAATGACGCCACGCTGGTCGTGGCAACAATTGTGACCCCGGCCAAAACCAGGAGACCGGCGGCAGCCAATGCAAGACGTGACCTTTGCATGGCAGGGCCTCAAAGCTTCAGGTTGAAGGTGGTTGCGTCGCTGCCAAGCGTGGTCTTTGCGTGAATGGTAACCGTCCACCATCCCGGCATGTTGAACTTCATGCCTTCGATGCGGTAGCGCCCCATGCCGAGATCGGCGGTCACACGCGGGCTTGTCGGCAATCCATGGCCATGCTGCGGCATGCCGCCATCAACAGCAATGGCCGCCCTTTCCACAGGTCTGCCTGCTGGCGTCTTCAACGTCACGGTAAAGACATGCATCGCACCGATGGTGATTGGCTCGGCACCGGTGTCGAGACTGGTGACAAACAGGCCCTGCTCCGAGCCCCGGGTCAGGGAAAAATCGAGGTCATCGGGCATGGGTGCCATCATGATGGCGGTGTGGCCGAGGCCGGCAATGGCGACAAGAGCCATCAGGCCGCCCCAAAAGAATTTCGAACTGAGAATTTTGCGCGCTGCCATGTCAATCTCCGAATAGGACAGGTTGAGGAATGGCAGTCATTTATCGAATGCATGCAGGGTTGGATTGAACGAAAGGGCTAGTTTTTCAGGCCGGGATCTTTTCTTCGCTGGCAGTTCTGTCGATGCGCAGGGACGACGGAACCAAACCCAGCATCCGGCGGCAGGTCCGGGTCAGATGCGCCTGGTCGGCAAAATTGGCGGCATGGGCGGCTTCGGTCCAGCTGACGCCGCCGAATCCCAGTTCGAGCGCACGGTTAAGCCGCGTCCACAAGATATAGGGGCGAAAGGCAATGCCGGTTTCTGAAACAAACAGGTGCCGGAACCGCCCCTCGCTCAACCCAGCCACTGCCGCAGCCTCCGACAGGCGCAGCGGTTCATCGAGATGGCGTGCTATCCAGTCCATGGCTTTCCGGATCCGGAAATCCCCGTCTTTGCGCAACGGCTCGGTTCCCGCCAAGAGGTTCAGCGAAACGCCGGTAACATCAGCAAGAACGTCATCATCAGCGCCGGACGCCCACGCCGTCCGTATATTGCCTATCGTTTCACTTGCGGCGCCCTCGGCGATGGCAACGATGGCGCTGTTGCCATAGCGCTGCATGAGTGACCGCCCGACAATTGATTCCGGTTCAAGCAGGATATTGGCGACCAGTCGGCCAGGTGCGCAAAATTCATGTTCGATATCCGGGGCTATCATGGCACAGGCAAAGAAATCCCAGTTCGCGCCGGGGCGCGCGCGCAATTGCACTGGTCCGTCAAATCCGATGCAAAGCTGCAGGGCATGATGGGAATGCAGCCTTATCGGTGCAAAAGCCTGCCCGATCCACAAGCTGCCCCCACCCCAGAAAATAACCCGACCGATACCACTGATTTCCATGAATGAAGTCCGGCTCCATGTCACTGAACTCAAACAAACGCTTTATCACTTCGCGCATATTTTGCGCAGAAAGCAACCGGCACGCCCCAAAACCTTGTCGATTTGGCTGGACGGAAAATCGTGTAATGATATTTTGCGCGGCGAGCTTTCCGAAATTCTGTCCGCATCTCATGCAGGGGTGTTCTCTGGTTTTCATTCCATAGCTTGCAGCTTTGCGGTGGATTTGATGGTACGCTGATGGCCTGTGGTTTCTTGCCCACCTGTCTACGACGATGATTGGCCGTTCAAGAAAGATCCTGCATGCCTGAAGTGATCACCGAACTGGAAACACAGATCAGGGCGGCATTCAACGAGGCCTCGCCGCCGGCAGACAATGAACTACTTCATCCCGATTGCCGCGACGATGTGGATGTGCTGGAATTTTATGGCGGCGTGCGCTGGCAGGACATGACGGGGAAAAATGTCATATACAGTTATGCCGCCCCCACCGGCTTCAGCGCCCTCGCCTTCCGCTACTACTTACCGGCTTTCCTCCTCTGGACGCTGAAAAACCCTGATGGTCTGGAATATGCCAGCGAAAGCATATTGATCTCGCTTGATCCCGGAACGGAGCGCGAATTGCTGCATGAATTCCGGAAATCGAAATTCGCCCTTTTTAACGCGCAGCAGATTGCGGCGACCAGGGCTTTTCTCTGGCATTTGGAGAAGCATCCCTATCTGGGCCACTTCGCGCAATCCGCGCTCGTCAATGACTGGATTGACGCCTGATCCGCTTCACGGCTCGACGCAGACCCGCTGTGTGATTGTTTCGATGTTGAAAGCCAGCCGTTCTTCCCGCGCTTCGGGCGTCATCGGGTTGTGCTCGATAACAACAAAGCCGGTATAACGGTTGCTGAGGTAGCAGGAACCGATTGCTGCGATGGTGATATTGAGTTGCACCGGATCGATGCCCAGGCAAGAAAGCCGAACGCGGACCTGAAACCCTTGCAGGGATTGCCGCGGCAGGCATTAAAGATGTAGGTGAAAGGGTCAAGGCCTTTCGGGAAAAAACAAAGCCGCAGTTCAAGGGTCGTTGGAGTGTTTCCGATTTCCCCGCATAGGGCACACTCTAACGACTTGCTTTTGCGCATTTCCGGTCGGAAAACCATGTTACACTTTTCCTGGAAATGCTCCAGGCGACGGGAGAAATCAGTGATCAGGCATTTTGTTTTGTTGCGCTTCAGGGATGACGTATCGGATGCGACCAAAGCCGGCCTTTATGCCGACCTCAAGGCTCTGGCCAACCACATCAAGGGAATTGTTGATTTTCACGCCGGTCCGAATATCAGTGTAGAGACGCCGATGATTCGCGGTTTCAACGATGCTTTCTGGTTCGACTTCGCCGATGAGGCGGTGCGCGACGCCTATCTTGTTGATCCCGACCACCAAGCCATCGGCGGCCGGATCGTGGCTGAGACCATCGACGGACCGGAAGGCGTGATCGTGGTCGATATGAAGGTTTGACGAATGCAGGATCCAAAAGGGTTTTTGACCTCCCTGTTTGATGCCGCAGTCGGCGCGGCCGACCCGGAACGGGCGATTTTACCCTTTCTGCCGGATAAGCCCAAGGGCCGGACAATAGTCATCGGCGCCGGCAAAGGCTCGGCGCAACTGGCCCAGGCATTGGAAAAGCTCTGGGACGGGCCGCTGGAAGGCGTAGTCGTGACCCGTTACGGCTATGGCGCGTCCTGCGCGTCTATCGAAATTGTCGAAGCCGCCCATCCGGTGCCCGATGCCAACGGCCTCGCCGGCGCCAAGCGCCTGTTTGAATGCGTTCACGGATTGAGCGCCGATGATCTGGTCATTTCGCTGGTTTCAGGCGGCGGTTCGGCCTTGCTGCCCTCGCCTCCCGAGGGTCTTACCCTCGAAGATGAAATCGCGCTCAACCAGGCGCTTCTGGCATCGGGTGCGCCGATTTCAGCGATGAACACCATCCGCAAGCATGTTTCCGCCATCAAGGGCGGACGGCTTGCCGCAGCGGCCTGGCCGGCCCGGGTCGTCAGCCTGATCGTCTCCGACATTCCCGGCGACAACCCGGCCTGGGTGGCCTCCGGCCCCACAGTGCCGGACCATACGACGCCGGAAGACGCGCTTGCCGAAATCCGCCGCTACCGGATCAATCTGCCGGACAACATACTCGCTCATATCCGGTCGGCAAAAGCGGGCGCGCCTGACCCGGAAGATCCGGTTTTCGCCGCCAGCAGCCACCACCTCATCGCATCTGCCTCTGTGTCGCTGGATGCCGCAGCAGACGCTGCCCGGGCCTTGGGCATCGAAGCGGTGATCCTGTCTGACAGCATTGAGGGGGAAGCCCGCGAAGCCGCCCATACCCAGGCTGCCATTGCGCGGGAAGTCCTGGGCCGCGACCGGCCATTCAGGAAGCCGGTGGTCATTTTGTCGGGCGGCGAAACCACCGTGACAATTCGCGGCAAGGGCAAGGGCGGCCGCAATTCCGAATTCCTGCTGTCATTCGCGCTCGATATCGCCGGAACCGAGGGCATCAACGCCTTGGCCGCCGATACCGACGGCATTGACGGCAGCGAGGACAATGCCGGCGCCTTTGCCGACGGCACCAGCGTGGCGCGGATGATCGAGGCTGGCATCCAGCCCTCCGACAGGCTCAACAACAACGACGCCTGGAGCGCATTCAACGCTGTTGACGACCTCTTCGTCCCCGGCCCGACCGGCACCAATGTCAATGATTTCCGTGCCATCCTGATTGCGCCGGAAGAACCAGCCGAAGTCATAAGGTTTCTGCCGGTCAACATTTAACAGGAACGTTCATTTGCAAAAATGACCCGGGATTGTCGGGAATGAATTCCGGTTCATTGACCAGATGCATTGCCGGTGACATGGCGGTCAGCCACAGCGCCGATGCCGTTCGGGTGTTCGGCGGTTTCAGCTATATTCGCGGCTTTGAGGCCGGACAGCTTTACCGCGACGCCAAAATCACCCAGATTTATGAGGGCGCCACCCGGATCCAGCGGATGATCATCGCCCGCGTATTGGTCAAGAATGGAGCGCGCTCATGAATGCAAGGGTTTCACAGGCCGCTCTGGTCACGGGTTCAAGCGGGGGCGCGACCGCCTGGCCCTGCTGCCGCGACTTGGCCAGCCGGACGCAATAGGCCGGATCATCGCGACGCTTGCAACCGGCGGACTGCCCTGTATGACCGGACAGGTGATTTCCGCCGATGCCGGCATGCTTGTTTCAAGATTTTGAGGTTTCGCCATGGTTATTCGACTGCCGGACCATCAGGGTCATTTCTCACGCTATTCGCTTGTCGGCGCACCGATTGAAACGGCCGATTTCTTGCGCGACTTCAATCGCGTCGTCTTTTCGGCGGCCCATGTCGTCGCCGATCCCCGGACGGCAGGCGGCCCTTCCGGGCCTGCCAATATCGATTGGCAGGCGACCATGGCCATCCGGCGTCACCTGCAAAGCCTGGGCCTGGGCATCGCCGAAGCTATCGACACCGCTCAACGCGGCATGGGGCTGGATTGGAAAGGCGCACTGGACCGATTACCCGCACCAAGGCCGAAATCCCCGATGCGCGGGTCGTCAATGGCGCATGCACCGACCATCCAGATCCGGCCCGCGCCCGATCCCTGGACGATGTGCGCCGTGGCTATCTTGAACAGATCGTGGCCATTCGGAAGGTTGGCGGGCGCACCATATTGATGGCCAGCAGGGCACTGGCGCGCCTTGCCAAGGGACCGGAGGATTGCATTTCGGTCTATCGCCATGTGCTGGCGGCCTGCTGGCCAATCCGGATCTCGCCATGTCCCGGATGAAAAAGCTGATCGCGATCCATGGCGGCTGACAGGAAGGGGCTCACGGATTCTTCCGCAAACCATTGCAGGAAGCGCGATCTGCAAGATGTGCTTGACACATGCCTTGAGCGGTTCGGGTCAATCTGCTGAAACTGAATCGGAAAACTGCGCCCGCTGCCCTTGATTCAACCGAATCGCCACATTTCACAACATTCGCAGGAAATGAATCGAGCGGCTCTTGCAATATATTGAAAAAGCATTTTATTTAGAACTCGCGCAGATAGAGATCCAATTTCCCGAAATCGCGCCGACTGGAACCGGGCCATTGCTACCACCTTTCACGCCGTCCAATATTTGGGCATGCCTTGCCTCTTGATTGGTCAGCGCGCATGACATTTGCGCATCCTCGCCAAAGGGCGGAAGAGCTTTGCCGAAAAAGCCGCCATTGCGGCCTGCCCGCATTGCCAAAGTTGATTGGGGGTGTATAAAACTTCCTCTGATGAAAATAAGGCTGCGGTTCGCCGCCCTGCACGACACTGCAAATATTTGATGCCTGAAGGAATATTGTGTATCAAGTTTGACAGTGGATATCAGGCGGCGCAGCATGACAGTCCACCGGTGCAAGCCGGACAAAGAGCTCGTAACAAGTCGAGACGACAAAACGGGGAAGGAACCCCCACCTGCGCAGTGTTCAATGGGAGAACAACAATGTTGAAGTCGAAATTCTTTTCTAAATCAAAAATGGGAGCGGTCGCCTTTGCCATTGCTTCCTTCAGCATGACGTCAGCCTATGCGGCTGCGCCTGAATCCAACGACCCGATCAAGATCGCCTTGTTCGATTGGACCAGTGTCAATCTCAATGCCAAGATCTATGGCGGCATTCTGGAAAAACTCGGCTACACGGTTGAATATCCGACCGCCGACTATCTCTCCAGCCTGACGACCGGCCTGACCAACGGCGATCTGACCATCGCCATGGAATATTGGGACACGACCGCAGGCGAAGCCATGATGGCCTCTGATGCGACCGGCCAGACCGAAAAGCTGGGACCGCTCGGCCCAAAGGCGAAAGAAGATTGGTGGTTTCCTGAATATATGAAGGAAAAATGCCCGGGCCTGCCGAATTGGGAAGCCTTGAAAGACCCTGCCTGCGCAGAAGCTTTTTCCACAGCGGAAACCGCACCCAAAGGTCGTTATCTTGGCGGACCAGTGACCTGGGAAGGTTTTGACGACGAGCGCGTGGAAGCCTTGAAATTGCCGTTCACCGTCATTCATGCCGGTACGGACGCAGCAATGTTTGCCGAGCTCGATTCAGCCTATCAGCGCAAGGCGCCGATCATGCTGTGGGTCTACTCGCCGCATTGGGCGCCTGCCAAATACAAGGGCGAATGGGTCGAGTTCCCCGAATATACCAAGGAGTGCTATACCGACCCTGCATGGGGCTCCAATCCGGATGCCAAATATGACTGCGGCAAGCCATTTGGCGAAATCTGGAAATATTCCTGGGCCGGCATGAAAGACAAATGGCCGGTCGCCTACAAGGTTGCCAAGAATTACACGATTGAAACCGATGTCTTGAACAAGATGAGCGGTGAGATCGACCTTGACGGCAAGTCCCCTGAAGATGTTGCCGCCGAATGGATCGCTGCCAACGAAGCGACCTGGAAGGCTTGGGCCGAATAATCCGGTCTTGGTGAACTGGCGGTTCTGTTCCATGATGAGCGGGACCGCCTTTTATTGATCATTTTCCGAGGAACTACGCATGAACAGTATTGCTGAGGTTGGTAACACCGTGGCTTTGGAGGAGGCCGCTGCACCAAAACCGGTCAAACTAGCCTGCCGCAATGTCTGGAAGCTGTTCGGCCATGATGCTTCGGCATTCATCGAAAGCAGGGCTGGCGTCGCCAGCGCGGAAGACCTCGCCGCAGCCAACCTGATTGGTGCTGCGCGCGGCGTTGAACTGGAAATCCGCGAAGGCGAAATCTTCATCATCATGGGGCTGTCAGGCTCCGGCAAGTCGACGCTGGTGCGCTGCATGTCTCGGCTGATCGAGCCGACCTACGGCAAGGTCGAATTTGAAGGCAAGAACCTGCTGACCATTTCCGACGCCGAACTGATTGAACTTCGACGCCATCGCATGGGCATGGTGTTTCAGAATTTCGCCTTGCTGCCCCATCTCAACGTCATCGAGAACATTGCCTTCCCGCTCTCCATCCAGGGTATTGACCGCAAGGCGCGGGAAGCACGCGCCCGCGAAGTCATCGAACTGGTCGGCCTTACGGGCCGCGAAATGTTTTATCCGCGCGAATTGTCCGGCGGCCAACAGCAGCGTGTCGGCATTGCCCGCAGCCTGGCGACCAAGCCGGAAATCTGGTTTCTCGACGAGCCTTTCTCGGCCCTCGACCCCCTTATCCGGCGCGAAATGCAGGATGAGTTGATGCGGCTGCAGGCCGTTTTGCACAAGACAATCGTCTTCATCACCCACGACTTTGACGAAGCCATCCGCCTGGCTGACCGCGTCGCCATCATGAAGGATGGTCTGATCATCCAGATCGGCACGCCGGAAGAACTGGTTATCAATCCGGCGACGGAATATGTGGCCGAGTTCACCCGCGACGTTCAGCGCTCCAAGGTCATATCCGCACGCAGTCTGATGCGGCCGGTTCAAACAGCCGATCATGGCGGGGTGATTGCACCGGATGCCCGCATCGGCAGTTTTTCCGCCGCCATCATCTCGTCGGGAAAATCCTTCGGCGTGGCCAATGCGACGGGCAAGTTGATCGGCGAAGTCACGCCGCAGGCAGTCATCAACCTGTTGGCCGGCATTGACGAACAGGGAGGCGCCAGTGGCCATTACCGCGACTGACACGCTCGTATCTCGTGATCGACCGGTACAAATCTGGCTGATTGTCTGGATTTGCGCGATTGCCGCAGTCGCCCTCACCTACCTGATGCGCGACAGCCTTTCCTTTGCCACGACCTATCCTTCCGCAGCCATCATTCCCGTCGCAGACTGGATCAGCGCCATCATGCGATGGCTGAAGACCAACATCTCCTGGCTGACCCGGTCGATCACCGCCATTCTCGGCGTGCCGCTGGATTTCGCGCTTGATCTGCTGGCCAAGAATTTCAAGATAGGACACGGGCTTGAAGCCACCACGCTGCCACGGCTTTCCTGGGTCGGCGTCTGTGTTGCCGCTTTCCTGACCGGACGGGCCTTTGGCGGGCTCAAGCTCGGCCTGATCGTCGGCGGTTGTTTCTTCTATATCGCGCTTTTCGGCCAGTGGACCAGCGCCATGCTGACCCTGGCGCTGATCGCCATTGCGGTGCCTTTCTGCATTCTCACCGGGCTGCTGCTCGGCATCTGGGCCTGGCGCAGGCCATGGGCGGATAAAATCATCGTCTCTCCGGCGCTCGACCTGATGCAGACAATCCCGACCTTCGCCTATCTCATTCCCATGCTGCTATTGTTCGGCAACAGCCCGGTATCGGCGATGATCGCCACGGCAATCTTTGCCACGCCGCCCATGGTGCGCGCCACCATGCTGGGGCTGAACCGCGTGCCGACGGAAATCGGCGAATTCGGCGAGATGGCAGGCTGCACAACGCGGCAAAAATTATGGCGGGTGCTGGTGCCATCGGCGCGACCGACCCTGATGGTCGGCGTCAACCAGGTCATCATGCTTGCGCTCAACATGGTCATCATCGCCTCGATGATCGGCGCAGGCGGCCTTGGCTATGATGTGTTGCTGGCGCTGCGCGCGCTCAAGGTTGGCGAAGCCATGGAAGCGGGCCTGGCCATTGTGGCGCTGGCCATCGCGCTTGACCGTTTGAGCCAGGCCATGGCGCACCGCCAGGCCATGGGCCATGTCCATCAGGAAAGCGAAGGCAGTTTTATCGCCCGCCATCCCAACCTTGTGCTTTCCATCGCCATATTGGCCGCAACCACCCTGCTCGGCCTGTTCATCCCGGCATTTGCCGATGTCCCAAAGGCCATCACCCTGACGACGGCGCCAATCTGGAAAGAGGGCGTCAACTGGATCACCATCAACTGGTTTGACTATATTGAAGTCTTCCGGGTGACGCTGATCCTCTACATTCTCAATCCGGTGCGCGCCTTTTGCGAGAACTTCCCGTGGCTGGGAGCCGTTTTCCTGCTTGGCCTGGCCGGCTTCCAGCTTGGCGGCGTCAGGCTGGCCATCACGGTGGCTGCGCTTACCGCTTTTTGCGCGGCCACCGGGCTTTGGGAAAAGACCATGGCCACCGTCTATCTGTGCGGCATATCGGCCTTCATTTCCTGCCTGATCGGCATTCCGCTCGGGCTGATGGCCTCGCGCAGCGACCGTTTTGAAAAGATCATCACGCCTATCATCGACACGCTGCAGGTTCTGCCGTCCTTTTGTTTCATCATTCCGGTGGTCATGCTGTTCCGGGTCGGCGATGTCACCGCGATGATCGCCACTGTGGCTTTCGCCATCGTTCCGGCCATCCGCTACACCAATCACGGCATCAGGCAGGTGCCGCCGGCGCTGATCGAGGCCGCCGTTGTTTCAGGTTGCACCAAGCGGCAGATGTTCTGGCGGGTGCAGCTTCCGCTGGCGCTGCCGGAGATCATGCTGGGAATCAACCAGACCATCCTGATGGCGCTGGCGATGATCATCATCTGCGCCATGATCGGCACACGCGATCTTGGCCAGGAAGTGTTCATCGCGCTTTCCAAGGCCGATTCCGGTCGTGGCATCGTGGCGGGCTTTGCGATTGCCTTCATCGGCATCATTGCTGACAGGCTGTTTAACGCGCTGAGTTCGAAATCGCGCGCCAAGCTGGGGTGAAGCTTTCACGTCCCTGAAATTGCCGGGCTGTTGCGGATCACATCCTCGATGAAGCGGGTAAAGGTCTCCACTTTGGTGGGAAGCCGGCCATACGGCGGATAAAAAGCCGTCAGCCAGATTTCCGGCGGCGACCAGTCTTCGATCAGCCGGACAAGCCTGCCGCTTTCCAGATCCGCGTCAATCAGGAATCGCGGCAGCACCACCACGCCTTCACCGTTGACGGCAAGGGCTGCGAGCACGTTGCCATTGTTGCATTCAAAGCAAAAATCCGGGCTGACGGTGCGGGACTCACCGGTCTTCGAATTTTCAAAAATCCACAGGTTCTTTTCCGCCAGATTCGAATAGCCCAGGCAGGAAAGGCTTTTCAGGTCATCCGGCTTTTCGGGCCGCCCCATTCTGGCGACAACGGCCGGCGAGGCAGCAACCAGACGTTCGATCTTGCAAATCTTTCTCCAGATGGTCGATTTGTCACCCGGCCGGCCTGATATCCGCAATGCCATGTCATACCCGTCAGCGAGAATATCGACAAAACTGTCAGTAAGATCAAGCTTGAGTTCGACCTCCGGATAAAGGATGCGAAACCGGGAAATCGCGTCGGGCAGCAGGATCATCCCCAGCGACAGCGGCGCGCTTACGGCAAGCCTGCCCTTGAGCGTATCCTGCTGCCGGCGCACCGCTTCATCGGCGCGCGCCAACTGGCTGACAATATCTCCCACCTCTTCGAGATAGCGTTGCCCGGCCATGGTCAGTGACACTTTTCGTGTGGTGCGGACCAGAAGCTGGACGCCGAGAATCTCCTCCAGTTCAACCACCTGGCGCGTGGCCACCGAGCGGGAAATGCCGAGCGCATCGGCCGCTGCAGTGAAGCTTTCGCGCCGGGCCACTTCAAGAAAAACTCCGATGCGCTCGATCTGTCAAGTCATTGGATCCGTCTTATTGTTTCATATTCAGCAACAGATAATCGCGAATTATGTTACTTATTGCAATAAAAATTTGCGCTATATTCAGCCCATGCGGTCGCAAGCACCGAAACCAACAGGGATCTCGAAAGGAGATTGCCATGCTCAACCAGATCAAGGGTCTGCATCACGTCACGTCATTGGCAAGCGATGCCCAGACCAACAATGATTTCTTCACCCACACGCTCGGCCTTCGCCGCGTCAAGAAGACCGTGAATTTCGACGCGCCGGACGTTTACCATCTCTACTATGGCGACGAGACCGGCACACCGGGCACAGTCATGACTTATTTCCCCTTTCAGGGCGCGCAACGCGGCAGACCGGGCACCGGCGAAGTCAGCGAGACCGTGTTTTCAGTTCCTGAAGGCGCACTTGGCTTCTGGCAGGAGCGCTTTGAGAAAACAGGTGTCAGCGGCCTCAAGCGGGATGAAGCCTTCGGCGAGAAGCGCCTGCACTTTGCCGGACCCGACCGCGACGGCTTCGCTTTGGTGGAAACACCGGATGACAAGCGACCGGCCTGGACGCAAAATGGCGTCAGCAACGATGTCGCCATTCGTGGTTTCCATTCCGCTTCAATGCGCCTGCGCGATAGCGGTGCGACGGCCGAATTGCTCGGTTTCATGGGCTATCAAGCGGCCGAAACCGCTGATGGCGTCCAGCGCTTCGCCATGCCGGGCGGCAACGGCGCCGATTTCATCGATCTGGAAACCCTGCCGAATATTGGTCATGCCGGCTCGGGAGCAGGCTCGGTGCACCATATCGCCTTCGCCGTCGAAAACCGGGCAAAGCAACTGGAAGTGCGCAAAGCACTGATGGACACCGGCCACCAGGTAACGCCGGTGATCGACCGGGACTATTTCTGGGCTATCTATTTCCGCACCCCCGGCGGCGTATTGTTCGAAGTGGCCACCAATGAACCCGGTTTTGACCGCGACGAAGACACCGCCCATCTCGGCGAGGCGCTGAAGCTGCCAAGCCAGCACGCTCATCTGCAGGCCACACTCGAAAAACATCTGCAACCGATCAAGGATTGAGGTCCGTCATGTCTCTGGATAATTACATCTTCAAGGCACATCCGGGCCAGTCCGGATCGCCGCTGGTCTTTGCCTTTCATGGCACAGGCGGCGATGAAAACCAGTTCTTCGGCCTTGTCCGGGACCTTCTGCCAGATGCCGGAATCATCTCGCCGCGGGGCGACGTCAGCGAACATGGCGCGGCGCGCTTCTTCCGTCGCAAGGCGGAAGGCGTTTATGACATGGAGGACCTTGCGGTCCGGACAAATAAAATGGCTGCTTTCATTCGCGCCCACAAACAGCAGGCGGCGCCTTCGAAGGTCATTGGCATCGGCTATTCCAACGGCGCCAACATTCTGGCTTCTGTCCTCATGGACGATCCCGACCTGTTTGACCAGGCCATCCTGATGCATCCGCTTGTTCCGTGGACGCCGAGGGACATATCCGCTTTGTCCAAACTCCAAATCCTCGTAACGGCCGGGCGCAACGATCCGATCTGCCCCGTCCCGCTGACATCCGGCCTGGCGGACTATTTCAAGCGGCAGGGTTCCGATATCGCCCTTGATTGGCATGAAGGCGGGCATGAATTGCGAAACAGCGAGATTGAGGCGGTCAGGTGTTTTTTGCAAAGAGAATGAAAACCCGGCAGCCATGCCCGGAAGCCATGGTCCACGCTTATGCCATTCTCCGTCAGCAGGCTTCGCAAACTTTCGAAAGTGAGCCGATCCTGCTGATTGACGCCGCAAAACCGCACCATCATTCATTTTGAACTGGCTTCCAAATGTATAAATCGTGCTGCTTCGGTCACCCCGAAAGCCCGCTCAAGGACTGTTTGACGCCCTTCAGATAGAGGCTGATGATCGTGTCATCCGTCGGCCAATGTTCAGGGGCCACGGACGTAATTTGCGCCTGCAGGCACTTCCAGGCCCCGTCTTCGAATAGATAGGTGTCTGTGTAGCATGCCATTCCGGTGGTCTCCTTTCCATTGTGGCGCTCGATGTATTTATTGGTTGAGCGGACGAGAGCCACCGGCCCGAACACCGAGATAAGTTCATCCCGGACATCCCAGTAAGGGATTAGGTCTGGATCGAAACCGGTCTCCCGTTCCTTGAGATAGGGCTGGCGTTCAACCCTTCGCCCATTGCTGGCAATATAGATGAAACCGGGATGCAAAATGGCGTCATGTGATCCGACATCATTGGTGATGAAATTATGGATGAACCGGGCGTTGAGCTCACTGAGATCGCGCTGTGCCTGCAGAGATTGGAGGTAGGCGGGATGGGAATTCATGGTGGCGCGTTCCTTTCATTGGTTGGCAGACTTGCGCGCGATTTGAGCGGTGTGCTCATCGGCCGGATAGAAACATTCGACTTTCAATTGCTGCAGGGCGGCATCAGCCGGCATGGCAAAGGTCGTGAAGGTGGAAAAGAAGCTGAGGCGCATGTCGTCCTTTTGCAGTCGCATCGTCAGAACCGGAGAGGTGATGCTCTGAACTGCAGGCTTGCTGTGCAGCGACACGCCCGGATAGGCCAATATCTCCGACAGCAACTGCGCAGAAACACGGCTGCCCATGGCAACCTCGCGGTTCAGGATCTGGAGCATTTCGGATGCGAACTCGTCCCAGTTGGTAATGAAGGGCCGCAGTCCGCGGGGATGAAACACTGAATGCATTGCATTGTGGTTGATCCTCTCTTCCATCTCGTATGATCGGCGGAAAGGTGCGAACATGGTGCTGGATGCAGAGTTACGCATCTTGATATCCCAATGCCCATCGATGACAATCGCAGGATAAGGCTCTTGCTGGTTGAGAATGAAGTCCAGCGCCTGACGGACGTAGGGGGCGCTGTCGATTGCCTGCCGATGCCCGCCATACGGCGGCACAAACCCTGCGGCTACATGCAATGCGTTGCGTTCTTCAAGCGGCAAATCCAGCATATTTCCCAAAAGGCTGACCATATCGCGACTGGGACAGGATCGTCCGGATTCCAGAAAGCTGACATGCCTGGCGGAAATGTTCGACTGCAGCGCCAACTGAAGCTGACTCAGCCTGCGCGCGTGTCGCCAATGCCTAAGTAAATTGCCGAACCGGTTTGTGTTGATGTCATCTGCGCGCCATGTCATATCCGTCATCCAGGTTGCATAGCAATCATGATGCCACGCAACAATTACCTTGCAAGTAAGCAGCAGAGAGATTGGCTGGAGCCGTCATGCCGTTCCTTGTGCGTTGAAAAATTGCGGCAGGACGCAAGACATTGCCCATACCTGGAAGATGACAAGTTGCCCCGTGCGGATGAGTTTCTGTTTTGCTATATGTCTACAAACGCCGCGCCAAACCCATGAGGCCCGATAATGCCTGAAGCTTTTATCTGCGATTACATCCGCACTCCGATCGGTCGGTTTGGCGGCGCGCTGTCCAGCGTGCGCACCGATGATCTTGCCGCCATTCCCCTGAAGGCGCTGATGGAGCGAAACAGGAAGGTCGATTGGGAAGCAGTCGATGACGTGTGTTACGGTTGCGCCAACCAGGCAGGAGAAGATAATCGCAATGTCGCACGGATGGCGCTGCTTCTGGCCGGTCTTCCGGTCAGTGTCAGCGGCACGACCATCAACCGGCTATGCGGATCTGGCATGGATGCAATTATCAACGCCGCCCGCGCCATCAAGGCCGGCGAAAGCCATTTGGTGATTGCCGGCGGCGTGGAAAGCATGTCGCGCGCGCCCTTTGTCATGCCGAAAGCTGAAGCCGCCTTTTCCCGCCATGCCGAGATTCATGACACGACAATCGGCTGGCGCTTCATCAATCCGTTGATGAAAAAGCAATATGGCGTGGATTCCATGCCTGAAACCGGTGAAAATGTTGCCCACGACTTCAACATTTCGCGCGAGGACCAGGACCTTTTCGCGCTTCACTCACAAAAGAAAGCCGCGACAGCCATTGCCAGCGGGCGATTGGCGCGGGAAATCACCCCCGTCGTCATGCCAAAGCGTCGCGGCGATCCGGTTATCATCGAACAGGACGAACATCCCAGAGCCGATACAACCATTGAATCGCTCGCCCGCCTGCCGACCCCGTTTCGCGAAGGCGGCAGCGTGACAGCCGGCAATGCATCGGGCGTCAATGACGGTGCGGCCGCCCTGATCATTGCCTCCGCCGAGGCTGTCAAGGCGCATGGCCTGACGCCGCTTGCCCGGATCTTGGGCGGCGCCACCGCCGGCGTGCCGCCGCGGATCATGGGGATCGGCCCGGCGCCGGCCACCAAAAAGCTCTGCGAACGGCTCGGCTTGATTCCGGCCGATTTCGACATCATCGAACTTAATGAAGCCTTTGCATCGCAAGGCCTTGCGAGCTTGCGCACGCTGGCCATCGCCGATGACGACGACCGCGTCAATATCAATGGCGGCGCCATAGCCCTTGGCCATCCGCTCGGCATGAGCGGCGCACGGATCACTGGCACCGCGGCACTTCAACTCAGCCTCGGCGGCGGGCGCTACGGGCTTGCCACCATGTGCATCGGCGTTGGCCGGGGCATTGCCATTGCGCTCGAACGGGCCTGAAGACCTGATCGGCAAAATGCCGATCAGATAATCTGCAACGCCTTCAGGACTGGCAGGTTCTTGTTCTGGAAGCTGACGGCCTGCTCATTCAGTTCGGCAATATTATCGTCGTTGCTCTCCAATGCCTTGCCATCCTTCAAGATCTTCTGGCCTTGCTGGACGAGATTTTGCCAGGTCGCCTCGGCCCATTCCGCAGGTTTCTTCCTGCCGTCGCGCATGGACTGCAGGAACAATTGCTGGAACCGGTTCACCGGAACGCCGCCGCCGATCACCGGGCTTGCCAGATGGGTGAAATCATGGCCGCCGCGGGCGCGCGACATGACATATTGATTGAGGCTGTCGGTGACCTTGCGAGCCTTGGAAGCGGCCTGGTCGTCCTGAACCAGCGCCAATTGCCCGCCGCCGGTCAGAATGATGGCGATTTCGCGCAATTGGGCAGGCGTGGTGCCCGCCGATTTCAGTTCCGCTTCCATTTCGAAAAGGCTTCGCGGCTTGTGATCGGCCATCAGGTCGAGAACCGGTTCGTAAACGGATTCAGTCATGCTGGCTTCCCCCAGAGCGCCAATCACCTTGAGGGCGATGTCAGACCTGTGCTGGACGAGGATGAAACGCATTTCGCCCAACATTTCACTAAGCTCAAGACCGGGCAATTTTTGCGGTCCCTTTACCCAATAGTCCCGGCGGAATTGCTGATTGACCATGAAATCGCGGATGGTCT
Source organism: Rhizobiaceae bacterium (assembly GCA_041742335.1). Lineage (GTDB taxonomy): Bacteria > Pseudomonadota > Alphaproteobacteria > Rhizobiales > Rhizobiaceae > Rhizobium_E. Next base: position 39,622 of record JBGSIT010000050.1, read on the forward strand.
CGCGGAACATCGGATCGGGGCTTGTCGCCATGAGCTGGCTCTGCTCCGGCGTAAGGTTGACGCCATCGACATGATCAACCAAATGCGTCGAGCAGGCATAGCTCAGCTTGGCAGGCGCCAGCCAGTCCGCCATCGCCGAGAAATACATCGGCATCCAGTCTTTGTTGAAATATTCATGCGCCAGATATGATTTGTTCTGGGTCTTGATGGTGCTGAAGCGCTCGGCGGCAAGCGGCGTGGCGCGAAGATAACCCGGCTTTGCATCCAGGAGTTTTCCGGTGAAGTCCAAGGCGGAACTTATATTCTTGAGAACGCCCCTGCCGCTTGCGCCGAATACGGATGCATGTTCGGACATCAGGTGGCGCAGCGGCGCAAACGAACTCCAGCCGGGCAACGTATTGTAGCTGATATAGAGCACGCCGCCGATTTTCAGCTTGCGGCGCAGAAAATCCACGATGATTGTGCGATTTTGGTCTGAAATCCAGCTCCAGATGCCATGCAGGCCGATATAGTCGAAATCCGGAAGATCGGTCCGGCTGCAGAATTCCTGGAAGGACTGGTCGTAAAGCTTCGCGCCGTTACCGGAAATCGTTGCCAGATGCTTTGCGAAGGAAGCTTGGGAAGGGTTGAAATCCGTTCCATGCCAATCCACCACGGAGGCGGCGGCATGCATGTTGATCGACATGCCCTGGCCAAAGCCAAGTTCGCAGGCGGTGCCAATCTCCGGCGGGTTCAAGCCGGCGGCCAGAAACGCCAATCTGATTCGCACAGGATTAAGTTCAGTGTAATAGCCGTATGTGTAACCGATATCGGTCAAATATCCCTCTGCCCAATGCGACATCTAAAAACTCCGCTTTCGTAAAACGCCCGCAATGGCGGGACCTTGAAAATAACTGTACGGATTAAAAAAAGCTCCGTTCAGTTTGCAATGAATAAGGCCGGATGCGCCGTTTGTCACCAGATTTTTCGAAGGCTCGCGCCGATCAACATGGGCGCATTGCAAGCGAGAAATCAAAACTGTTATCGAAATGCATTAAACAATTTTCTTCAAACGCACGGCGCATATTTGTCTAATATACTGAATATTTATTTTGTTTCTAGCAGTTTTTCTCTAAATTTTGGGTTTTTTACAACAAATTCGAATTTGCTTATTGATTATGAAAAAAATATATATAAGTATACACTAATTGATAAATTCCGGTTGATTCAGCAGGGCAAAGTCTGCTTAAAGGCTCGCATTGCTGAAAAGCCGAAATCGTTCATGTAAACTCTTTATATTCACCTGTTGTGCTAAGGCGTGTTTTCAACTGAGCGGTTTTTGCGCTAGAAACACAAATCCCGAATTCAGTTTGGGCGAAAAATACGGAACATTGAAATGAGGCTGAATTGAGCGCGGCACTTCCCAGAAACGGCGTAGAGGAACTGCGCGCATCATTGGCAAGATGCCGCAGCGCCTTCATCGCCATCGGCATCTTCAGCTTCTTCGTCAACATGCTTGTGCTGACGGGGTCGCTCTACTCGCTGCAGATCTATGACCGGGTGCTATCGTCGCGATCGGAACCGACGCTTTTGGTCCTGACCTCGCTGGTCATCATGCTCTATTTCCTGATGGGCATCATGGATCATGTCCGCGGGCGCATCGCGGCCCGGATCGGGGCGCGGTTCCAGTCGGATTTCGACATGCGGGTTTTCAATGTGGTCATTGATCGCACCATGCTGGCCTCGCAAGGCGTCAATACAGCAACGGCCATGCGGGATCTTGATTCGGTTCAAAGAGCCCTGTCATCGCCCGCCATCTTTGCCGTGTTCGATATTCCCTGGACGCCGGTCTTCATTTTCGTGATCTTCATGTTTCACCCGCTGCTCGGCATCGTCGGCGTCGTCGGCGGTCTCATCTTGGTGATCTTGACATGGATGAACCAGAACGGCACCAAGGGCGACCAGGAAAAGGCGATGAATGCGACGCGCCTTTCGGAAGAAATGACGTCCGTCCTGCAGCGTGAGGCCGATACGGTGCGCGCGCTCGGCATGCGCGGATCCTCCGCCAAGCGTTGGCAGGCGCTTCGCGATGACGCATTGCAAGCCAATATCCACTACAGCGATTCCAACGGCTTCTTTGCCACCACATCCAAGACGTTCCGCATCTTCCTGCAATCGGGCATTCTTGGCGTTGGCGCATGGCTGGCCATCCAGGGCTCGATCACGTCCGGCGCCATGCTCGCCTCATCGATCATCGTCGGCCGGGCGCTTTCGCCGATTGAAAGCATTATCGGGCAATGGGCTCTTATCCAGCGCGCCTTTACCGGCTGGAAGAAACTTGGCGAATTGCTGGCCCGCGTTCCGCCCGAAAGTGCCCGCACCATCTTGCCGCGTCCCCGCGCCATCCTCGATGTCCAGAACATCTCCGTGGTTCCGCCGGGCGAGCGTGTTCCGACCTTGCGCAATCTCTCCTTTGACCTGCAGCCGGGCCAGGCGCTCGGCGTCATAGGACAGAGCGGATCGGGCAAGTCGACCCTGGCGCGTGTCTTGACCGGCGTCTGGCCGATCCAGGCCGGCAAGGTGCGCCTCGACGGCGCATCCATCGACCAGTACGGCCCGGAAGACCTCGCCAATTATGTCGGCTACCTTCCCCAGGACGTGGTGTTGTTTGAAGGCACGATCGCCGAAAATATCGCCCGCCTGCAAATGAATCCCAATTCCGAGCTCGTTGTGACGGCTGCCCAAAAGGCGGCAGCCCACGATCTGGTGCTGAAACTGCCGGGCGGCTATGACACCAAGCTGCCTTCGGCCGGTCAACGCCTTTCAGGCGGTCAGAAACAACGCGTCGGCCTGGCGCGCGCGCTTTTTGCCAACCCCTCGCTGCTGGTTCTGGATGAACCGAACTCAAACCTTGACGCCGAAGGCTCAATGGCGCTGAACATCGCCATCCGCAACATGAAGGCCGATGGCCGCTCGGTGGTCATCATGGCGCACCGGCCTGCGGCTATCGAGGAATGCGACCTCATCCTGATCCTCGACCAGGGCAACAAGGTCGCCTTCGGTCCGCGCGACGAAGTTCTCAAGGCGCATTTGAAAAATGCCTCGCAGATTGCCGGTCCGCAGCCGGGCGCACCGGCCGCCCAACCCAATGGCGCAAAGCCCAATGGTCCGGTGGCTCCCGCAGGTGCTGACCAGGGTCCGGGGGGCAAATAATCATGGCCGAGAAGAAGCAAACGCAGTGGAGCATGCGCCGTCCGATGATCATCGGATTTACGGCGGTGTTCTTTCTTGTTTTCGGTCTTGGCGCATGGGCGACCATGACCGAGATCGCCGGCGCGGTCGTCGCTGCGGGCCTTGTCGAAGTGGAAACCAAGCGCCAGGTGGTGCAACATCCGACAGGCGGCGTTGTGGGAGAGATCCTTGCCACTGACGGAGACGAGGTCAAGGCAGGCCAGGTCTTGATGCGCTTTGACGATACTTTCGACCGCTCTGAACTGGCCGTGGTGGAAAGCCAGCTTTTTCCCCTGATCGGCACGCGTGACAGGCTGATTGCCGAACAGACGGACAATGGCGAAATCAAGTTTGATCAGGAATTGCTCGAACGGGCCAAGACTTCAGAAAACGAAGCCCAGGTAGTCGAGGCGCAAAAATCGCTGCTCAAGGCGCGGCGGGAAACCCGCGACAAGCAGGTCGGCCAGTTGAACGAGAAGAAGGGCCAGGTGCTGCAGCAGATCCAGGGGCTGGAAGCGCGCACCACCGCGCTTGAAAAACAGCTCGAAATCATCAGGAACGATCTGCAAGGCCAGAACAGCCTGCTGCAACAGGGATTGACGCAGAAAAGCCGTGTGCTCGGGCTGGAACGCGACGAAGCCCAGGTACAGGGCTCGATCAGCGAAAGCAAAGCCTCCATCGCCGAAAGCCGCGCGCGGATTGCGGAAATCGAAATCGGCATCCTCAATGTCAGCTCGCAGATGCGCGAAGAAGCGATGACAACGCTCAATGATGTTGAGGCCAAGATTGCCGAACTGAAGGAAAAGCGCAATTCCATCCACGAGACCCTGGCGCGGACCGAAGTCATTTCACCCGCCGACGGCAAGGTCTATGGCACCACCATCCATGCCGTCCGGGCTGTCGTGCGTTCTGCCGAGCCGATCATGTATATCGTGCCGGAAAATGTGAAGCTGGTCATTACCACCCAGGTTTCGCCGGCGCAGATCGACCAGGTCCATGTCGGCCAGAAAGCCAGTATCCGCTTCAACAACTTTGATCGCCGACGGACCCCTGACCTTGACGGTGTGGTGACGTTCGTTTCTGCAGACGTGATCACCAATGAGCGCAACGGCGCGAGTTATTTCGTGGCGATCATCGAACCCAAGCCGGGCGAAGTCAAAAAGCTCGGCCAGGTCGATATCCTGCCCGGCATGCCGGCCGAAGCCTTCATCACCACCACGGATCGCACGCCGTGGTCCTATCTGACCGCGCCTTTGGCGACCTATTTCAGCAAGGCGTTCCGCGAACGTTGAGATCTTTGAATGGCAGGCAGTACAAGGGCCGCGCGATGCGGCCCTTTTCATTCCCGATCACCCATGCTTGGGTTTTTAACCGTCAAAGCGAACTTGATTCGAGCGAAGGAAGGGCTGCTTCGGGAACATGCAGGCCGCATTCGCGCTTTTCGTCATTTTCCCACCACCAGCGCCCTGCCCTTTCCGGCTCGCCAGGTTTGATGGCGCGGGTGCAGGGTTCGCAGCCGATGGATGGATAACCGCGCTCATGCATCGGATTGACGGGAATGGCTTGGGAGGCGACAAATTCCTTGATGCGGTCAATATCCCAATCCGCCAGGGGATTGACCTTGAGCAGACCGCGCTCGACATCGAATTCGGCAAAGGCGGTGTCGGCGCGGTTGCCCGACTGGCCGCGACGCAAGCCCGTGACCCAGACCGCCGCACCGGCAAGGGCGCGCGCCAGCGGCTTGACCTTGCGAACGCCGCAGCAGGCATGGCGTGCTTCAACGCTGTCATAAAAGCCGTTCATGCCAAATTGCGCCACATAGGCGTCGACATCTTCCTTGGCCGGATAGAATCGGCGGATTTCCATGTCATAGCGCTGTTCGGTCTCGCTGATCAGGTTGACCGTTTCGGCAAACAGCCGTCCGGTTTCCAGCGTGACCACCTCAATGCCGATCCGGCCGGTGCCGATGGCATGGGTGATGACCTGGTCTTCGATGCCCAGGCTGGTGGTGAAAACCACCCGCTCGCCGAGGCTTGCAGCCAAGGCCAACCGACCGGCCAGATCAAGGCTTTTCATCTGGTTGTTCAGCGATTGGGCATCAATGGATTTGTTGGCGGCGTTCATCGTTTCATCCTGATTTTTCGGCTGGCCTCAATATCGCAGTTTGAGGTACGGTGGGACAGAAACCGGATTTCCTATCGGACCTGCGCCTTAGCAAATATCACTCAGGTCGGGGCGACTGGTGAAAAAGCTGCCGCCTGCCGAGCAGATTCCAGTTTGGGGTTTACAGCAGGTCTGATGCGGAATAGATCGACACCGGATGCAGATGCCGTTTCTGCGGGCCATTGATGGTGAACGAACAAGATGATTTCCCAGAAGGCAAAATATGCCCTGCGGGCGCTTGCAGCCCTTGCCCGCGCCAGGGATGGCGAGCCGATGTTGATCTCCGAGATCGCATCCCGGCAAAACATTCCCAAGAAATTTCTGGAGCAAATCCTTCTCGATCTCAAACACCACGGCCTGGTCCTGAGCCGGCGCGGCAAGGCTGGCGGCTACACTTTGCTAAAGCCGGCCGACCAGATCACCTTTGGCGAAGTTCTTCGGATAATCGACGGACCCATTGCGCCTCTGCCCTGCCTGTCGCAAACCGCCTACCGGCGCTGCGAGGATTGTGACAGCGAGGCGACATGCGAAATTCGCCACGTCTTTGCGCGGGTGGCCGAGGCGACAAGGCAAGTGCTTTTTTCATCGACAATTGCCGACACACTGTCCATCCCCCAATCAATCGAATCGGATTGACCCGGCATTGGCCGATCCCGGCGGGCTGCGATCACGCCTCCAAGTGCTTCCTGCATCTGAAATTCGTTTTTATGACATGTAATATCCGAGCCCTTTTTGAGACAATTTTTTCTTAAATAATACATTTTTCAGATTTTTTTCCCAGAATTTGACTTTTTATATCCTGACATTTGCCGAACTTTCCGAGCTTGGGGAAATGATTTTGCAAGTCTCCCAATCAATATTGACTTACTCTACCTACTAGATAGAGTTTAGGAGTTGATAGCAAAGTGGAGACCAACAACGATGGAATTAACGCGCACAGCTTTCCTTAGATCAGCGGCAGGGCTTTTCCTGGCCGCCGGACTCCAGGTTCCCGTTCTGTCTGCTCATGCAGCCTCAATTACCCTTCTCAATGTCTCTTACGATCCGACGCGGGAGCTATACAAGGAATTCGACGAAGCATTCGCCATCCTGTGGAAAGAGAAAACCGGGGACGATGTCACGATCCGGCAATCCCATGGCGGATCCGGAAAGCAGGCCCGCGCCGTCATTGACGGTCTGGACGCCGACGTCGTGACCCTTGCGCTGGAAGGCGACATTTCAAACATCGCCAAGCGAACCGGCAAGATTCCGGTCGATTGGCAGGATCGCCTGCCCAACGGCTCTTCACCCTATACCTCGACCATCGTCTTTCTGGTTCGCAAGGGCAATCCCAAGGCGATCCACGACTGGGGTGATCTGGTGAAGGGCGATGTTGCAATCATCACGCCCAACCCGAAGACATCGGGCGGCGCGCGCTGGAACTATCTGGCCGCCTGGGCATGGGCCAGCAAGGAATATGGCGGCGACCAGGAAAAGATCCGCGGCTACATCGCGGATATCTACAAGCGCGCGCCGATCCTGGATACGGGAGCCCGTGGCTCGCTGACGACATTCGCCCAGCGTGAAATCGGCGACGTGTTGTTGGCATGGGAGAACGAGGCCTATCTCGCCCGCGACGAATTCAGGGACCAGGGTTTCGAGATCGTCACACCGAGCATGTCCATCCTAGCCCAGCCTCCGGTTACGGTTGTCGATGGCAATGTCGATGCCAAGGGCACCCGCAAGGTGGCTGAAGCCTACCTTGACTATCTCTATTCCGATGTCGGCCAGAGGCTGGCCGCCAAGTATCACTATCGACCCGCCAAGCCGGAGCTTGTGCCGGCGGAGGGTATGCAGGACCTGCCCAAGATCGATCTCGTCACTGTGGACGACCCGATTTTTGGCGGATGGGAAAAGGTGCAACCAGAACATTTTGGCGATGGAGGCCTGTTCGACCAACTTTACCAGCCCCGCCCCTGATCCAACCCTGAACACCGGCGGCGGAGGACCTGATCCGCAAAAAGAGGGAGAAACCGATGTCAAAAATTGCGCTATCCGAACGCCTCGGCTTCAGGCAGCACAGCGTCATTCCAGGCTTCGGCCTGGCCTTCGGCGTGACTGTCGCATGGCTCACCCTGATCATCCTGATACCTCTGACCGGGCTTGTCCTGGCTTCCGCCGCGATCGGCCTTGACGGCTATCTAAGCCTGCTGTCCGATGCTCGAACACAGAATGCACTGGTGACATCTTTCTCGACTGCTTTCGCGGCGGCCCTTGTCAATGTGTTCTTTGGTGTCCTTGTCGCCTGGATTCTGGTTCGCTACCAGTTTTTTGGAAAGCGCCTGATCGATTCCGTTGTCGATTTGCCCTTCGCGCTGCCCACGGCCGTCGCCGGCATAGCGCTTGCGGCGCTCTATGCTCCAAACGGCATGGTGGGTTCGCTGTTTGAGAAGGTCGGCATCAAGATCGCCTACACGCCGGCCGGCATTGTCGTGGCGCTGGTGTTCGTCGGCTTGCCCTTCATCGTGAGAACCGTCCAGCCTGTGATGGAGGAAATCGACAGAGAGGTGGAGGAAGCCGCGGCCACCCTTGGCGCCAACCGCTTCCAGACAATCAGCCGGGTCCTGCTGCCAAGTTTGCTGCCGGCAATCCTGACCGGCTTCGCATTGTCGTTTGCGCGCGGCGTCGGCGAATACGGTTCGGTCATCTTCATTGCCGGCAATATTCCCTATCTGTCCGAGATCGCACCGCTGCTGATCGTCATTCGCCTGGAGGAATTCGACTATGCGGGCGCGACCGCGATCGCATCCGTCATGCTGGTCATTTCCTTTGCCATGCTGATGGTTATCAACCTCATCCAAGCCTGGAGCCGGAGATTTTAACATGCCGACTGACAAGACTTCATCCGAATGGCAGAACCCCGCCAGCGAGAGGCCAGTCGTGCGCCTCATCCTGATCGGATTGGCCTTTGCCTATCTGGCCCTCGTGCTCATCCTTCCCGTTGCATCGGTCTTTCACGAGGCTTTCCGGAAGGGGCCAGGCTTGTTCCTGACTGCGTTGTCGGAACCGGACGCCCTGTCTTCAATCCGGTTGACTCTTCTGGTCGCCATCATCGCCGTGCCGCTCAATCTGGTCTTCGGCGTGGCCGCAGCGTGGTCCATAGCCAAGTTCGAGTTCAAGGGAAAGGCATTTCTGATCACGCTCATCGACCTGCCTTTCTCGGTTTCGCCGGTCATTTCCGGGCTGGTCTACGTGCTGCTTTTTGGCGCCCAGAGCATGCTTGGCCCATGGCTTAAACATCATGGTGTGGAAATACTGTTTGCGGTTCCCGGCATCGTGTTGGCGACCATATTCGTGACATTTCCGTTTGTCGCCCGCGAACTCATTCCACTCATGCAGGAACAGGGCAGTGGTGATGAGGAAGCCGCCATCACGCTCGGGGCGACTGGCTGGCAAGCGTTTTTCCGCGTGACCTTGCCCAATATAAAATGGGGCCTGCTTTACGGCGCACTGCTTTGCAACGCCCGGGCCATGGGTGAATTCGGCGCCGTTTCGGTGGTCTCCGGCCATATTCGCGGCCTGACCACAACCATGCCGCTGCATGTCGAAATCCTCTAAAATGAATACAACTTCGTGGCCGCCTTCGCTGTCGCTTCGGTCCTTGCCCTGCTGGCCCTCGTGACACTTGTCCTGCGCAGCATTCTGGAGATGCGCTTCGGTCACGCCTTGTCCAGCACCAGCAATCACTGAACGGAGAAAACCGATGAAAATTCTCATCCAGAACATACGCAAGGAATTTGACCGCTTCCCCGCGCTCCACGATGTTTCCCTCGACATCCGCTCCGGTGAACTGATCGCGCTGCTTGGACCATCGGGTTCCGGAAAGACGACACTCCTGAGGCTGATTGCCGGATTGGAACGGCCGACGGTTGGCCGGATCTTCTTTGGGGAGGAGGATGCATCCTGGAAATCGGTTCAGGAGCGCAATGTCGGATTCGTCTTTCAGCATTATGCCCTGTTTCGTCACATGACGGTGCTTGACAATATTGCCTTCGGATTGACCGTGCGCCCATCGGCGTCACGCCCGCCCAAGGCCGAAATTCGCAGACGGGCGCTGGAATTGCTCGACATGGTCCAGCTTTCAGGCCTTGACAAGCGCTACCCCGCTCAACTTTCGGGCGGTCAGCGGCAACGGGTGGCGCTCGCCCGCGCCATGGCGATCGAACCGCGGGTATTGCTGCTTGACGAACCCTTCGGTGCGCTTGACGCCAAGGTGCGCAAGGAATTGCGGCGATGGTTGCGTGCTTTTCATGATCAGACCGGCCACACCACGGTGTTTGTCACCCATGATCAGGAAGAAGCATTGGAACTGGCCGACCGGGTCGTCGTCATGAGTCAGGGACGCATCGAGCAGATCGGCTCCTCCGATGATGTCTATGACCGCCCGAATTCTCCCTTCGTCTTTTCATTCATTGGTGACAATGTGTGTCTTCCGGTCATTGCAGGCGATGGCCAGGTCCGGTTTTGTGGCGTCGCGACGGGACTGGCATCCACAACCGCCGGCAAGGCATCGCTCTATTTCCGGCCACGAGACGTGGCGCTGGTGAGCGAGGGCGAAGGTATTTCCGGCCAGGTGACGGCGAGCCGGCGACTGGCCGGCGCGCGAATTGCCGAACTGCAGATCGGGCAGGATGGCTATAGCCAGTTGGTCGAAATCGAAGTCGGCCTGGACGATGACATCAAGATCGGAAGAACCCTGAATTTCCGGCCATCGCGCTATTCGGTTTTTGCCATGCCATGAAGTCTTAATCCGGCAGGCGCCTGCCGGGCCGGGTGTTTGCTGCTTCGCATGGAGAGATCGGATTGCCGGCGAGCAGGGGCGGCACGTGACGGCAATCAATGGCGAAGAACATTTGAGCGAACCCAATTCCGGATCGGCAGGGGAGCCTTGCGCCGGGAATTTTGCGGCCAATCTACCTGCACGGGCTACCTGCTCGCATGATCGTGCGGCGATCACCTCAACCCCGGTCCATGCATTGTTTTGATCCTGTCACAAATCGGATATTTGCCTGTCACAAAGCTGCCCTAGCGTCCGGCTCTGATCAGTTCCGATCCGACCCAGGAGTTTACCATGTCTTTGAATCTACGGATTTCGCTGCTTGCAGCCGCCGCCGCCCTGTGCCTTGCCGGCACCCTTCCCGCCCAGGCGCAGGATGGCGTCTTTACCATGGGCCTGTGGGGCGACATGCCCTATGCCAAGGCCGACGATCAGCCGAAAATCCCCGCTTTGCTGGAAAGCATCAATGCATCCGACATCGCTTTTTCAATGTATGACGGCGACATCAAGGATGGCAGTTCGCAATGCGCCGATGACATTTACGATGCCGCCGCCGCAATGTTCAACAGCCTGAAAAAGCCGGTCCTCTACATCCCCGGCGACAATGAATGGACGGATTGCCACCGCACCAACAATGGCGGCTACGACAACCTCGAGCGGCTGAACCATCTCCGCAAGACCATGTTTTCCAAGGCCGAGAGCTATGGCATGGAGACCGTGACGCCGGAACATCAGGGCTCGCCGGGCGAAAAGTTTGCAGAAAACATCCGCTACTCCAAAGGCGGCGCGATGTTTGTCGGCCTCAATGTGCCCGGCAGCAACAACAACAAGGTAAATGGCGACAAAGACTGCACAAAGAAAAGCGCCAGGACGCCAGATCAGTGCGCTGCCGACAATGCCGAATATGAAGAGCGCAACATGGCCAATATCGAATGGCTGAACGGGTCATTCGAAAAGGCCAAGGCCGAAGGCGCCAAGGGCCTGATGATCGTCATTCAGGGTGACGTCGGCTTTGACATTCCGGAAACTGAAGATGATGACGAAAGCCGCCGGCCCGGCAAGGACGGCTACGCCGCGTTTCTCGATGCCGTGATCGCAGCAACCCGGGCCTATGATGGTCAGGTGGTTCTGGTGCATGGCGACACGCATTTCTTCAAGATCGACAAGCCCCTGATCGATGCGACCCATATGCTCGCCAACTTCACGCGCGTGCAGACTTTCGGCAGCCCGAATGTGCATTGGCTGAAGGTTACGGTCGATGCTGCAAACCCGAATGTCTTCACGTTCAATCCGGTGATTGTCGCAGCAAACGCGAAGTAATCCTGCGGTCGGCCCTTTTGCGAAACGATACCGAAACCCGCGGATGCAAATGCCCGCGGGTTTTTCCGTTTGCCTCACGCCTGCTTCACACCAGGGCGCGCCAAGCGGGCTTCACCTGTCCTGAAGCCTTGATAATGGCCGATGCTATCGGGCGGCACTGCCGCTTGGCCCCTTGCGCGTGACCACGTAATAACTGAGCGCGGATGCAAAGATTGCAAACACCACCAGCATCGGCATGACGCCCTGATGGCCGAAAGCGAGTATGCCCTGCATCTGCTGCTGAAACCGTCCGGCCGCCGCCCCCAGATTATCCGATCCGGTGATTGCCTGGACGAATGGCACCAGGCGGCTGGAATTGGCGATGGTAAAGCAGAACGAGAAGGAGGCCGTAAACCCGGTCACATAGGACAGCATGTTTACAACACCCTTTGGCGCCTTTTTGTAAAGCTCCAGCGGAAAGCACAGAAATCCGGCCAAGGTGACCAGGAACAGCGCTTCAACCGGCATCATCCTGACTATGTCGATGATACCGACATTGGCCATCCACAGATTGCCGAAGACAAAAAAGAAGTCGCTGGCAGCGCCAAACCAGACAAACAGCGCCAGCCCCCAGAGCGGGCTGATTTTCAGATAGTGAATGCGCAGCACTGTCGATGTCAGCACCAAAATGCCCGCCAGTAGCAGCCCTGTCGGACGAACCACGCCGTTCAACCGGCTTTCAAGCGCGCCGCAACCGCCGATGATCTGCGCGCAGCCTGATACCCGGATCAGCAGCCACGACATGTAGAAGAAGTAGATCGAAAAAAACAGGAACAGGCCGAATGCCAGCATGTTCCACCAGAGATATCGCCCGGCATACATGAGAAAGCCACCTTTCCTTGACTGCATCCGGGCGCAACCGTCTGGCTGTCAAACGAAACCTGAAGTGTCTTGCGACCAACTGGCCTGCCCGGGACAAAATTTGCTGCTGAATTATCATCCGTTAACTTGGATAAAGAATTGTTTAACGGGGCAATTGTCCGCAAGAATCCCGCACCTTTCTGAATAACGTTCTTATCAATTCCATAAATTCCTGGTTTTCTGCCAAAATCGTATCAAAACAACACAGATTACAGGTCGAAAACGGAAGTTGCCCGGACATTTCCTACATGGATCTTGTTCCAGTTATGCATGGCATGATCGGCAATCAGCATCAGCCTTGCATGCACTTCGGCGTCATTGCTGAAAAAGCGCGCCAAAGTCGCCGCGATCATGCTTTCTGCGGCCCGTGGCGCGCCGTCATCGCTTTTCAGGGCGATGGCAATCCCCTGCTCCGGAATCGCTGCGCAAAAGACCCCTTCTGCGCCCGATTTTGCGAAGATCCGGCCGGGGGCCGCCCCCATCAACCTGATGCTGTCACCCTTTGTACCCGACACATAAAACGGCTCTGCCATGCAGGCATCCATGATGCGCTGCGCGGCCCTGGCGCGCTGCGGCGATAGTCCGACCCCGGTCGCCATTTTCGCAAAACCATGGGCCAGGCTTTTAAGCGGTATGGCATAGGTGGGAATCGAGCAGCCATCGGTCGCGGAATTGTTCTCGTCATGCCTGCTGCCGGTCAGCGCCTGCATGATCGAGCGGATCTCCTGCTGGACCGGATGATCGTAGCCGGCATAACCCAGCGGGTCCTGGCCCAGATGGCAAGCGGCGCAGACAAAACCGGCATGTTTTCCCGAGCAGGTATTGTGAAGCGCGGTGGGATGATCCAGCGTGCGGGCCTGCTCGATCAACACGCTTTCCACCCAGGACCAGTGCGCGCCGCATTCAAGCGAGGCAACATCACGTCCGGCAGCGGCAAGCATGGAGGCGGCAAGGGATATATGCGCCGGCTCGCCGGTATGGGAGGCCGAAGCAAGGGCAATTTCCCTGTTGGTGAAGCCATAAGCGTCCGCAGCGCCGCTTTCCACCAGAAACAAAGCCTGCATCGCCTTGCAGGATGAACGGGGATATATCAAGCCGTCGATATCGCCCTGGCTGAAAACGACTTTGCCATCGCCGTCCACCACCGCGACCCGACCGCAGTGCCGGCTTTCGACCATAGCGCCGCGGGTAACCTCGACGAGGATCGGATTTGTCATTTTCTTTCCTTCAATTGGCCGGATTTTGATGCGAATTGACATCCTATTGGCAATGACGGAAGCATTTATCATGCGCTATTTCAAGAAGACGTTCATAATTCTCTTTTACATCTATCTGGTTCCCAGCATCGCTTCAGCAGGTCTTTGGGCAACCAGAAGCCACCCCGAAAACTGGCGCGCGGCCGACTGGTCCTCTTCCGGCATTCTGCCAGATCCGGCAAAAAGTCCCGAAGCCCGGATCGCCGTGTTTTCCGCCGTCACCGGCGGCTTCAAGGGCGCCTTTGCCGTCCATAGCTGGATTGTTCTCAAAAAAGCGGGCCAGACGGAATATGACCGTTATGATGTGGTCGGCTGGGGCCAACCGGTGCGCAAGAATGCCTATGAGCCGGATGGATACTGGTATTCAAACCGGCCGGAAATAGTGTTCGACCTGTCGGGTCCAAAGGCCGGGCGGTTGATCCCTGACATCGAAAAGGCAATCGCCGCCTACCCGCATAATGTCAAAGGCAGCTACACAATGTGGCCGGGTCCGAATTCCAATACCTTTGTCGCCTCGATTTTGCGGGCAGTGCCCGACATCAACGCCGTGCTGCCGCCCAATGCCGTCGGACGCGACTATCTGGCAGGCGGTCAAATGCTGGCATGGGATGCGGCCGGCAAGGATGTGCATGTCACCCTCTTCGGCCTTGCCGGCTTTTCAGCAGGTTTCAAGAGCGGGCTGGAGGTGCATTTCATGGGTCTGGTGGCAGGCCTGGACATCATGCACCCGGGCGTGAAGATACCGGCATGGGGGCGGTTCGGGGTGTAGGGGAAACAAGAATAAGCTTACCACGCAGTTTGGATCTGAATTCAGAGCGCCCTGGCTTCCCGTAGCACGGTTTCTCTGATGGCTTCCGGCAACGATTTCGGCGTTACCACATCAACTGGCACGCCCAATAATTTCTCTAACTGAAAGCGAAGTGCGCCAATATCAAACGCGGTCATATCAAAGTCAGGATCTACCGGAATATCCAGATCATTCCCATCTATATCCTCTCCACTCACAACAGAACCAAATATCCTGGCGTTGCCGGCATGGTGCGCAGCTACGATCATGTTTACGGAATCGTGTTGTCCAACGAGCCCATCCGAAGGTTTCATCGCCGTTTCCAATGGTTTGGTGATTGTGGAACACAATATGCAGGGCGGAAGCAAAAACAAGCCGGCCCCCGCCTCATTCCGCCGCCAACCCCTCATAACGCCTGTCGGTCAATGTCTTTAAAAACGCCACCAGCGCGTCAATCCGCTGGTCATCCAGGCCGGGGCCTGTTTGCAATTCCTTGAGCGCCAGGTTATCGCTGATTTCAGGAGCGCCCCAGGCTAGGCCCGTCTCCGGATTGATCCGCGCAGACTTCTTCTTGCTGTTGTATTTGTTGTAAAACGCCACCACGGTGCGAAGATCGGCAAAAACACCGTTATGCATATAGGGGCCGGTGACTGCGACATTGCGCAAGCTCGGCACCTTGAAGCGGCCGCGCGCTGCAGGGTCGTCTTTCAGGGCCGGATTTGCAGCCAGGCCAGGATCGACATGGCCGGCGCCGTTGGCCGAGCGCGCCGGCAGATTTTCCGGCACGCCGATATTGAAATATTTGTAGCCCGTAAATGTCGCGCTTGCCAGGGTTCCATCCCGGCCGTTGACGTCATGACATTGGCTGCAACTGGCGAATTGCTTGGAGAAAAACAGGGTCCGGCCAAGCTCCTCCTGGGGGGTGAATTTTTCCTCGCCTTTCAGATAGCGGTCATAACGGCTGTCAAATGGCGCAAATTCCGCTGTCCGTTCAAAAGCGGCAAGGGCGCGGGTCATGGCGTCAAAGGCATCATCCGGACGATCAAAAACCTTTGGGCCGAAATGGCGTTTGAAGGCGGCGACATAATCGGGATTTTCCTGCAACCGGTTGGATACGGCCTGCTTGTCCTTCAGGCCCATTTCCAGGGGATTGAGCGGCGGTCCGCCCGATTGCGCTTCCAGATCGGCGGCGCGGCCGTCCCAAAACTGGCCGCCGACCCAAGTGCCGTCCGCGCCTTTGTGAAAACCGGGCGAGAAGAATGCATAGGCTGCGGAAGGCGCATTGCGGTCGCCCAGCGAATGGCCGTCATCGCCCAAAGACACTGCCCTGCCGGCTTGCGTGGGCCGCGGATCGGTAAAGGCGAAATCCGGGGAATGGCAGGTCGAGCAGGCCTGGCTGCGGTTTGCGGAAAGATTGGCATCATCAAACAGTGCTGCACCGAGCTTTTCCAGGGTGGCGAACGGTTTTTCGCCGCCAGCGTCCGAGGCCGGCGCGACGCCGGGCAAAAACGCCAGGCAGGCTAAAAGCGGAACCAAAAAACGGACGTTTCGCATCATTGTTCAAACCAGCAGCGCCGGAATGGACCGCGCGCCCGCACTCAGTGTTTCATCGCCATGGTTCACGGAAACCCGCTTCGCATCATGCCCGGATTTGCTCCAGGCAGCTTTCATAACCGCAAATATAACATGACTTCAAGTATCAAGTTTGACGCAGCCGCCTTAAAGCGGATGGTGGCAATGGAAGCGATGCAGGCCTATGGCTGTTTCGCCCGGCGTCTCCGCCTTGCAGATATCGGTCATGTAGCTGCAACGCGGATGAAAGTGGCAGCCCGAGGGCGGGTTGAGCGGCGATGGCAATTCACCCACCAGTTCAATGCGCGTCTTGCTGCGCGACGGATCGGCGATCGGCGTGGCCGACAGCAGCGCCGCCGTATAGGGATGGCGCGGATGGCCGAAAACGTCGGCCACCGGCCCCGTCTCCACCGGGCGACCGAGATACATCACCATCACGTCATCGGCGATGTGGCGCACCACGGAAAGGCCATGGGAGATGAACAGGTAGGCCAGGCCCATTTCCTTTTGCAGGTCCATCAGCACGTTGAGCACCTGCGCCTGGATCGAAAGGTCAAGGGCGGAAACCGGTTCATCCAGCACCAGCACTTTGGGATTGAGCATCAAGGCGCGGGCAATGGCGATGCGTTGGCGCTGGCCGCCTGAAAACATATGCGGATAGCGGTCATAATGTTCCGGCCGCAATCCGACCTTCTCCATCATCGTCTCGACCTTCTGGCGGCGCATCGGGCCGTCATAGGGCATGTTGATCTTGAGCGGTTCTTCAAGGATCGAGCCGACCTTCTGGCGCGGATTGAGCGAGCCATAGGGGTTTTGAAAGACGATCTGCACGGTCGAGCGCAGCGAGCGGTCGCCCACCAGCGCCGGCTTGCCTTCAATCATCAACTCACCTGAGGTCGGCGTCTCGATCATCGTGACAAGCCGTGCCAAGGTTGACTTTCCGCAGCCTGATTCACCGACCACGGCCAGCGTCTTGCCGGCTTCAAGTTTGAAGCTGACGCCGTTCAGCGCCTTGACGGTGGCGGCTTGCGAAAAAATGCCGCCGCCGGTCTTGTAGAACCGGGCCAGGTCGCGGCCCTCCAGAACGATGTCGTTCATGCCGCCCCCTCTGTCGTCTTGCTCAGGCCGGTCGGCTTGCCGTTGTGAAGCGGATAATTGCAGAGCGCAAACCCTGTTTCCGGACCTTGACGCTTGACTGACTTGCGGCAGAGATCGGTGACAAATTCGCAGCGCGGCGAAAACAGGCAGCCCTCAGGCCGGTCATGTTGTCCTGGCACGACGCCGGCAATGGAAGGCAGCCTTTCGCCAAATTTCGCCCGTTCGGGAAGGGCTGCCAGCAGGGCTGCCGTATAGGGATGATGCGGATCGGCAAACAGGTCGGCGACATTCTGCTCTTCCACCTTCTGGCCGGCATATTGCACCTGCACCCGCTCGGCGGTTTCAGCCACCACGCCCATGTCATGGGTGATCAGGATCAGGCCCATGCCCTTTTCGCGCTGAAGCCGGACCAGCAGGTCGAGAATCTGCGCCTGGATGGTAACGTCAAGCGCCGTAGTCGGTTCGTCGGCAATCAGCAGCTTGGGATCACAGGCCAGCGCCATGGCGATCATCACGCGCTGGCTCATGCCGCCGGACATCTGATGCGGAAAATTGCCCAGCCGGCTTTCCGGCGCGGGAATGCCCACAAGCTGCAGCAGTTCAATCGAACGGGCCTTTCGCTCTGCGCGATTCATGCCCATGTGGATGCGCAGGGTCTCGCCAATCTGGAAGCCCACCGTGAAGCAGGGGTTGAGGCTGGTCATCGGTTCCTGGAAGATCATCGCAATATCACGACCAATGATATCGCGGCGCTCTTTGGCCGAAATGCCCAGCAGGTTCCTGCCGTCAAACGACATTTCATCGGCGGTGATCCGCGCAGTCCAGGGCAGCAGGCCCATCACGGCCAGCATGGCGACCGATTTGCCCGAACCGGACTCCCCGACAATCGACAGGATTTCTCCGCGGTCGCAGGCCAGCGAGA
The DNA here is from genome assembly GCA_041742335.1 of Rhizobiaceae bacterium. Classification (GTDB taxonomy): domain Bacteria; phylum Pseudomonadota; class Alphaproteobacteria; order Rhizobiales; family Rhizobiaceae; genus Rhizobium_E. The sequence goes on from JBGSIT010000050.1 coordinate 57,666, forward strand.
CATTGTCGACGGCCCTGAACAGGCCGGTGGCGGTTTCAAATTCGACGGTGAGATTCTCAATGATCAAGAGGGCCATCGTCACGACCTCTTCAATTTGGGGTCAAGCGCATCGCGCAATCCGTCACCCATCAGGTTGATGGCGATGACGGTAATCAGGATGGCGAGACCCGGCCAGGTCACGACCCACCAGGCGCGCTGGATGAATTCACGCGCCTCGGCCAGCATGGTGCCCCATTCCGGTGTCGGCGGCTGAGCGCCCATGCCGAGAAAGCCCAATGCTGCGGCATCAAGAATGGCTGCGGAAAAGGCCAAAGTCGCCTGCACGATCAGCGGCGCAAGGCAGTTCGGCAGGATGGTGATGAACATCAGCCGCGCCGTGCCGGCGCCGGCAACGCGCGAGGCGACCACGTAATCGCGGTCGCGCTCCGACATCACGGCGGCCCGCGTCAGCCGGACAAAATGCGGCAGGTTGACCAGGGCAATGGCAATCATCGCATTGACCAGACCAGGCCCGAGGATGGCCACCAGCACCAATGCCAGCAGCAGCGACGGAAAGGCCAGGATGATATCCATCACCCGCATGATGATGGAATCGATCGCGCCCCTGAAATAGCCGGCGGTCAGCCCGACAATGACGCCCGACAGTACCGAAAGCGTGACGACGACGAGGCCGATGAACAGCGAAAAACGGGTGCCGTAAATCAGCCGCGCGAGAATATCCCGGCCGACCGGATCCGTGCCCAGCAGGAATTGACTGCTGCCGCCTTCCATGAAGACTGGCGGCAACAACAATTTGTCGCGGAACTGCTCGGTAGGGCCATGCGGTGCCAGCAATGGCGCGAAAACGGCTGTCAGCACCACAAAGCAGAAGATCGCCAGGCCGATAACGGCGCCCTTGTTGCGGGAGAAGTAAAACCAGAATTCCCTGAGGACGGAAGGATGGCTGGATGATTGCTGGATGGCTGCCATGATCAATGCCTTATGCGCGGATTGATCAGACCGTAAAGCAGGTCGACAATCAGGTTAACGAGCATGATGACGCCGGCAATCAGCAGCAGGCCGCCCTGAACCACCGCATAGTCGCGCTTGAAGACCGAATTGACCATCCAGCGACCAATGCCAGGCCAGGAGAAGATCGTCTCGGTCAATATCGCGCCTGCGAGCAACACGCCAATCTGCAGCCCGATCGTGGTGACCACCGGAATCAACGCATTTCTGAGCGCATGAATGCCGATGATCCGGAACGGCGTCAGCCCCTTGGCGCGCGCGGTCCGCACATAATCCTCGCCCAGTACTTCCAGCATTGCCGAGCGGGTTTGCCGCGCGATCATCGCCAGGGGAATGGTCGCCAGCACCACGGTCGGCAGGATGAGATAGCTGAGCGCCGATTTGAAGGCGCCCGATTGACCCGACAGGATGCTGTCAATCAGCATGAAGCCGGTCACTGACGGAAAATAATAGAGCATCGAAATACGCCCGGATACGGGCGTCCAGCCAAGATAGCCGGAAAAGAAGATGATCAGCAGCAGGCCCCACCAGAAAATCGGCATGGAATAGCCCACCAGGGCCACACCCATGATGGTCTGGTCGAGCCAGGAGCCGCGCTTGACGGCGGCAATCACGCCGGCGGGAATGCCCAGGCTGATTGCGAGCAGTATGGCGCAGATGGAAAGTTCAATCGTGGCGGGAAACAGCTCGAGGAATTCATCGATGACGGGGCGCTTTGACACAATCGACTTGCCAAGGTCGCCGGTGACGATGCCGCCAAGGTAATCGCCGAATTGAACGATGTAAGGCCGGTCAAAGCCAAACTCGCTCATCAATTCGGTGTGCCGCTCTTCCGACATCACCCGCTCGCCGCTCATCAGCATGACAGGATCGCCCGGCAAAAGCCTTATAAAGGCGAACGAGATCAGCGCAACGCCGATGAATGTAGGGATAAGAACCGCAATGCGGCTGAGGAAAAAGCGCAACATGTTGGCACCGTTTCTGACAGGGAGGGCAAGCCGCTCCATGCGTCAGGAACCGGCAGGCGAAACAGCCTGCCGGAACCGGTTGTTGATTATGCCTTATTCGGCAATGTCGGCGCCGTCAAAACGGTGATAGCCAAGCGGATCCTGAACGAAGCCGCTGACCTTCTTGGAGACCGGCACGAAAACCAGTGAATGGTCAAGCGTGTTCCAAGGCGCTTCGCGCTTGAAGACAACCTGAGCTTCTTCATAAAGCTTGGTGCGCTCCGCTTGATCGGCAGACTGCTTTGCGGCCTTGACCAGTTTGTCAAACTCTTCATTGCACCATTGCGCGCGGTTGTTGCCGCCGACTGCATCGCAGCCGAGCAATGTGTCAAGGAAGTTGTCCGGATCGCCATTGTCGCCGGTCCAGCCGAGCATGACTGCGCCGTCGCGGTCTTCAGCCTTGGAGAGCTTCAGGTATTCAGCCCATTCGTAAGAGACGATTTCGACTTCCACGCCCACCTTGGCGTAATCCGCCTGGATGAGTTCGGCGGCGCGACGGGCATTGAGCATGTAAGGACGGGAGACCGGCATCGCCCAGACCTTCATCTTCAAGCCGGAAACACCGGCGTCTTCCAGCATCTTCTTGGCCGCTTCGGGATCATACTTGTCGTCTTCGACGGCTTTGTTGTACGACCACATTGTCGGCGGGATCGGGTTTGTGGCAACAGAGGCCGCGCCCTGGAAGACCGCATCGACGATGGCCTGCTTGTTGACAGCCATGTTGAGCGCCTTGCGCACTTCAACCTTGTCAAAAGGAGCGACCTTTGTGTTGTAAGCGAGGTAGGCGATGTTGAGGCCTTCCTGCGATTCGACATTCAGGCTGTCATCGGCCTTCAGGGCTTCGACATCGGCTGCATTCGGATAAACAGTAACGTGGCATTCGCCAGCCTTCAGCTTCTGGACGCGAACCGATGCGTCAGGCGTGATGGCAAAAACCAGATCGTCGATCTTTTCCTTGCCGTGCCAATAATTGTCGAAAGCCTTGAAGCGGATAGCAGCATCCTGCTGGTAGGCCACGAAGGTGAACGGACCGGTGCCAAGCGGCTTCTGGTTCATTTCCCCCATCTTGCCGTCTGCTGCCAGCTTGTCGGCATATTCCTTGGAAATGATGGAGGCGAAATCCATGGCCAGATCGGCCAGGAATGGTGCTTCAGGGCGATTGAGAACGAATTTCACGGTCAGGTCGTCAACCTTTTCGATACCCTTGATCAGGCCCGGGAAACCCATGCCGTCGGCATATTCATAGGCCGCACCTTCGACATATTTGTTCCAGGGATTGTCGGCCATCAACTGGCGTTCAAAAGACAGGACGACATCGTCGGCATTGAAGTCGCGTGTCGGCGTGAAGAAATCCGTTGTCTGGAACTTGACGCCGGCGCGCAGCTTGAAAGTGTATTCCAGACCGTCTGTCGATACCGACCAGCTTTCAGCCAGGCCCGGTTCGATTTCGGTGGAACCATGCTTGAATTCAACAAGGCGGTTGTAGACTGTGCGGCTGGTGGCATCGAATGTCGTGCCAGCAGTGTAGAGCGCCGGATCAAAACCTTCAGGCGAGCCTTCCGAGCAATAAACGAGCGTTTTTGCCATGGAAGCCGACGAAAAGCCGGCTGCAAGGGCCGTTGCAGCGAGAAGAACAGCGATTTTTTTCATTTATATCCCCTTTTTTAAAGCTTTTCCGCAGGATCGGTGTCTCAGCCCGCGGTTGGCCGCATCGAACGCCAAATACAAGAGAAAGGCAATATGCCATTCAAAAAAATTTTCCAGAAGGTCAAGAAACAAAATTGCACCCCCGCAACAGGCGGTAAATTTTTCCAAAAAAGCCTGTCCCGGAGATAGCCCTGACCGCCGGACTAAGCTAATGAGGCAACAGCAAATCACCCGTCGGCTTTCCCTGATCCCAAGTCAGGTGAGACCGCAATCAGAACGCTGAGAAAAACCATGATGACCGCACAAAAAAAGTCTTTCAGATCAACCGCAATAACAAGCCTTCTGGCCGGTTGCGCCGTGCTGGTGCTGGCGGCTTCATCCGCCCAGGCCGGGTCAAAACTCGCAAGCCGCTGGGTCGGCAAGGAGGCCGGAACCTTCTTTGCAGCCTATGGGCCGCCGACCAGCGATGTCGAACAGGGATCCAACGTGGTCTATGGTTGGCGCGGCGGTTATTCGAGCCGCAAGATCGCCGCCGTCAGGGACAAGAAAGGCAAGCTGGTCAATTCGGCCCGCACGGAGAAACTGGTCTGCCAGGTCAAGCTGACGGTTTCCAGCAAATACGTGATCAAGAAGATAGAAGCGCTTGTGGATAAACCTGGCCGCGATGGCGGACCGACCTGGTGCGAGCAGTATCTCGACGCCGCCAACTGACCGGCAGCGATTCTCCCCCAGGCCTTTCAGATTTCCGGCCCGCCTTGATTTCAGGCGGGCTTTTGTATTTCCATATTGAAATTTGCTTATTTCTAATATTAAATATTACCATTGCTGGCAGAGGCCGACGCCGATGCAGATTCCATTCATGAATATTGATAAAGTGTTGCCGCCTGCCTTTCAATTCTAACATTCATATTCGCACAATTTTGTATGATTGCTGTTACAACAAAAGTCAATGAAGACAAAAGGTTGGGAGATTGGTTTGACAAACATGTCCGATCATCAGGCAGCAAGTCGCATGCAGTTCGTCTATAAGGCGCAGATCGTCGAAGATCCCTTCGGAGGCTTCCTGATCACCTTTGACGATGTGCCCGAAGTGGTCAGTTTTGGCCGCAACAGGGAGGAGGTCATGGAGGATGCTTCAGAAGCGCTGGGCCTGGCTTTGCGCGGCTATCTGGTGCGCGGCGTCACCCTGCCGGTGCCCACGGCCACCCAGGGCCTGGATATAGCCGTCAATCCGGTCGATGCGATCAAGATTGCCGTCATCAACCGATTTCACGACACCGGAATCACCAAGACGGAACTGGCCCGCCGCATCGGAAAATCCGAAGGCGAAGCCCGCCGCATCCTTGATCCGGACCATCCCTCCAAAATCACCGCCATGCAATCCGCCATCCGCGCGATGGGCCAGACAATCGTGATATCGGTCATGCAGGCCGCCTGAGGCCTGCCTCGGGCGCGGGATGTGCCGCGACGCGCTGATGAAGGAGTCCGGTTTCAATGATCCTTGAAGGCCAAGGTCAGGATGGTATCTTCGGTCATCTGGTCATATCGCGCCGGGAACCGTTTCCGGCCGCCCCGGCGCGAGATTCGCTGCTATCGCCGGCAAATTCACTTGCCGAATATATCGTCGAGATTTCCCAGGATCGCGGTCCATCCGCCGATATGGCTTTGCCTTGCCTGCTCGCTGCGGAATTTCACCTGTTTCAAGGTGATTTCGGTCGTGCCGGCATCCAGTTCGGCAAAATCGATTGTCACCACGCTGTCGTCAAGCGAGTGAGGCGATTGCCAGGTGAAGGCCAGATGCGCAAACGGATCTACCGCAAGATAGGTGCCGGTATGCGGTATCTCTTTTTCTTCCGTTGCCATGACGATGGAAAAGTGTCCGCCCTTGACCGGATCATTGCTGACCTTGGCGGGCAGCATATTGCCCTCGGGGCGCATGAATTTCGCAAGCATGTCCGGCGATATCCAGGCATTGAACACTTTTTTGCGCGGCGCCGCGATCCTGCGGCTCACCGTCAGTTCAAGTTCTTGCATTTCTTCATCTTTCAAAGCAGGCATGGTCATCTCTTCATCCTTTGAAACGAGTATGTTTTCCAGCGCCGCAAGGCGCAGTTCCCAGATTGACTTCAATTGCCCGAACCAGGCTTCAGTCAGCCTCAGCGGCTCAAGTTCAGCCGCGATAAAGTGCTCGCGGCCCATGGTCCGGCGGGTGACAAGCCCGGCCTCCTCCAGCACCTTGATGTGCTTGGAAACGGAGTTCAGGCTCATGTCAAAACGGGCGGCGAGCGCAGTCACCCTCAACGCCCCTTCCTGAACGAGCAGCGTCAAGATTTGCCTCCGGGTCGTATCCCCGGCGGCTTTGAGTATTTTAGACAGGGCATCGTCGTCCATTTATTCACCTTGTTGGTTGAATATAACAAGAATCAGCATTAATCAACCATGTGGGTGAATAATTTGATAGTGAGGATGGAGGCTTTCCACGGGAAGTTTCGCATTGGCCAAAAGCGGGTCATGGCCGGCGTTCAAGGAAAGCGGCGGCTTGGTGGATGAACCATTAGATTGGCAAGCTGCCAAAGGCACATGAAAACCGGTTGAACCGACCCGATTGCGGACCGCTATACCGGCGGCAGTTCCGATCCTTCATCAGGATCCGGACAGGCAATCCCGTCCGCAACAGATGACCACCAGTTGCGAACAGGCAATTTCATAATTGGCAGGCCCGAAACACGGGCCAGCCAAATGCGGTCAGCAACTCAACGCCAGCGGCGCGCACGGAATTCCCATGGCGTGACCTTGCCGTCCTTGTCGGTATCGGCGTCCTCAAAACGCGCCTTGCCGGCGGCAAGAAATTCCACCTTGCTGACTGTGCCGTTCTTGTCAGTGTCCATTTCAGTGAACCGGGCCTTCTTGTTTTCCTGCCGGGCCTTCTGGCGGTCTTCATTATTGCCGCGTTGCGGTCCCATCCGGACGGCCATATATTCCTCTTCGGTCAATTCGTCATTGTCGTCGGCATCCATGGCCGCAAAGACCGACTCGACCTGATCGGCAGCCTCGTCATCGCTGATGACGCCGTCGTCATTGGTGTCGATGGCGCCCATCCGCTCCATCATGCCCCGGCCCGGACCCTGGCCCTGACCCCAACCGCCTTTCCGCCAGCCCCACTGATTGTCATCTGCAAAAGCCGATGTTGAAAGCAAAACGAGGGCCATGGCGCTCGCGGCGGATAAAGTCAACAATTTGAACATGTCTGGATTCCTCCAAGGTTTGGATTCTGATCTCACTATTAATATAGTGTTTTGAATATATATACTCTTGGAGACGTCGATGAATTGATTTACATCAACAACTGCAAAGTCGGAGATGGCGATGCCGCCAGAACCAACCGCAAAACAGCCCAGGCCTCGTTGGCAACCACGCCAAATTGAGAACGGGCGAAAACGGCATTCGCGACTACGAATCCAACGCTGCCGGCAATCTGCTGATCGCCACGCGAGAAAATCATGCCCGTCAAACCGGTATCTGAGCCCAAATGATCAAGATCAATTCGCTCTTCCGGTTTCACGTTATGCTTGTTCTGATATTTGATGTTGAAACTATCGATGAAGGAGTTGTAACTCATGAGTGGAACCGGACAACGCAATCGCCTGACACCCTGGTATATCGGGATTGCCATCATTCTGGCTGCCGTGGGCTATGTTGGGTACCAGATGTCTACCACGGATTGCGGCATGACGCCGACTTTCATATTCCTGGTGCTCGGCGTTATCCCGGCGGTCTATCTGGTGCTGATGTATTATACTTTTACCAGCCAGAAATAGGCCGCCGCCTGCCCCATCGATCAGCCGGACATGTGCATTGCGACAGCCCATCACAACCCGAAGTCTTTGCCATCCGCGCCATGGCCCCGGATGGCCGCGCCCATGGCTGATGCAATGAAATCCCGTCTGGAAGGCTCGATGGAACCCAGACCCGCAACCATCGCCTCGCGCCATGCGGGCCCCTTTTCCCACGCCGCCATATAGGCATCGGCAAGGGCTTCCGTCTGCCGCGTCTCGATCAGCGCCTCGGCAAGTGTCGTGGCCTGCAGCAGGTCCTTGCGACTTTTTGCGCTGCCGTCGTCATCCGCTCTGCGTCGGGATGCAATGATCAGCTTGTGGACGCCATAGCGTTCAGGCGAAGCAACAAGGACCGGCACGCCTGCCCCATGGAGAAGCACGGCCCGGACCTCTTGGTGGATCAGGAAATCGAGAAACCGCAGGGGTTCGGCCGCAGCGCCGCCGCGCGCCGGCATCATCACCGGCTTGCCTGCAAGATTGTCAGATCCGGTATTCGGCGTCACAAATTCGACCTTGTAGCCTGAGCGGTTGGCAAACCGGGTGGATTTCATGCTGTCGGCCGGGTGCGGCACTTCCCGAAATGTCGGATCGACCCCCCGCAGAACACCGAGCATATCGGCAACAGAATCCTCGACGGCCACGGAGATCGAGTGGAACTGGGCGATTTCGGCATCGCCAGTCTGCATGACCGCATTCGGAAAACGTACGCCCAGCAGCGCCGCATAGCATTGAAACGCCACCGTGCCGACCAGCACGCCCCGCGCCTGGAAGAAACCGGCATCAGCCAGAGCGCGGATGATATCGCCGGATATCGGATCGGGCCGCGGCAGATAGGCATCCCGGATCAGCGTGGAGACAATCTTGCGCCTTGCGCGATAATCTGCCTTCAGGTCCTTGAATGCCTCGACCCGCGCATTGATCTCCGGGTCATCGACCGGACCGACATAGCGCCGGTTCTTGCCGCCGCCGGCTTCCGAAATGTCGAAATACCAGTAACGCCTGCCTCGGCTTTCCATGCTGATGAAGCGACCTTCAATCGCGAAATCAGCCGAGAATTGAGCATCAATTGTCCGCTGCGCCAGTTCCGAATAGAGGACCTGATAGGTCTGGGGGATGATTTGCATATCGCTATTACCAGTTTCGCGATAATGGTAATAGCAAATCTGAACCGCATGTCGATACGCATCTTCCCGCTTTGCCCGCAGGTCGACCATTTGGCCTCAACCGACATAATCAGCAGACCTGAAGTCACTTTCCCCCGGTTAATTCAAATATTCAGCCGGCAATCCGGTTAAGTGTTGCAAACACAAGGCCTTGGCTTTCAAATCCTGACAAACGGAATCAACCCGCAGGTCACAGTTCTTGTCGTCGGCGTCTATTATTATCCGGTCATGGGCCCGCATTGATATGGCAGTGACAACACTGCCACTTGTGGTATGGCAGATGAACCTCTGTCCTGAGCAACGCCAACTTGCCATCGGCCGGACTTCTGAACGCCCACGAGAACAAATTGAGGATCATATCCATTGCCCTACCGTTTTGTTCACACCGCCGACATTCATCTCGACTCCCCTTTGAAGTCGCTGGCGCTGCGCAATAGCGAGCTGCAGGACCTGATTGGCAATGCCACCCGGCAGGCCTTCGTGCGGATCATCGATCTTTGCCTGGAGGAACAGGTCGATGCGCTGATGATTGCGGGCGACCTTTATGACGGCGAGCAGACCTCGATGAAGACTGCCCGGTTTCTGGCCGAACAACTGCGGCGTATTGATGAAGCCGGCATTGACGTCTTCGTCATACGCGGCAACCACGACGCCCTTTCCAAGATCACCCACGAACTGGTTCTGCCTGACCGCGTCACTGTCTTCGGCGGCCGCGCGGACGGCGTCGAAATCCTAAGGAGCGCGCGCGATTTTCCGGTTGTCGTTCACGGCATGAGTTTTGCCCGGCCTCAGGCGCCCGAAAGCCTTTTGCCAAAATATCGGCCGCCTGTTGATGGCGTTGTCAATATCGGGCTGATGCATACGAGCCTTGGCGGCGCGCTTGGCCACGATGTCTACGCGCCCTGCAGCCTTGCCGAGTTGCAATCTTCCGGATTTCGCTATTGGGCGCTTGGCCACATCCATGTTCGCTCGGTGCAGGAAGGACCTTGCACCGTGGTCATGCCGGGCATCCCGCAGGGGCGCGACATCAATGAATCCGGCGCAAAATCCTGCAGCCTTGTGACAATCTTTGATGACCGGAGCATAAGGGTGGAGGAACGGTTCACTTCGATTGCCCGTTTTGAGCGGCTATCTGTCGATGCTTCCGGGCTGGATGACTGGAAGGATCTGGTCAGCAACCTGACTGAAACACTTGTTAGTGCACAGGATTCAGACCTTGCGGGCCATCTGGTTGCGCGATTGCGGGTGGTCGGCATGACGCCGCTCGCCTGGCAGGTTCGCCGCGATATCGAGCTGCTGAAAACTGAAGCCGAAGACAAGGCGTCAATGCTCGGCCAATGCTGGATCGAATCAATCGAGACTGCCTGCACGGAACTCGAAACCAAAGGTGCAGCCGAGGCCGGAGACCCGGTCAGCGAACTCAGCCAATTGATGGATAAGGACATATTGGCTTCTACAGCATTCATCGATGCGGCCCGCGACGTGGCTGACGATTTGCACAAGAGCCTGCCGACCGAGATGAAGCAATGGCTGGGGGGCAGCCAGGCTGAGCAGGCAGAGCTCCTGGCGGATATGGCGCGGGAGGGCGTCGCGGATGTCCTTTCCCGCCTCAAGGGAACCGTCGGCGGAGGCCAAGCCTGATGCGCATCCAGTCGCTCGATCTTGTCCGCTACGGCAAATTCACCGATCAAACTGTCGATTTCGGAGCGCGGCCCCTTGGCGGCCCGGACCTGCACATTATTTACGGACCCAATGAGGCCGGAAAATCCACGATCTTTGCGGCCTGGCTCGACCTTCTTTATGGCATCGAGACGCGCAGTCCTTACAGCTTCCTGCATCCCTATGAGACGATGAAAATCGGTGCGACAATCGAACTGGCCGGTGTCAGCCAGTCATTGGCGCGGATCAAGAAGCCGTCGGGCAGCCTTCTTGATTCCCGCGACCAACCGCTGGCCGAGGGCGTCATCCTCAATGCCATGAGCGGTCTGGACCGGGAGAGCTATCGCACGATGTTCTCGCTGGATGACGACACGCTGGAAAAGGGCGGTGAAACCATCCTCGCCAGCAAGGGCGATCTCGGCCAGTTGCTGTTTTCCGCCAGCGCCGGCCTTTCCGACCTCGCCGAACGCCTGGCGGCCATCGAAACCGAAACTGACAATTTTCACAAGAAGCGCGGCAGGTCCACCGAGCTTGCCGAATTCAAGAAGCGGCTCGACGAATTGAAGACGGAGCGCGACCGCATCAATGTGCTTGCAAGCGACCATGCCCGCCTCATGGCCAATCAGCTGCAGGCGAAAGCAGCTTTCGATGAGGCCAACGGCCAACGCGGGCACATGAAGGCGAAGCTGGCGTCATTGCAACGCGACCTGGGCCTGCTGCCGCGCCAGATCCGCTTGGGCAGCTTGCGCCAGATGCTTGCCGAAATGGAAGAATTTCCTGTGGTTCCCGATCACTGGCGCTCCGATCTCCCGGCCCTGCGCAAGCGCCAGATCGAGCTTTCAATGGCGCTCATACAGGCCAGAGGCGACCATGCCGCCATCTGCCAGGCAATTGAAGACAACCTGCCGGATGAGGTTGCAGCCTCACATGCCCAGAGGATTGCCGAGCTTGCCATACTCGAAGCGCGTTCGCTGACCGAACAGGCGGATCTTTCCCGCCGGCAACTGGAATTGCGCGAAACCGATGCGGTCATCAACATGATCCTGAACCGGCTGGGTCGCAATGGTGAACCCGATCCGGGCCGCTTGTTGCTTCCAGTCGCAGTCACCGGCGCATTGCGCGGGCTGATGACCAGCTTTTCAGGGATTGCCGCCCGGCTTGGCGCCAGCGAACGCGAGGTTCAAACGTCAAAGGCAAAAATTGCCGAAATCGAAAATGCGATCCTCGACAGCGGTGCAGCCAGCGATCTGACGCCGGACCCTTTCAAGATTACCGCCCTGACCGATGCCCTGACCCAGGCTTCAGCCAGCAACTTCACAGATCGATTGACCCTGGCCAGGAGGACTCTGCGTGCTGCCAATGATGGTTTTTCGGCCCGTCTTGCGGCGCTCAAGCCGTGGTCAGGTGACGGCGAACAATTAGTGACGCTGGGCGTTCCGGTTCGTGAAACGATCCAGACCCTGCGTTCGCAACTGGAAAAGGCGGCGTCATCTGCCGAAAAACACCATGAGACAGTGACCCGGCTTGAGTCCGAAATCCGCACCGCACAGGCCGAGCGGGACCATATGGCCGCCCTGCCCGGTCTCATTGACGACGAAGCGGTTCGCTCGACCCGATCAAGGCGCGACAAGGCATGGATGCTCCACAAGCAGGCTCTCGAACGTGAAACGGCGGAGCATTTTGAAACGATCCTGCACGAGGACGATCTTCTCAATACCAGCAGGCTTGGACAGATGGCCGAAGCCGCAAATCTGCGCCAGCTTGATCAGCGTCTGGCCCGACTGGCCACCGAACTGGAAATCGCCCAAAATGCCCGTGCAACCGAAACCGCCGCACTTGATGCAAAGAGAGCCGAACTTGGCAAACGCATAACGGCCATTTCAAGCGCGCTGCCAATCGACATGACCCCGGTAGAGCTTGATGGCTGGCTTGTCAGGCACGGCGCAGCGATGGAAGCTTTGGCCCTGTTGCAGGCTGCCGAACGCGACGCCGATGCTGCAAGCCAGGATGTTGAAACGGTGCGGCTGAAACTGGATGGCGCACTGGTCGCAATCGGCGTCCAGACAGCAGACCGGGCGCTTGAAGACCTGATGGCGTTGGCGCGTCAGCTCATTGAACGCCAGAAAGAATTTTCGCAGTTGAAGAAGGCCGCTGCGGATGGCCGGAGGGAGTTGTCCGGCCGCGAGCGTGATTTTGAGGAAGCCCGCGCGGCAGTGTCGGCGTGGAAAGACGCATGGGCCGATGCCTGCGCACAATGCTGGCTTTCAAAGAACGGCGACATTCCTGACCTTGCCGTAATGGCAGAAATCTTGAAGGAACTTGAGGCGCTGGGACCGGCGCTGAACAACCGCGCGGCGCTTGCCGACCGCATTGGCAAAATGGAAAAGGACATCAACGACTTTGCCCAGGCGATGAAGCAACTGGCGGCCGATTTTTCGGTTGATGCCGAAGCTGAACCGCATGGGCTTTATCGTCTGCTGCTGGATCGGGTGCGCCAGGCACAGGAGGCCGACGCCAAACGCGTCACTGATCGGGAAGAACAGCTGGCCCGGCGCAGGCGGCTGGATGACATCACGATGCAACTGGCTGAAATCACGCGGCAAGTCGAAGCCATGACCGGGCTGTTTGCGGTGGACAATCTGGACGCTGTTGAAGCCAAACTCAATCTGATCGACAAGCGCAAAGGTCTGGAGGCCGAAATTACCGCCATTTCGGAAGAAATAAGCACGGCCCTCGGGGCGGCCGAAATTGCAGATGCGGAGACAAGACTGGCGGGCATCGACCGGGCAGCGCTTGAAACTGAAATTGCCACACTGCTGCCCGCCAGCGAAGAAATGGACACCAGATGCCAGGAACTCTTTTCGGCCTTCACAAAGGCGCGAGACAACCTTGACGCCATCAGGGGCGATGATGATGTGGCACGGCTGGAAGAGCAGCGAAAGACGGTGCTTCTGGAGATTGAAGAGGGAGCGCAGAAATATATGCGGCTTAAATTGGGCGCGCTGGCAACGGAAACAGCGTTGCGCCTCTATCGAGATCAACATCGCTCATCAATGATGGACAGGGCATCGGCGGCTTTCAGGATCATGTCGCGCGGCCAGTATTCCGGACTGGCAACCCAGCCGGACGGAAATCATGAACTCCTGATCGCAATAGGCGCCGACGGCTCGTCCAAGGCGGCAAACCAACTGTCCAAGGGAACCCGATTCCAGCTTTATCTGGCCTTGCGGGTTGCCGGCTATCACGAATATGCAGCCAGCCGAAATCCGGTTCCCTTCATCGCCGATGACATCATGGAGACCTTTGACGATTTCCGCGCAGAGGAAGCCTTCGGGCTGTTTGCGAGCATGGCGGAAACCGGCCAGGTCATCTACCTCACCCACCACCGGCATCTCTGCGAGATAGCCCGCAAGGTGTGCCCTTCGGTTTCGGTGCACGAGATCGGCTGAGACGGGACGCAAACCAGACCTTGCCCGTCAGAAATAAAAGTCCTGAAAATCCAGCTCGGCTTTTGACACATCCAGCAAAGTCAGCTGGTCGTGGCCCGCATGGATGATGATATTATCACCCGAAACAGTCAGATGATGGGCCTTCAAGTCTTGGAAATCGATGATCGCCTTCCAGCCTGAAAGATCGATATGATCCGAACCGTTGGCAAAATCCGCAACAACATCGTGACCCAGACCGGTTAAAAACAAAAATACATCAGCGCCGCCTTTGCCGGTAAGACGATTGTCGCCGCTATTGCCCGAGAGCGTGTTGTCGCCTGCGTTGCCGACCGCATTGACATTGTTGTGGCCGATCAGAAACAGGCGTTCAACATTGTTGGAAAGGGTGTAGGCAACTGTCGATTTGACGGTATCTGTGCCGCCTGCAGCATGCTCGGCAAATCGGGTCGAGGCCGAATTGACAATCAAAGTGTCACCGCCCAGGCCGCCGATGACCCGGTGGTCGATATGTCCGCCGCGATTGTCGAAAATATCGTTGCCGCCGCTCAGATTTATGCCGCCCTTCATGACGCCATCGTTGATGATGTGGTCGTTGCCATCCTTGGCGGCAATTGCCAGTCCCGTCTGGCTGGTTATGCGCCCATGGTTGACCAGCATGGAGTTGACGCCGGCATTTCCGTAAAGCTCGACAGCGGAACCATCTGCAGTTGCGGAAATCCTGCCTTTGCTGCCATTGACGATGTCTGCACGTTCATTTTCAGCGACAATGCCAAAAACACCGGTGATCGTGCCGGTGTTGACAATCCGGGTTTCATGGGTGAGATAAATTCCATAGGCATGCGCGGTGATCACGCCGTGATTGGTGATGGTCTGGCCTGTTCCATGAAAATCGACACCGATGTAACCGGCGACAGTCCCGGTCTTCGAGATGGTGATTTTCGTGCCCGTTCCCGATAGGGAAAATGCCGATTCCAGCCACACATCACCTCCCGTGACCGCACCATCAACAAGGATTTTGTTGTTGGAAAAGCCGGCAGATTCGAGAAATGCCCCGGAGCCGGCATAATTGATGGAAGCATGCAATTTTACGACATAGGTATTATCCGAGCCCGAAACCACATAGGATGTGGTGCGGTGGCCGCCGATATTGATGGTTGTCATGATTTTCATGTCCTGGATTTGACTAGATGGAGGGAAAGGCACGCCGTGCAGACCCATGGATCCATCAAGTCCAGATCACATGTTTTGAAAGTAAGGTGTAAATGGAATTATTCGTTTGCCGCATAAATTGCAATAAGAATTGCGTCTCCAGTGCCGTACAATCAACAAATTCGCGACTGGCGTTGTGACATTTTTAAATAGTACATAAGCGTTATTGCCCGATTGAACCCGTTTACACGCGGCATGCGCTAGCTGATTGCCAGAACCTTGCCGCTATCAAGTTGACGCACATAATCAACACGGCCGCCATCCCAATGATAGCTGTAATGGCGACCTTGCACCGGAATCGTAATGGCGTCGGGCCAGAAGACGCCCATGCACCACTTGTCGGCCATGCGGACGCTCTTCCAGACGAGGCCGTCGCTCCCGGCCGATCTGAGGCCCTTGCCCTCGATATGTGAAGCCGTGTAGTCATCGGGATGCAAAACATCTGGAACTGCGTTGACATCGTCAAGATCGCGATCAACCTTGCCGATCAAGACGCGGAAATCGGCCGTCCAGCCGGCAGGCTCGTTGGTCGAGCGCATGAAAACCTGGTGATGGTGGATCGTTTCAGCCAGCGCGACCTCTTCGGTCTGGCCGGCGTAATATATTCCATAGCTGCCATCCGTGAACCGACCGGGCCGTAGAGGGGAACAATGGACGAAGGGCGCCATCACAAGACTTGCCCCTTCGCCGGAGACGCGTCGTGCGGCGGGAACCTTGCCCAGGTCGCCGATTTCGAACCGGATCCGCGGATTGGTCTTTTCCTCCACGGCGACCAGAGCTTCCCAATCACGCGGATCGGCAATATCCTCGAACAGATCGATCGGCGGAAAAATCGAGCGGATGATCCGGTAGGTCCGGTCCCATTTGATGCGGCGGCGGACCGCAAGTCCGCTTACCACACGCCGCGCTCCGCATCGATCCATTCGCGCATTGCGGCCAGATCGGACAATTCTCCGCGCAGCATGATATCCAGCGCCGACTGCCCGCCAAAAGCGGTGTTGGCCTTGCGCATCCAGGCATAGCCGCGGGCAGCATCCTTGAACAGGTATCGCAAGCCCTTGTGGATGCCCATCAGATGGGCCATCCTCATGCGCAGATCGCGGTCAATCCTGCCAATATTTCCTTCCTTCCAGCGCGCCCAGGTGCGCGGCGCCATGTCTCCCAAAAGAGTACAGGCCTCGGCATCGGTCAGGTTCCAGACCCGAAAAAGATTGACAGTAGTGCGCGCCAAGGCGCCCGCCTCATCATCCGTGATGGAAACCGATCCAATCCCGACAGGTGTGGTGATGATGGGATGAAGCTGCATGAGAACCTCACTTTCTGGCATATATATAGCACATTATTGCCATTTGGCAATGTATTGGTGAAGGTGGTTTCATTCCAAATCGGCGCGGTTGGCCATTCTAGCCTTGAGGAGTGCGGCGGCATTCGGTGAAGTCTCCACATGCCATAGCCGCAACGGCACCATCCTGGGCGACGACGCCCGCGACAGCCTCATGATGAGGCTCGGACTCGACGCCGGCATATGGCCCGAAAGCATCCGACAGGACACTCCGTCGCAGGGTCTCTAACTCCAGACGCCTATTCACGTTTTGGGATTATCAACACATTTTTGGGGACAGCCCGCCATTTCCGTGTGCAACGCGGCTTGACACCTTCTGAGGGCAGTCAAATTCCGCTATGTTGAGGGGGCTCTAATCACCGAGCACCCGGCAGGGCGAGCCCCACCGGGCAACAGTGGGCCGCACACAAGTTGAAACCGGCGCGCGGCGGATTTGGTAGCAACGGATAGTGTCACTCCCTGACAAGATGACTGTAACTTGATTTGCCAACTCTCACAAGCCTGTCCGCCCCATGGAGGGACGACCAGAATGAAAAAAGTGTCACCAGATGTGACGCCCGAAATGGCAATACGGATCAAGCACCTTTTGAAATCGAACATGGCCCAGCACGAGATTGCCGCCATGTTCAAGATCAATCAGGGTCGGGTTAGCGAGATCAAGACCGGCAAGAAGTTCGGCGACTTGCAGCCGATGGCAGGTGCATGATGGCTAAGAAGCAATCATCAAACACCACCTCGACGCTAGCCGCCAAGATCCTGAACGGCACCAAAAAGCCCACGGCAGCCGACGCGCACCGGCTCGCCGGGTCTGTCCTCTCTCAGGACGAGAAAAAGGGCAAATAGTCAAGGAGCCCGCCGATAAACATCGGCGGGCTTACTTGTTGGCCCACTGAACGTATTGACTCTAAGTTGCACTTCTCCGATCGTGGTCCTCATTTCAACGTGGAGGGGACCATGGCAGTAGAGATTCGCTTTGCGCTCGCGTTTGCGGGCGCAGATGCCGACGAGCACTTTCTCGATTTTTATGATGCAGCGGATGCACTCACTGGATTTCAGCGATCCCTGGCTTTGACGACCCACCTAGTTCTCCAAGGTGAAATCATCACAAAAGCGACCGCCCTAAAGGGCGCCCGGATGATGATCAAGTCGCCAGAAGCCGGCAGTTGGAAGGTGATCACTGTTGTCGGCCTGTTAGCATCTGGTGCCCATCAGCTTGGCACCGCGCCGCGCGACACTGTCCTCGGGCACCTCGTTGCCTCAACCTACGACTATGTGATCAATGAAACGTTGGGCTTCCATGTTGATTTCGACTCAACGCTCGGAAAGCAATATGATGAATTGAATCAGCGCAATCGTATCGCACCGAAGATCACTCAGTCTCAGGTCGATTCGCTGATTGAAAAGTGTGAAAGCTCAATCAAAGAGATGCACAGACCGATCGCGGACTCCAAGACCGCCACCGAGGCAACAGTTCGTTCGATCATCAGAAGGAATTCCACGACCCTCGCAACTCTCGACAGTGAGAGTTACGACTATGTCAGCGTGACGAATGCCATCGAGCATCCCTTTGAAGTCAGTGGGCGTGTTAGTAGTTACAACATCAATACTTACGCCGGTCGCATGTTCATTGACAATGAACAGCGCCCGATACCGTTCGAACTCAGTGAGGGATGCAGAGATCTCAGATCTATCGAACTCATCACGTCGAGCCTCAGAAACAATGCTCGCAATCGGATGGCCGATGACGGCCGACTGACAATCACGATTCTTCGGTTCGAAAGTAGCACTGGGCGATTAAAACGAGTGCTGATCCTGGCTGTCAGTGCCGGCGCGCGGCCCTGACGACAACGCCCCATCTGCTACGGTTCAGCGTTACGGAAAACTGTTACGGTTAGCGTTTTCGAATATGAAAATTACGCATTAAATTCAATAACTTAGATGAATGGCTGGGGCGCCTGGATTCGAACCAGGGATGGCGGTACCAAAAACCACTGCCTTACCGCTTGGCTACGCCCCAACTGCGGAAGCGGATTTTTTCATCCGTATCCGTCAAGTCGAAGCGCTTTTAGCAAAAGAGCATCCAAGCCACAACGGCAAATTCTGAAAATATTCCAATAAGTGCAAAGCCATTCAAGCTTTTGACTGGACCAGCCATGGCTTTGGCCTATGGTGAGGCCAAATCAGCCCGATCAAACCATCCGGAGAGTATTCATGCCAGGTTATTCCGCCCGCCCGCCCGCCATCCCCACCACCCTGCTGGATGATGCCGTCGTGCGCATCACCCGCTGGGATTTTGAGCCGGGCGCGGCTACCGGCCATCATGTGCATGGCTGGGGCTATGTCGTCATCCCGATGACCGATTGCAAATTCCTGCTTGAGGAAAAGGGTGGCGAGCGCCGCGTTGATGTCGCCAAAGGCGCCGCCTATCGCCGCGAGGCCGGCATTGAGCACAATGTCGTCAATGGCGGCGATGAATTCATGTCCTTCATTGAAATCGAATACAAATAAGGCAATGGACAGCCCCGCCTTCAATCTCGAATTCCAGCCGCATCACGGTCAGGCCGTGCGCGTCCACCCGCTGGTTGAACGCGTCACCGTCAACAATCCCGGTCCCTTCACCTTCACCGGCACCAACAGCTATATAGTCGGTGCCAAATCCGTCTGCGTCATTGATCCCGGCCCTCTGGATGAAGCGCATTTCGCCGCCTTGATGACGGCGCTTGCGGGCCGCGAAGTCACGCATATAGCCGTTTCCCACACACACAAGGATCACGCGCCGCTGGCCCGCCGCCTGAAGCAGGCGACCGGCGCCGTCATTGTGGCGGAAGGCCCCTACCGCCCTGCCCGGCCTTTGCATGCAGGCGAGGCCAATCCTTTTTCGGAAAGTTCGGATCTCGAATTCGAACCCGACCACTGGCTTTACCATGGCGAGGAAATAGCCGGCGACGGCTGGGCGCTGACGGCCCTTTTCACGCCGGGCCATACCGCCAACCACATGGCCTTTGCCATGGAAAACGAGGCGATTGTCTTTACCGCCGATCATGTCATGGCCTGGGCCACGTCCATCGTCGCGCCGCCCGACGGCGCCATGGCCGATTACATGGCCTCGTTGGACATGTTGCTCACCCGAAGCGACCGGCGCTATTTTCCCGGCCATGGCGGCCCGGTTGAAGAACCCGCTGCCTTCTGCCGGGGCCTGAAAGCCCATCGCCGCATGCGCGAACGCGCAGTCCTTGAACGCATCCGCCAGGGCGATACAACCATTCCGGCCATGGTGGAAGCAATCTACCGCGACACCGACCGCAGGCTGCATGGCGCAGCAGCCCTCTCCGTCCTCGCCCATATCGAGGATCTTGTGGAAAAGGGATTGGTCGCTACGGTTGGCCCGCCCATGCTGGCGGGGCACTATGAATTGAGGGGTTGACCACAATGTTGGCCTGCCGCCGCTTCCCGCAGATCACCCCCCGGCAATGCCCAGCAATTCCGCATCCAGCGCTTTCATGAAGTGCTGCAGTGTCGCGCTGCCAGCCCCGAGGTCGTGGGTGCCATAGCGCGAGGCAATGCGCATGTCGACCAAGGTCGTTTCTTCTTCCTCGCGCATCCGGATCACCACATCCGAGGCAAAGCCGAAAACCAGGCTGCGGGTTTCCCCTTGCAAAGTGACCTCGCCGACCGGGCCGGTCAAAACCATGGCCGGCTCTTCTTCCGCCGGGCGCGGAAGGGGCACGGGAATGAAATCGGGCACCACGGCGAGGTCGTCCGGATTTTCGGCCTTGTCGTCAGCTGGCGGGACTACGCCTGACAGGCCCGATGTCCCCTTTTCCTCGATAATCACGATGCCTTCCTGTTCGGCCACCTTGCGCACCGCGCCAAGAACCCGGTCGAGCGCACCCTCATAACGCCGCCCGGATATTTCCGGATAGGCAAACATCTGCGCTTCGCGGTCCTTCGGCGTTACCGGCAATTGCGCCGGCAACCAGCCCTGGCTGACGGAAGGGGCGGAAATCCAGTCCGGCGGATCAACAACATCGGTGGTGACATCGCGGATGGCCGGCCTGGTGGCATATCCGGGAATTGCCACGACAGCCGGCGCCAGCGGCAGCATGGCAAGAAAAATGGCCAGCGAAGCCGCCTTGCCACCCTTGGCGCCGCTTTGCCACAATTGTGCGAAACCAACCAGCGCCAGCAAGATCGAAATGGCGGCCATCAACGCGGAAACCAGCAGCATGGCGATCAGTGAAGGCGTCGACAGCGGACCGAAGCGATGCGCAAGGAATGATATCAGGAACAGCAGCACCGCAAACAGGGCCAGCCTGCGCGCCCAGAAAGCGGAGCGGGAAACCGGGCGGTCAAAGCGTAAGGTCATTGCGGCGGCGTCCTGCAAAACATGGGGCGTCAATCAGAAACTTGGCCGGCGCGAATCTTGAAACCACGCCGGAGCGGATTTTGGCCAACAGCGCCCGACCGGGTCAATCCGTAAAGGGCAATGCATCCGCCTTCAAGGTCCATCCTGCGAAGATTGCGACATCATGGTCAAATAGACGGCTTCAAGATCGCGGCTGAAGTCGGCAGTGGCAAACAGCGGACAGACAGGCAGCATATCGGACAGCCTCTGCTTCAATTCGCCGGCCCTGCCGGACTGGCCGGCTATGGCGACCGCCTTGGCGACATAATCGGCGCTGTCGGCGGCGATGAGCTCATCCATGCCCGCCGCCTTGACGATAGACGCGCCGACGCGCCGGGCGAAGGTGTCGCCAAGCATGGAAAGGACAGGCAGACCCGCCCATAGCGCATCGCTTGCGGTTGTATGGGCGCCATAGGCGAAAGTGTCGAGGAAGAGATCGGCAAGCTTGTGGCGGGCGAGATGGCGGTCCTTGGCCTGCCGGTCGGCAAAAATCACCCGATCCGGCGCAATGCCCCTTTCGCCAAACTCGCGGTGGATATTGACCGAAGCAGGCTTGTCGGTGCGATAAAGCCAGAGCACGGAACCGGGTGCTTGGCGGAGTATTTCCGTCCAGGCGTCCAGCACAGCGGCGTCAATCTTGTAATTCATCGAAAAGCAGCAAAACACGAATGCATCATCCGGCAGGCCGAATTCAGCGCGACTCACCGGTCCGTCATCAATCAAGGCGCGATTGTCGTTGGCCTGGTAGCAGTTTGGCAGCCGATAGACGCGCTCGGAATAGAATTGCTCATGATCTTCCGGCAGGACGACCGGATCTGCGATGATCGCATCCATGAAGGAAGCCCCCATCGTGCCCGGATAACCGAGATAATTGACCTGGATGGGTGCGACGCGGAGCGCCAGGATTTCGGGCCGCGCATGCGCCGTATAGCCGGCAAGATCGACAACGATATCCAGTTCCGCCTCCCGCATCATCTTGACCGATTGCGCTATGGGTAAATCGGATATGCTTTCAAACCGGTCGCTGCCGGCTATGATGCGGTCGCGAAACCGGCTTTCAACCACAGGCCCGATCGACCAGCAGGAAATCTCGAAGCGGCTGCGGTCATGATCGTCGATCACGCCCGCCATCAGTTGCGCGATGGGGTGTTCGCGAAAATCCGGGGAAAGATAGCCGATGCGGAGCTTGCGCCAGCCCTTGGCGGCCAAAGGCGGCACATAAGCCCCGACCTGGTCCTGCCAGCGTATGGCGCGACTTTCCATCCGCGCGCTGTGGGCTTCAGCAGCGATACGTTGCTGGCGGGCGGTGACCGGCAGGCTCAACAGCGAGAAAGGCGACGGGCCTTCTGCCTGAGCAATTGTGAAATCCGGACTGTCGATGACCCGCGACAGCCGCGCGACCAGATCGTCCAGCCCGTCCCACTGGCACAACTTGCGCCGGACGGCAATCAGCGCTGCCAGTGAAACGCTGCTTTGCGGGTGGCGTTCCAGCGCCTGGAAATGGGCGTCGGAAGCTTCTTCGAGATTTCCGGTTTTTTCCAGAGCATTTCCGAGATTGTGCCAGCCATCGGCGAGATCGGGGCGGTGCTGCGTGGCCAGCCGGTAAAATGCGATGGCTTGGCTCTGCCGGTCGGCTTCTTCCAGCACCGTGCCCAGATTATTGGCGGCTTCACCATTGGCCGGGTTGAGCGCCATTGCCTGGCGCAGCGCCGATTCGGCTTCTTCCATCCGGTGCGCATCAATCAGCAATCGCCCGAGATTGCCATGCAACGCCGATTGCCCCGGAAGCTTGCTGATCGCCTCCACAGCCACCTCCAGCGCCTCGTCGAGCCTGCCAAGGCTATTGAGACCGGACATCAGGCCCAGCCATCCCGGCGTCATTTGCGGCATGGCGTCCACCACCTTGCGATATTCAACGCAAGCCTTGGCAAATGCGCCGGCTTCGCTGAGCGCGCGGGCATAATTGTTGCGCGCCTCCACCAGGTCGGGCGCCAGTTGAACGGCCTTTTCCAGCATGGCAAGGCCTTCTTCGCCCTGCCCGGTTTGGCACAATGCCACGCCGCAATGATTGAGCAGGCCCGGATTGGCTGGCGACAGCGCAATGGCCCTCTTGAAGGCGGCGACACCTGCCGCCATGTCACCGGATTGCATCAGGCAGATGCCGTGAAGATGGTGGGCTTCAGGATTTGAGCGGCCCAGCGCCACGACTTTTTCGGCCAGTTCCACATTTTCCCCGCCCCGTCCTGTTTGAACAAGCGTGATCAGCCGGTCGAACACCACCCTCACATTGGCCGAAGGCGGCAGCGGTCCCTTGAATTTCTTGGGATTACGGGAGGTTTTTCCGCGGCTTTTCGGCATAATAATTTCGTCACATCCTCAAACATAAAAACAATATGGGATGATCGAAGCTTTTCGACCCGTCACTGTCAAGCAGTTTTGTCCAATGGACCCGGCCAAGCCACCATCAGGCGGCAAGATAAGAAAACCTGTCGATGCGCCATGGCTGCGCAGGAAAGGTCGTAGCCCCCTTGTCATAGCCCAGGCATCTTGCCAGTTCGTCCGTAATCCGGGCTTGCAGGAAATCGAAATCCTCGGCGTCGAATTCGCTGCGGGGGTCAAACCCAAGCGCATTGGCCCGGTAATCGGCAAAACCCAGCGCGTCATCCTTGGTCGATGCCGCCGGCACAAAACAGTTGGTGGAAAAGGATGGTCCGGCGGCGGAAACCCAGTCAATGAAGCCGGCCGGGTCGGCGATCAGGTCTTCATAGCGCACCAGGCAGGCATTGCCGACCTTGCGGACAAAATCGATGTAGCTCAGCGTCTTCTGGTTCCATAGCTCAACCGGGTTGGCCAGATAGATCGCATCAAGGTGATCGCGCTCATTGGCAATCAGCGGCGAGCGGATGAACGCCTTCCGGTCGGGCCTGACCGAAGGCAGAAGATTATAGGCGCGGCGGTGCAGGGAGGCGACGAAATTGAAGGGATTGCGAACGAGAAAGATGAAGAATGTGCGCGGAAACATCTGCACGCCAGACAGTCGCTCCACGCTGACGCGGGCATGTTTCCAGCCGAAATTTCGCTTGAATTCCTGGCGGTCAAGCCGGTCAAGATAGCGCTCGATAAAAAACGCCCGGTCCTGTTCGGCAAAGCCGTTTACCCATCCAGCAGGCAGATAATCCGGCTCCTTGTTGAGAATCCGGGCGCTGACGCCGTTGGCTTCCAAAGTGAGATTGAGAAAATTGGTTCCCGAATTGCGCTCCCCGAAAACCTTGACAAATTCATGCATATATTGAAATCCCCGATCACCCGGACCGGATTACTGTCCCTGTCTTGACTGAGGCTTGACAGCCGGCGCGATCATTTCCGTCTTGCGCGACTGCGGATCGTGGCCTGGGCCGCGGCCAGCCGCGCTATCGGCACGCGAAAAGGCGAGCAGGAGACATAGTCAAGTCCGGCATCCTCGCAAAAGGCAATCGAGGCCGGGTCACCGCCATGCTCGCCGCATATGCCGAGCTTCAGTTCGGGCCGGGTGCGCCTGCCGCGCTCTGCGGCAATGCGGATCAACTCGCCGACGCCGTCGAAATCCAGCGATACGAAAGGATCGCGCTCGATGATGCCTTTTTGCTGATAGGTCTGCAGGAACGACGCGGCATCGTCGCGTGAAATGCCGAAGGTCGTTTGCGTAAGGTCGTTTGTGCCATAGGAGAAGAACTCGGCCACTTCGGCAATCACATGGGCGCGAAGGGCGGCGCGCGGCAGTTCGATCATCGTTCCGACAAGATAATCGATCTTGAAGCCGGCTTCGCTGATCACTTCGGCGGCAACCGCGTCGATGCGGGCCTTGACATAATCAAGCTCTGATTTGAGGCCCACCAGCGGCACCATGATTTCCGGAACGACAGGCGCGCCGGTGATGCGGGCTGCTTCCACTGCGGCCTCGAAAATTGCCCGGGCCTGCATTTCAACGATTTCAGGGTGGGAGATATGCAGTCGGCAGCCGCGATGACCGAGCATCGGGTTGAATTCGTGCAGCGCATCGACCCTTTGGCTGAGAAATGCCGGATCCATGTTGAGCCGCGCTGCGACCTCGGCGATTTCCTCTTCCGATTTGGGCAGGAATTCGTGCAGCGGGGGGTCCAGCAACCGGATGGTCACCGGCTGGCCGTGCATGATTTCAAACAACCGCAGAAAATCGCTGCGCTGGACCGGCAAGAGCGCCATCAGCGCGGTGCGCCGGTCGGCCTCGTTGTCGGCAAGGATCATTTCCCGCATCATGTTGATGCGCTCGCCTTCAAAGAACATGTGCTCGGTCCGGCACAGGCCAATGCCTTCCGCACCGAAGGAGCGCGCCGCACGCGCATCGGCCGGCGTTTCTGCATTGGCGCGCACCTTCATGCGGCGAATTCCGTCGGCCCACTCCATCAACTTGCCAAAATCACCGGAAAGTTCCGGTTGCAGCATCGGCACTTCGCCCTTCAGCACATGGCCGGAGGAGCCATCAATGGTGATGACATCGCCGCGCGCCAAAGTGACATTGCCGGCGATCAGCAACTGGTTGCGCATATCCACCCGCAGCGAACCGGCGCCGGAAACGCAAGGAATTCCCATGCCGCGGGCGACAACGGCGGCGTGGCTTGTCATGCCGCCGCGGGTAGTCAGTATCCCCTGCGCCGCATGCATGCCGTGAATATCTTCGGGGCTCGTCTCGGTGCGCACCAGGATGACCTTGCGGCCTTCCTTCTCGGCCGTCACCGCTTCTTCAGAAGTAAAAACAATTTCGCCGATGGCCGCACCCGGAGAAGCCGGCAGACCGCTGGCAATCACATCCTTGTGGGCGTGCGGGTCGATGGTGGGATGCAGAAGCTGATCCAGATGGGCAGGGTCGATCCGGTCGACAGCGTCTTCCTCGTTGATCAGGCCTTCTTCCACCATATCCACCGCGATTTTCATCCCGGCGCGGGCCGTGCGTTTGCCGGAACGGACCTGCAACATCCACAATTTGCCGCGCTCAATGGTGAATTCAAGATCCAGCATGTCGCGATAATGGCCTTCCAGCCTGCTGCAGATGCCGCGAAATTCGCGATAGGCTTCCGGCATCAGCTTTTCAAGCGACGGCTTGTCCGAACCCGTCTCGATCCGGGCGGCCTCGGTTATGCTCTGCGGGGTCCGGGTTCCGTCAACCACATCCTCGCCCTGCGCATTGACCAGAAACTCGCCGTAAAGCGCATTGTCGCCGGTGGAGGGATTGCGGGTGAACGCCACGCCGGTGGCGGAAGCATTGCCGAGATTGCCAAAGACCATCGCCTGGACGGTAACGGCCGTGCCCCATTCGGAGGGAATATTGTGCAGCATGCGGTAAGTTATGGCGCGGGCATTGTTCCAACTGGAAAAGACGCCGTTGATTGCCCCCCAAAGCTGGACGACAGGCTCCTGGGGAAATTCATAGCCGGTTTCATCAACCAGGATTTCCTTGTAGCGGACAATGATGGAAATCCATTCTGCAGCTGTTACATCGGTATCGGTGTCGCGCCCAAGACGGGCCTTTTCATCTTCAAGGATTTCTTCGAAAACCTCGTTATCCAGCCCCATGACGACATCGCCATACATCTGGATGAAACGGCGATAGCTGTCATAGGCAAAGCGCTCGTCGCCTGAATCGCTGACCAGCGCCAGCACGGTCTCGTCATTCAGTCCCAGATTGAGCACCGTATCCATCATTCCCGGCATGGAAGCGCGCGAACCAGACCGGATGGACAAGAGCAATGGATGGTGGCGATCGCCGAATTTGCGGCCCGTCTCGGATTCAAGATCAGCCAAAGCCTCGATGATGCTGCCCTTCAAACCATCCGGCAGCTTGCGGCCATTGGCGTAAAAATGCGTACAGACATCAGAGACAATGGTAAAACCGGGCGGCACGGGCAGGCCGAGACTGCTCATTTCGGCAAGGTTTGCGCCTTTGCCGCCGAGCAGTTCAACATCAGTGGCGCGGCCTTCAGCCTTGCCGCCGCCGAATGCATAAACCCACTTCACCATGCCCCCTCCTGCCGGTTTCCTGCCTGAAAGCAATAACAACCGGAGTCTTCTATAGTCATGCCACACTTTTATTTTGCATTGCAGCAAAAATTTCAAATAATCGCAAATTCTTTTTTATTGGTGTCAAAATTCCCGGCTGGACGGGATTTGTCTGCCGATCCGTACCGATTTGGCCGTCGGAAAGCGAAAAATGCGAGCCTGCTATAAAAACCGGACCGGTTCACCGGGATGATCAATCACGTGTAGCAATGCGTGATCGAGGACACCGAACTTCAAAGCCTGCCTGCGGGCTTGACCGAGAAACAGTTTCATGGACATGCTCGAACCGCCGGCCGGGTCGCCGCCAATGCCGCCTTGGGCTTCCGCCCTTTTGAGAACACGGTCGAGACTGGCGCGCGAAACGCGGAACCGCCGGGCCATTTTCGACTTGTTGATCCGCCCCAAAGGCAGCATGCCGTCAGCAGCGCGGTCGAATTCGATCATTGAGACGAGGCTGTCAAGCACCAGGGCCCCCGAATCCATCGACAGGAAAGTCATGATTTCGGGTTCGGGCTGACGCCAGTCCAGAGTGTCGAGAAAAGCCTTGGCGGCGACTGCCTGCACTTGGCTGAATAATTCCGTTCTGTTTTGCAGCAGGGTGCTGCGGGCGCCGCCGTCGATGTTGTCCATCGCCGCCACATTGGTCAACAGCCACATATTCATGGCCCCAACAGCGTTTTCGGTCGGCATCAGCGGATGGCTGCGACGCTCTTCTGTTCCGGGCACCGGAGCCAGAAAGTGGCATGCCAGCATCTCGGCCACGAAGCTGGAGACGGTATTGCGGCTGACAATCCCCGTTTGACCAAGAACGGCTGCGATACGGCTCGCCGTCAAACCGTCCTGCTCCTCGCCGTCGCCATGGCTCGAATGGATCGCATAACCGATCTGGGTCATGAACCACCGCCGATGCGAGCCCAACAACTTTCCCATCCGCGGATTTTCATCGAAGAGCGCCGTCAACCCGGCTGACAAATCCTTGATCTTTTCAACAAAGCCGGGACATTTTGAAAAATGGCGGGCAAGGTTCCTGATTTCAGATTGCGTTTCGGCTTGACCCATATCGACAGCCGGCAGGCCAACCGCTTCCGCGAAACCCAACTCTTCGCTGTTTTCAAATATTCCGACGCGGTCAGCCATTGCAGGTCATTGCCCCATGTCCGGGCGCAATCATAGTCGAAATCGCTTCAATGGGAAACCGCGACGCCGCCAACGCCTGAAATGGCCGGCCTTGCTGCCCTAAACCGCCTCGCGCAGCGCCTCCGCTGTCTGCAGATCCACCGAAACCAGTTGCGACACGCCCTGTTCGGCCATGGTCACGCCAAACAGCCGGTTCATCCGCGCCATTGTGATGGGGTTGTGGGTGATGATGACGAAGCGGGTTTCGGTCAGCGTCGCCATTTCATCCATCAGGTTGCAATAGCGCTCGACATTATGGTCGTCGAGCGGCGCGTCGACTTCATCGAGCACGCAAATCGGAGCCGGGTTGGTGAGGAACACGGCGAAGATCAGCGCCATGGCGGTCAATGCCTGTTCGCCGCCTGACAGCAGCGTCATTGTCTGCGGCTTCTTGCCCGGCGGTCTGGCGAGGATTTCAAGGCCGGCCTCAAGCGGATCATCGCTTTCGATCAGCTGCAATTCGGCCTCCCCGCCATTGAAGAGATGGGTAAACAGCCGTTTGAAATGCACATTGACGGCGTCGAAGGCCGCCAGCAGGCGCTCGCGACCTTCGCGGTTGAGGCTTTGTATCGCCAGGCGCAGCTTGCGGATCGCCTCGATGACATCCTGGCGCTCGCCCACCAGCAGTTCGAGCTTTTCGGACAATTCCTTCTGCTCTTCCTCGGCGCGCAGATTAACCGCGCCCAACCGTTCCCGCTCGATCTTCAGCCTTTCCAGGTCGATCTCGATGTCCTTGGGATCTTTCAGCGCCTCATCCGGCTTCAGCCCGGCAAGACGGATGACCTCGTGCGGCGGCACGGCCAGTTTTTCGCGGATACGCGCTTCTGCGTCTACCCGCCATTGCCGGGCCGACATCAGCCGTTCTTCCGCGCGGCCCCTTTTCTCGCGGACGTCGGCCAACGACGCCAAAGCTGCGGCCGCAGACTTGTCGGCCTCGCGCTGCACGGTTTCGGCGGCGGCCAACTGGTCGGCGGCGTCGCGACGCTCCTTTTCGGCGCGGCTGATCTCGTTCATCAGGGAAAAGCGTTTTTCTTCAAATTCGTCGGGAGCGGCGACCAGATCCTCCAGTTCATCACGGGCCTCGGCCTGGCGGGTTTGCAGCGCTTCGATCTGGCGCAGCGCGCTGTCGGCGCGGCTTCTCCAGGTGTTGCGTTCACCGGCAATGGCTGCAAGGCGGCGGCGGCGGGTTTCATTTTCGCGCGCCTGGCCGTCATGGATGGCGCGTCGTTCGGCAAGCCGCGCCCGATCTGTCGCCACTTCCGCCGATTGCCGGCCCAGCGCCAGTTCAAGACCCGAAAGGTCCGGCGCTTCGTCCAGCGCAATGCGGGCATCCTCGTCGGTGATTTCCAGTTCGGCGACCTGTATTTCCAAACCGCTCTTCAATTCTTCCAGCACAGCGCGGCGGCGCAGCGCCTCGGCAGTCGCCTTTTCAGCCAGTCCCAGTTCATGGCGGGCTTCCGACAGACGCCGCGCCAGCATCCGGCTCTCATCCTTGCGGCCCTGCAGGCCTGTTTCAAGATCGGATATCACGCCGGCGGCGGCCCGGTGCTTGACCTC
The DNA here is from genome assembly GCA_041742335.1 of Rhizobiaceae bacterium. GTDB lineage: Bacteria > Pseudomonadota > Alphaproteobacteria > Rhizobiales > Rhizobiaceae > Rhizobium_E. The sequence goes on from JBGSIT010000050.1 coordinate 87,196, forward strand.
CACATCGCCAAGCGCAATGGCAGATGCCTCCTTTTCGCCGTCAATTTCGGCAAGCCGGTTTTTCTGCTGCATGCGCAGGGCCGCCCTGCCCGGCACATCGGCGCGGGTGACATGGCCATCCCAGCGCCAGACTGCCCCGTCGCGGCTCACCAATCGCTGGCCAGGCATGAGGTTGGCCATCAGCCGCTCGCCATCACCATCCTCGACCACGCCGATCTGGCTGAGGCGACGGCCAAGAACCGCCGGGCCGCGAACATAAGCGCTCAAGGGTTGACAGCCGGATGGCAGCGCCGGATCGCCTTGCGGCGAACCATTTGCCGCCCAGAAGGCCGGTGCGGCCTTGTCCACCGCGCTGTCAAGATCATCGCCCAGAACCGCGCCAAGCGCCGTCTCAAATCCGCGATCGACCGACAGCAATTCGGAAACCGGCGCAAAGCCGTCATTGGCGCCTGACGCCAGCAACATTTTTTCAATAGTCCGCGCCTCGGTCTCAAGGCCGTTGATCAGGGTCTTGACCGCATCAACCGCCCGGCGCGCATCATTTTCAGCAAGCCGGGCATTGGCCAGATCGCCTTCAAGAGCCGCAATCGCGGCCTCGCAATCCTCGCCGGCAATTTCGGCATCCTCGACACCCTGGCGCCTTTTTTCAGGATCGGGCAGCAGCGCCATTTGCCGGGCAATCTCATCGTCTTCGCGATTGGCTTCCTGCAATTGGCGGTCAAGCCGCTGGCGTCGTTCGGCCGTTTCGCGCAACAGCCTTTCAAGCTGGGCGCGGGCAGCGCCGGCCTCGGCGCGCTGGGCCGTCAATGCGGCAAAGGCGGCTTCGCTGGCAGTCAGCGTTTCGGTTGCCTGCTGCATGGCCAACGACGATTCTTCGGCTTGTCCTGCGGCATCGGCCAAGGCGTCGGAGATTTCCGTCTCCTCGTTTTCAAGGCCCGTCAAAATGCTGGCATTATCAGTGACAAGATCCTGTTCGCGGCGGATATCGTCATCAAGCTGGGCAAGACGCCGGCCCAATTCGTCGCGGCGGCGCAGGATTCGCGCCGCGTCTTCGTCAAGCTGGTTGCGGGCGATCTGCAGGCGTTGCAGGGCTGCGGCCCGCTTGGCTTCCGCGTCGCGAAGATCAGGCAGCTTGAGGCTGGCGATCGCCTGTTCCTTTGCCGCCTCCATCTGCGCCTGGGCGCGTTCGGCCACCAGCGACGTCGCCTGGTTGAGCGCGCTTTCCGCCTCGCCTTCCGCCTGTTTGGCCTGTACCCAGCGAATATGCAGAGGCTGGGCGTCGCGGGCGCGGATTTCGGCTGACAGGGTCTTGAAGCGATTGGCCTGGCGGGCCTGACGCTTCAGGCTTTCAATCTGGCTGTCGAGCGTCGTGGTGACATCTTCAAGCCGTTCGAGATTGCCTTCCGCCGCCCGCAGGCGCAATTCCGCCTCGTGACGGCGCGAGTGAAGCCCGGAAATGCCGGCGGCCTCTTCAAGAAGTTGGCGACGGGCCTGCGGCTTGGCCTGGATAAGTTCACCGATCCGGCCCTGGCCGACCATCGAAGGCGAACGCGCGCCGGTCGAAGCGTCGGCAAACAGCAGTTGCACGTCGCGCGCCCGCGCTTCCTTGCCATTGATGCGATAGACCGAGCCCTGTTCGCGCTCGATGCGTCGGGTGACCTGGATTTCATCGCTGTCATTGAAGGCGGCTGGCGCTGTCCGGTCGGAATTGTCGAGATAAAGCCCGACTTCGGCGCTGTTGCGGGCCGGGCGATTGCCCGAACCCGAAAAGATCACGTCGTCCATGCCCGAGGCGCGCATGTTCTTGTAGGAATTTTCCCCCATCACCCAGCGCATGGCTTCGACGAGGTTGGATTTGCCGCAGCCATTGGGGCCGACGACGCCGGTCAATCCCGGTTCGATGATGAATTCGGACGGCTCCACGAAAGACTTGAAACCGACAACGCGCAGCTTGTTGAACTTCATGCCGGTCCACCCTCAAGATTGCGGGTGGACAAGGCGCAGGAAAGCGGCCCGAAAAAGCGCGCCTTCATTGGGCGGCCTTTCGGCTCAGTTGGCTGCCTCGATAATGGCAGACATTTCCGCAACTGACATTTCTCCCGAATAGCGCTGGCCATTGATGAAGAAAGTCGGGGTCGACTGAACACCAAATGTCTTATCCGCCTTGTTCTTGACCGCGTTCACATCATCGAGAAGTTTCTGGTTCGTCAAGCAGGCGTTGAAGCTCTCCTGTGTAAAACCGGCCAATTTGCCCATTTGCAGCAATGCGGCGCGGGTATCCTCGGCGGTCGCCCAATTGATCTGCTGCTGGAAAAGGGCAGTCACCAGGGGGAAAAACTGCTCTTCGGGTGCGCAGCGGGCCAGCATGATGGCGGCAGTGGCCTTCAGGTCGAGCGGAAATTCACGCACAATGAAGCGCACCTTGCCGGTATCGACATATTTTTCCTTGATGGGCTCGAACACATTGATGTGGAACCGTGCGCAGTGCGGGCAGGTCATCGACATATATTCGACAATGGTCACCGGGGCATCAGCCTTGCCGACGGAAATGTCTGGCAGCGCGCCCGGCTCCATCAACTTGGCCACATCAACAGAGCCTTCGGCCTTGGGAACCTCAACCGCAGGCGCTGTCGCAACCGGTTTGGTTTCGGTGGTTGCCGCCGCATCGGCGGGTTTTGAGTCGGCTGCAGTCGAAGTCTCCGTGGTGGCCGCTGGCGTTTCCTTTGCGGCATCCTCTTTCTTGTCGTCGCTGCAGGAGGCAAGAACAAGCCCGAGGCAAAACATTGCCGCGCCTGCAGTTGCGCGCATGAAGGGGCTGAGAGTATTGAGCTGCATATGTGTACCACCTGTCGGATCGATGCTGAAAAGAAAGTCTGGAAGCGGAATATAGCGACAGGGGCCTTGCGGCAAGCCCTGACTGGCAGACATATCTTCAAACAAATGTGACCGCCGAAAGGCGCAAGTACCAATTTTAGCTCAGCGCCGGGCTTTCGAGCCGATCACGGCGCGCCCAAGGCGAGCGAGCGCGGCTTTCAATTCGTCGCTTTCTATGCCTGAAACCTGCTCCATCAGATGGCTTTCCTCCTGGCTTGCCAATGGCCGGATTCGCGCCCGCTTCGGAGCAGGAGGACTGACGGGTTTTTGAACGATCCGGATCTGGCCGATTGCCGGATAGCCGAAAAATCCGTTGATGCGCGCCAAGAGCTCGGATTGGGAATGGGCCAGGAACAGCGCCCGGGCGCCTTCGCAGGCAATGGTCAGCACGGCAGGCTGGATGCCGCCCGCCTCAGGCGTCTCGCCGGCGGCGCGCCTTGCCCAGGCGATTTTTTCCGGTCGCGTGCAATCGGCAAAGTCAGAACCGGCAATATCTTCCCACGAGCCGATCAGCGCCGTGGTGATTCCGGCCCGGCGCGCCAGTACCGGATCGATGATGGCATTTGCCACTTCTGAAATCTGGACAATGCCTCTTGCCATGAACCTGCCTGTTGAAAGATGCGCAACCGGACCAGCCGCATGAAAGTTGCTGTTTCATTATAGCCGCAAAGCTGGTTAAACCGCAAATGATGAGACAGTCAGCTTTTAGCCCACCCGGCGCCGAACAGATTCTCGGATGGTATGATCGCCATCACCGCGAACTTCCCTGGCGCGTCAGCCCGTCTGAACGACTGGCAGGCATCGAGCCCGATCCCTACAGGGTCTGGTTGTCAGAAATCATGCTGCAGCAAACCACAGTGACCGCCGTCAGGCCCTATTTCCATTTCTTCACTGAAAAATGGCCGACGGTCGCCGATCTGGCCGCCGCCGACACTGAAGACGTGATGAAAGCCTGGGCGGGCCTTGGCTACTATGCCCGCGCCCGCAACCTGAAAAAATGCGCCGAAGCCGTCGCTGCCAATCACAGAGGCCGTTTTCCGCAAACGGAACAAGGCTTGAAGGCGCTTCCTGGCATCGGCGACTATACTGCTGCGGCCATCGCCTCCATCGCTTTCGACCTGAGAGCCGTGGTGATGGACGGCAATATCGAGCGGGTCGTATCGCGCCTGTTTGCCATTGCTGAACCGCTTCCCGGCGCCAAGCCGGCGATCAAGCGTTTCGTGGACCTTTTGACCCCGGATGAGCGCGCCGGTGACTTCGCCCAGGCGATGATGGATCTCGGCGCGACGATCTGCACCCCCAAACGGCCGGCCTGCGTGCTTTGCCCTTTCAACGAAAACTGCCAGGCCCTGCGGGATGGCGATCCGGAGCGATTTCCCGTCAAGGCGGCGCGCAAGCAAAAGCCGGTGCGGCTGGGGGCGGCCTTTGTGGCATTGAGCGATCAGGACACGGTCTATCTGCAAAAGCGCCCGGCAACCGGGCTTCTCGGCGGCATGACCGAGGTTCCGACGACTGCATGGACCGCACGCCTGGACGGTGCAACAGACTGCACGGCTGCACCCTTTGCCGCCCAGTGGAAAAGCATGGGCGTGGTCACGCACGTCTTTACGCATTTCGAATTACGGCTGACCATATATCTTGGCCGGACCAAGCAGATTGAAACCGGCAAGGGCTGGTGGGAACCGCTCGACAGCCTTGACGGACAAGCCCTGCCAAGCGTCATGAAAAAGGCGGTTGCTGCGGCTATTGGACGAATCGATGAATCTGACCAGCCGCAAGCCGTGCTGACGGCGAGAAAGACAGGAAAACCATGACAAACGCTGAAATCCGTCACATCGTCTTCGACATCGGTCGGGTGCTGATTCATTATGATCCGCATATTCCCTTTTCGCGCATCATTCCCGACGACGATGAGCGCCAGTGGTTTTTCGAGAATGTCTGCACCCATGACTGGAACATTGAGCAGGATCGCGGCCGCTCGTGGCATGAAGCCGAGGCGCTGCTGATCGACAGCTTTCCCGAGCGTGCCGAACAGATACGGGCCTTCCGCCAGAACTGGCACGAAATGGTCAGCCATGCCTATGAAGGCAGCGTCGAAGTCATGGAAAGCCTGATCGACCAGGGCCGCGACGTCACCATGCTGACCAATTTCGCCGATGATACCTTTGCCGAAGCGCAGGAGCGGTTTTCATTTCTCAACAGGCCGCGCGGCGTGACCGTTTCAGCCAGGGTCGGCCTGATCAAGCCTGATCCGGCGATCTATTTGCTGCATACGGCCAGTTTCGGCCTGGAGCCGCAACATACCTTGTTCATCGATGACGTGCCGGCCAATATCGAAGCGGCAAGGGCCAGCGGCTGGCAGGGCGTGCTGTTTACCGGACAAGACCATCTGGCCAGGGACCTGGCGGCATTCGGCATAGAGGTCTGAACACAAGCGCAAAAAGCAAATCCGGAGAGCAGGGTTCTCCGGAGTTTGGTCGCGACCGGCAACTGGAGGTCAATGGGTCCGCGGCGACAACGGCAGCGCGGACAAATTGACCAAGCTTCAAATTCGAGGCTATTTCGCAATTGGCCGGAAAGCGGGCTTGCACCGGGCATCAAAATGGAACTTATTTCTATTCTGTAGTACTCTGGCGAACGGTGATGGCAGAGAGGTTGCCGAATTTGTTATTGAGTATTTGGGAGACCGCTATGGGCAGTGATACTTCCTCACTCATGCTAACAGAAGAACTGGTCAGGCTGGTTGAGAGAACAGAACCCGATCCCGGACCTGAAGTAGGAACGATTGAGCATTCCTTCGAAGACTTCATGCACCTTGCAGATGATCTGCTAACTGAATATTCCCCGGACAAGCTCTGGGTTTTTGCGTATGGCTCTCTGATCTGGAATCCGGCGTTTGACTATGAGACCGTCGTTCAGGCGACAGCGCAAGGATGGCACAGGTCCTTCTGCCTTCAACTGACCCGCTGGCGCGGAACGCGCCAATTGCCTGCCTTGATGTTGGCGTTGGATCGCGGCGGCACCTGCGTTGGCAATGTCTACTTGCTTACGAACCAAGACCACAAAGCTCAGATCGTACGGCTCCTGGAACGTGAAATCGATGCAAATCCGCCGACCAACATACCGCGGTGGATTGATGTCGCAGCCAACGGAAATGTCATCAAGGCACTGGCGTTCATCGCTGACCCTGAGGGTCCAGCATATGCAGGCAATCTCCCGATTAAGAAAGTGGCTTGGACTCTTGCTCGCGCTGCTGGCCACTGGGGCTCATCGGCGCAATATTTGTACAACACTTTCACTATGCTTGAATCATGTGGCATCCATGATGAGTCCATATCCGAGCTACAGGCACTGGTTGCAAAGGAAATAATTGACCTCTCCAATGGCGATCCAATACCGAAAAGCACTGATACATCTATCTTACCCGGAAAATGACCCTTCCCCATGCCTGTCGACCAGTCCCCGCAGTGCCAAACCCCGGCACATCAAATTGTTGCCACTGGAATAAATGGCAGGCCCAGGCAACCTGCGGAGCACCTTCGCAATCCACCCAACTCATTTCTCGGTCAAATGGATTCATTTGACCGATACCGACCATGCATCATTTCAAAGTGTTACAGCGTCGTTTGCGCATTCAACGGAATGGGCCGCGCTGCAGATCTTTCAACCCGCCCGCGCCATGTCGCTGCGGATGATCGAGCGCAGCACGTCAATCGGCTTGAGCTTGCCTTCATCCTCATAGTGCCAGAAGGTCCAGCCATTGCAGGCGTCGAGTTCCTGCACCTTGGCCCCGCAGCTGTGGATGGAACCCGAATGCGGTCCGGATACCAGCGTGCCGTCAGCCCGTACAATGGCGCTCATCCGGCGCCGGGCGTCGTGAAGAACCGTGCCTGGCGCAATCATGCCGCTTTCCACCAACGTATTGAAGGCCACCCTCGGCTCTGCTTTCTTGCCGGTCATCACGGTCAGTTCCGCATGGCCGAGCGGTTCGACCGCCGCGATACGCGCCATCGCAGCATCGATATATTGCTGCTCGCGCTCGATGCCGACAAAGTTGCGGCCAAGCCGCTTGGCGACAGCGCCGGTGGTGCCGGAACCGAAGAAGGGATCAAGCACGATGTCGCCGGGCTTGGTCGAGGCCATCATGATGCGGGCGAGCAGCGCTTCCGGCTTCTGGGTCGGATGGACCTTCTTGCCGTCTTCACCCTTCAGTCGCTCGCCGCCGCTGCAGATCGGAAACAGCCAGTCCGAGCGCATCTGCACATCGTCATTGGCTGCCTTCAGGGCTTCGTAGTTGAAAGTGTAGGATTTTGCCTTGGCGTCGCGCGACGCCCATATCATGGTTTCATGGGCATTCTGGAAGCGCCGTCCCTTGAAGTTGGGCATGGGATTGGTCTTGCGCCAGACAATATCGTTGAGGATCCAGAAATTGAGATCCTGCAGCATGGCGCCGACGCGGAAGATATTGTGGTAGGAGCCGATGACCCAGATCGTGCCATGCGGCTTGAGCACCCGGCGGCAGGCAAGCAGCCAGGCCCTGCTGAAAGCGTCGTAAGCCTCAAAGGACGAGAACTGGTCCCAGGCGTCGTCGCAGGCATCAACCAGCGACTGGTCGGGACGGTGCAATGCGCCACCAAGCTGGAGATTGTAGGGAGGGTCGGCAAAGATCACGTCAACGGACTGGCTTGGCAGCGCTTCAAGCGCGGCCACGCAATCTCCCTTGATGACGGAATTAAGCCATTGGCCGGGATTGGAAACAGACCGGACCTCTGCAAGCGATAAAATAGCTGACATGGGATACTCACCAAACACTTACTCATTTACTGGTCGTTATGGTTACCGATCTTGGTTACCAAAGGCTGAAGGATTTGGATAGAAATAAAAAAAGTGACCCGTCGCGCCAATAAGTTATTGGGGACCAAGCGGTTTTTCATTGCCCTTGCGACCCTCATCGTGTAGGCAGCGACCATCCCTGAATTGCCCGAAAGACCCGTTCCCCATGAACAGATTCGACCTCATTTTATTTGATTGCGACGGCGTGCTCGTCGATTCCGAAATCATTGCCGCAGAAATTGAATCCGCGCTTTTGTCGGAGGCCGGTTTCGCCATAACACCGGAAGAAATGTGCATCCGCTTTGCCGGCATGGACTGGAAAAACATCCTGCTGACGGTGGAAAAGGAAAGCGACCTGCCGCTGAGCGCAACCTTGCTCGACAAATCGGAAGCCCTGCTTGACGCCCGCCTTGCCAAGGAAGTGCAGTTGATTGACGGCGTGACGGCAGCGCTTGGCAAGCTGACGGAACAGCGCTGCATCTGCTCAAATTCCAGCTCGCCGCGTCTGGAGCTGATGTTGTCGAAGGTGGGCCTCAAACCCTATTTCGAGGGCCATATCTATTCGGCAAAGGATCTCGGCGACGACCGCGTCAAGCCCAAGCCGGATATCTATCTGTACGGCGCGGCCCAGTTCAAGGTCGATCCGGCCAATTGCCTGGTTGTCGAGGATTCAGTCCATGGCGTCCACGCCGCCCGCGCCGCAGGCATGCGGGTGGTTGGCTTCACGGGAGGCTCCCACACCTATCCGACCCATGCCGACCGCCTGACGGAAGCCGGGGCGGAAACGGTGATTGCCCGGATGCGCGACCTGCCAGGCGTGGTGGCGGCACTGGCGGAATGGTCGCTGGCAATCTGACATTCAGTCTGGCCGGGACATCAGCCCGGCCTATGACTTGCCATTTGTCGGGCCCTCATCAAAACCGATAAAGACCTTCGTCAACGGACCAACGCCGCCCGGCAGCACGACGTCCGCCTTGGAAAATATGAACTGGGTGCTTCCCTGGCCGGACGGCAAGGCCACCTGATACTGGCTGAGTTCCGTATAAACAGTAGCATCGCCGTCAGTCGCCGCAACCCGGATCGGCAAAGCGATGGTGCCGGGTTCGCCGACAGGACCGGATACAAGCCGGCCATAAGCGACAACTGTCATGATCAGGTCGCTGCCGGATTGACGGCACTGACGCGACACCTGGCTCAAGGTTGCCTGGTAACGCAGCTTTTCAGGATCGGCCTGGCCATCCGGTGTTTTCTTCGCGCCCTTCGCATAGAGCGTGTAAAAAGCGGTGCCTTCGCGCAGGAACAATTGCGGGCAAGCGCCCTGGACGACAACCGGCTGGGCCGGGTCGGCGGCGGTCTTGGCCTTGTTGCCCAGACCGAGTGAAAGCGCCCCGCCCGTATCTGAGGAATTGCAGCCTGCGAGGATTGCCAATACCGACGCGGCGATAAGATTGCGGATAATTTTGCCTGACACTTTGACGCTCCACCATTGATACTGTTTCCGGCTAACGGGCCGGAGAGGAAAACTATTGGCAAACAGGGCTTTTCAGCACCCTCGGCTTTGGTCTATATCAGCGCCCAAATAAAAAATCGATTGGCAATGGTGAACATTCGACCGTTTTTCGGCTTTTTCGTCGCAAACAATGTGAACGCAAAAATGGCGAAACTGCTAGATAGCATAGGCGAATTGATCGAACAGGAATGAGGTTCCGGCGTGAAATATGTTTCAACCCGTGGCGAGGCTCCCCCGCTGGGATTTTCCGATGCCCTCATGACCGGCCTTGCCCGCGACGGTGGTCTGTATGTGCCGAAGGAATGGCCGCAATTCTCGAAAAAGGACATCCGCGCCATGCGCGGCAAATCCTACCAGGACATCGCCTTCGAGGTTCTGTCGCCCTTCGTGGCCGGCGACATTCCGGCAGAAAAGCTCAAGGAAATGATTGCTGAAGCCTACGCGACATTCCGCCATCCGGCGGTGGCGCCGCTGGTGCAGACCGGCGCCAATTCTTTCATTCTTGAATTGTTTCACGGCTCCACCCTCGCCTTCAAGGATGTCGCCATGCAATTGCTGGCGCGACTGATGGACCATGTCCTGGCCGAGCGCGGCCAGCGGGCGACGATTGTCGGGGCGACTTCGGGAGACACCGGCGGGGCGGCCATCGACGCCTTTGCCGGGCGCGAGCGCACCGACATCTTCATTCTGTTTCCCCATGGCAAGGTGTCGCCTGTCCAGCAGCGGCAAATGACCACATCCAAGGCTTCCAATGTCCATGCCATGGCCATTCGCGGCAATTTTGACGACTGCCAGACCATCGTCAAGGACATGTTCAACGACGGCCCGTTTCGCGACAAGGTGGCGCTTTCGGGCGTCAACTCGATCAATTGGGCCCGCATCATGGCCCAGATCGTCTATTATTTCACCGCAGCCATTTCACTGGGCAGTCCGGACCGGAAAGTGTCGTTCACTGTCCCCACCGGCAATTTCGGCGACATCTTTGCGGGCTATGCGGCGGGCCGGATGGGCCTGCCAATCGGCCGGCTGGTCGTGGCGACGAATGAAAATGACATCGTCGCGCGGACGTTGAAGTCCGGACAATACGAAATGCGCGGCGTCAAGGCCACCACGTCGCCATCGATGGATATCCAGATTTCCTCCAATTTCGAGCGGCTGCTTTTTGAAGCCAATGACCGCGATGCGGGCGTCGTGCGCCACGCCATGGAGGGGTTGAAGCAATCGGGCTCATTTTCCGTCAGCAAGCCTGCGCTCGCCAAGATCCGCAAGCAATTCCGGGCGGGCCGGACCACGCAGGCGAAAGTGATTTCAACCATCCGCGACACGCTGGCGCAAACCGGCTATCTGCTTGATCCCCATACAGCAGTTGGCGTTCATGTCGCCGCAGCGCATGAAAAGCCCGGTTCGCCGATGGTTACACTTGCGACCGCACATCCGGCAAAATTTCCCGATGCAGTAAAATATGCTAGCGGTATTGACCCGGCGCTTCCTTCGTGGCTTGCTGGATTGATGGAAAGGGAGGAGAGCTTCGAAGTTCTCGAGCCTGACGTAAAAAGTGTTGAGGGCTTTATTGCCGCCAATACAAGGGCCGGAAACTGACCGGGGCCAGAAAGATAAATGATGAAAGTTGAGTGCACACGGCTGCCTTCGGGTCTCACTGTCGTCACCGAAAACATGCCGCATCTCGAAAGCGTGTCGCTGGGAACCTGGATCAAATCAGGCTCACGCGACGAAACCGCAGATGAGCACGGCATCGCCCATCTTCTGGAACACATGGCCTTCAAGGGCACAGGGCGGCGCTCGGCGCGGGATATCGCCGAGCAGATCGAAAATGTCGGCGGTGAATTGAACGCCGCCACTTCGACCGAAACCACATCCTATTACGCGCGCGTTTTGAAAGACGATCTGCCCCTCGCAGTCGATCTGCTGGCCGACATTCTTACAGGTTCAGCCTTTGACGCCGATGAGCTGCACCGCGAAAAACACGTGATCCTGCAGGAAATCGGCGCTGCCAATGATACGCCCGACGATGTTGTGTTTGACCATTTTACCCAGAGCGCCTGGGCAGAGCAGACCATCGGTCGCCCCATTTTGGGAACGCCTGAAACCGTGAAATTTTTTACCCAGGACCAGATCCGCGGTTATCTGGGCCGCAATTACACCACAGACCGGATGTTTGTCGTCGCCGCAGGTGCGGTCGATCATGACAGCTTCGTGCGCCAGGTCGAGACCGGTTTTGACGGACTGGCCAGGACGCCGGAAGTTTCACCGGTTATCGAGACCGCGCGTTATACCGGCGGTCAATCGCGTGAGAGCCGCGACCTGATGGACGCGCAGTTTCTGCTTGGCTTTGAGGGCAAGGCCTACCACGCCCGTGATTTCTACTGCTCGCAGATTCTTGCCAATGTGCTGGGCGGCGGCATGTCCTCGCGCCTGTTTCAGGAGGTGCGCGAGCATCGCGGCCTGTGCTACTCGATCTACGCTTTTCATTGGGGTTTTTCCGACAGCGGCATCTTCGGCATTCATGCCGCCACCGGCGCCGAAGACATCAATGAGCTGGTCACGGTCCTGGTGGATGAATTGCGCAAGTCGTCGCAATCCATCGACCAGCAGGAAATCGACAGGGCCCGCTCCCAGATCCGCGCCCAATTGCTGATGGCCCAGGAAAGCCCTTCAGCGCGCGCCGGACAGATCGCCCGCCAAATGATGCTCTACGGCCGCCCGATACCCAACCATGAATTGATGGAGCGCCTTTCGGGCATTACCACCGAGCGCTTGACCGACCTCGCCGGTCGGCTGTTCTTTGACACCATGCCGACGCTTTCGGCCATCGGACCGATTGAAAACCTGGTACCGATCGAGGAGATCATGTCTTCCCTGTCAGGGCACACGCCATTGGCGCGCAAACCGGCGGCGGAATAGTTCAGCACCGGCAGTTGTAAAGCGGCGGGCAAGCGCCGGCGGAATCAGGGAGAGCAGCATGGCAAGATCGGTTTTCGGCTTTCTGTCGAAAAAACCCGATATTGCCGATATTGTCGGTGAAAACCATTACATGCGCCTGCCGCGCTATTCCGACTATCCGAAATGGTACAAGTTGCGCAGCCAAAGCCGGGCCTTTCTGCAGCCATGGGAGCCGGAATGGGGTCGCGACGACCTGACCGAAGGCGCATTCCGGGCCCGGGTTGTGCGCAATGAACAGGAATATTCCTCCGGTATCGCCGTCCCCTTGCTGATATTCGACAGGAAGGAAGACAACCTTCTGGGCGGCCTGACCATAGGCCACATCAAGCGGGGCGCATCGCAATCCTGCATGATCGGCTACTGGATGGGCCAGAACCATGCGGGCCAGGGACACATGCGCGCCGCCTTGGGCCTGACAGTCCACCATATCTTTAACCGTCTTTCCTTGCACAGGATCGAGGCTGCCTGTATTGCGGATAACCAAATCAGCATCCGACTGCTTGAAGGCGCCGGATTTCAACGTGAAGGTGAGATGAGAGGGTTCCTCAAGATCAACGGCGTCTGGCGGAACCATCTCCTTTATGCCCTCCTCGCCGGCGACGCCGGCTACCACGGGACCAGTGAATTTTGACATGCGTTGCAGATCATCGGCGGAACGGACCGGGAAAGGCGATCTCGTACTTTTTGCTTGTCCTGCTGCTGGTCGCGGCCGTCTTTGCGCCGGGCCTTGCCCGGGCCATTGAGCCCGTGAAGATTTCCAAGGACGACACCGCTCTCGACCTGACGGCCACCACCAACATCTATCCATCCCAGGGCGAAGCGTTCCAGGTTTCCACCGCCGCCGGCACCGACGGCATAGTCCGCCGCATCGAGGTGCGCGCCACTTCGCCCACCCACAATGGCGAATGGGCGGTTTTCGCGCTGGCCAATACGTCCGACGAACAGCTTGAACGGCTGATCGTGGCGCCGCATTTCCGCTTGGTCAATTCCCGTATCTTCTGGCCCGATCTCGGCTCGGATCGCATAACCTCGATCACGCCCAGTGAAGGCTTCGCGCTCGACAGGATCGCCAGCAACGATGCCGACATCTTCTCCATCACGCTCAATCCTGGCGCGGTCATCACATTCGTCGCCGAATTGTCGTCGGCTGAACTGCCGCAGCTTTATCTCTGGCAACCCGATGCCTACAAGGACACGGTAAACTCCTTCACCCTTTATCGCGGCATCGTGCTGGGCATTGCCGGCCTTCTGGCGGTGTTTCTGACCATCCTGTTTGTCGTCAAAGGCACCTCGATGCTGCCTGCAACCGCAGCGCTCGCCTGGTCGGTGCTGGGCTATATCTGCGTCGATTTCGGTTTTCTTGAAAAGCTGATCGGCACCAATGCGGCTGACGAGCGCATCTGGCGGGCATCCGCCGAAGTATCGCTTTCGGCCGGGCTGGTGATCTTCCTGTTTACCTATCTCAATCTCAACCGCTGGCATGCCAATCTGGGCTATGCGACGCTTGCCTGGATGCTCGGCCTTGCAACCCTGTTCGGCGTGGCACTTTATGACCCGTCGATCGCTGCCGGCATTTCCCGGATTTCCTTCGCCTTGACGGCGGTCGCCGGTGTGTTCCTGATCATCTTTCTCGGCTTTAACCGCTATGACCGCGCAGTGCTTCTGGTTCCGGCCTGGGTGGTTATCTTTGTCTGGCTGTTTGGTGCATGGCTTGCCGTCACCGGAAGGCTCGACAACGACATCGTCCAGCCCGCCATTGGCGGCGGCCTGGTGTTGATAGTTCTGCTGATCGGTTTTACGGTGATGCAGCATGCCTTTGCCGGCGGCGCCTATGAATTGGGCCTGTTTTCCGATCTTGAACGCCAGTCGCTGGCCCTGACAGGATCGGGAGACACGATCTGGGATTGGGATGTCACCCGCGACCGCGTCACCACGATACCCGACATTGCCTTTCAGCTGGGCGCCTCGCCTTCAAGCCTGCATGGCGCCGTGCGCAACTGGCTTCCACGCCTGCACCCCGACGACCGGGAACGCTTTCGCGCCACTCTGGATGTATTGCTGGAGCAGAAGCGCGGCCGGCTCAACCACGATTTCCGGATTCGCGCCGAGGACGGCCAGTACCACTGGATGTCGATCAGGGCGCGGCCGGTTCTGGCTTCCAATGGCGAAATCATTCGCTGCGTCGGCACCATCAATGATGTGACCGAGCACCGCAACACCGTTGACCGACTGCTGTTCAACGCGCTGCATGACAGCCTGACGGGCTTGCCCAACCGCGAGCTTTTCCTCGACCGGCTGCAATCGATCCTGTCGCTGGCCTCAAAAGACGACCATATGCGCCCCAGCGTATTGATCATCGACATTGACCGCTACAAGCAGGTCAATGACTCGCTCGGCATCGCCGCCGGCGACAATATCCTGATTACCATCACGCGACGCCTGAGGCGGCTCTTGCAGCCCCAGGACACCATTTCGCGGCTGATCGGGGACCAGTTTGGCATCATCCTGTTATCCGAACACGATCCGGCTGCGGTGGCGGATTTCGCCGATACGGTCAGCAAGGCGATCAATGTGCCGCTGAACTTCGCCAACCAGGAATTCAACCTGACCAGTTCCATCGGGCTGATCACCTGGACCGATCCCAGCGCCAGCGCCGAAAACCTTCTCAATGATGCCGAGCTTGCCATGTTCCGCGCCAAGAAGGCCGGCGGCAACCGCGTCGAGCCTTTCATCCCGGCATACCGCGCTTTGTCGTCGGATCGGCTCTCCATGGAAACAGACCTCCGCCGCGCGCTGGAGCGCAAGGAGCTTTCCATGGTCTTCCAGCCGATCGTGCGGCTCGACAATGCCGAGATCGCAGGTTTCGAAGCGCTGATGCGTTGGGAAAGCCCGAAGCGCGGCACCATTTCACCGACGGAATTCATTCCGGTCGCCGAAGCGACAGGCCTGATCAACGAACTCGGCATCTTCGCGCTGGAACGCGCCGTCAACAGTCTTTCGGAGTGGCAGGAACTGATCGGCGATCTGCCGATCTTCGTATCGGTCAACCTGTCGAGCGCGCAATTGATCAACAATGAACTCTGCGAGGAAATGCGCAGCGTTCTGGCCAAGAACCGCTTCAAATCCGGCTCCATCAAGATGGAGCTGACAGAATCCATGGTGATGGAAAACCCCGAGCAATCGCGACTGGTTCTGGAACGGTTGAAGGATCTTGGTCTCGGGCTGGCGCTCGATGATTTTGGCACCGGCTATTCATCGCTTGGCTATCTGACCCGCTTTCCCTTTGACACGATCAAGATCGACAAGGCCTTGATCCGCGACCAGAGCGGCAAGCGCGATATCCTTCTGCGCTCGATCTTCCTGATGGCGACTGAAATGAACATGAAGCTGGTCGCCGAAGGCATTGAAAGTGAAGAAGACGCTATCGCACTTGGTGAAATGGGTTGCCATTACGGCCAGAGCTTCTTCTTTGGGCCTCCCATCAGCCAGGAGGCAGCCGGCCGGCTGCTGCGCGAGCGCTTCAAGCGATAATGCATGTCGCGTTCAAATGGATTCATTTGAACAATAAGGTACAGGCATCATTTCAAGTGTTGCAGCGCGGCGATCGCTCCAAAACCAAGATAAAGTGCGTTCTTCTAGAAAAATTTACCAGATTTGCGTCCCGCCCCATGGCGCTATATACTGGGCTCTTCATGGAAGGGAGACCCATGATGAGAAGAATTGTCCAATTCTTGCTGCCAGCCCTCTTTCTAGCGCTGCTTTCAATGCCGGCGAGGTCCGATCCTCAGGGTGATTTTGCCAAAGCCAAGCAACTGGAGCAGGACGGCAACCTGACCGAAGCATTTGAATTGTACCGATCAGCCGCGACACAGGGGCATGTCGAAGCACAGCTGCAACTTGGAAGGGCCCATGCGAACGGCTTGGGTGTTCCGCAAAATTTCAAGGCGGCCTATGTCTGGTACGACGTTGCGGTCAAGAATGGCAGCAATCCCGGTATTTACGGCCGGAGAAACGCGGAAAAGAAAATGTCGGACGAGGAAATCGCCGAAGCAAAGACGCTGGCGCAGCGTTGCAACGACAGCGGTTATCAAGACTGTGAATAGCGCATGGCGCGTGTAAATGGATTCATTTGACCGATAACCTGCATGCATGATTTCAATTTGGTGAACGTCTGTTGCATGCAGCCTGCAATCTGGCGCCTGACGCGACCGAACGATTGTCAGGCGTGGCCGGTCTGGCGCGACAGCATGGCCGGGTTGACGCCCATCAAGGCGAGCGCTCTTTCATATTTGTCGTCGAGGTGCTGGTCGA
Source organism: Rhizobiaceae bacterium (assembly GCA_041742335.1). Lineage (GTDB taxonomy): Bacteria > Pseudomonadota > Alphaproteobacteria > Rhizobiales > Rhizobiaceae > Rhizobium_E. The sequence goes on from JBGSIT010000050.1 coordinate 103,685, forward strand.
AGATCAGGCTTTCATCAGCGGGGCAATTGAGCCAGCCATTGCGGCCGATCTCGACTTCCAGCCTCCCTGCGCCCCAGCCCGCATAACCCAGCATCATGGCAGCCTTGCGCGGTCCGGAACCGCGATAGATGGCCCGGACGATATCGACCGTCGATGTCAAGGACACGTCTTCGCTGACCGGTATCGACGAGCGCGACGTGTAATCATCCGAATGCAGAACGAAGCCGCGGCCCATCTCGACCGGGCCGCCCATCTGGATGATGATCTGGTTGCTGATATCCGGCGTCACTTCATCGTCTGTCGAGGTCAGCTGCAAATGTGTCAGCACCTCCGAGAAGGTCAAACCCTGCGTCTTGTTGATGATGAAGCCCATGGCGCCGTCATCGGAATGGGCGCAAATATAGACAACACTGCGGGCAAAATTGGCGTCAACCATCCCCGGCATGGCGATCAGGAAGTGACCGTCAAGAAAACCGCGGCTACGATTTTTGCGCAATGCCGAGATATTGATCATTGAGACAGACTACCAACTTGCGCCAAAATGAAAAGCCGCTGAATTCACAAACGCGCAAATATTCGTGATTGACGCATTTTTGACTTGGTTGGATCTCTCTATCAGGTCAAACAGGACACAGGTTTTGTTGCTGGGAGAAATCGCGGCGAGATTGCCATTTTACTGTAACGAATGAGTGAGCCATGAAGTCCGGACCCAAATCCATCGCAATACTGACGATCGCCTCCCTGTTTCTGGCCATGACGACATCCGCGCTTTTGGCGGCGACGAGCGAATGGACCGTGTCGGAAGGCGGGCGCATGCGGCTGGCCTCGCTGGCCCCGCAGCCGGATGGAAGCGTAGAGGCGGTCCTTGAAATCGAGACCCTGCCGGGTTGGAAAACCTATTGGCGCGATCCGGGCGCAAGCGGACTTGCGCCTGAACTCGATTTCAGCGCCAGCCAGAACCTGACGCTCGAACATGTCGGATTTCCGGTGCCCAGCCACATCGGGACGGGTGATGCCAGCTTTGTCGGCTTCAAGCAGCCGATCGGATTGAGCCTCACCTTCAGGCAGCCCATTCCCGGGCAGCGATCCGTCCTGGCCGCCAATGTGCTTGTCGGCATTTGCGACAAGATCTGCATTCCGGTTTCGGCCAGCTACCAGCTTGAACTTACACCCGGCGAACAGCCCGACGCCATGGATTTCGGCGCGGTCAAGCTTGCAGAGGCAATGCTGCCGGAACGCCCCGCCGCCGATTTTAACGTGACTTCTGCCAAGGTGGACGAAGCGGGAAAGATCTTGACCCTCGCCCTGACGCTTCCGGACAGGATCAGTCCCGAATTGCATCTGGCGCCGCCTTCCGGCTTTGTGATCGGGCGCATGGGCGACGTCAAACTCACTGACGGCCAGACCGTCGTGGAATTGCCGATCCTGCGCGCGCCCAAGGACAAAAGCCTGACCGGGCAAAAAATTGTGCTGCTTGTCAAAACCGGGGCCCGCGCCATGGAAACAACCCTTGTACCCGATTGACAGATAACTATATAGCGGCAGTAGCAAACAGGGTTCATCATCCAAAAGGAAGATACAGTGACGATTTCCAAAGGCGACACGTTTCCATCGGTAAAGATCAAGGAAAAGACGGCCGAAGGCCCGGTGGATCTGGATATCGGTGAATTTCTGGCAGGCCGCAAAGTGGTGCTCATCGGCATGCCTGGCGCATTCACGCCGACCTGTACGCTCAACCACCTGCCGGGCTATCTCGAACACCGTGACGCCTTTTATGCCAGGGGCGTTGACGAGATCGCCGTCATTTGTGTCAACGATTCCCATGTGATGGGCGCCTGGGCCCGTTCGCTTGGCGCGGAAGGCAAGATCCGCTTCCTGGCTGACGGCAATGGCGAACTTACCAGGGCGCTGGGCATGGATGTCGATATGAGCCCTGGCGGAATGGGCATTCGCTCGCGGCGTTATTCGATGCTGGTGGAAAATGGCGTGGTCACGCAGCTCAATGTCGAACAGGCCAAGGGGCTGAATGTATCGGCGGCGGCAACGCTGCTCGACCAGCTTGAGAGCCAGTCACTTCAGCACCAGCCAGCCTGAGATGATGATGATCGCGGCGCCTGCCAGCGTCGCGAATTCCAAAGTGTCGGCAAACATGAAATAGCCGAGCAACCCGCCCCAGATAATCTGGCTGTACTGGAACGGCGCAACCATGCCGGCATTGCCGAGGCGGAAGGCTCGAACCATCAACATGTTGCCCGCCGCCACGCAGAGGCTCGCCACCACCACAAGCAGCAGGTCGATCAATGCGACGGCGGTAAAGCCGCCGCTCAGCATCACCATGACAAGGGCCAGCACACTCAACACGGCCAAAGTGGAAGTCACCAGCGCCAGATCGGATTCATCGGCCTTGGCGCGCCGCAGCATCAGGATGGTCACCGCAAACAGGCAGATGGCGCCGAATGCCGCCAGATGGCCCAGCCCGAGCGGAACGGCGCCGGGCTTCAGCGAAACCAGCACGCCAATGAAGCCGAGAATGACGCCGCCGGTCGCAACCAGCGACAAACGCTCCTTGAGAAAGACAAAGGCCAGGACCGTAACCAGTACCGGATTGAGAAAGGTGACCACATAAACATTGGCAAGCGGCAAATGCGCGAAGGCATAATAGATCAGGATCGTATCCGTCGCATATAGCAGCGCCCGCGTCAGCGCAAAGGCCGGATAGCGCGGAAAGATATCGGCGGCGCGGCCCTTTGCCAGCGCCGGCATAATGACAATCAGCAAAGCGACGACCGTGACCATGACGGTCACCTGCGGCACCGAATAACGCTGGCACAACAGCTTGGTGAAGGCATCCGCCAGCGCAAAGACGGCAAAGGCGGATGTCGCCAGCGTTGCAGCCAGAAAGGAATTGTTGGCGATTGCCATAAGTGCAGGCCTGGAGGCGGGAGGAAACAGGGAGGGCAAGTATCACATCGGCAATTATCAGATTGTCCGGCCCGCCGCTAGCGAGCCCCTGCCCTTCCAGGCAAATTATTTCACCTGGATTTCTTGAAGGGCTCCATGCCCATTCGCGCCAGTTCGTCGGCGCGCTCGTTTTCGGGATGGCCGGCATGGCCCTTGACCCAGTGCAGCGTGAGTTCGTGGCGATCTCGCGCTGCATCCAGCGCCTGCCACAGTTCCGCATTCTTGACCGGCTTCTTGTCAGCGGTCTTCCAGCCATTGCGCTTCCAGCCGTGGATCCATTTCGACAGGCCGTCCTTGACGTAGGAACTGTCGGTATAGAGCGCCACCTTGCACGGTGATTTCAGTGCGTTGAGGGCGGAAATGGCCGCCAGCAGCTCCATCCGGTTGTTGGTGGTCTCCCCCTCGCCGCCATAGAGTTCTTTTTCCGTGCCGTTATAGCGAAGTATCGCGCCCCATCCGCCCGGACCGGGATTGCCGGAACAGGCGCCGTCCGTGAATATTTCGACGTCCTTCATCATGCCTGCCCCACCGAGAGACCATATTCACGGGCATGATCGACAGACTGGTGAAAGCGCATCTTGCGGAGATATTCCAGCGGATCCTTGCGAGTGACCAGCGCATCCGGCGGCGTCATCAGCCAATCGTAAATGCGTGTGAGGAAAAACCTGAGCGCCGAACCGCGACACAGCAAAGGCAGGCTGGCGATTTCCTGCTCCGTCATCGGGCGTACGGATTGATAGCCTTCCAGCAGCACCATGCCCTTGGTCAGGTTATAGGAATTATCCTTCGCGAAACACCATGCATTCAGGCAGACGGAAACGTCATAGGCGAAAAAGTCGTTGCAGGCGAAATAGAAGTCAATCAGGCCCGAGAGCCTGTCGCCGAGAAAGAAGACATTGTCGGGAAACAGATCCGCGTGGATGACACCGGAGGGCAGGTCTTGCGGCCAATGACCTTCCAGCCAGCCGAGTTCACGCTCGATTTCGCCGCCGAGACCGGGTTCGACTTCATCGGCGCGTTGGCGCGATTTCTCCCAAAGCGGCCGCCAGCCGGAAACCGACAGGGCATTCTTGCGCTGGATGGCGAAACCTTCGCCTGCCAGATGCAAGTGCGCCAGCGCCATTCCCACCTCGCGGCAATGCTGGGCCTGCGGCTTTCTCAGCCACATGCCTTCCAGAAATGTCACCATGGCCGCGGGCCTTCCCGCCAGTTCCCCCAATTGCGCGCCGTCCTTGCGGGCAAGCGGCAGCGGACAGGAAAGGCCCTTGGCCGCCAGATGCTGCATCAGCCCCAGGAAGAAAGGCAGGTCGTCACGGTCGACCCGCTTTTCGTAAAGCGTCAGGATATAGGCCCCGGATGTGGTGTGCAGCAGGAAGTTGGAATTTTCCACGCCTTCGGCGATACCCTTGTAGGAGAGCAACTGGCCGACATCATAGGAAAGCAGGAAGGCGGAGAGTTCGTCTTCGGTGATATCGGTATAGACTGCCACGTTTCATTCCCTTGCACTTGAATTCTTCAGCCTGCGGACCAAGATCATGCGGCGCTATTCACCGTTGACAAAGGCCATGTCCGCCGTCGTCAACTCGATCGACCGCAGTTCCCGGTTGACGGGGAAATGCTCGTTCTCGGTTGCGGTTTCCGCCAGTTCCAGCTTGGCGTCATAGCGCAGGCGGAAGGCCTCGATGATTTCATCGACGATGACCTCAGGCGCTGACGCGCCGGCTGACAGGCCGACCACGGAGACATCGCCGATTCCTGCCCAATCGATTTCGCTGGCGCGCTGGACCAATTGCGCATTGCGCGCGCCCGATTTCAGCGCGACTTCGACCAAGCGTTTTGAATTGGAGGAATTGGGCGCGCCGACAATCAGGAAAAGGTCGCAACCGGGTGAAGCCATGCGTACGGCATCCTGGCGGTTGGTGGTGGCATAGCAGATCGAATCGGCGGCCGGATCGGCAAGGGCGGGAAACCGCTCGCGCAATTTTCCGATCACGCCTGCGGTATCATCGACCGACAATGTGGTTTGAGTGACAAAGCCGAGGGCTTCAGGATCGGCCGGCGCATAGGCTTCCGCATCTTCGACCGTTTCGATCAGCGAGACCGTGCCTTCAACCATCTGGCCCATTGTGCCGATCACTTCGGGGTGGCCGTGGTGGCCGATCAGGATGACATGGCGGCCAAGGCGCTGGTGGCGCAGCGCCTGCTTGTGAACCTTGGAAACCAGCGGGCAGGTCGCATCGAGATAGAAGAGATTGCGCGCCCTGGCGTCGGCCGGCACCGATTTCGGCACGCCATGGGCGGAAAACACCACCGGCTGGGCGCGATGTTCGGGCGGGATTTCGTCCAGTTCCTCGACAAAAATCGCCCCCTTGGCCTCAAGACCTTCCACGACATAGCGATTGTGGACGATCTCGTGGCGCACATAAACAGGCGCGCCATAGGCTTTGAGCGCCAGCACGACAATCTGGATGGCGCGGTCGACGCCGGCGCAAAATCCGCGCGGGCCGCAAAGGCGAATGGTCAGCGGCGGCTTGTTCATGGTTATGGTCATTCCTGGCTATCGGGCGGTGCGCATCACACCGTCGGCATGAGATAGGGATTGGCAAAGAATAGAGTGACAATCAAGGCCAGAATGGCCGGCACGCCCTGAATATAGAAAATTCGCGGCGAAACACTCCATCCGCCGTAAAGTGCGGCGACCAGCACGCAGCCGAGAAAGAAGATTTTCAGGTCAAAGGCGAAGAGCCAGCTGAGCTGGGTCAGGCTCCAGATCAGCCCGGCGGCTAAAAATCCGTTGTATAATCCCTGATTGGAGGCCAGCACCTTGCTGGATTCGGCAAATTCCGGCGTGTTGCGAAATATCTTCAGGCCCAGCGGTTTCGTCCAGGCAAACATTTCCAGATAAAGAAAAGTGAGGTGCAGCAGGGCGACAAGCCCGACCAGAATATTGGAAAGCATCATCATGGCAATCAACTCCTTTTGAAAAACGAATCCGGTAAATTGCAACACGTTTCCGCGGCGCGCCGCAATGCGGGCGGCCACTATTGATCTTCACTCCCCCTGATTTTCCGTTTCTTGACCGCAGAAACAATTACCACGGCCAAAAGCGCCAGCGCCAGCCCGTACCATGTCAGCGCATATTGCAGATGGTTGTTGGGCAGATCGAATATGGTGATGCCGCCGCGAGGCCAAAGTGCCGGGTCGGCATTGGGCCCTGCATCGATGAACAGCGGCAAGATCTTGGCCTGCTCCAGCCCGACGCTTTTTGCCATGCTATCCAGATCTTTCCAGAAAAACATGTTCTTGGCGGGATCATTGTCCGGCACCATGGAGCCCGGCTTTGCCGACAGCTTCTCGCGCGCCAGGCCATTGATTGAAACCCGTCCTTCCGGCAATCCGGCCTTGCGGCTGTCCCTGTCGCGCAGGGTTTCCGGCACAAAACCGCGATTGATGAAGACGATCCGTCCGTCGTCCAGCGTCAGCGGCGTATAGACGTCAAATCCGGGCTGGCCGTCCAGCGTTGCCAGGAAGTGGCGTTCGCGCGAATGGTCAAATTGGCCGGAAACCTCGACCGGGCGATAATCAATCGCCTCGCCGCGAGCCATCATCGCCTCGATTTCGGCAAGCGGCACGGCGGGCGCCGCGCGCCGCTCGGCCATCATCGCAATCAGGCCTTCCTTCCAGTGCAACCTTTGCACTTGCCAGGTCCCCAGACCGACCAGAATGACAAGGGCCGCGACAAGCGCCAGCCAGCCGGCGATGCGCCTGAGAGCGCCTTTGCGGGGCATGGTGGACTCAACCACGGTCGATTTCACCTTGCTTGGCCTTGTTGCGATATTGCAGCGCTATCAACACCGCCTTGAGCACCCTGAGCAGCCACAGCGACAGGCCTATGGCCAGCGGGATCCACAGCAGGAAATGCACAATCAGCGGCGGATTGTAGGTGACTTCCATCCACAGCGCCAAGCCGACCACAACAAAGCCGATGATCATGATGACAAACACCGCCGGACCATCGCCGGCATCGGCAAAGGAATAATCCAGCCCGCAATTCGTGCAGGCGGGCTTGACTGTCAGCAAACCGTCAAACAGCTTTCCCTGGCCGCAGCGCGGGCAGGCGCAGGCAAGGCCCGCCTTGAATGGGTCAATGGGTGGATAAAGCGCTTTGTCATCATTCATGGTCTGATCTCGATCGGGGTCATGGGAGCAACGAGATTCCAGATCTCGTCCATTTCGTCATTGGTAACGGCTATGCAGCCGTCCGTCCAATCATAAGAGGCGGGAATGGATGCGAAAGGCCCAAGGAAATTCATCTGGCCGTGAATCATGATCATCCCGCCGGGATCTTCCCCCCTCGCCTTGGCATCCGCCTTGTCCTTGTCATCGGGATAGGAAATATGGATGGACAGATGGGCAATGCTTTTCGGATTGCGCCAATCCAGCACATAGCGTCCCTCCGGCGTGCGCTCGTCGCCTTCACGCATTTTGTGGCCGACCGGATTGGCGCCCAGCGAGACCGTATATTGGCGGAGGACCCGCCCTTCCGACATCAGCCGCATCAATCGCTCTGCCTTGAGCACAACCACAAGATCGACCTTGCCGGTGACCGGTGCAAACTCGGTAATGCGCGACGGAAAACCGGCCACGACCATGAAAATGATGAGAAAAATACGCATTGTCTGAAAATCTCCTGATTAAAAGCAGGAAAAAACCAGACAATCCCGGCAGATAAATGGCAGTCTCAGCCCGACAGCACATCTTTCCATTCGGGGTGCTTCAGGCTTTGGGCCTTGAAGAACGGGCAGAGCGGAATAATCTTCCAGCCGCCGTCGCGGGCAGCCTGCACGGCAAATTCCGCCAGAGCCACACCGACGCCCTGCCCGCGAAAGATCTCGGGCACATCGGTATGATCTATGATGATCAGGCGGGCGGAAGCGCGCGAAAAGGTCATCTCCGCCTCATCGGGCTTTTCGCCTGTCACATAGCGGCCACCGGTGGCATGATTTTCAGTCCTGATATCCATGCGTCAAAACCTTTCAACTGAAGGCGCCCAAAAACGAAACCGGGCGGCTGGAATGCCAGACGCCCGGTGCAATGCGATCAAGGTCGACAGGTCTTCTTATCCAGCCAAAGGCGCGCCCCAGCCGCCCCAGATATAGATCGAGAAGAACAAAAACAGCCAGACGACGTCAACGAAGTGCCAGTACCAGGCAGCGGCCTCGAAGCCGAAATGCTGCTTGGGGGTAAAATCACCGGCGGCGGCGCGCAGCAGGCAGACCAACAGGAAGATCGTGCCGATCAACACATGGAAGCCGTGGAAGCCCGTGGCCATGAAGAAGGTCGCGCCATAGATGGAATCGCGGAAGCCGAAAGGCGCATGGGCATATTCATAGGCCTGGACCGAAGAGAAGATCACGCCGAGCAGAACAGTCAGGACCAGCCCCTGGATCAAGCCCTTGCGGTCATTGTGCAAAAGCGCATGGTGCGCCCAGGTGACCGTGGTGCCGGACAAAAGCAGGATGACGGTGTTGTAAAGCGGCAGGTGCCACGGATCAAGCACTTCAAGGCCCTTGGGCGGCCATTGGCCTCCGGTAAAGGCCACGCGTGAGGCCTGTATGGCTTCATTGGCAAACAGGCTGGCATCGAAGAAGGCCCAGAACCAGGCGACGAAGAACATCACTTCAGAAGCGATGAACATGATCATGCCGTAGCGCAGATGCAGCGATACAACGCGCGTGTGATGGCCCTGATGGGCTTCCTTGATCGTGTCCGACCACCAGCCGAACATCGAATAAAGCACGATGACCAGGCCGATGAACATCAGCCATGGATTGGCAATGTCAAAGCCGAACATGTGGAAGGGATTGCCGCTCAGATAGCGCATCATGCAGACGCCGCCAAACAGCAGGGTCATGACGCCGATGGAAGCCACCAGCGGCCAGGGGCTCGGATCTATAATGTGGTATTCGTGATTCTTCTGATGCGCATCGGCCATGTCAGCAGTCCCCGCCTCTCTCTTTCATCTAGTTCCGGATGCTCCGGAAAAGTCTCTTACAGTTTTGTCTCAATCGCTTTGCCTGATTCGGGCGCCTGAGCAACCGGCTTGTCGGGTTGCTTGGCGTAGAATGTGTAGGAAAGCGTGATCGTGTTTACAGATTTGGTTTCCGGCTGATTGACGATCTCCGGATCGATAAAGAACACCACCGGCATTTCCCGGCTTTCGCCAGCCTTCAGCGTAACGTCGGTAAAGCAGAAACACTCCACCTTGTTGAAATAGGCCCCCGCCTGCAGCGGCGTGACATTGAAGATTGCCTGCGCGGTTGCCGTTTCCTTGCCGAGATTGCGGGCAGTGAACATGACCTGTACGGTTTCACCGATGCGAACATCGACAGACCGGTTTTCCGGCTTGAAATCCCACATCACGGTGGAGGCTGTATTGGCGTCGAATTCAACGCGCATCTTGCGGTCGAGGATGGTTGTGGAGGCCTGCTCCACGCGCTGGGTCGTGCCGTTGAAGCCGGTTACCTGGCAATAAAGCCGGTAGAGCGGTACAGCGGCATAACTCATGCCCACCATGCTTGCGACAAAAACCACACAGGCGATCAGAACGGTATAATTGCTGCCGTTCTTGCCGGTTGTCTTTTTAGGGCCAGGTGTACCGGGCCCCGTCGCGTTGATTTCGTTGCTCATGGCGTCATGCCCGCCCCGATCTTGATCAGGGTCAAAATGTAAAATCCTATTCCCAGAAAGCCGAGAACGACTCCGAGCGCAATATTGCGGCTGCGGCGGGATTTCTTCTGGTTTTCAGTCAGTTCAATGGTTTCCATGTCTCAGCCGACTCCCTTGATGAAGGCAAATGCAGACCATGCCCAATGGTCGATGATCAGCGCCGAGAATATTGCGAAAAGATAGAGGATGGAGAAGGCAAACAGCTTCTTGGCCGGCATCATGCGGGCGTCGCCTTCGGGCATGGCCCGGCAGGCCAGCGAAAAATAGATGAAGCCAAGGCCGAGACCGGCTGCCACAACACCGTAAGCGATCGAGGCAAAACCGAGCACGGCTGGCGCCACGCCAATCAGCGCAGTCAGCACCGCATAGATGACAATCTGGTTCTTGGTGGTCTTTTCGCCTGCCACATTGGGCAGCATCGGCACGCCGACGGCTTCGTAATCGCCCATCTTGAACAGGGCCAGCGCCCAGAAATGCGCCGGCGTCCACAAAAAGATGATCAGGAACAGCACAATGCTTTCGATGGACACCGCGCCGGTCACCGCCGCCCAGCCGATCATCGGCGGAAACGCGCCGGCAGCCCCGCCGATGACGATGTTCTGCGGCGTCGAGCGCTTCAGCCACATCGTGTAGACGACGGCATAAAAGAATATCGTGAATGCCAGCAGACCGGCTGCAAGCACGTTGACGGCCAGTGCCAGGATGGCGACGGAAAAACCCGACAGCGCGATTCCGAAACCCAGCGCTTCGCCGGGCGCGATACGGCCGGAGGGAATTGGCCGGCTGGCCGTGCGGGTCATGATCTTGTCGATATCGGCGTCGTACCACATGTTGAGCGCGCCGGAAGCCCCGGCGCCCACGGCAATGCACAGGATCGCAATCAGCCCGACCACCGGATGGATATGGCCCGGCGCGAGAACAAGGCCTGCAAAGCCGGTAAAGACGACCAGCGACATGACCCTTGGCTTGAGAAGGGCAAAATAGTCGGCTGCCACCGCTTCGGAGATTCTCACCCCGCCGGTCTCAAGTCCTGCGCCGTCTTGTTCAACCAAAGCCATTACGCCCTGCACTCTCTCGTCTGTCCAGTTGCGGCAAACCGCCCGATGGGCGGTTTGCCTTGTCTTGATTGCGACCTTACTTGATCCGCGGCAGTTGTTCCCACTGGTGGTAAGGAGGCGGCGACGAAAGCTGCCATTCCAGCGTATCTGCGCCAACGCCCCAGGGATTGTCGCCTGCGACCCGCTTCTTCATGAAGGCTTCAACAATCGACCAAAGGAAGATGAGAACGCCGAGGAAGGAGATGTAGGAACCGATCGAAGAGACATAGTTCCAGCCGGCGAAGGCTTCCGGATAATCGATGTAGCGGCGCGGCATGCCGGCGAGACCGAGGAAATGCTGCGGGAAGAACACCAGGTTGACGCCGACAAAGGTGACCCAGAAGTGGGTATGACCGAGGAATTCCGAATACATGTAGCCGGTCATTTTGGGGAACCAATAATACCAGGCCGCAAAGATGGCGAACACGGCGCCCAGCGAAAGCACGTAGTGGAAATGCGCCACGACGTAATAGGTGTCATGAACGACCCGGTCGAGGCCGGAATTGGCCAGTTGGACGCCGGTAACACCGCCGACCGTGAACAGGAAGATGAAGCCGATTGCCCAGACCATCGGGGTCTTGAAGGAAATCGAGCCGCCCCACATCGTCGCGATCCACGAAAAGATCTTCACGCCGGTCGGAACCGAGATCACCATCGTGGCGAACACGAAGTAGCGCTGCGTGTCGAGCGACATGCCGACCGTATACATGTGGTGGGCCCAGACGATGAAGCCGACCGCGCCGATGGCGGCCATGGCGTAGGCCATGCCGAGATAACCGAAGACAGGCTTTCTCGAGAAAGTCGAGATGATATGGCTGATGATGCCGAAACCGGGCAGGATCAGGATATAGACTTCCGGATGGCCGAAGAACCAGAAAAGATGCTGGAACAGGATCGGATCGCCGCCGCCTTCAGGTGAGAAGAAAGTGGTGCCGAAATTGCGGTCCGTCAGAAGCATTGTGATGCCGCCGGCCAGAACAGGCATGGAGAGCAACAGCAGGAAGGCGGTGATCAGAACCGACCAGGCAAACAGCGGCATCTTGTGCAGCGTCATGCCCGGCGCGCGCATGTTGAGAATGGTGGTGATGAAATTGATCGCACCCAGGATCGAGGAAGCGCCGGCAATATGCAATGCAAAGATAGCCAGATCAACCGCCGGTCCGGGCGAACCCGTGGTCGAAAGCGGCGGATAAAGCGTCCAGCCGCCGCCGACGCCGGCAAAACCCGACGTGCCTTCGGTAAACATCGACAAGAGAAGCAGAATGAAAGCAGGAGGAACCAGCCAGAAAGAGATGTTGTTCATCCGCGGAAACGCCATGTCCGGGGCGCCGATCATGATCGGAACCATCCAGTTGGCAAAGCCGCCGATCAACGCCGGCATGACCATGAAGAAGATCATGATCAGCGCATGCGCGGTTGTGAAGACATTGTACATCTGCTTGCCGGCGTCGACTGCCGCACCGGCTTCGACGCCATAGACCATCTGCGCCAGACCATGGAAGATCTGGATGCCCGGCTCTTGCAGTTCCATGCGCATGGCAACGGAAAGCAGGCCGCCGAAGACGCCCGCCATGATGGCGAAAATCAGGTAAAGCGTACCGATGTCCTTGTGATTGGTGGACATGAACCAGCGCCGGAAAAAGCCGGGCTTGTGATCATGGTGTCCGTCGGCATGGGCGGAATCGGCATTTGAAGAATAACCAGCCATTGTCGTCTTTTCCTCGTATCTTACTGGGCGTTGTTTGCGGCGACGTTCACGGCACTGGCCGCCCCGTCAACTTCAGCCATCAGCGCCTTGTTGGCAGCGCCAACATCGCTCGCGGCAGCTGCGAGCCAGCTCTTGTACTTGTCGTCGGAAACCACACGAATGGCAATCGGCATGAAGGCATGGTCCTTTCCGCACAGTTCCGAACACTGTCCGTAGAAGATGCCTTCAATATCGGCCTTGAACCAGGTTTCATTCAAACGGCCGGGAACCGCATCGATCTTGAGTCCGAAAGCCGGCATTGCAAATGAGTGGATCACGTCGGTCGGTGCAGCGGTCACCAGAAGACGGACAGTCTTGCCGACGGGGACGACAAGCTCATTGTCCACTGCGAGAAGTTGGGGATATTGCGCCTTGTCTTCCTTGCCGTAACCGGCGCGCTCGTCATCCTTGAGCACGGCGGAATCAAAGGAAACGGGATTTTCCATCTCGTATTCGTAATTCCACTGCCACTGGGTCGCCGTTGCCTTGACCGTCACATCCGGATTTGCAGGCTGCGTCAGCTCTTCCGTCAGAAGCTGGAAGGATGGAACTGCGAAAAACAACAAGACAATTACCGGACCAACGGTCCAGATGATTTCGATCAAGGTGTTGTGGCTGGTTTTTGATGGCACCGGATTGGCGCTTTCGCGAAACCGCACCATCACGATGATCAGCAATGCCAGCACCAGCAGCGTGATCGGCACGATGAACCACAATGTGTAATCCTCGAACCAGCGGATGCTTTCCATTGTGGAAGAGGCCGCAGGCTGAAGGTCCATCTGCCACTCGACGGGCTGGGCGGCCCGGGCGCTGGACGCAAACAGCGCTCCGGCCGAAGCGGCCAATGCTGCAAGAGCTTTGTTCTTCACGATTTAGTCTCCCCGATATGTTTGATCCTGATCAAACCTAAAAGCAGAATCCCTGCTATCATGCCCTCTTAAAACCATAGTTTACGTTTGGCCGCAACATCTGCAGGGCGCGTGTCATGCGGCATTTTTGCGCAAGAGTCTTTTTGACGTGATCGCTCCTGCCGGCGCTTGGTCCGCCGAGCATATCGCCTTTTGACCGGCAATACCAAGCGCTTCCAGCACATTTTCGTCCCAAATCCGCCTTGTTCACCTGAAAAGACACCCTTATTCGTATTCCCGCCCGGGTTTGGCGACATCGGTATTGGCAAAGCACGCTTCCTTTCGGGCAAAGAGTGCTTCCGCAGCGGCATTGTGCTTGCCCTTGACGGCTAAAACCTGCCATGCCCGAAGCCGCAGCAAGATGAAAATGACAAGGATGGCCCTCTGGGGCTTTTCTTTTGGGCGCGCTGCGAGAAGAATGGCGCGACGTGATTCGAAGATTGAGGTTTGTATGCGAATTCCATCTTCCCTGCGGTTGAAGCTGTTGGCGGCTACCATCGCCGCCGGACTGATTCCCGCCGCCGCTTCCGCCCAGCAACAACCCGGAACCGTGAAATCCAGCCACGACGCATGGTCGATCGTCTGCGACAAACCGGCAGGCGCCGCGGAAGAGCAATGTGCGTTGATGCAGAATGTCATTGCCGACGACCGGCCCGAAGTCGGGCTTTCCGTCGTTGTCCTTAAAACTGCCGACCGCAAGGCAAAGATCCTTCGGGTGCTTGCGCCGCTCGGCGTGCTGCTTCCCAACGGACTCGGGCTGAATGTCGATGGCAAGGATATCGGCCGGGCCTATTTTGTCCGCTGCTTTGCAGATGGCTGCTACGCAGAAGTGGTTCTTGAGGATGAATTGCTCAAGACCTTCCGCGCCGGCGCCACGGCCACCTTCATCGTCTTCCAGTCGCCCGAGGAAGGGATCGGCATTCCTGTCGACCTGAAGGGATTCGGGGAAGGCTACGATGCCTTGCCTTAGGCAATGCTGGGCCACTCCAAACCAGCGGCGATCGCGTTTCGGCCTTGTCCCGGCTTCGGCAAAGCATTACATCGGTGTCCAACCAAGCCGGCCGGAGTAAACAACAATGACAAAAGACCTTCTCAGCCTGTTCGACAGCGATGAAGCTTCACTGCGCCGGATTGTCGCCGAGACGCTCAACGACGCTGATGACGGCGAGCTTTATCTTGAACATTCGCAATCGGAATCGCTGACCTTCGACAATGGCCGCCTGAAAGGCGGAAGCTTCAATACCGATCAGGGCTTCGGGCTGCGCGCCGTTGCCGGTGACGCAATCGGATACGCCCATTCCGGCGAACTTTCCGCAGACGCCCTGCGCCGGGCCTCGGAAGCCGTCGGCGCCGTCACCCGCGGCTATTCAGGTTCCTATGCTGCCGCCCCCGCACGCACCAACAAGAAATATTATGGCGAGGAAAACCCGATAGGCGCGCCAAGCTTTGAGGAAAAAGTCACGCTGCTGGCCGAGATCGACGCCTATCTGAGGGCGCGCGACGAAAAGGTCCGCCAGGTCACCGCCTCGCTTTCCGCCTCCTGGCAGGTCGTCGAAATCCTCCGGGCCGACGGCCACCTCGTGCGCGATGTCCGTCCGATGACCCGTCTCAACATCAACGTCGTTGTCGGCGAAGGCAGCCGTCAGGAAAGCGGTTCTTACGGTGTTGGCGGCAGGCGCGGCTTTGGCGATTTCCTCGCCAGCGAGAATTGGCAGGCGGGCGCTGAAGAAGCGCTGCGCCACGCTTTGGTCAATCTGTCCGCCATCGATGCGCCAGCCGGCACCATGGATGTGGTGCTCGGCTCCGGCTGGCCCGGCGTCATGCTGCATGAAGCGGTCGGCCATGGGCTGGAAGGCGATTTCAACCGCAAGAAGACCTCTGCCTTTGCCGGCCTGATGGGCGAAATGGTGGCGGCCAAGGGCGTGACTGTCGTTGATGACGGCACAATGGATACCCGGCGCGGTTCGCTGACCGTCGATGACGAAGGCACGCCTTCGGCCTATAATGTGCTGATCGACGATGGCCGCCTGGTCGGCTACATGCAGGATCGCCAGAATGCCCGGTTGATGGGCATGAAGCCGACCGGCAACGGCCGGCGGGAATCCTATGCCAACGTGCCAATGCCGCGGATGACCAATACCTACATGCTTTCAGGCGACAAGACGCCCGAGGAAATCATCAGTTCGGTCAAGAAAGGCATTTATGCCGTTTCCTTTGGCGGCGGTCAGGTTGACATCACCTCCGGCAAGTTCGTCTTCGGCTGCACCGAAGCCTATATGATCGAAAACGGCAAGGTCGGCGCGCCGGTCAAGGGCGCCATGCTGATCGGCAACGGACCGGAAGCCATGCGGCGGATTTCCATGGTCGGCAACGACCTGATGCTTGATCCAGGCATCGGCATGTGCGGCAAGGCCGGACAAGGCGTTCCGGTTGGTGTGGGCCAACCGCATCTGCGGATGGATCAGGTTACGGTAGGCGGCACGCAGACCTGAGGTTTTTTCGGTTTCCGGGACTGCATCTGTCCCGGAACCATGTTTGAGAACGACGATCAAGGGACGTGAATGCTCCGGAAACTGAAAGAAATCGTACCCCCGGAATTGGTGCGCGCCGGCGTGAGCGGTGCGCTGGAAATTGCCAATCTGATGCAAAAGGCAGGCATCATGAAATCGGCAGGCGGCGCAGGCGTCATCTTCATGTTGCATCTTGTCCGTCCGCACGACCAAAGGACGTTCCGGCCCAACGAGTCGCTGGAAGTAACGCCGGAATTTCTCGATATCGCCTTGTCGCAGCTCACATCGGACGGCTTTGATTTCATATCGCTGGACGCCGTGCCGGACAGGCTTGCCAACGGCCCCGCCGACCGGCGTTTTGCCGTCTTCACGCTTGACGACGGTTATCGCAACAATCTCGAATACGCCGCCCCGGTTTTCAGTCGTCACAACGCGCCGTTCACGGTGTTTGTGACCAAGGGCTTTGTCGAGCGCAGTCACAGCATGTGGTGGGAAACGCTGGCTGAAGTCCTGAATGCCACCGACAGCCTGTCCATCGATCTGGGCGACGGCGTCGAAAAGATCGCCTGCGCCAGCCTGGCTGAAAAAGCCGCAGCCTTTGGCGGGATCGCCGGTCTGGTCAATAGCGGCGATGAAGCGGCCATGGTCAAGAGGCTGGACGCGGCAGCGCCGCAATATGGCGTCGAACCGCTGGCCGTGATGGAAAGCCTGACAATGAGCCCGGCCGAACTCGCCAGCCTTTGTGAAAATCCCTTGGCAAGCCTGGGCGCCCATACGATCAGCCATCGCGGCCTGTGCCGGCTTGACAACGTAGAGGCGCGACAGGAAATCCTCGGTTCGGCGGAATGCGTGCAAACCCTCACCGGAAAATGGCCAAGGACCTTTGCTTATCCCTATGGAGACGGGCGGTCCGTCTCGCCTCGGGAAGCGGCCATCTGCGCAGAATTCGGCATGGATATCGCTGTGACCACGCGCGCCAATACGCTTCACCATGGGGCGTCCGGCGCAATGACCTTGTTGCCGCGCATCTCGATCAACGGGCTTTACCAGAAAGCCCGCTATGTTTCCGCGCTGGCTTCCGGCATTCCCTTCAGGCTTGCCGGGCGATAGGTTGCTCCGCCCCTTCAGGGATACATGCGGTGCTTCTGCCAGTCGCCTTCCGGCTTGTCACGATAAAACTCCAGGCGGTCATGCAGGCGGAAGGGCCGGTCATGCCAGAATTCGATGGAGAGCGGCCTGATGCGAAAGCCTGACCAATAAGGCGGGCGGGGAATTTCCCCCAACGGATATTGCAGCGCGTAGTCGGCCACCGCCTTTTCAAGCGCAAACCGGCTTTCAAGCGTCCGCGATTGCTTGGACGCCCAGGCGCCGATCCGGCTTTGGCGCGGTCGCGACTTGTAATAGGCATCGGCTTCCGCGTCGCTGACCACTTCGACAAGACCGCGCACCCTCACCTGCCGGCGCAAGCCTTTCCAGTGAAAACACAATGCCGCCTTTTTATGGCCAAGGATTTCCTGTCCTTTGCGACTCTCGAAATTGGTGAAGAACACGAACCCCTCGTCATCGAAGGACTTCAAGAGCACCATGCGGACATTGGGAAGGCCGTCGCCGTCCACTGTCGCAAGGGCCATTGCGGTCGGGTCGTTGATTTCAATGCCCTCGGCATCCTTCAGCCACGTGCCAAACAGGGAAAAGGGTTGATTCTCTTCAGTAAAGTCACCGCTTGTTAACCCTTTGTCGGTCATGATTGTTCAATTGCCCTTCTCATGATTGCGTTTAGTCAGGCTGAATAAGTGCCACACATAGCAAAGTCCAGTCAGATGACAAAGAGTCACGTTCGCATGGCGATCCGCGTGGCGCTGTTGTCAGCCTTTTGCTTGACTATGTCGTCATGCATGAGCAGCGGTCTGGACCTCGGCATGTCGCCCAATGTCGACAAGTCGATCTCAACCCATTCCGTGCCCGGAGAGGTCAGCATCCCTGACACGGTTTCCGATGAAGCGACGGTTCGCAATGCCGTCAGTTCGGCCGATCTGCAAAGGCTGAACGGGGAAAGCACCCTGCCCTGGGCCAATACCAGCACCGGCAGCGCGGGCGTTATCTCCCAAATCCGCGAAGAAAGTGTCGGCAGCTATTCCTGCCGGACATTCTCGACAACGCGCCATTCCTATCGCGGTGTCTCCAATTATGCCGGCAAGGCATGCCTGGTGGGCAGCGGCCAATGGCAATTGGTCACCTTCCGGGAATTATGAAAACGTCTGCTGCGCATACAATTGAATGCGCGAACGCCGCTGTATTACTTTGAAACGATAATGTACATGCATCAGAATTGATCATTATCATTTCAAAAAAATGGCGTGACGAAAGTCTCGGTTAAGCCATCCATGCGATAAAGCAGGCTGGAACGCCCTTTTTCTTTCGCAATTCATGGATTGCGATGGCAATGGGGCATGATTGAAGGCGAGTGCCAAGGCATGCGTGATCCCTATATCATTCTCGGTATCCGCAAGGATGCCAGCCCTGACGAGATCAAGGCGGCCTGGCGCGCGCAGGCTAAAAAGGTTCATCCTGACCGCAACCAGGACGATCCGCTGGCCGTCATGCGCTTTACCGAAATCGGGCGCGCTTATGACGTGCTCAAGGATGCGGAGCGTCGCCGGCGTTATGACCAGGCGCGCGAGGCGGCAATCGCCCGCCGCAAGGACCAGACCTTCATGGAGCAGCGCGAGCAGTCGCGCGCAGAGGAATTGCGGGCCAAGGAAAAAGCGCGTGCGGAGGCCAAGCTGAGCGAGGACGAGGCGCGCGCCAAGGCAGGTTTTCAGGTGGGTGAATCCACAGAAGATCTTGTTTCAAGGATTTTCGGGGCTGAAAGGGCGTCGGCCCGGGGCGGCCAACGGGCCCAGTCCGGCGGTTTCGGCTATGGCTACGGCGGCGATGACGCCTCAGGTTTTTCTTCCGGACCGGGTCAATCCTACGGCAATGACGACGGTTCAACAATTCGCACGTCGCCGGCGCGGGAATTGCTGTCCTATCTGATGCGCCGGTTGACGCGCCAGACGCAGCAACCGGAAAAAGCACCCGATCTGGCGGTCGATGCCGAGACCTGCCTCGAAGATATGCTGGCAGGCAAGCCGGCCATTGCGACATTGCCGGATGGCAAGACACTGACTTTGCCCTATGCCGCCGGCGCGCGCGATGGCGACCGCATCAGGCTGGACGGCCAGGGCCACAAGATTGCCGGCATGAAGCGCGGCGATGTGGTGGCGCGGATAAGGGTGCAGTCGCACCCCTGGTATCATGTCGAGGGCGACGATATTGTCACGAACCATCCCGTCGATATCGAAAATGCGGTATTGGGATGCGAGACCACGGTTGAAACGCTGGACGGTCCGGTCACCATCACCGTGCCGGAATGGACGGGATCGGATGGCGTGGTGATCATCGAAGGCCACGGCCTGCCGAAAGAGGATGGAGGGCGCGGCAACATGATTGTCGAAATCCGGGTCATGCTGTGGGATTTCCCCGATCAGAAGGTCATTGACCTGATGCGCAGCCTTCGGGAAGGTTTGTTTTTGTGACGCCTTGATGGAAATCAGGTTTGAAAACTGTTGATGGTGCCCGGTTTGGCGCCCAAAGCACCTAATGTTACAGCGTAAGTGACGAGTTTGAACGGCGTGACGCTTGAACCCTATCCCTCGCTATGCGATAGGCAATCCAATCGATTTAGGTAAGGGGGAGCTTGATGGCTCAATCTGGTGGTTTGATGAATGGCAAGCGCGGGGTCGTCATGGGCGTCGCAAACAACCGTTCCATTGCATGGGGCATTGCCAAGGCATTGGCTGAAGCCGGCGCTGAGCTGGCCTTGACCTGGCAGGGCGACGCGCTGAAGAAGCGGGTCGAGCCGCTGGCCGCCGAATTGGGCGCGATCATGGCCGGCCATTGCGATGTCACCGAAATGGAGACCATCGACGCCGTCTTTGAAAATCTTGAAAAGCAATGGGGCAAGATCGATTTCGTCGTTCATGCCATCGCCTTTTCCGAAAAGGATGAATTGACCGGCAAATATATGGAGACCAGCCGCGACAACTTCCTGCGGACAATGGACATATCGGTTTATTCGATGACGGCGATCACCAAGCGCGCCGAGCGGATCATGAATGACGGCGGCTCGATCCTGACGCTGACTTATTACGGCGCTGAAAAGGTCATGCCGCATTACAATGTCATGGGTGTCGCCAAGGCGGCGCTTGAAGCAAGCGTGCGCTATCTCGCCGTTGACCTCGGCGATCGCGGCATTCGCGTCAACGCCATTTCCGCCGGCACGATCAAGACCCTGGCCGCTTCCGGCATCGGCGACTTCCGCTATATACTGAAGTGGAACGAATATAACTCGCCGCTCAAGCGCAATGTCACCATCGACGAAGTCGGCAATTCCGCGCTCTATCTGTTGAGCGACCTGTCCACCGCCGTGACCGGCGAAGTGCTTCATGTCGATTCTGGCTATCACGTCGTCGGCATGAAGGCAGTCGATGCGCCTGATATCAGCGTGGTCAAGGACTGACCGTCCAATATACGGTCAAAGCATCGGGGACCTGCGCGTGATCATCTATCTAGCCCGCCACGGCCAGACGGACTGGAACGCCGAAGAGCGTCTTCAGGGACAAAAAGACATCCCCCTCAACGACAAGGGCAAGGCGCAGGCAAGCGGCAATGGCCGCAGGCTTTTCAGCCTGATCGGTCGCGGCGATGATTTCGCCTTCGTCTCAAGCCCGCTGACCAGAACCCGCCAGACCATGGAATGCATGCTGGAAGCCCTGGGACGGCCGGGCGACCGATACGAGATCGATGACCGGCTTGTGGAAATTTCGTTTGGCGACTGGGAAGGCCGCACCCTCGCAGAGGTCTTTCGCACCGAACCCGAAGGCATCGCCGAGCGCGACGCCGACAAATGGAACTTCATTCCGCCCGGCGACAATGCCGAAAGCTATGAAATCCTGTCCTGGCGTGTCGGATCCTGGCTGCGCGCACTGGAACGCAACACCGTCTGTGTCTGCCACGGCGGCGTCATCCGCTGCCTTTTCGTGCTGACCGGACAGGAGAGCAACCACGAAGCCGCCCATCTGGATATTCCGCAGGACCGCTTGCTGCGTTTTGAAAACGGCAAGCTGGAATGGATTTAAGGCCGCAGACCTGCCCCGGATGGATCGTGCCAAATTGAAATTCAGGAACGTTTGGAAGCCGCCGCTTCAGAACCCTACTCCGGCAGGATATCCAGGTCGTTGATGACACGCTTGCCGTCGATCTCGGTGTAAAACAGGATCACCTTGACGCCCTTTTGCAGGCCGTCGAAATTGAATTCCTCCGGCGCCTGGTACTTTTTGCCGTCATCCAGCGTCAGGCTGAGCGTGTCGGTATCCACCGATTCAATCGTCGCTTCGACATCCGCGCTTTCACCGAAAGCCGATACGGGAAGAACCAGACTGACCAGACCGAACAAAGCTGCAATAATGACCCGCATGTGACGGTTCCCTGTCTTTAAATTTTCATTTGTTTTACTGGTCACAACATGTCCCCCGAATGTGGCGAAATTCGCCCGCCAACGTGTCAATTTTTTTGCAAAATATGAATGGGAAACAATAGTTAATCAAGTATCAATTGGCCGTTGCTTGCGCCGGTGGCCGTTAACCGTTTGGGTCGCGTGGCCAAAGATGGCCGGCCGGCAGGCGGCACTTTGGCGGGAACGGGCGGAATTGGCTCAAAGTTCCGGTGGCTTTGATGTCGAATCCGCTTCAAATTTGCGCCAACACCCTTTAAGAGAGGCCACGAAGTCAAGCGAGGCTGGTCAGAACCGGCTTCCCATGCCGGATTGGTCCATGTCACACAATACGTTCGGTCACCTGTTTCGCGTTACCACCTGGGGGGAAAGCCACGGCCCGGCGCTTGGATGCGTTGTGGACGGTTGTCCGCCCGGCCTGAAATTCCGGCTTTCCGAAATCCAGCATTTTCTCGACATGCGCAAGCCGGGCCAGTCGCGCTTCGTCACCCAGCGCCGCGAGGAGGATCTGGTTCGGGTTCTGTCCGGCGTGATGCTGGACGAGGACGGCGAGACGATGACAACCACCGGCACGCCGGTTTCGATGATGATCGAGAACACCGACCAGCGCTCCAAGGATTATGGCGAGATTGCCCGGCAATTCCGTCCCGGCCATGCCGACTATACCTATGACGTCAAATACGGCCTGCGCGACCATCGCGGCGGCGGGCGCTCATCGGCGCGCGAAACGGCGGCAAGGGTGGCGGCAGGCGGTCTCGCCCGCAAGGTCATCCCCGATGTCACGATCCGGGCGGCCCTGGTGCAGATCGGCAAGCACCGCATCAACCGCGACAATTGGGACTGGAGCGAAGTCGGCAACAATCCGTTCTTCGCACCCGACCCGGCAATTGTGCCTGTCTGGGAAAAATATCTCGACGAGATCCGCAAGGCTGGCTCCTCCGTGGGCGCCGTCATTGAAGTCGTCGCCGAGAATGTGCCGGCCGGACTGGGCGCGCCGCTTTACGGCAAGCTGGACCAGGACATTGCCTCGGGCCTGATGTCGATCAACGCCGTCAAGGGCGTTGAAATCGGCAATGGTTTCGAGGCGGCAGAAATCAGCGGCGAGGAAAATGCCGACGAAATGCGCATCGGCGCCGATGGCGAACCGGTGTTCCTGTCCAATCACGCCGGCGGCATATTGGGCGGCATTTCAACCGGCATGCCGGTGGTGGCCCGCTTTGCCGTCAAGCCGACTTCGTCGATCCTGACAGAGCGCCGCTCGATTGATGTCGACGGCAAGGAAGTCAACCTGCGCACCAAGGGTCGCCACGATCCCTGCGTCGGCATCCGTGCCGTGCCGATCGGCGAAGCCATGCTCGCCATTACCATCGCCGACCATTATCTGAGGGACCGCGGCCAGACCGGCCGGCTGAAATAGGACAAGCTCATGTCATTTGACCAGAAACGCGTCGTCGACGCCATCCGCGCCTTCGAACTGGGTGAAATCGTTGTCGTCACCGACGACGACGACCGCGAGAACGAAGGCGACCTGATTGTTGCCGCAGTGCATTGCACGCCGGAGAAGATGGCCTTCATCGTGCGCCATACATCGGGAATCGTCTGCACCCCGATGCCGCGCGAGGAAGCAAAACGGCTCAACCTGACGGCCATGGTGGCTGAAAACGACAGCGCCCACACCACCGCCTTTACCGTTTCTGTCGATTTCCGCCACGGCACCACCACCGGCATTTCCGCTGATGACAGGACATTGACGGTGCGCAACCTCGCCAATCCCAATGTCAGCGCCAATGACTTCCTGCGACCGGGCCACATCTTTCCGCTGGTTGCGCGCGAGGGCGGCGTGCTGATGCGTTCAGGCCATACCGAAGCCGCAGTCGATCTTTGCAAGCTTGCGAGCCTGCCGCCCATCGGCGTCATCAGCGAATTGGTCAATGACGACGGCACCGTGATGCGCGGCCCGCAGGTTGCAAAATTTGCCGAAACCCACGCCTTGAAGCAGGTATCGGTCGCTGACCTGATCGCCTATCGCCAGCGCAAGGAACGGCTGATCGAGCGGGCGCAGAGTTTTGTGGTGCAAACCCCCTTCGGCAGCGCCGAGGCCCATGCCTATGCCTTGCCATGGGACCCGATGCAGCATCTGGCCGTGGTTTTCGGCGACATCCGCGATGGCGAGAATGTGCTGGTGCGCCTGCATATGGAAAGCGTCGCCAATGACGTCTTCGGCGCCCGGCGCCCGATCGAGCCTTTCATGAACAGGATTGCCACAGAAGGCCGCGGCGTGATCGTATATCTGCGCGAAGGGTCCGTCGGCGTCGGCGCAATTGATCACCACCGCAAGATCGCCACAGGTACCGAAGGCCACGAACAGGCGCGCAACCGCGAAAGCGAATGGCTGGAAATCGGGCTCGGCGCGCAGATCCTCAAGGATCTTGGCGTGACATCGATCCGGCTGCTGTCGTCCCGAGAGCGCCACTATGTTGGCCTTGAAGGCTTCGGCATCAAGATCGCCACCACCGAAATCCTGTAGCCGGATCCGCCCGGAGGAGCCGAGCAAATGGGGACAATGTGATGCTGGTTCTGCATGTCGGCCCGCACAAGACGGCGACCACCTGGCTGCAGGTGAACTTTCATCACAACCATAATGCCCTGCTCAGGCAGGGCTGGCTTTATCCATTGACGGGCGAAAGGGTGCGCGTCGCCCACCACGACCTTTCCGATGATCCTGACCAGATCCTGGACCCGAAGAGCCGCAAGGTCCGGGAGTTTCAAAAAATCGCCCGAAAATCGGCCGGCGAAAACCTCAACGTGCTCCTGTCCTCGGAAGGCTTCAGCAACTGGAAGCCGGCCCATCTGAAAGCGTTGCAGGAGATCATGCGCGGTCATGAGTTGCATGTCGTCTATGCGCTGCGCGATCCGGTGTCGCGGTTTTATTCCTTTTGGGCCCAGAAGGTCAAAACCGGATCGAGCACCAGCCTGCCGGCTTATCGCAAGAAGCATTTCCGCAGGCCCGGACAGTCAGGCCTTCTCAATCCCCTCATCGACATCAGGCAGCTTGCCGCTTTGCCCGATACGCGCCTGACGCTTCTGCTCTACGAGGATATCCGTCGGCGCAAGCTCGACATTTTCGATGTGTTCGTAACCGAGGTGCTCAAACTGCCAATATTGCCGCATGTTGCCGAAAGTACCGCCAATGAGCGCCAAACCATTGAAATGACGGAATTCATGCGGCTGCTGCTGAAGCGCATCGGCCAGAAGGCCAGCCGTGGACAGGTCAAGATCGGGCGGGTTTTCCATTATATGCTCACAGGCGGCAAGAAGAAGGCCGTCATCCAGGCCGTTGCAGCCGTCGGCAAGGCCCGCCACACAATGACGGTCAAACGCGACCCGGTTTTTTATGACGAAATCGAGCAAGGCCTGATGGCCTACCGCGACCGGATGATACCGGTACCAGAAGACGGGCGGCTTTTTCCGACGGGTCCGGAAGAATTTGAGTATTACGATAGCGCCATGCTTGAGTCGGACCCCGCAGTCAGCCGCCTGCTCGATGAGATGCAGGTGAAATTCCGGCCTGGCAGCCTTCGCATACGATTGATCAACCTGGCGCGCGGCAGGCTGATGTCGTGGCGTCGCTTTGTCAAATTGTTCAGATAGGGACAAAACCTCCCAATGTCACAAACCGGGCAAAGCGGAAAACTGGTGATCCATATCGGGCCGCGCAAGACGGCGACGACCTTTCTGCAATCAAGCTTCTTTCGCAACCGGGCGGCCCTTCAGAAGCACGGCTGGATCTATCCTGTCGTCTCCATGCGCGTGCAAAACGCCCATCACGAGGTCGCCTCGGCGCGCCAGCAGATTCTGGCAGGCGGTGGCCCGATCCTCAAGCGGCTGCAAAAAGCGGCAAGGCTGGCGCGGGAAAATGATTGCGGTCTGCTTCTGTCTTCCGAAGGCTTTCATCCCTGGACACCGGACGATTTCAAGGTTCTGGCCGGCCACATTGGATTTTCGCGGCTGACCATCGTGTCGACCCTTCGCGATCCCGTCAGCATCTTTGCTTCCCTGTGGGGCGAAATGGTGAAAAATAACAGGACGCCTTCCCTGCCCGATCTCGCAAGACTGCATTTTTCTGATCCCGCGAAATCCCGCCTTCTCAATCCCTTGCTGGAATTGCGTCCTTTCCTGAAAGCTGACCGGGTTGATCTGGTCGTCCTCAATTTTGAGGCGATCAAGGCATCGGGGGAAGACTTCCATGTAGCATTCTGCCGGCTGGTGCTGGGTCTGGAAGACATGACCCCTGCGCGCACCCTGCCCGCAAATTCCAGCTACCCGGTCGAATTTACCGAATATCTGCGGATGCTGTCGCCGCTGGTTGGCTATGAGCGCAAGCCGCATGGGCTGATGTATGCCAGGGCGGTTGAAAAATGCCACAGTGAAGAAGAACGCCGGGCAATTGTTGCCGCCATAGCCGCCTGCAAACCGGAAGCAGGCCTGACGATCACGCAATCGCGCGACCTGCCCTGGCTCGAACAGCTTGACCGCCGAATCAACAAGGCGCTTGGCGACCGGCTGGTTCCACATACGCAAGGACAGCGCATCTTTCCGCGCGGCGACGTCGCCATGAATTGCTATGACATTGATATCCTTGTCCGAAAACCCGAAATAGCGAGTCTCCTGAAGCAGTCCGCCAGAAAAATGCGGCCATCGGGCGCATTCTGGTTATGGACGGCGGCCAGATTGCGGATATTGTTGATATGGCGATGGGCCAAGCGGTCAATCGGTCGTTGAAACCGAATTTAGACAGAACCGGGGTACAGGCATGTGGGACTTTGATATCGGCCGTACATTGGGATTGATGCTGCGGACGATGCCCTTCATTCTTTTCAGGATGATCATCTATTTCGGCATTACCATTGCCTATGTCGTCGCCATGGGCGGCGGGGCGGTGATCGGCTACGGCGCAGGCCATATCTCCGACGATCCCGGAGGTTTTGCGGTGTGGGGCGGCCTTGTCGGGTTCGGCCTGGTATCCGCCGTCATTTTCTGGATCCGCGAATATCTGCTCTATATCGTCAAGGCGGGCCATATTGCCGTGCTGGTAGAATTGATGCAGGGCAAGACGCTTCCCGCCGGCAAGAGCCAGGTCGATTACGGCCGCCAGGTCGTCGAAGCCCGCTTCGGCCAGACCACGCTGCTTTTTGCACTCGACCAGTTGATCAAGGGCGTCATTGGAGCCGTCACCGGCCTTTTGGGCGGGATTGCAGCCTTTCTGCCCATTCCCGGTCTCAGCGGCCTTGTCCGCTTCGTCAACACGGTGATCCGCCTGTCGCTGACCTATGTCGATGAAATCATTCTCGGCTACAACATCAAGCTCAACAGCGACAATCCCTGGGAAACCTCGCGGCAGGGCTTGGTACTTTATGCCCAGAACGGCAAGGTGATGATCAAGAATGCGTTGTGGCTGAGCATTTTCCTCTATCTGCTCGCCATAGCGATTTTCATCGTCATGCTGGCGCCGATGGCCACCTTGTTTTACTTGCTGCCCTCCGATGTCGCGGGCTGGTCCTTTGTGGCGGCAATCATATTTGCCTGGGCATTCAAGGCGGCGTTTCTCGAGCCTTTCGCCATCGCTGCCTTGATGGATGTCTACTTCCGGACCATTGAAGGACAGGTTCCCAACCCGGAATGGGACCGCAAACTGACTGATGCTTCCGCCAAATTCAGGGATTTGAAGGATCGGGCGCTGGGGGCCGTTTCCGGATCCGCCAACCGATAAAGCGGTTCATGGCCCAAACAGCCGCGTTGAAGCGAAATTCTCCTGGGCAATCCGGTCACAGAAATCCTTCCACGGGCATCTGACACAGGCTTGCCGGATCGAACCGGTCGCATACTGCGCCCGCATGGCAGCTACCAGGTCTTTGTCGAGGATGAAGGGGCCGTCGCCTATATGGCCGATCAGGCCCGCCAGCGCCTCGACTGCCAATTGGTCCGCCGCTTCCGCTTCTGAAGTTCTGCAATCATGATTGCACATTGCCCGGCAGTCCGGCGTCAATCCGTTGCAGATGTCATCAGGCCCATGCGCAAGCACGACTGGTTGTCCAGCGCTGACAGCTTCGGCAATTTTGCTCATATTTGCAATGAAATCAGATGTATAGCCGAACCCTCGAAATGTCAGGAGGCATAAAAAATGATGCCCGCGCAAACGCACGGGCACCAAGGTATTTTTGTCTGTTGCTAAAGGATCAGAGCTTTGCAAAGCGCGATGCGCCCTTCAGAACACCCTTGCCGATCAGCGCTGCCAAAGCAAGCTTGACCAGATCGCCTAGAATGAAGGGATAGAGACCAAATTCCAGCGACTTGTCGAAACCATAGAGATAGGCGAGATAAGCAATGCCGAGACCGAATATGATGACTTCGCCGACAACCAGCGCGGAAATCGCGCCGGTCCAGGTGCGGGTCAAACCCTTGTCGGCCAACCAGCCGATGAAAGCTGCAGCAAAAAGGAAGCCGATGAGGTAACCGCCGGTGCCGGCGAACAAGACGGCGGGTCCAAAGCCAAATCCGGCAAAGACGGGCAGGCCGGCTATGCCTTCGAGCAGATAGAGTGCGACAGTTGCCGTTGCCATGCGCAAGCCGAATGTCAGGCCGATCAGCATGACGCCCAAAGTCTGCAGGGTCACCGGAACCGGGTAGAAAGGCACCTGTATCTGCGACATGGCGGCCAGGAACAGGCTGCCGAGCACGACAATCGTCGCTTTCTTCGCCATGGAACCGGCGGCAAGCGGCTCAAGTGTTTCAAGGCTGATATGGGATGCGGTATTGGCCATCGAGGTCGTCCCTTCCAAGGTTGGATTGAATCTTGTGTCACAAACCACAGTGCCAATGTCAATCCGGTTTTTGCACTGCATGATCATTCGGGCGTCAAATCCACGTGGCTGCGGGATCAGCGGGAGTTTGACTCAGGCATGTGAATAAGCCCGATTGGCCTTGTTCATGCCATGCCGCTGTTGGTATCATTGTCGCCATGCCCGCGGACCAATTCCCGGCGACCACAAAGTCTGGCTCAAAATGACAACACTTCTTTATGAAAATCCCGTCTTTCTCGAGCACCTGACGCCGCCGGGTCACCCTGAACGCCCGGACCGGCTGCGTGCGTTGAACCTTGCGCTGGAGCATGAGGCCTTCAGACAGCTTGAGCGCAAGACTGCGCCCTTGGCCGAAGAGGAGATGGTGCTGCTGGCCCATCCGGAGGAGCATCTCGCAAGCGTGATTGCGGCCATCCCGGAAGAAGACATTGCCCAGATTGAAACCGACACCTATGCCAGCCCGAAAAGCCTTGAGGCAGCCTTGACCGGCGTCGGCGGGGCGGTGGCAGGCGTCGATGCAGTATTTTCAGGTGCGGCAGACAATGTCTTCGTGGCGTCGCGGCCGCCCGGCCACCATGCCGAACGCGTCAAAGCCATGGGATTTTGCTTTTTCAACAATGCGGCCATCGCCGCCCGCCACGCCCAGAAAGCCCACGGCGCCGAGCGCGTCGCCATCATTGATTTCGATGTCCATCACGGCAATGGAACCCAGGACATATTCGAGCGCGACAAATCCGTCTTTTACGCCTCCACCCATCAAATGCCGCTTTATCCCGGCACAGGCGCCAAGGGGGAGAAGGGAGTCGGCAATATTGTCAATGCGCCGCTGTCGGCCAATACCGGCAGCGATGATTTCAAGGAAGCCTTCCGTTCGGTCATCCGGCCGGCGCTGAGGAATTTCCGGCCGGACCTGATCATCATCTCCGCCGGTTTTGACGCCCACTACCGCGATCCCCTGGCGCAGATCAATCTGGTCGCCGATGATTTTGACTGGATTACCGGGCAATTGATGGAGATTGCCGCCGACTTTTGCCAAAACCGCATCGTCAGCCTTTTGGAAGGCGGTTATGATCTGGAAGGACTGGCCGAATCAGCCGGTCTGCATATTGCGCGGCTGATGAAAGGGTAGACATGAGCGAGATTGCAGCAAAGCCAAGCGTCAAGGACCTGACATTCGAACAGGCGGTCAAGGAACTGGAGACCATTGTCTCCAGTCTCGAACAGGGCAATATGGCGCTGGACCAGTCAATTGAAATCTATGAACGCGGCGAAGCCTTGAAAAAGCACTGCGAGGCGCTTTTGAACGCCGCAGAAGCGCGGATTGAAAAAATCCGGCTGGATCGCGGCGGCAAGCCGCAAGGCGTTGAGGCGCTGGACCCAGAATAACACCGCAGCGCGACGTTGCCCGCGCCATAAACTTTCCATCGAACCCACGAAAAAAGGCCCGGCGTTAGCCGGACCTTTTCATCTGAACCTGGGTTCAGATTAGAACGAACGCTGGAAGCGCAGCATGGCTGTGGACTGCTTGGAGTCCTTCGGGCCAGGAATGTTGAAGGAACCGTAAGAACCTTCGAGCAGAACCGAGAAGCCTGTTGCAACAGTCCAGTTCACGTCACCAATGACGCGGTAGGAGCTGTTGTCCCAATACTGCAAGTCAGCTGCGAGCTTGACGGAGTCTGTCACGTTGGCGGAAACGCCGCCGATGACGCTGAAGCCGTCATAGCTGAAGTAGCTGTTGGTGTTGCTGTTGGAGTACAAG
>JBGSIT010000051.1:0-36386 GCA_041742335.1 Rhizobiaceae bacterium
CGCATCGAGCGCATGTTCAACAAACTCAAGCAGTTCCGCCGCATCGCAACCCGCTTCGACAAAACCGCCGCATCATTCGCCGCATTCCTGGCAATCGCTTCAACAAAGATTTGGCTGCCATACTTTGTCAACAGGGCCTAACGCGAGAGTATATTGCAATCAGAAAGGCAAAAAGCTCCAGAAGCCAGAAATTCATGGTCCTGGTTTCTTCGTTGACAATAGGTGCAACTTTCGGCGGCAAGGATACGTCAATGACGCCCCGCAATCCGAAATCCATGCCGGATGCGACCTCACCGGTGGGTGAAATAATGGCCGATACGCCGCTATTTGAATTCCGGATCACCGGCAGGCCACTCTCCACGGCACGCAGACGGGCCTGGAAGAAGTGTTGCCATGGCCCCGGAGTCGCGCCGAACCATCCGTCATTGGTAATGTTGACAATGGCGTCCGCATCCCTGGCCACTGGTTGCATGGCGCTCGCAAAAATCACTTCATAGCAGATCAGCGGATAGAATTTCCGGCCGTCCGGGGCTTCCAGCAGGCGGTGGTCGGGGGCGGCTGAAAAACCGCCCGGCATCGCGGCCACCGCTTTCATGCCCATCATGTCAAACAGGCTTTCAAAAGGAAGGTACTCGCCGAAGGGAACAAGGTGCACCTTGTCATAAGCGCTGAGGATCTGGCCCTTTCCGTCGATCATATAGATCGAATTATAGTAACGCGGAGCAGCGCCGGCGCCCATATCCTCGGCCCGAACTGCGCCCGCCATCAGGATCTGTCCATCGTCCAGAACTTCTGCGATGCGCGACAAGGCGTCGGGATTTTGAGTGAGGATGAATGGAACAGAAGTCTCCGGCCAGATCACAAAATCGGGGGTCTTGCCGCCGTCGGCAGGCTTTTGCGCCGTCAGCGCCAGGTGATCTTCGAAGATTGCGGTCCGGTCGCTGTCGTTGATCTTTCTCGACTGGTCGATCATCGGTTGGACGAGGCGGACGAGGGGACCTGTTGGCGCCGGCGCGTCGTGGGCTCTTCTCAACTCCCATGCTCCGAAGCCTGCATGGGCGGCGAGCAGCACCACAGCAAGCGAAAGACCGGTCCGCATCCCCTTTTTTGTGGCAATCAAGGCAGGGCTGGCAAAGACCAACACCGCAATCACGTTCATTCCGTAGGATGATACGAGTTTGATCGACTGCATCATCAAAGGCGTCGGCATCAGGCCCTGGCCGATTTCATTCCAGGGAAATCCGGTAAAGAGAAAGGAGCGAAGCCATTCCGTCAGGCCTATTGCGAAAGCCAGTCCGGCGATCCTGCCAAAGCCGTCATACCAGAAGATCCGTGCTATCGCGCCGGCAAGGCCGTAAAACAGGGCGAGAAGTGCTGGAAGGCCGATGATTGCCAGAGGCAGCGCCCAGGCATAGGCCTCGGCTTCCACCAGCAGCGCGTTGCCGATCCACCAGAGACCGGCAACCATATAACCCAGTCCGAACAACCAGCCGATCAGGAAGGCCGGACCCAGCCGCATGAGCCGGTTGCGGTCAGGATTGCCGCTGGCGCCGTCCAGCAAAAAGACAAGAAGCGTGAAGGACACGAACATGGCGGCGAAATAGCCGAATGGCGGCAGCGCCAGAACGGCGAAGGCGCCGGCAAATACTGCCGTAAGGGCTCTTTTCCACCCCGACATCAGCATGATGCGACCTGCCAAGCGTTCCATCTCGTCCTTTCCGACGCCCGCTGAACGCAGGCCTTGATACTGAGCCAAACCCGATTGCCGTCGGCCTGGCGGCTATGCCCGCGCAATCAGGCTCGGCAACACCGAACCGCGCCACGCCCGAATCACTCTATTTCAGCTTTGCTGATTTTATCGCCGCATTTTTACCCTGCCATCACAATCAACAGCTTTTCTGTGTCGCAAATGCAAGGATCAGCCTGTTTGGCGGAGTTTGTGCGGTCAGGCAGGCGTCATTCCTGCTCGTCGGGAAGTTCCGGTCCGCTTCCCCGTTCGCCGTCATTTTTGGTGCGCCGGCGCAACGCTGCCCGCTTGCGGGTGATCCGGACCTTCTTGATGCGACGCGGATCGGCATCCATGACGTGGAACTCGAAACCGGGAAGCGCCTGGACGACTTCGCCGCGCGCCGGTATTCGGCCCAGCACAGCGAAGATCAGGCCGCCGAGCGTATCGACATCGTCAAGGCGATGGGCGATATCAAAATCAGGTCCGATGGCCGCGGCAATTTCTTCCAGTTCGATCTTGGCGTCGGCAACGAACACATCGTCGGATTGCCGGGTAAACATCGCCTCGTCATCGTCGTGTTCGTCTTCAATATCGCCCACCACCATCTCGACGATGTCTTCAAGCGAAGCCAATCCGTCGGTGCCGCCATATTCGTCGATCACCAGGGCCATCTGGGTACGGTTGGCCTGCATCTTGGCAAGGAGTTCGGACGCCAGCATGGATGGCGGAACAAACAGGACCGGTCGCAGAATGCCGGCCTCCAAAATGGTCGTATCGAGATTGACGCGTCCGAGGTCGAAAGCCGGCTTTGGCACCCGCGGCGGCTTTTCAACGGCAATTTCGGTTGCGGCTGCGGATTTTGACGCTTTCGCCCTGGGGCGGCGCTTGTTGCGCGCCTGCTTTGTGACATAAGCGAGAAGATCGCGGATGTGGACCATGCCGCGCGGATCGTCCAGCGTGTCGGAATAGACCGGCATGCGCGACCGGCCGCTTTCTTCAAACAGCACCATCAACTCGCCCAGCGGCATGTCGAGATCCACCGCCTCGATATCGGCGCGCGGCACCATGACATCCTCGACACGGATTTCACGAAACCGGAGGATATTGTTGAGCATGGCGCGCTCTTCGGGCGAAAATGCGATGCCCGCGCCGCCATCGGCAGCGAGCGCGTCGGCAAGATCGGCCCGCAGATTCCCCGAGCCGGCCGATCGCCAGATACGCGCCGCCCGCGCCCAGAAAGAAGGCGAGGTTTTCGCCGAAACTTCAATCTTTTGCAGACTGGCGGTTTCGTCGTCGGAACTGGCCGGAATTTCCGCTGTTGCATCTTCCGGCTTGTTTGAAAAGTCGCTCATTTCACCTGTCATTCAAATGGGTTCATCCTGCCCATAAGGATCAGATACGCCAAGTTCCGCCAAAATGCCAGTCTCAAGACCTTCCATCACTGCGGCTTGTTCATCTTGCATATGATCATAGCCGAATAAATGAAGAAAGCCGTGCACCAGCAGATGGGTCAGATGGTCGTCAAACGGCTTGCCCATTTCAACGGCTTCGCGGCGGACGGTTTGCGAGGCCAGGATAATGTCGCCCAGCATCGGGCCGGGCTTGTCGCCGGGCTTGATAGGCCAGGCCGGGAAAGACAGCACATTTGTCGGCTTGTCCTGATCGCGCCATTCCGCATTGATGACCTGCATCGATGCGTCATCGGTAAACAGCAGCGAGACCTCGACCGGCTCTGGCGGAAAGGCCTGCCCGGATTTTTCATGGATGTAGCGGGCCGCACAGCCGAGCGCCTTGTCGGCAGCCAGACCAAGACTGTCTTCGTCAGGCCAGTCTCCGGCCTCCAGGCTGAGTTGAATCTCGAGATGCGGGGATGGCATCTGGTTCAACGATCCGGATGTTCGGCGTCGTCATGGACCATGTTCTGTGAATCATAGGCGCGAACGATGCGCTGCACCAGCGGATGGCGCACCACGTCGACATCCTTGAACGTGACGACGGAAACACCTTCGACCCCCTTGAGAATCTGCAGCGCTTCCACGAGACCGGATTTGACGCCGCGCGGCAGATCGATCTGGCTCGGATCGCCGGTAATGATCATGCGGGCATTTTCGCCAAGCCGGGTCAAAAACATCTTCATCTGCATGGAGGTGGTGTTCTGGGCCTCATCGAGAATGACGCAGGCATTGGCCAATGTGCGACCGCGCATGAATGCCAGCGGCGCGATTTCGATCACGCCTGCGGCAAGCGCGCGCTCGACCTTGTCACCGGGGATCATGTCATAAAGCGCGTCATAAAGCGGGCGCAGATAGGGATCGACTTTTTCTTTAAGATCGCCGGGCAGGAAGCCCAGCCGCTCGCCGGCTTCCACCGCAGGGCGCGACAGAATGATCCGGTCGACGGCGCCGCGCTCCAGCAATTGGGCCGCATGGGCGACCGCAAGATAGGTCTTGCCCGTGCCGGCAGGGCCGACGCCAAAGACCAGTTCCAGTCGCTCCAGCGCGCGCATGTAAACGTCCTGGTTCGGCGTGCGCGCCGCAATGGTTTTCTTTCGGGTTGAAATCTGCGCCATGGAGAGCTTGGCCTTGCCCTCCATTGTCGGCAGCGTCAGCTGGTCGTCGGCGGCACGCGCCATGCGGATGGCGCCTTCGACATCGGAGGTTTCAATCGGCGCGCCTTTTTGCAGGCGTTCATAGAGGTGATCCAGCGCGCGGCGGGCCTGATTGGTCGCCATCATCTCGCCGGAAATGGCGACCGAATTGCCACGCGGCTGGGCAGTGATGTTCAACCGCTCTTCCACGAGTTTCAAATTCTGGTCATATTGGCCGAAAAGCTCGCTGGCCAGCCTGTTATTCTCGAATGTAAGCACGAAATGATTGGCGTCGGTCACGGGTTTGGAAGACTGGCGCGATGGTGATGGCATCAATTCGTGCTTGTTCAAGCTGGCTGGCTCCTTCACGCTGGCCCCGATCCGGATACGATTTCGCCATGCAGGCTGTTTGTCCCGGTGGATGTGATTCGTACCTTTATAATGTCACCGATTTTTGACGCTTTTGCATCAACAATAACAGGCAGCAACCAGGGCGACCGCCCGACAAGCTGGCCTTCGATGCGACCGGGCTTCTCCAAAAGCACATCCATGACCTTTCCGGCCAGGCTTTTCTGGAAGGCAAGCTGCTGGCCGTAGAGCAGGGACTGCAGGCGTTCCAGCCTTTCGGACTTGATTTCTTCGGCGACATGATCATCGAGATCGGCACCCGGCGTTCCGGGACGCGGTGAATATTTGAATGAATAAGCCTGTGCATAACCTACCGTTTCGATAAGTCTCATTGTGTCTTCGAAGTCTTTCTCGGTCTCTCCGGGGAAGCCGACAATAAAATCGCCCGATATTGCAAGATCAGGCCTTTCCTTCCGGATGGAGGCGATCAGCGCAATATATTCACTGGCGGTATGGCGACGGTTCATGGCCTTGAGGATGCGGTCCGATCCGGATTGCACCGGCAGGTGAAGATAGGGCATCAGCTTGGCGAGATCGCCATGTGCGCCGATCAGCCTGTCGTCCATGTCGCGCGGATGGCTGGTGGTGTAGCGCAGCCGGGCAAGGCCGTCGAGTTCAGCCAGGTGATAAAGCAGCTCGCCCAGGCCCCAGGCTTTTCCATCCGGACCCGTGCCGTGCCAGGCATTGACATTCTGGCCGAGCAGGGTGATTTCGCGCACGCCGCTCTCAAGCAGTTTTTTCGCCTCGGCGACGATTTGCGAAACCGGGCGGGAAACCTCCGAACCGCGCGTATAGGGAACAACGCAGAAGGTGCAGAATTTGTCGCAACCTTCCTGCACCGTCAAAAAGGCAGTCACACCGCGCGACCGGGTGACAGACTGAGTGGCGTCAGGCAGATGCTCGAACTTGTCTTCGACAGCGTAATCGGTTTCAACCACGCGCTCGCCGGCCCGCGCCCTTTTCAGCGCCTCCAGCAGTCGGTGATAGGTGGTGGGGCCGATGACCAGATCCACGACCGGCGCGCGCCGCAATATTTCAGCGCCTTCGGCCTGTGCCACGCAACCGGCAACGCCGACCATCAATTCGCGACCGTCCAGTGCGCGCTTCTTCTTGAGGTCACGCAAGCGGCCGAGCTGCGAATAAACCTTTTCGGCGGCCTTTTCGCGAATATGGCAGGTATTGATCAGCACAAGGTCGGCGTCATCCAGAGTGTCGGTCGCCGCATAGCCGTCCGCGCTCAGCGCATCGGTCATGCGCTGGGAATCATAGACATTCATCTGGCAACCATAGGTCTTGACGAAAACCTTTCTGGTATTGGTTTTCGGGGCCGACGGCGCTTCAGTCACAACAGCTTCATTCATGTGGCCTGCTCATAGAGCAAACGACGGGTAAATTGAAGCGTTTTTTAGCAAAGCGAACTCAAACGGGTTGAAGCCTTTCAGGCGGAACGCCCGCGCAACCGGTTGGCCAGCATTGTGCGGATCTGCAATTCGGCTTGCTGGCTGAGTTGCTTGCGGTTGGTAGTCGATGAAACAATGATCGTTTCGCCAAAGCAGATATCGACATCCAGCGCGCCCTCGCGCAGGATCGCCGACAGATGCGGAAGCAAGGCGACATCGCCGGGCCAGGCAGCAATGGGGCGATGGTAATGGCCCATGGGTAATCCGTGAATGCGGGTATAGGCAAGGGCTACCGGCTGGACATGCACCAGGCCGTTTGGCGAATGGGAAATGGCGGAGATTGCCGCGCCAAACAGGGAGGACTTGATGTCCAGAACCCGGTTGCCATCCGATGTCGTGCCTTCGGGAAACAGCACCACCGTCTCGCCTGCGCCCATGCGCCTTGCCATGTCATCGGCCTGATCCGCACTTTTTCGCCTTTGCTCGCGCTCCACGAAGATCGTCCGCTGCAGCCGGGCCAAAGTTCCAAACAGCGGCCAGCCGCGCACTTCGGCCTTAGCGACGAAGGTCACGTCGGTCGCAGCCCCGAGAACCATGACATCCTTCCAGGAGACATGGTTGGAAACCAGCAGCAACGGCGTTCGCCGCTCCAACTCGCCATGGACATGGATGCGGATGCCGATAATCTTCAGCATGGCGCGGTGCCACAAACGCGGCAGGCGATTGCGGGCAGGCAGTTTGAGGCTGATAAAAGCAAGCTGCAGCGGCAAAAGCGGCAAGGTCAGCATGCAGGTCGCCAGCACGACCCATCCAATGCGCAGCCGACCCATCATGGCAGGCACCAGAGCCGGCGCATGGATCAATCCTTGTCTTTTGACAGCGGAATGCCGTAGAGCTCCAGCCGGTGGCCGACCAGCTTGAAGCCGTGTTCGCGGGCAATGCGCTCCTGCAGGGCCTCGATTTCCGGCGAATGGAATTCAATGACATCGCCGTTCTTCAGATCGATCAAATGGTCATGGTGCTCGTCGGGGACAGTCTCATAGCGTGACCGGCCGTCGCGGAAATCATGGCGTTCTATGACCCCGGCATCTTCAAAAAGCTTGACGGTGCGATAGACCGTGGCAATCGAGATCCGTTGATCGACCAGTGCCGAGCGGCGGTGCAATTCCTCGACATCCGGATGATCGTCGGATTGTTCGAGAATCCGGGCAATGACCCGGCGTTGCTCAGTCATCCGCATGCCGCGTTCGGCGCAAAGTTCTTCCAGTGTGCGGGTTAGATCCACCATGCAGGCTTGTCCCTGATCGCCAAACGAAAATACTGTCTTTGGGACTAGCGAAGATCGAGCCGCATGACAAGCGCCGCTGCCTTGTTTCCGTCGGCCTGCTGGTAATAGGCCTTGCGCTCGCCGACCTTTCGGAAGCCCAGTTTGCGATACAGCGCCAGCGCTGCGGCATTGCCCTCGTCAACCTCGAGAAACAGGCTTTCGCCGCCGCGCTCGATGGTTTGGCGAAGGGCCGCCAGCATCAACCGCCAGCCAAGGCCCTGGCCGGCTTGGCGCGCGGCAACCGCAATTGTCAGGATTTCAGCTTCGCCCGCGACTTCCCGCGTCAGCACAAAGCCGCCAAGGCTCTTGTCGTTGCGATTGGTCTGGCGGGCGACAAAGCCGAAAACGCTGTCCTGGGTCATCAGCGAATGAAATTCGCCGTCGCCCCATCCGCGCGCAAATCTCTCGCCGTGGAGCATCGACATGTCGTGGCAGTCAGCCGCGGTCATATCGAATATTTCAAACACTGCCTTCTTGGTGAAGAGATTCTGAAACATGTACGGAATCTAGCCCAATATTCTTGATTTTTCGTAACGTGTCGGGCGAATTATCCGGATTCCGGCAAAAAGGCCGAAAATCAGGCTCGTTCCAAAGCAAATCCGGTTTGCGGCTTGGCGTCTGCGCCGCGCAGATAGAGGGGTTTGGGCTTGCAGCCATCATCCGGCCTGGCCGCCGCAATCGCGCAGATCTGCTGCATGGGGAAGTGATCGGCCTGCTTTTCACCCTCGCCCAGGATAATGGCCCTGCCGGACCCGGCTATGTCGGCGTGATGAAGGCGGGCCAATGCGCCGGCCTCTTCAGGCGACAGAACCATGGCCTCGGTCAAAGCTTCGCCGCCGACGCCAAAAACCTGCACATAGACATCGGATCTGCGACCGTCCATTGCCGTCATTAATGCGTGGCCCGGTCGGGTCTTCACAGCGTCCGCGGCTAGCACTTCCAGCGTCGTTACGCCAATGACGGGACATGCCAGCGCCAGCCCGAAGCCGCGCGCGGCGGCTACGCCGACCCTTATTCCGGTAAAGGAACCCGGACCGATGGTCACGGCCACCCGGCCGACATCGCTGATATCGGCGCGGGCTTGCGCAAGAACAGTGTCGATCATGGCCATCAGGCACTCGGCATGGCCCTTGCCGATTGCGTTGCTTTGGCAGCCGACTAGGCGCGCGGCATCCTGATCATACAGACCGACGGCGCAATCAACCCCTGCGGTGTCAATGGCAAGAAGCAGCATCAAACAATTCCGCGCTCAGACGGCTTCAACTTCCTGAACTTCAGGAATGAAGTGGCGCAGCAGGTTCTGGACAC
This sequence comes from Rhizobiaceae bacterium, assembly GCA_041742335.1. Classification (GTDB taxonomy): domain Bacteria; phylum Pseudomonadota; class Alphaproteobacteria; order Rhizobiales; family Rhizobiaceae; genus Rhizobium_E. Next base: position 8,760 of record JBGSIT010000051.1, read on the forward strand.
CATGCTTGAGCGTGGCGGTGGAAGAGGGGCATCCGGCGCAAGATCCCTTCATGTTGAGAAACACCTTGCCGTCCTTGAAGCCGCGGAAGGTAATGTCGCCGCCATCCTGGGCCACGGCAGGGCGCACCCTCGTATCGAGCAATTGCTTGATGGTGTTGACGATATTGATGTCGTCGGGCTCGAAGAATTCCGAATCACCATCTGGCGCACCCATTGTATTGCCGCTGCCCATGACCGGTTCACCGGACATGAAATGTTCCATGATCGTGCCCAGAATGGCCGGCTTGAGATGCTGCCAATCGGAATCGTTCTTGGTTACGGTTATGAAATCATAGCCGAAAAACACTGCGGTAACGCCGGGTATGGCGAACAATCTCTGCGCCAGCGGCGAAGAGTCGGCTTCGGTGGCGTTCAGAAAATCAGCCGTGCCTTCATCCATCACCACTTTGCCAGGCAGGAATTTCAGCGTGGCAGGGTTTGGCGTAGCTTCGGTCTGGATAAACATGGTCTTCTCCTTGAGTCAGAGCCGTTCAAGGCGGCACGACTAACAGGCCGGTATTGCTGCGATAACAGAAACTGCGGCCCGAATGTGGTCCGGCATTGCGAGCAATGCCGTTTGTTTAGAATTATTCCAATTAATATAGGCGGTTCACGCAGGCGCTTCAAGGACTTTTGCGAAGCCTTCGCCAACTGCCCCATTCAGCAAAGCGCGTCAATTTCCTCATTGGACAATTGGTCTGGCAGCACCGTGACCGGAATCGGAAAAAGCGCCCCGCGGCTGGACATTGCCGCGACTAGCGGGCCGGGTCCGTCCTTGCCGCTTCCCGCAGCCAGGACGAGAATGGCAATATCGCGATCCGTCTCGATCAGATCAAGGATCTTTTCAATCGCCTTGCCCTCCAGAATGACAAGTTCAGGCTCGATCCCGATGGTCTCGCGAACCGATTGCGCCTTTTTTGCCAATATGGCCTCGGCCTCCTCGCGCGCTTCGGTGCGCATGATCTCTCCGACACCGATCCATTGATCGAAATCTTCGTCGGAAATCACATAGAGCAGCACCAGGCCGCCGGAGGAATTCTTGGCCCGGCGACCGGCATAATAGATGGCGCGGTCGCATTCGGGCGTTTCATCTATCACCGCCATGAATTTGCGGCGGTGACCTTCAAGACGAGAAAGACGTTTTGGAACCATGGTTTAAGACAGATCACCCCTGCGGGCGCCTCCTCTGAAGACCTGACCGACAAAACGCCACCGGCGTTTCATGGCCCGGCAGACTCTTAACTTAGAAAACCGATGATGTCGCGCACTTCCTTCATCGTAGCCTCCGCCCGGCCCCGCGCCCTTTCGCCGCCCCTGCGCAAAATCGCGTCAATATGGCTGGTATCATCCATCAAACGGCGCATCTCGCCGGTGATTGGCGACAGGACTTCGACGGCCAGGTCGACCAAAGCCGGCTTGAAAACCGAAAACTGCTGGCCGCCGAATTCGGCTAGCACATCCGCCTTGCTCCTGTCAGACAGCGCCGCGTAGATTCCCACCAGGTTTTCGGCTTCCGGGCGGCCGGCAAGGCCTGCTGTCTCGGAGGGCAAGCCGTCCGGATCGGTCTTGGCCTTGCGGATCTTTTTCGAAATCGCATCGGCGTCGTCCATCAGATTGATGCGCGACAGATCGGACGGATCGGATTTGGACATTTTCTTGGTGCCGTCGCGCAGGCTCATGACGCGCGGCGCGGGACCCTCGATCAGCGGTTCGACCATCGGGAAAAAAGCATGGACCGGCTGGTTGCCGACAACGGTGTCGATGCCGACGCCGGCGCGGCGGATATGATCCTGATAATCCAGGTTGAATTTCATGGCGATGTCGCGGGCAAGTTCCAGATGCTGCTTCTGGTCATCGCCCACCGGCACATGGGTGCCGCGATAAATGAGGATATCGGCCGCCATCAGGCTGGGATAGGCAAGCAAGCCCAGCGAAGCATTTTCACGGTCCTTGCCGGCCTTGTCCTTGAACTGGGTCATCCGGTTCATCCAGCCGATGCGGGCGACGCAATTGAAGATCCAGGCAAGTTCGGCGTGTTGGGGCACTGCGGACTGGTTGAAGACGATATGTTTTTCCGGGTCGATGCCAGAGGCGATGAAGGCTGCGGCAATGGCGCGGATCTGGCCGGGCAGGTCGTCATGGACCAGTTGGGCTGTCAGCGAATGCAGGTCAACGACGCAATAAATGCAGTCATTGCCTTCCTGCAGCGCCACAAATTTGCGAATCGCGCCGAGATAATTGCCAAGATGAAGGTTGCCGGTCGGTTGCACACCGGAAAATACAAGTTTCTTGAATTCGGCCATGATGTCCTCAATCGAGCTTGTGGAGGGCCCGCGCCTCACTTTGATCGAGCGGCTTTATGCACGGAGCAGGGGACGGGATCAAGAGGCTATCCCGAGACTCAGGCCAGCTCAATCAAATCCCACCTGTTGCCATAGGGATCGCGAAAAACCGCGACTTTGCCGTAGGGTTCATGGCGCGTGGCCTCTTCGAAAATAACGCCGGCGCGTTCAAATTCATTGCGCGTGGTCTGAAAATCGTCGGTCTCAAGAAAAAATCCGACCCGGCCACCGGTCTGGTTGCCGATGGCTGCCGACTGGATTTCGTCATCGGCACGGGCCAGAAGCAGGCCTGCGGCGTCGCTGCCCAAGGGGCGGATCACCACCCAGCGCTTGCCATCTTCAAGCGGTTGATCGGCGACCAGATCGAATTTGAGCGCGCGGCAATAAAAATCCAGCGCCTCGTCATAATCCGGCACCAGCAGGGCGACCAGCGGGATGCGGTGTTTCAAGGGGAAACCTCGCCGCTTTCGGTCGCAGTCCTTTTCATGCTGCGCCTGAGCATGCCCAGACTTGCTCCGCCAATGGCGAAGGCTATGCTGAAATAGACAAGCATGGCCAATCCGATCAGGCCGAAAATCGCCAGCACCTGTTCGTAAAGCGGCGACGTCGAGGCGAGATAGGGGGCCGCATAACCCGAAGCATATTGCAGCACGCCGGCCATGATGGCCGCAGCGATCACCAGCCGGATCAGCCGGAATATCAGCGCCCGCTCGACTTCGAAATGGCCGCGCCTTACGAGGATCGTAAACAGCAGCGTCGTGGTGATCCAGCCGGCGGTGGTCTCGGCCGCCGCAATGCCGCGTTCCTCAAAGAAGGGAAACAGCGAAACGGCCAAAGTGCAATTGACGGCCACTGATATGCCGGTGATCTTCATCGGCGTGCGCGTGTCTTCGCGGGCAAAGAAGCCGGGATTGAGCGCCTTGATCATCACGAAGCCTGGCAGGCCTATGCCGTAGATCGCGAGAATTCCCGCAACCGTCGCCGTTGTTTCGGGATTGAAGGCGCCGCGCTCGTAGACCACCCGGATCATTTCATCGGAAAGCACCCAGATGGCGGCGGCAGCCGGCAAGGTCAGAAAAAGCACGAATTCAAGGCTGCGGTTCTGGATATAGCTTGCCTCGCGCAAGTGGCCGCCGCGCAGCGCGCGCGCCAGTTCCGGCAGCAGCACCACGCCGACCGCGATACCGACAACGCCCAGCGGCAATTGGTATATCCTGTCGGCATATTGCAGCGCCGATATCGCGCCGTCCTTGGTCGAGGCGATCATCTGGCCGATGATCTGGTTGATCTGGACAATGCCGCCGGAGGCCGCTGCAGGCAACGCCAGGACCAGCAACCGCTTGACATTGGGCGTCATTTTTGGTCGCCGGAAGCCGATCGACATGCCGGCATGGCGCACACCGGCATAAAGCACCGCCATTTGCAAAAGACCTGCGACCAGAACGCCCCAGGACAGATATTCGGCCGTCGTCAGGGGATCAGCACCGGTCATCAGCGCATAGACGAGTGCCGAGATCATTACGAGATTGAGAAAGATCGGCGCCACGGCGGCGGCAAAATAATGGTGCAGAGAATTGAGCATGCCTGACAGCATCGCCGTCAGCGACATGCACATCAGATAGGGAAACATGATGATGGCGAGCTTGATGGTGACATCATATTTCTCGCTGCCCGCTTCAAAGCCCGGCGCGATGATGGTGCGCACCATCAGCGGCATGGCCAGTTCCATGGCGATGGTGATCAGCAGCAGGATCGTGAACAATACGCCGAAGACTTCCTCGGAAAACCGCTTTGCAGCATCCGTGCCGCCTTCCTCGATCTCGCGCGCAAACAGCGGCACGAAGGCCGCGTTGAAGGCGCCTTCGGCAAACAGCCTGCGAAACAGGTTGGGAAAACGGAAGGCGGCGTAGAAGGCGTCGGCCATCGGGCCTGTTCCAAGCGCTGCGGCCATCAGGGTTTCGCGGGCAAATCCCATGAAGCGGGAGCCGAGCGTCGCGCCGCCGACGGTGACGAATTTCTTCACGAGGCTCATGATTCGGTCTTGGCCTTCCTGACGGCTGCGGGCTTTGGCGGCGTGGGCGGAACGATGCCGGAAGGCATCTGGTCATGCAATTCATCGATCTCTTGCGCCATCACCGCTTTCAGCCGGAACGCAATATTGCCCTGGCGGTTTTCATTGGTGATTTTAAGGCCGGTTATGTCGGTGACATAGAAAGTGTCGATGACCTTTTCACCGAACGTGGTGATCCGCGCCGAGGCGATATCCAGCGAAAGGTCGGCCAGCATTGCCGTTATATCGGAAAGCAGGCCGGGCCTGTCGAGGCATTCCACCTCGATGACCGTGAACTTGTTGGAAAGCGTGTTGGAAATCGTCACGCTGGGCGGGATGTTGAAGGTCTTGTCGTTCTTGCGACTGGCGGACGCCGCCTTGGTGGCGATGACTTCCGGCAGGCGGCGCTTTCCAGACAGCACATTTTCGATCATCTTGCCGATCGTGCCGGCCCGGCGCAACTCGTCCTCGTCTTCCTTGAACTGGCGGCTGATATGGATGGTATCGAGCGCCCGGCCGAAAGCCGTGGTGAAAATCTGGGCGTCGACAATATTGGCGCCGGCCGAGGCGCAGGCGCCGGCAATGATGGCCAGCAGGCGCGGATGGTCGGGCGCCAGAACGGTGATTTCGGTAATGGCCTGGAATTTGTCGGTCCGCACCATGGTCGCCAGAACCTTGTCTTCGCGGTCGGCCTCGCGGATGAAACGCGTATGGCGGATCTGGTCGTCCAGCGGCACCGACAAAAGATAAGGCCGATAATGCATCCGCACATAGGTGTTGCGGTCGGCCTCCGAGAAATCCGCCAATCCTGCTGCAAGCTGGTTGCGGGCCTCTTGCACACGCTCCTTGTGCGAAATTTCGGAAAAGCCCGATGACAACAGGATTTCCGTCTCGTGGTAGAGAATGCGCAGCAACTGGCCTTTCCAGCCGTTCCAGACACCCGGCCCGACGGCGCGGATGTCGCAGACGGTCAGCACCAGCAGCATTTTCAGGCGTTCCAGCGAACGAACCTTTTCGGCAAAATCGGCAATGGTCTTGCGGTCATTGAGGTCGCGGGTCTGGGCGACCATCGACATGGTCAGATGTTCTGAAATCAACCAGGCGACCTGTTCGACCTGCTTGGGGCCAAGCCCGAGTCGCGGCCCCAATTTGCGGGCGACCTTGGCGCCGGCAATCGAGTGGTCTTCGGCGCGCCCCTTGGCGACATCGTGCAGCAACACCGCGAGATACAGCACTTCACGGTCTTCGATCTCCGGCATGATGATGGCCGCCAATGGATGGGCATCCGCGTCCTTGCCGCTGTCAAGCCGCGAAAGCACGTCGACGGTCCTCAACAGGTGCTCGTCGACGGTGTAGTGGTGATACATGTTGAACTGCATCATCGAGATGATCTTGCCGAATTCGGGTATGAACCGGCCCAGCACGCCGGCCTCGTTCATGCGCCGCAGGATCAGCGCCGGATTGCGCCGTGACGTCAGGATCGACATGAACAGCCGGTTGGCTTCCTCGTTGTTGCGCAGCTTGTCATTGATCAGCGACAGCGAGCGCGTCATGGATTTGAGGGCGGCCGGATGCGGTTCCAGTCCGTTGATGTCGGCGATATGAAACAACCGGATCAGATTGACCGGGTCCTTGCGGAAAACATCGGCGGCAACCAGAGCGATGCGGCCCTTGTCTTCGACAAAATCCTCCGATCCGGCAATCCGGCGCGGCCGGTTGGCAAAGCGCGAAATCACCGAGGTAATGCCCGGCGCCTCGCGCGCCTGCTGGTCATCAAGCGCCGCGCACAAGATCCGCGTCAGGTCGCCGACATTCTTGGCGACCAGAAAGTAGTGCTTCATGAAGCGTTCGACGGCGGAAAGTCCGGGACGGCTTTGATAGCCAAGGCTTGCGGCAATGTCGCGCTGGACATCGAAAGACAGGCGCTCTTCCGGCTTGCCCGTCAGGAAATGCAGATGGCAGCGAACCGCCCACAGGAAATCCTCGGATTTTTCGAACAATTGGTATTCAGCCTTGGACAATACACCAAGGCGCACCAGTTCAACCGGATCGCGGACTCGGTAGTGATATTTGGCGATCCAGAACAAGGTGTGCAGGTCGCGCAGACCACCCTTGCCTTCCTTGACATTGGGCTCGACAAGGTAGCGCGTATCGCCGGACTTGGCGTGGCGGTCGTCGCGTTCGGCCAATTTTGAGGCAATGAATTCCGGTCCGGTATTGCGCACCACTTCATGATCAAAACGGGTTTCCAGGTCATCGGCCAGAGATTGCTCCCCACAGACAAAGCGCATTTCGAGAACGGCCGTGCGGATCGTCATGTCGCCCTTGGCAAGCTTGATGCATTCATCGACAGTGCGCGAGGCCTGGCCGACCTTGAAGCCCATGTCCCACAATATATACAGCATGAACTCCACGACCGGTTCGCACCATGCGGATTTCTTGAGCGGAAACAGGAACAAGAGATCAATATCGGAACCCGGCGCCAATGTATTGCGTCCGTAGCCTCCCACAGCAGTCACGGCGATGCGTGTATGAGCAGGCGCGTTGGCGGCATTGAAAACGTGGTTGAGGGCGAATTCATGCAGGATGGTGATCAATTGGTCCTGTAACCACGAGATCCTGCGTGCGCAGTTCAGGCCGCTGCCATCGGCATCCAGAAGGGTACGCGCGGCCTGTCTGCCCTCGGCATTGGCCTGCTTGAACAGCGCCAGCAGCGCCTGACGTTGGCCGGACGCGTTTTCCGCATGGGTCGAAGCAATGAAGTCACATTTCGCCTTCAACGCCCGCGCGTCGAGAATTTCATCGAGTCTGAGGTCGTTTCTCATCATGCTGAGCAAGCTTGGTCCCCGTTGCCCCTGTCGTGGCGGACAGGAGCGGTTTCTGGCTGGCAAGCCTATAGAATAATTTGCGGCAAAAGCACAGTGCCCGCTTGATCAAGTTGTCTCACCCAGTTTCTTCAGCCGGTAGAGCGCGTCCAGCGCTTCGCGCGGCGTCATTTCGTCCGGATTGATGGTCTTCAGGCTCGCCTCGACAAGTGATGCTTTCGGCGCGGCCGCCTCCTGGCGTCGCACCGCCACCTGGAAAAGCGGCAGGTCGTCGATCAACTGGCTGGCCGGGTTCTTGCGGTCGGCATCCTCAAGCTTGGTCAGCACATCCTTGGCCCGGTTGACCACGGCGGCAGGCAGGCCGGCAAGGCGGGCGACCTGGATGCCATAAGAACGGTCTGCCGAGCCCGGTCCCACTTCATGCAGGAAAATGACCTCGCCGTCCCATTCCTTGACCCGCATTGTCGCATTGGAAAGCCGGGCCAGCTTTTCCGACAATACGGTCAGTTCATGGAAATGGGTGGCAAAAAGCCCGCGGCAGCGATTGGCCTCATGCAGATGCTCGACTGTGGCCCAGGCAATCGAAAGCCCGTCAAAGGTCGCGGTGCCCCGGCCGATCTCGTCGAGAATCACCAGGGAATTTTCGGTCGCCTGGTTGAGGATGGCAGCCGTTTCGACCATTTCCACCATGAAGGTCGAGCGACCGCGCGCCAGGTCGTCGGATGCCCCGACCCTGGAAAACAGCCGGTCGACAATGCCGATATGGGCGCTTCCGGCAGGCACGAAGGAACCCATCTGGGCCATGATGGCGACCAGCGCGTTTTGCCTGAGAAAAGTTGATTTGCCGCCCATGTTCGGGCCGGTGATCAGCCAGATGCCGCCATGCTTGCTGTCGCCTTCCGGCGACAGGTCGCAATTGTTGGAAACGAAGGGATTAGCCGCCTGGCTGCGCAATGCCTGTTCAACCACAGGATGGCGACCGGCGACGATCTGGAACATCCGCGAGCCGTCGACCACCGGACGGCAATAGCCCTGTTCCTCGGCCAGCGTGGCGAGCGCCCGGGATACGTCGATCACCGCCAGCGCACGGGCGGCATTCTTGACAAGATCGGCGGCGGCGACGACGGCGGCCACCATCTTGTCGAAATAACCAAGCTCGATGGCAAGCGCCTGTTCGGCCGCATTGGCGATGCGGCTTTCAAGTTCGGACAATTCCGTGGTGGTAAAGCGCATGGCGCTGGCGGTCGTCTGGCGATGGATGAAACGGCCCTTGGCCTCATTGGTGCCTGTCAGGGCACTGGCCGTGCCGGCAGTGACTTCAATGAAATAGCCCAGGACATTGTTGTATTTTATCTTCAGCGATTTGACGCCGGTTTCCTCGCAATAAGACAGCTGCAATCCGGCGATCACCCGGCGCGAATGGTCCTTGAGCGCCCGCGCCTCATCCAGTCCGCTATCGGCGCCATCGCGAATGAAGCCGCCGTCGCGCTTCAGAAGCGGCAATTCGTCGCCCAAATAGGCGCTCAGCATCTCGACAAGATCGCCCGGCACGGCGTTCAACGCCGCGACAGCCTGGGCCAGTTCCTCCGGCAATTTTTCGCCGGCAAGGCCTTCGGCAATCGCGACGGCCGATCTGAGGCCTGCCAGCACCTGGCCGAGGTCGCGCGGGCCGCCGCGCTCAAGCGCCAGCCTTGACAGTGCGCGCGGCATGTCGGGCGCCCGTCGCAGGGCTGTCTCAAGATCATCGCGCAGTTGTGAGGCGAGAAGAAAATAAGATACGCAATCAAGGCGCTGATTGATCTGTTCCGGGCTGGTCAGCGGCGACGTCAGGCGTTCGGACAGCATCCGCGCGCCGCCGCCGGTGACTGTCCGGTCGATGGCGTCAAGCAGGCCGCCGCGTCGTTCGCCTGAAAGGGTGCGGACAAGTTCGAGGTTGGCGCGGGTGGCCGGATCAATGAAAAGCGTGGATGCGCCGCTTTCACGTTCCGGAATGCCAAGCGGCGGCCTTTCGGCGATCTGGGTTTTTTCCACATAGGCGATGATGGCGCCGGCAGCAGCAATTTCGGCCCGCGAAAAGCTGCCGAATCCGTCGAGCGCGCTGACCCCGTAATAACGGGTCAGGCGATTTTCAGCCGTCGCGCTGTCAAACAGCACCGAAGGCTGCGGCACGGCGACACGGCCAAGAATATCAAAGACCGGCCTGAGTTCGCCATCATGGAAGATGCTGTCGGCCAGGATCAGTTCCTTCGGATCAACCCGCATGATATCGGCAAGCAACCTGGAGGGATCGCTTTCCGACAAGCGAAACACGCCGGTGGAAATATCCGCCCAAGCCAGAGCATATTGCCCGCCGCCACTGCCGCGGATGCGCGCCAATGCCATCAGGTAATTGCTTTCGGAAGGCGACAGAAGGCGCTCTTCCGTCAGCGTCCCCGGTGTAACCAGGCGGACGACATCGCGCCGGACGACGGATTTCGAACCGCGCTTGCGGGCTTCCGCCGGATCTTCCACCTGCTCGCAGACGGCAACCCGGAATCCCAGCGCGATCAGCCTCTGCAGGTAGTCGTCGGCGGCATGGATCGGCACGCCGCACATCGGAATGTCCTGGCCCATATGCTGGCCGCGTTTTGTCAGGGTGATGCCCAGCGCGCGCGAGGCTTCCAGCGCATCTTCGAAGAACAGTTCGTAGAAATCGCCCATCCTGTAAAACAGCAGGCTGTCGGGATTGTTGGCCTTGATCTCGATGAATTGTTCGATCATCGGCGTGGCCGATTGACGGCTTTCCTCGGTTGCGAGCGTGGAGATCGGCAGGGCGTCAATGATCGACATGGATGAACTTTTGATGATTTTTTCCAATTTGGCTAAAAACTGCTGTCACACTAGTGCGCTGTCGCTATAAATGACAACAAAAAGCATGGACCGGTGGAGGCCGGGCCAACAAAAACTGGGGAGGAATCATGCCGGGTCCGGAAAAGTCTGATCGCAAAATGCCAACGGTGACCCGTCAGGAGGCGCTGGAATTCCATTCGCGCGGCCGCCCCGGAAAACTGGAAATCAACCCGACCAAGCCGATGGCGACCCAACGCGACCTTTCGCTTGCCTATTCGCCGGGGGTGGCCGAACCGGTGCTTGCCATCGCCGAAGATCCGTCGCTGGCTTATGATTACACGACGCGCGGCAACATGGTGGCGGTGATTACCAATGGCACGGCCATTCTGGGACTGGGAAATCTCGGCGCACTTGCCTCCAAACCGGTGATGGAAGGCAAGGCGGTGCTGTTCAAGCGCTTTGCCGATGTTGATTCCATCGATCTGGAAGTTGATACCGAAGACGCCGATGAATTCATCAATTGCGTGCGTTTCCTCGGGCCATCCTTCGGCGGCATCAATCTTGAGGACATCAAGGCGCCGGAATGCTTCATCATCGAGCAGCGGCTTCGCGAATTGATGGACATACCGGTTTTCCACGACGACCAGCACGGCACGGCGATCATTGCGTCGGCCGGCCTGATCAATGCGCTGGCGCTGACCGGGCGCGATCACAAGACCACCAAGCTTGTCTGCAACGGGGCAGGGGCTGCGGCCATTGCCTGCGTCGAACTGATCAAGGCGATGGGCTTCAAGCCGGAAAACATCATCCTCTGCGATACCAAAGGCGTCATCTTTCAGGGGCGCACCGAAGGCATGAACCAGTGGAAATCCGCCCATGCGGTCAAGACCGACCGCCGGTCGCTGGCTGAAGCGGTGGATGGCGCCGATGTTTTTTTCGGGCTTTCCGCCAAAGGCGCGCTGACGCCGGACATGGTGCGGTCGATGGCGCCCAATCCGGTGATTTTCGCCATGGCCAATCCGGACCCGGAAATCACTCCGGAGGAAGTCGCCAAGGTTCGCGACGACGCCATTATCGCCACGGGGCGGTCGGATTATCCCAACCAGGTCAACAATGTTCTGGGCTTTCCCTATATCTTCCGCGGCGCGCTGGATGTGCGGGCCTCGACCATCAACGAAGAAATGAAGATTGCCGCCGTGCATGCGCTGGCCAATCTGGCGCGGGAAGATGTTCCCGATGATGTGGCGGCAGCCTATCAGGGCAACCGGCCCCGCTTCGGCCCGAACTATATCATTCCGGTGCCCTTTGATCCCCGGCTGATTTCCGCAATTCCCGTCGCCGTCGCCAGGGCTGCAATGGAGTCGGGCGTGGCGCGGAAGGCTATCCCCGACCTTGAAGTCTATGCGCGGGAACTGAAGGCGCGGCGCGATCCGATCGCCTCGACGCTGCAGCGCATCTATGAGCGGGTGCGCCGCCAACCCAAGCGCATCGTTTTTGCCGAAGCCGAGGAAGAGATCGTGCAGCGCGCGGCGATTTCCTATGCCAACCAGCAATTCGGGACCGCCATGCTGCTGGGCCGTGAAGAGCGCATCCGCGAGACCGCCGAGCGCGCCGGAATTGATCTCGACCGTCCCGGCATCACCATCGTCAATGCCCGGATTTCCAAGCGGGTGGATGCCTATACCGACTATCTCTATGCACGCCTGCAGCGCTCGGGCTATCTGCTGCGCGATTGCCAAAGACTGATCAAGACCGACCGCAACCATTTTGCCGCCTGCATGGTGGCGCTGGGCGATGCCGACGGTATGGTGACAGGAACGACGCGGAACTATTCCACCGCGCTTGAGGATATCCGCCGCTGTATTGACGCCAAGCCGGGCCACAGGGTGATCGGCGCTTCCATTGCACTCTGCCGGGGGCGGACCGTGATTGTGGCTGACACGGCAGTGCATGACATGCCTACATCGGTGGAACTGGCCGATATCGCCGAGGAAGCCGCCGGACTGGCTCGCAGGCTGGGCTATACGCCGCGGGTTGCCATGCTGGCCTATTCGACCTTCGGCCATCCGTCAGGCGAACGCTCCGAGCGGGTCCGCGAGGCGGTCCACATTCTCGACAAGCGCCGGGTGGATTTCGAATATGATGGGGAAATGGCAGCCGATGTCGCCCTCAATCCGGCGATATTGGAGCAATATCCGTTCTGCCGGCTGTCGGAGACGGCCAATGTTCTGGTCATGCCGGCTTTCCACTCCGCCTCGATCTCGACCAAGATGCTGCAGGAATTGGGCGGCTCGATGGTCATCGGGCCTTTGCTGGTCGGCCTGGACAAATCCGTGCAGATCGTTTCGATGGGCGCCAAGGACAGCGACATTGTCAATATGGCAGCGCTTGCCGCCTATAATTCGGGGACCTGACGAGGAGCGCGGTTCTTGCCGGCCAGTCAGCCGACAGGAAACAACGCGTCCAGCTTTTTCATGCTGGCCGCCACTTCCGCCCGGATCCAGGTTTTGAAGGCGCGGACCTTGGCCGGTTCCTTGCCCTGACGCGGGGTGATGAAATAATGTCCGAAGCCGGTCTTGGCGCGGCTTGAAAACGGTAAGACCAGTCTGCCGTCTGCAATGGCATCGCAGGCCAGCGTCTGCCACGCCAGCATCACGCCCTGTCCGCCGATCGTGGCGTCGAGGCACAGCGAGGCTTCCGAAAAACTGTGGCGGGTGGAAAGCTCAAGACCGCCGAGGCCGGCGGTTTCCAGCCACACATCCCAACCGAACATCGCATGGCTATCGATAATGACCGGAAAATTTGCGAGATCCTCCGGCTTGCCGAGCCGTGCGGCCAATGCCGGAGCGCAGACCGGAAAGACCTGCTGGTCGAGAATTTTTTCAACCCGCGCATCCCGCCAACTGCCATTGCCGACGCGGATGCATATATCGACATCGGTGCTCGCCGGATCGACCAGCCGGGTCGAGGCGTCGATGCGCAGACCGATTTCAGGATTGAGTTCCGTAAAGCCTTCCAGCCGTGCCACCAGCCAGCGGGATGCGAAGACCGGCGCAACAGAGATCGTGAGGATGGAATTGTCCTGGCGCGCAGCCAGGGCCACTGCCTCCGACATCAGTAGAAAAGCTTCACTCAGTCGTATCAGCACGGGTCGGCCGAATGCTGTAGCCTTCATGCCGCGCCCTGTTCGCTCGAACAATGCATGGCCCAATTGCGCTTCAGTCTTGTGGATTTGCTGGCTGATTGCGCCAATCGAGACGCCAAATTCCAGCGCAGCAGCCTGCAGCGAACCGAGTCGGCCCACGGCCTCGACAGCCCTCAATCCATTCATCGGTACAAGATTAAGATTCTGCATATAGAAAACCTAAAATCAAAAAACCAAAAACTCAATTGATATTCACCAAAAACAGGCCGATATTTCCAATCAGGCAATAGGATCTTGCAAAATTCCCGAAATTTCGGGCGTCTCTTTCACCGAGTACGCCGGCGGAAGAGTTTTGTATAAAACCCAAAGGAGGTCAAGACCATGAGGCTTTCGAAAATATTAAACCTCTTTCGCACGCGCAAAGGGGAAAATTGCGACCTGGAGTCGCTGGCAAGCAATGACCCGCTTCATCATCCGGCCATCATGGCGATGAGCGAGCGGGAATTGGGTGACCTGCCGTTTCCAAAGCAAAAGTCCGAATTTTAGCTGGCAAATCGTCCGGCGTCGGCGCCGTAATAATTGAGATAGCGCCCGGAAATGGAAGCGATGGGAAGCACCACAAGCACATCCGTCGTGCCGAAATCGCAATCCACGACCGCGCCGTGGCCCACCTTGGCGCCCAGCCGCAAATAGCCCTTCATCAGGGGCGGCATGGATAGCAGCGCCTGCTTGGGATTGGCAGCTTCCACAGGCATCAGGTCCATTGTCCGCAACAGGTGCCGGTGCGCCGAAACCGCCCATTCATCGCGGGCCAAAGCGTGATGATGCAGGAAGGCGAAAGCGAGCGCGTGTACTTCGGGAATTTTTCCGGGAAAAGAAGCGCATCCAAACATGACCTCTATTCCATGCGCCAGCGCATAGGCCCAGTTGCCCTGCCACAAAAGCTCGACCGTGCGGCGGTTGCGGTATTTTGGCAGCACGCAAGAGCGGCCCAGTTCCATGAATTTCTTGCCGGCATGGCGCGCCAGCAGCGGTTCGATGTCAAATTCGGATGCCGAGTAAAAGCCGCCATTGTTGCGGGCGACATCATCGCGCAAAAGCCTGTAGGTTCCGATGATCTGCTCTTCGACATCACCATTGATCGCCGTATCGATCACGACCAGATGGTCGCATAAATCGTCGAACCGGTCGAAATCCCGTCTTGCCAATTGCGCTTCAGGTGAAAGCACCGCATTCATTTCCTCGACGAAAATCTGGTAGCGCAATCTCTGCGCCGCATCGATTTCGCGGGAATTGCGCGCCAGTCTTGTTTCCAGTGATCCCATGCGGCCAAGAATCGGCGGGTCTTGCCTGACAGACGGACGGTTCTTCAACAGGACCGGTGCTGCGGTCTGGTCGCGTTCGACAAGGTTGAATGTCATGGCGAGAACTCCTGCCGGTCATCCTGCAAAGCGGGGCATGCCGGATGCATCCCTTCCCAGCGTCATAAAGCATAGTTCTGTGACAGGAAAGTGAAGTAAAGCAATAGCGTCGCCAGCAAGGCCGACGACGACGCTGCAACATCCCCGCTCGGGACGTGATTGACCGTCAGACCGGTTGCAGGCTGGTCTTGCAAAGCCGGTCTACCGCACCCGGCAGGATCGCCTGATCTGCCGGCTTGGGCAGCACAAGGCTGGCGCCATGGGTCAGCAGATCGCGGCGCGTTGCGTCGGATGTATCGGCGGTCAGCATGACCACAGGCAGCGCGGGCTTGTCGCTGGAACTCTCGGCGGACCGAAGGGCGGCCAGGAAACCAAGGCCGTTGCCGCCTGGCATTGATACATCGCTGATCAGCAGGTCCGTTTGGCTGCCATCGGCAAGAAGTGCGGCAAGGTCGGTAAAGTTGGTGGCAAGACGGACGCGATGGCCGGCGCGCTCCAGAATGGCCTGGGTGATCATCGCATTGACAGGGTCATCTTCGCCGACAAGGATATTGTATCCCTGTTCAACGACCCGCTCGGGCGCGCATTCTTCTGCTTCCTCGATCTCGGCTGACAGTGTCGGGAAACTGTCGTCGGATTCTTCGCGTGGCTCAAGCCCCTTCATCCGGCCCAAAAGCACATCAACCAGCGAGTTTTCGCGAAGCGGGCGGATAAGCCAGGCATGGAACATGCTGGTTGCCAAAAGGCTCGGGCGGGATTCAGGATCCACCAGCAGGATCAAGCGGCAGAGATGATCGGCAAAGGAATGATGAGCCGTCAGGACATCCTTGAAGACTGTTTCCAGCCTGTGATCGACAATGATGTCGGTCGGTGAAAAGCTGTCCAGCAACACGGACATTTCGTCCACATTCGTGCAGGCGGTTGCCTGGGCGCCAAGATCGCGAAGCGTCAAGTTCAGGGCCTCGGATGCGGGGCCTGCCGGAGCGACGACAATCACCCGCGATGAAGCCAGAACCGTACTGCGGTCGTCGATTGTCTTGATCTCTCCGATCGGCAGGCGGATCACAAATGTGGTTCCCTTGCCAATCTCGCTTGCAACCGTCAATTTGCCGCCGGCCTGGTTGAGAATACGGGCGGAAATCGCCAGACCGAGGCCCACGCCGCTTTCACGGGCGCCAGCAATATCGCCCTGCTCGAATTCGCCAAAGATCCGGTCGAGTTCCGTTTCGTTCATGCCGGGGCCGGTGTCTGCAACTTCGATCACCAGATCGGCGCCGATGATATCCACCTTGACGATGATGCCGCCGACTTGCGTGAATTTCACGGCATTGCCCGCAACATTATAGAGGACCTGACGCAAGCGGGCCGGATCGAAGGTCAGGGATTGCGGCAATTTCGCAGAAAAATGGGTTCCAATCTCGATCCCCTTTTCATGGGCGCGTGCGGCCAGCATCTCGGTAATTGTTTCAACCAGCGGGCGGATTTCGTTGCTGTTGCTTCTCAGCGCAAAGCGTCCGGCTTCGATGGTGGAGAAATCGAGAAGATCCTCGACAAGATGGATCAGCGCCGTGCCGGATTCACGAATTCCATTCAGGTAATTGGCCTGATCGGGCGCTAGCTGGGTTGCGGCCAGCAGGTTGCCCATTCCGAGCAAACCGCTGAGCGGTGTGCGGATTTCATGCGCGACCGTGGCAATCAGGCGCGACTTGTTTTCGCTTTCCATTTCCGCGCGGCGGCGCGCGGCTTCCTGCTGGCGGGCCATCTGGCGTTCGTCGGTAACATCGCGGGCGATGGACTGGATCACCAGGTCGCCCAAAACCGGATCACGGGCAACGACATCGTGCCAAAGAAACGTGCGCGCGCAGGTGGGCGTTGCGATCTCGACATCGTAGGAATGCTGGATAGGGCCCGGATTAAACCGGATGCCCAGTTCCTGGCAGGTCTTGCCTTCAGGATGGTCCTCGCCGACCAGGTCGCGAAACGTATTGTTGGATTGCAGGATGAAGCCGTTAAGGCTTCGCCGCACGGCAATGTCGCCAAGCGCATCATGAATGGCTGACAGCAGGGCAGCACTTTCATTGTTCTGCCAGAGCTGGTCGTCAACGATCTCCGGACGCGGCGGATATTTCGCCATTTTGCGATCCTTTGCCGGCTCCGGCGTCTCGATCTTCTGGCCGATTCCCTGCACCAGCGAATAAAGCAGGCTGACAAGCCCGATACCGCCCAAAGCAATAGCAAGCATCAATACGCCGGAATTGGTGCCGCTGGCCAGCACGGCAGCCGAAGCAAGCAAGCCGCCGCCTGCCAGCCAGTAGCGCATCATACGGTCCTGGTCGATTGACATCCTGTCCAGCAAGTCCTGGGACACCCTCTGCGGTTCTTCCGGAAATGTGTCCTCGGGGCCGAACTCGATGATATCGGCATCGGTCGATTCAAAGGCCTCATTGAGGCGATCTTGCATTTTTGCTGGTTCACTCATACAGCCGGAATATCATGGCGAACTGAAAAAACCTTTGCCAAGTGTCCTTAACAAAACGTCAATCGGCGCTTTTTGGCTGGTCCTTGGCAAAAAACAACTCGTGCAATCCGACCAGACACGCGCCGATTGTAATGAAGCTGTCAGCGAGATTGAAAACGGCAAATGACCAGTTTGCTGTGTGAAGCAAAATAAAATCAATAACATGACCATAAAGAAAGCGGTCAATCAGATTGCCGATGGCGCCCGCGACAATCAGCGCGAAGCCGCAATGGAGCAGAATTCCGGCAGTCAGCGACCGCCGCCACCACCACAGCACCGCAGCAACAATAACCAACCGCATAGCAACGATGAAAAAACCGCTCTGTCCGGCCAGCATCGAAAACGCAATGCCTTCATTGAATGTGCGGTAAAGGGCAAAAAATGGCAGAACCGGCATCGCCGTTTCATAGGGCAGGAAAAGTTCGACGCAATACTTGCTGATCTGGTCGAGACCAACACCCAGCAAGACCAAGGCCAAGGCCGGCAAAGGTCTTGAAAGAAAAACCCTGTCTTCGTTCATCAGCGCGGTTCCAGTTCCAGCAGGTGCCTGCGGGCTTCAAACAGCATGACGGCGCTGGCAACCGCAAGATTGAGGCTGTCGGCGCGTCCGGCTTGCGGAATGCGCGCCAAGGCGTCGGCCTGGCCGGCCAGTTCGTCCGGCAGTCCGGATTGCTCATTGCCCATCAGCAGCACCACCGGGCGGTCGGCATAGTTGATAGTCCGGTAATCGACGGCGCCTGCCAGATGGGTGGCGACCATCTTCGTTCCGGACCCCTTTTGCCACGCCATGAAATCGGCTATATTGGCGCGCGCCACCGGCATGGCGAAGATCGAACCCATCGTGGCCCGCACCGTCTCAAGCGAAAACGGATCGGTGGTCTCGCCGACCAGAATCACGCCGGATGCGCCCGCCGCATCGGCAGTCCGGATGATCGTGCCGAGATTTCCCGGATCGCGAACCCGGTCCAGCGCGATCCATGTCTCGTCCTTCTTCGGTCGAATATCCTTGAGCGGCTTCCAGCGCGTGTCGAAAATACCGACCACCATCTGCGGATTGTCGCGCCGCGTGACAGACGCCATGACCTTTTCGCTGACCTCAAGCACCAGCGCGCCATCGGTAATGGCCATCGCCGCAGCCTTTTGGGTCGCAGGCTTTTCTTTGGCACCCTTGGCATAGATCAGCGTGCGGATCGTCCAGCCGAGTTCCAGCGCGTCGATTACCAGTTTCAGCCCTTCCGCCATGAAAGTGCCGGTTTCCTCCCGCGCCTTCTTCTGGCTCAGCGCCTTGATATCCTTGATCACCGGGTTGGAAAGCGAGGTGATTTCCTTGACCTGGCCGATGCGGCGCGGGGCCTGACCGTTGATGTCATTGTTCATTTTGGCACCCAGCGGCTGAACAGGGATGTAGACAGGGCACGGCCTCTTTGATTGCCGTCCAGGCCGGTCTCGCGAATGACCAGTTCACCCGATTCCACCACGCCGCCCATGCCGCGCATGATCTCGGCCATCAATTCGTGGATTGAATAGAAGCTGGCGCGGATCGAATAGGCGGTCAGGACAAGCCCCAGGGCATCCGGCGACAATAATTGTCGGCAAATGTCGAGCATAAGCGCGACATGATCATAGAGTTCCCAGATCTCGCCATTGGGGCCGCGTCCGAAGCGCGGCGGATCGGTGAGGATGATGTCATAGCGGTTGCCGCGGCGCTCTTCGCGCTGGATGAATTTCATCGCGTCTTCGCAAATCCAGCGGACAGGCTTGTTTTCAAGCCGCGCCAGGGCCTGGTTCTCGCGCGCCCAGCCGATGGCCTTCTTGGAGGCGTCGACATGGGTGACTTCGGCGCCCGCACCGGCGGCAATCAGCGACGCTACGCCGGTATAGCCAAAGAGATTGAGAACCTTGAGCGGCCGGCCGGACTGATTGATGCGGTCCTTCATCCAGGACCAATGGGCAATCTGCTCGGGAAAGACCCCGACATGGCGGAAGGAGGTGAAGCGGCCGAAAAAATCCGTATCAAGCAGCCGCATCGGCCAGGTTTCGGTCAGGGTGCGGTGCGGAAAGCGCCAGCGTCCCATGCCTTCTTCATCAGTATCGCCGGTAAAGATCGCGTCGCTTTTGGCCCATTCGCTCTCGGGCAGCGACTTCTGCCATAGCGCCTGGGCTTCGGGCCGGATCATCAGGATGTCGCCATAGCGCTCCAGCTTTTGCCCATTGCCGCTGTCGACCAGTCGGTAATCGGCTTCGCCGCCGGTTTCAAGAATGACCGGGATGCGTTCAGCCGGCTTGTCGCCGCTGCGGGGCGTGAGGATACGGGACGGGGCTGCTTCCTCCTGGCGGGCAAGACGCACTGCGGCTGAAGTCGCCGGTGGACGCGTCCGGGCCTCTGTCCTTGCTTCGGCTCTCGCCGGCCGGTCCTGTCGCTCGCCGGCTGGCTTCTTGCCGTGCTCGGCGGGCCGGTTGGCCTTGCGCGGACCGCTTTTTGATTGCGGCCGGTCGGTCTTGCGTTTCACGTCTTGTCTTCTTCTCAATTCAGCAGCACTCGCAGGCAAATAGCATTGAAGTCTCTCCAGGCAAAGCTGTTTGCCATCGCCAAGACGGAGAAAGATGGATTGACCGGCTCTTTGTTGGTCTGGAAACGCTGCGGCAGGCGTCGCAACCGGCCATGTCGGTCAAGAACGGATCGCCGAGTTTCAGCGGCAAGCCTGCCGTGGCTGGCTCAAGATCGGTTGTTTGCGCATGGCTGACAATATGGATCAGTCCGACGAAGCTGCAATCAGCGTCTTGGCCGCATGCGCCTCGTTGCGGGCCTTCTTGCGATAGGTCCCTTGCGAAAACCATGTGGCCACCGAGCCGATCAACACGCCCGACATCAAGGCAATGAACATGAAGATGAAGAAGGGCAGCGAGATCGCCAGCAGGCTGTCATCCGGATTGAAAGGATTGAGCGCCAGCCGAACGGTATGGCGATTGGCGACGGACAAGACAACGATCAGGACGCCGAGGGGTACAAGAATCACCAGTTTGATGAGCCGCTTGACCATGCCTTACTCCTGCTTTCATTGTGTCCGATGCGCGGACTTTGACAGTTGTTTATCATCCGGCACTTAGTCGGAAATAGGAAATGCGGCGACTTTTTTAAAGCGCCGCACAAAATTTAATACACATTGATGCCGACTGAGTCCCGGTTTCAATCGTCCAGGTCGTCCATGCCCGGATTGAGCCGTTCCCGCAATTCCTTGCCGGTCTTGAAAAACGGAACCCATTTTTCTTCGACAAAGACAGCATCGCCGGTGCGCGGATTTCGTCCGGAGCGTGACGGGCGGTTCTTGACTGAAAACGCGCCGAAACCGCGCAGTTCGACGCGATTTCCCGAGGCCAAGGCCTCGGTGATTTCATCCAGCACCGCATTGACGATGTTCTCGACATCGCGGTGGTATAGATGCGGATTACGCGAAGCGACAATTTGTACCAGTTCAGACTTGATCACGAGTGTCCCCCTCAGAGTACCAAGTTATTAGTTTTGTTCAATCTGCCAAGCGGAAACAAGACCGTCAAGGAACAACTTGCCATTCGCCATATTTTTCAGCAGGTTCACCCCTTCCGCGCCGTCAAAACCGATCGATTGGAAGATTTCACGCGCCATGCTGCCAAAAAAGTACGATGTGGTGGAGCGTTTTGCCGGCCATGCGATGATCTTCAAATCGCTGTCCACTTTGCGGGTCTTGAGATAATCGCGAATTTCCGCCTCTCCGCCGATCTGGTCAATCAACTTGTTTTCAAGCGCCTGCCGTCCGGTATAGATACTGCCGTCGGCCAGTCTTGCCACCACGTCGCGCGGCAGCTTGCGCCGTTCCGCCACAAGGTCGATAAACCAGGAATAGGTGTCCTTGACCATGTTGTCGATCATCGCCTTGGCTTCGTCGCTTGGCGGGTGAAAGGGGGATGGTTCCGCTTTCATCGGCGAGGATTTGATCTCTTCCAGCGAGACGCCGATCTTGTCGAGCAGGTCCTTGACCTGGGGATATTGGAAGATCACGCCTATGGAGCCGGTTATCGAGGTTTCGCCCGCAATGATCGTATCGCCGGCGGTGGCAATCATGTAGCCGGCAGATGCAGCCAGGCTGCGAATGTCGGACACGACGGGCTTCTTTTCTGCAACCCGGCGAATGGCCTTGAAGATGACTTCGCCGCCATAGGTGGTGCCGCCAGGCGACGAGATGGAAACAACAAGCGCCTTGGCATGGTCGTCGTCGGCAATAGTGTTGAGCCGTTCCACCAGTTCGCGATCATCCATGATCACCCCGGAGATGGTGACCTGGGCAATATGGTCGCTGCCCGCGCCGTAACTCTCGGAGGTGCTTTTTAATGCATACCAGGCAAGCAACACGGCCAGACCCGCCACCAGGATGGAAACAACGCGCCAGAAAGTCAGCTTCCTGCGCATCTGCCTTCGGTCGGCGATAGAAATTTGTGCCACGTGTGGATGTCCTTCGTATATAAATGGTCCAAACTGAACATCGTGATAGCCTGATGATGCTTCAAAGGGAAATGAAAAAACAGCCGCGCCCCGCCCGCCTCGCACTGTTTTGATTGTGTTTCCGCCAGAAAAACCCTATTTGGGTGCTTGGACGGGTGCGACGCGGGAACGGATGCCGGATGGTTTGGAAATCAACATGTTGATGCGCACGCCGCCAAATAGCGCCTCCCCGGCCTATCAGGCCGCCGTCAGGCATTCGCGATGGGTGCGACGGCTGAAGATCCTTTTGCCTGTATTGGCCCTGATCATTTCCCTGATATTCGTCGCGGTTTCCTGGATCCGCACGATGATACCGGAAAACCTGTCGATTGGCGGCGCCAAGATAGAGAATGGCAAGATCGTCATGGAGAAGCCGGCCATATCGGGGCGCAATTTCGATGGCGTCAGCTATTACATGAATGCGTCCCGCGCGCTTCAGGACATCCGCAATCCCTATGAGATCACATTCGAGGACATCGAGGCGGCGGTTCCCGTCAACAGCGAGGTCATGGCGCGATTTACCGCCAAGTCGGCGATGTTTGACCGTTCCAAGGATCGCCTTGAAATGAGCCAGCCTTTCTCGATTACCCTGAGTTCCGGCATCAAGGCAGAGTTCCGCTCGGCAGTCATTGATGTTCCCAAAGGCAGCCTCGTGACCCCCGACAATGTATCCATCGCCGCGCGGCAAGCTTCGATAGTTGCGGATTCACTGGAAATAACCGATAAGGGCAGGGCCATAATCATGACTGGTCATGTATTCATGACCATCAACCCCGCTTCAATCCGCCAGAAACCCTGAAAAGCCGCTTATCCTCGCCATGAAACATTCAAGATCGCTTGCCCCTTTCGCACTGGCCGCATGTCTGGCGTTGACGTTGCTGCCGCTGTCCGCCGCCGAGCGGAAGAGCCAGATCAACGGCTTGGCGCTCAGCAACGACACCCCCATCCAGATTGAAAGCGACAAGCTGGAAATCCACGAACAGGAAAAACGCGCCATCTTTTCCGGCAATGTGAAAGTTGCCCAAGGCAAGACAACTTTGCGTGCCGGCCACATGGTTGTCTATTATACTGCCGAAGGCGGTTCGGTGTCTTCCGGGGCCGCCGCCATCGACCATATCGAGGTGTCGCAAAAGGTCCTGCTTTCCTCCGGCAAGCAAAATGCCAGCGCCGATTCCGGAGTATTCAACATGAAGACGGAAACACTTGTGCTGGAAGGCAAGAAAGTGGTTTTGTCTGAAGGCCAGAATATTTTTACCGGCTGCAAGCTGACCGTGCTGATGAAGACGGGTCAGGCCACGCTCGACAGCTGCGGCGACCGGGTGCGTATCCAGCTTGATCCAAAATCCGGCAAGACGAACTGATCCGCATGGCGCAGTTCGCTCCTACAAGCCCTGTCCCTTGTGTAGAACCATTGCGAGAATGGCCGGCGTGTTGAAAATTCCGTTCAGGTCCAAGGCAGACGACAAACCGGCAGCCGGAGCGGCGGAAGCGGACAAGGCGCGCTATGAGGGGACCTTGATCGCCAGGGGCATTACCAAGAGCTACCGCAACCGGCGCGTGGTCAATGGTGTTTCACTCGTCGTCCGGCGCGGCGAGGCGGTCGGTCTGCTGGGCCCGAACGGCGCCGGCAAAACCACCTGCTTTTACATGATTACCGGCCTGGTTCCAGTTGACAGCGGCAGAATCGAAATCAATGGCGACGATGTCACCGGTCTTCCGATGTACCGGCGGGCCCGCCTGGGCGTCGGTTACCTGCCTCAGGAAGCCTCAATCTTTCGCGGCCTGACTGTCGAGGGAAATTTGCGTGCGGTGCTGGAGATCCATGAACCCGACTCCAGAAAGCGCGACGAAAAGCTGGACGAATTGCTGACCGAGTTTTCCATAGGCCACCTGAAGAAAGCGCCTGCGGTGGCGTTATCAGGTGGGGAACGGCGGCGGTTGGAAATTGCCCGGGCATTGGCCACCGATCCGGTATTCATGTTGCTTGACGAACCCTTCGCCGGGGTCGATCCGATTTCGGTGGCGGATATTCAGAGCCTGGTTCGGCATCTGACAGCGCGCGGCATCGGCGTGCTGATCACCGATCACAATGTGCGTGAAACCCTGGGTCTGATCGACCGGGCCTATATCATTCATGCCGGAGAAGTGCTCACCCATGGCCGCGCAGCCGATATCGTTAACAATCCGGATGTCCGCAGGCTCTATCTGGGCGACAATTTCAGCCTCTGAAACTGGCCGTTGCAGGAATGCTGCGCCAACTGCGGCATTTTTGCGCGCAATTTACCTCAATTCGACGACAGGCTTGACCAAACAGGTTTAATAAGCAATTTTCGGGCCAGTTGATGGACGCCCAGCCAAAATGGTTTGACGCCCCATTGATTGAGGCATGTAAAGTGGAGTTCAGCGTACCCCATGGCTTTGTCCGCCAGTCTTTATTTGCGTCAGAACCAGTCATTGGTGATGACGCCGCAATTGATGCAGTCCATCCAGCTGCTGCAGATGACCCACCTTGAATTGAACAGTTTCATTGCCCAGGAAGTGGAGAAGAATCCGCTTCTGGAAGTGGTGTCCGGCGCGGACGACCAGATTGCCGACCGGTTGGCTGCTGAAGAACCACCAGGCCGCAACGAGCAGCGCCCTGATGGCGGCGACACGGACGCCGGCCAAGCGCAGTCCGGCGCCGAGACGGCCGGTGACACCGATTGGCTTGGCGACGGCGACAATGCCCCGTTCACTGAAACTCTGGATGCGGACTACGGCAATGTCTTTCAGGATGACACCGAGACGCGGCGCGCCGATGCGCCCGAATTGCTCAGCCAGTGGAAATCCATGCCGGGCGGTCAGGGCGAATCCTCGGAAAGCTATGATCTGGATGAATTCGTCGCAGGCCAGGTATCGCTGCGCGACCACCTCAACCAGCAAATTCCGTTTTCAATTTCCGAGCCTGGCGAAATGCTGGTGGCGC
Organism: Rhizobiaceae bacterium; assembly: GCA_041742335.1. Lineage (GTDB taxonomy): Bacteria > Pseudomonadota > Alphaproteobacteria > Rhizobiales > Rhizobiaceae > Rhizobium_E. The sequence continues at coordinate 33,410 of JBGSIT010000051.1, forward strand.
AAGCCCTGGTCGACCGATTGGATGAAGCCGGCTATATCAGTGCCGATCTCGTGGAGGTGGCAAGCCGTCTCGGCCGGTCGGTCGAAGCAATCGAAACCGTTCTCGCCAAGCTGCAACAACTTGATCCGCCGGGAATTTTTGCGCGCTCTCTCAGCGAATGCCTTGCCATACAGCTGCAGGCCAGGAACCGTTTTGACCCCGCCATGAAGGCGCTCATCGAAAATCTCGAGCTTCTGGGCCGCCGCGACTTTGCCAGCCTCAAGCGGCTCTGCGGCGTCGATGAGGAAGACCTGCTCGACATGCTGGCGGAAATTCGCAAGCTTGATCCCAAGCCCGGCGGCAATTTCATAACCAGCCTGTCTGAATCCATTCTCCCCGATGTCATTGTGCGACCGGCCCAGGACGGATCGTGGCATGTTGAATTGAATGCAGATACCCTGCCCAGGGTTCTGGTCAATCAGGATTATTACGCGCAAGTGTCAAAATTGACGCCGCGCAACAGCCCCGACCAGGCCTTTCTGACGGATTGCCTGCAGAATGCCAGCTGGCTGACGCGCAGCCTGGACCAGCGGGCGCGCACCATCATGAAGGTCGCCAGTGAAATTGTCCGCCAGCAGGATGCCTTCCTGCTGCATGGCGTCAACCATCTCCGCCCGCTCAACCTCAAGGCCGTTGCTGAAGCCATCAAGATGCATGAATCGACCGTCAGTCGCGTGACATCCAACAAATATATGCTGACGCCGCGCGGGCTGTTCGAGCTGAAATATTTCTTCACTGTCTCCATCGGATCTTCGGAGGGCGGCCAAAACCATTCCGCGGAATCCGTGCGCAACAAGATCAGGACCATGATCACGCAGGAAAATGCGGCAGCGGTGCTTTCCGACGACGATATCGTCGAACAGTTGCGTGAAGGCGGCATCAATCTGGCTCGCCGGACAGTGGCCAAATACAGGGAAGCGATGAACATTCCTTCATCCGTGCAACGCCGGCGTGAAAAGCGTGCGCTCGCCAAGGCCTCGGGCTTCTGAGCGGAACTGTTGCCGCGACCCCTAAAATCCGACCATGAAGGCGCAGCGAGCAGCTTCATGCCGGTCGGTCCACAGGCTTGCAAAGCGCCAGGTGTTGACTTTTAGCGCCGGTCTATATAGATCGCGCCATCTCCTGAGTGCCTGATATCCCCGATGTTCAGTCAGGAAAAGCAGAGCCATTATGGCTTGACGCACACAAATGCTTGGACGGATTGAAGTGTTGGAATAAACTGACGTGAGATCGGGCAGTGAAATGGCTTTGGCTGCACTGTTTTTTTAGTCCAATGAGGGGCTGGAAATTCAGTCAGGCAATCCCGACATCAGCTTCGAGGCGTATGGTGTGTCGGCGACAGGCAATATCAATCGTCTCTAAAAGGCCTTGTTTACCGGCAAAACGATAGCCGCAGACAAGTGAAAGGCCCCTCTGAGACCGAAGTTCGCTTCAGGGATGGCATCGGGAGATAGCGAACTTCGAGACGACTGAACACTAGAAGGGAATTTCCATGAGTGTGCGTGTATCCGGCAAGCAAATGGACATCGGCGACGCTTTCAGAACAAGGATTAGCGATCAAATTGGCGAGGCAGTCGACAAATATTTCGCCGGCGGCTTTTCAAGTCAGGTGATTGTGGAAAAATCCGGTTCGCGGTTCGCAGCAGATTGCAAGATCCATCTTGATTCAGGCGCCAACCTGCATGCGGCAGGGGAAGCCAATGATCCCCAGGCCTCATTCGACATGGCTTTCGCCCGTATTGAAAAGCGCCTTCGCCGCTACAAGCGTAAGCTGAAGGATCATCATGCAGATGGTCACAAGGTGACGGCCGAATTCGGCTATACGGTGCTGGATTCCGGAGCCGACGGCGACGAGGAACTGGCGGAGGACTATGCGCCTGCCATTGTCGCGGAGAGCACAAAGCAACTCAAGACCATGTCAGTTGCTACTGCTGTCATGGCGCTCGATATGACTGACGAGCCGGTCTTCATGTTCCGGACGCCCGGAAATGACCAACTCAATATCGTCTACCGCCGCAATGACGGCAATATCGGCTGGATCGATGCAGCCAGCATAAAGGGCTGAGGCAAGCCTCTACCTGTCAAAAAATACGGTTGTCCGGACCCTGATTTTTTCGGGTTCCGGACTCCGAGGCGAAACAGCACAGGAAATACAACATGGCTCTGGCGGACATCTTGCACAGTGATGCGATCATCCCAGCCTTGAAATCCAGCAGCAAAAAGCAATTGCTTAGTGAAATGTCAGCCCGGGCGGCCCGGCTGACGGGCCTGCCGGAGCGCGATATTTTCGAAGTGATCCTGCAGCGCGAGCGGCTGGGTTCGACCGGTGTTGGCGGCGGCATAGCCATCCCGCATGGCAAGATGAAAAATCTCAACCGCATCGTCGGGGTTTTTGCGCGACTTGAAACGCCGGTTGATTTCGAAGCGCTGGATGACCAGCCTGTTGATCTGGTTTTCCTGCTACTGGCGCCCGAAGGCGCCGGCGCCGATCATCTCAAGGCGCTGTCGCGGATTGCGCGCGTGCTGCGTGACCAGGATCTCGTCACCAAACTGCGCGGTGCGGAATCCTCCACCGCCATCGACGCATTCCTCAATCAAGACCTGACATCCGACGCGGCGTAAGGACTGGTGCAGGGTCCCAAAGCGATGCGGTCCGGGGGTGCTCAATGCGCATTCTGAGTCTGAATGCCTGGGGCGGCAGGCTGCACACCCCGCTGATGGATTATCTTGTCCAGACCGATCCCGATATTTTATGTCTGCAGGAAGTTGTTCGCGGCCCGGCCGGTTCGCCGGATTGGCTGTGACCTTGCCCCGTTGACCTAATCCGGTTTGAAGTTCGTTTTGGCCCATCGAGAGGACCAGAACATGAAACGAAGCCGCTTCACGGAAGAGCAGATCATCGGGATACTGAAGGAACACGAGTCCGGAATTCCTGTTT
>JBGSIT010000052.1:0-14292 GCA_041742335.1 Rhizobiaceae bacterium
TCCGCCCGTGCCTGTCTCGCCAATCGGCGTGCCGGTTCTCGGATCGTTGGCGGGCGTGCCCGGATCGGGATATTCCACGGGCGTGCCATTGCCGGGGTCTTCGACCGGGATCGGATCGCCGATGGGCGTCGGATCGCCGCCTGTGCCCGTCTCGCCAATCGGCGTGCCGGTTCTCGGATCGTTGGCGGGCGTGCCCGGATCGGGATATTCTGCGGGCGTGCCATTGCCGGGGTCTTCGACCGGGATCGGATCACCGGTTGGTATGGGATCGTCGCCTGGATCGTCGGTGGGTTCAGGATCGGTCGGAATCGGGTCATTGCCGTAGTCAACCGGCCGGTCGGCGCGCGTCCCGCCTTCCACAGTGGTATCTGGCGCGGGATCGGCGAGGGCTGGCGTCACTGTGATGACAAATGAATCGGAGATGGAGGCGCCTCCGTCGCTGGCGGTTACCTTGATGTCGATCGCGCCAATGTTCTGGTCCGTCGGCGTGCCTGAAAATGCGCCGGTTTCAGCATTGAAACTCAACCAGGAGGGCAGCGGCTCGCCGCTGGCAAGCGTCGCGGTGAGCCGGAGCTGGTCACCGTCGTCATCGCGGAAAACATCCGGCGGCAGGGTTAAATCGAGACTTCGCCCGACGGGAAAGGCTATATCTGAAACAGGGTTGGCGACGATGGGGGCTGCATTGAGAATTTCTTCCATGTCGATCGCTCCAATATGAATGAATTATCCTGCTGTCATATGAATTCGATTTAACCTAAAAGTGTATTATCTATAGAGTGTGCAACCAAATTAATATTAGAATATTATTAAACAATATCGTGTTTTACAAGACCGTTAGGGCTTCTTTAACCATCCCGCGGATCGCGGAAAATTTGCGAAACGCGGCGGTGAAGCGAACTCGCAGGCAAGTAGTTGCGAGAAGTTGTATCGCCTGTCGCACCGGCCTGGAATTCAGCCCTGCCATCCGGATGAATTGCGCAAGTTTCAATTTTCGATTTTACTGAGTAGAAAAATTCATTGCTTTCAATATTCATGCACAAAGGCCGTCCGGCCAGCCTCAGCGTCAGGTCGCGACGAAACTTCGACATTGAAGAATTTGAAATACGGGTGCGGGCGGTTGCGGTTGCGGCGACGGTGCAAAACAGCGGCTGGAATCATATGACGGTCCATTGCCGAAACAGAAGCGGCCACCCACCCTCGACAATCCCGCAATCCTTGGCTAGCTTTCATCGTCCCACGAAAGGCAAATCCCATGCACAAGGCTGAATATCCGCGCGACCTGGTTGGCTACGGCCGCACGCCTCCTGATCCGCAATGGCCGGGCGGCGCCCATGTCGCCGTGCAGTTCGTGATCAATTACGAGGAGGGCGGGGAAAGTTCGATTCTTGATGGCGATCCGGCCTCTGAAAACCTGCTGTCGGAGATTGTCGGCGCAAGCGCCTGGCCGGGCCAGCGCAATCTCAATATGGAATCGATCTACGAATACGGCTCGCGCGCCGGTTTCTGGCGGCTGCACCGGCTGTTTACCGGGCTCAAGGTGCCCGTTACCGTCTATGGCGTGACCTTGGCAATGGCGCGCAATCCGGAGGCCGTAGCGGCGATGCGCGAGGCCGGATGGGAAATTGCCAGCCACGGCTATCGCTGGCTGGAATACAAGGATTTTTCGGAAAGCGAAGAGCGCCGTCATATACTCGAAGCCGTGCGCCTGCATACAGAAATCTGCGGCGAGCGGCCTTATGGCATGTATCAGGGCAAGCCTTCAGTCAACACGCTGCGTCTGGTGCAGGAGGAGGGCGGCTTTCTCTATTCCTCGGACAATTATTCCGACGACCTGCCGTTCTGGGTCGAAGGCGTCGACGGCAAGCCCTTCCTGATCATCCCCTATACGCTGGATACCAACGACATGCGCTTTGCCACGCCGCAGGGCTTCAATTCCGGCGACCAGTTCTTCACATACCTCAAGGATGCCTTCGATGTGCTCTATCAGGAAGGCAAGGATGGCGCGGCCAAGATGATGAGCGTAGGGCTTCACTGCCGCCTTGTCGGCCGTCCGGCGCGCGTGGCCGCCCTGCGTCGCTTTGTGGAGTATGTCAAAAGCCATGACAGGGTGTGGCTCCCCCGCCGCATCGAGATTGCCCGCCACTGGCATGAATTTCACAAGCCCGGGTGAGTTGCCGCTAAACCACCGCCAGTTCTTTTGCCAATAAATCAAACACAACCCGCACCCGCCGGCTGGTATTGACCTCCCGGTGGGCGACGAGCCAGATGGGAAACATCAAGGGCTCAAGCTCCGGCAGCACCCGTTGCACCATGGGTTCGGCGTCGCCGATATGGCCGTCGAGAATGCCGATGCCCAGGCCCTGTTTCACAAATTCCCACATGACGAGATAGTTCTCGGTCAGGATTGGAAAATTGCGCTCGGTGAGGTTGAGGCCGAGGCTGTTCAGCCCCTTCATGAACATGCCGGAGGCATCAATGCTGATGAAATCGGCCTTGGCGAGGTCATGCGGCAGTTTTGGATTGCCGATGCTTTCGAGATAAGCGGGCGCGGCATAAAGCCGGGCGGGAACATCGCGGATCTTCCGGCCGATCAGGTCCGGTTCGCTGGGCCGGAAATTGCGGATGGCGATATCGGCCTCGCGCCGCTTCAGGTCGCTGGGAGCGCTTGAAGCGACGATTTCGATGCTGATGGCCGGTTGCGCAAGCCGCAGCTTGGCAATGATCGGCGGCAGCAGGAATGCGGCATAGACCTCGCTTGCCGCAATGCAGACAGTGCCCTCGATGCTCTGCGATTGGCCGGCCGCGCTCAGCGACACCTGATTTGCGGCCGCACCCATGGCGCGGACATGATCGAGCAGTTCCAGCCCGCTCGGGGTGAGCGTCAAGCCGCGGCCGACGCGCTCGAAAAGCACCACGCCCAATTCCTGCTCCAGCGCATCGACTTGGCGGCCCAATGTCGGTTGCGCCATGCCGAGCGCGCGGGCCGCAGCCGACAGCGAACCCTCTTCCACGGTGACCAGAAATGCCCGTGCCCGGTTCCAGTCAAATTTCACAGCGCGCCAATCCATGCATATATGCATAGTAAAACAACGAATTTAGTCAATTCATTTTCTAAAAATGCATGGATAAAAGAGGGCAGCAAAACGAAACAAGGAGAAACAGAGATGAAAGCCATTGTTTACCACAGCTACGGCGCCCCCGATGTCCTGACTTTGGCGGAAGTGGCCAAGCCGGTTCCCAAAGACAATGAAGTGCTGGTCAGGATACATGCCGCCACGGTGTCTTCTGCCGATTGGCGGGCGCGAAGCCTCAACCTGCCGAAAGGTTTCGGGCCGATCGGCCGTCTGGTCTTTGGCGTCTTCGGTCCGCGCAATCCGGTTCTGGGTGGTGATCTGGCGGGCGTGGTGGAGGCTGTCGGCAAGTCGGTCACGCGGTTCAAGGCCGGCGACGAGGTCTTTGCTTATACCGGCGCAAAATTCGGCTGCCATGCCGAATACCGGGTTGTCTCCGAAGACGGGATGATCCTGCCCAAGCCGGAAAACCTGTCTTTCGAGGAAGCCGCAGCGCTGTGCTTCGGCGCAACAGCCGCGCTGGATTACCTGGTCAAGAAGGGCGGCATAAAAAGCGGCGACAAGGTGCTGGTGGTCGGCGCTTCCGGCAGCGTCGGATCGGCGGCAGTCCAGATCGCCAAGCATTTCGGCGCGGAAGTCACCGGGGTATGCAGCACGGCCAATGTCGATCTGGTCAAAAGCATCGGTGCAGACAAGGTCATCGATTATACAAGACAGGATTTCGCCGCCACTGGCGAAACCTGGGACATCATATTGAATACCAATGGCGCGGTGGCGTTTTCACATGTCGAAGCCTCGCTGAAGCCCGGCGGACGCTTGCTGCTGGTATTGGGCTCGTTTTCCCAGGCGCTGGGGCTGGAACGCCCTTCCAGGGCGAGCGGCAAGAAGGTGATTGCAGGCGTGGCTAATCCGGATCGAAAGGCATTGGAATTCATCGCGGAACTGGCCAGAAGCGGCGCATTCAAGCCGCTCATCGACCGCGTCTATCCGCTGGCCCATGCGAAGGAAGCCCATGCCTATGTCGATACCGGTCGCAAGCGCGGCAATGTGGTGCTGGCAATCCAGCCGGGCGGTTGATGACCGGCAGGCAAGTCCGGTCTTTGCGCCTTAAAACATGCCGTTGGAATTGGCTGATGCCTCCGGCACCGTCTGCAGCACATCCCAATGCTCGACGATCTTGCCGTCGTCGTCGAGCCGGAAGATGTCGATGCCGGCATAATCCTTGTCGCCCGGCCAGGACTGGTGGCAGTGAAGCACCACCAGGTCGCCCTCCGCGACGGCGCGCTTGACCGTGACCTTCTTGCCCGGCCCTTCCCGGTTCATCTTCTCGAAATAATCGATGAAACCCTGCTTGCCAGTGGCCACATGCGGATTGTGCTGGATGTAATCCGCACCGGCATACAGCGCGATGGCCTCACGCGGCCGGCAATCATTGAACATCATCTGGTAAAAGGCGATGGCGTTGGCTTTGTTTCGCTCGAGATCGTTCATGATTTCGCCTCCGTTGCAGCTTTTCTGAAGCATGTGGATTGTGATCGCCATTTGTACAGGTTGCAAATCCTGATGCCAGTCTGGAATTTTCCATGAAGGCTGTTATGTATGATTGCAGGTTCCTTTTCAGCGCCCCCGAAGTTCTGTCAGCATCAGCAGGTTTGACCATGCGGTCCAAGTTCAGCCTCACCCGCGATCTTGTCAACCTTTTGCCCGATAGGGTGGATGAGCGCGGTCCGGTGCGCTGGCAGCCGCCCGGCGACGATTATTACCACCGCACGGTCGCCGATATCATGGCAAAGGTAAAGGCGGATGAAGGCCTGTGGGTCTTTGCCATCGGCTCGCTGATCTGGCAGCAGCGATTTGCCGTCACCGACACGCGTGCGGCCATAATCCGCGGCTGGCACCGCGCCTTTTGTCTGGGCCCGGACACCCGTCATCGCGGCAATCCCGCGGCACCCGGATTGATGATGTCGCTGGATCGCGGCGGCCAGTGCAAGGGGGTTGCTTTCCGGATGGACCCGGCAGGACTGCCCAAATCGCTGGAAGACCTGTTGCGCACCGAGCCGCCGACGCCGCCCAGCTGGGTCAACGCCAAAGCCGACCAGGGCACCGTGCCGGCAATCGCCTTTACCATTGAGCGTAGCCATTTCATGTATGCGGGCCGCCTGTCCGACGAAGAGGTCGCCGACCGGCTGGCGAGCGCAGTCGGTCATGTCGGCTCGATGGCCGACTACCTGCTCAATTCGATCACCCACCTGGAGGCGGCTGGAATTCACGACCGCTATTTATGGCGCATGCAGGCCATGGTTGCCGACCGGCTGGCGCGGCGCTCTGCCGGGTGAGATGCTTCGCCTTGCGGGTTGTCGCTAGCCCAAAACCTGCCACAGCAGGGCCAGCACGATGGCGATGGCGACGATGGACAGGCCAAGCATGATATAGGACCCAAAGATGATCTCGCCGATGGTCTTCTTGATAGAGGCCCTGTCGTTGAGATTGGGGAAGGGCTCGGCGGGTTCGGGCACGCCAAGGAACTTGCACAACGGCCCCCAGCCTTCAGTGACGGTGAAGACCAGCAGCTTTTCCGGCGGCACAGCCGCCTTGACCTCTTCGACATAGGCATTGTAGCGGGCAATGGCCTTGTCACGGTCGCCCATCACGCCCTTGAGCACCCGGCCCCAGATCAGCTTGCGCGACATGTCGCCGAATTTCCGGCCGAAGGGCGTCAGCCATTCCAGTATCTTGAATTGCCATAGATTTTCGGTGAAATAGATCGTGTCGATTGTGCTGTCATACCAGGCGCCCGGACCGCGCGGATGCAGCGTCAGCAGGATCTTGGCATCGGGATAGGCCGCCATCAGTTCGCGCCAGACGCAGCAGGCAGGGTTGTCGACCGTGGCGGTATATTTGCCCAGAACCTGGTTCCAGTCGTGCTGGCTTCCCGGAGGAGAATTGGCGACCCGCCGCCAGAAATCCAGATGGCCCTTGTTGGCCTTGTTGATGATGACTTCCTGCATGTGATAGCAAGGAAAGCCAAGCTGGTTGAGGGCGGCAAAGGTGGACCAGGTACCGGTCCGCCCAAAGCCTGCGCCTATTACTTTCAGGGTCATGATGCGGCCTCGCAATGCAGCGAAATAACAGAAAGAATTCTGACAGAAATTAAATTTTGCGCTTGGTTGCAGGAATATTCAACTGCTTTCTTTGCGCGAATACTTCCATGTTTCCGGTGTCTTGCCGGCTTTGCCGGAATCATTGTCTCAGGCTCTTCATGGACTGCAATAAATTATTCATTGCAGCAAGACGCATCCATTAACCAAAATCCCGATCCGTGTTAGGATCTTCTGTTTTTCAACTCGAACAGGGGAGATTTCGAAATGATGATCGCACGCTGGCAATTCGAGGCAAAGTTCGGCCACAAGCAGGAGGCCATCGCACTCAGCAAACAATGGGACGAGGAGATTGGCAGGCAGACGAGTTTCGATGTGGACAAGGCGCGCATGCTGACCGGATCGGTCGGCGCGAAGGAAGGCGTTGTGCAGATTGAGTTTCCGATTGAAGGGCTTGGCGAATTGCAGGATTTCTTCGACGCCATCGCCAAGATCAAGATGCATGAGGAATGGGGCAAGCGCATGGGCGAGGTCGTGGTGTCCGGATCAACCTTCTGGGAGGTCTTCAGGGTCGTCAAATAGGCCATGCCTGTTTGCCGCGCTATCCCGGAACGGCGGGCACCTCATGGCGAAGGTCGGGTTCGTTATGGAGGAAGGTCACGGCGATGGAGGCCGGGATTTCCTTCATGCTGTTGGGGCTATGGATGGCGACAGCCTCCAACCATGCCAGGCTGTCTTCATCAAGATGCACGCCGCTGGCGGCAAGCCGGTCGGCCAGTGCGGGAAATTGTGCGGTCGGCATTTCAAACCGGAAGGTGACGAGAATGTTGGAAAACAGTCCGTGGCCCGTAATCCAGCCGCCAAGTCCCATGATGGCCCTGTCAATTTCGGCCGTCACGTCATAGCGGTTGGCCTTGCTGACGCCGGAAAGAAGCTGGATTGTCCGTTGCATGAGCTTGACCTTGCTGAAATTTTCTACCTTGGACCCCATTATACACCATTCGAGAGCATTTTTCGCCGAGTTCAAAGGCAAGGTTAAGGTTTGTCCGGGGAAGAGGCGCCCATCCCCTTGTCCTCGCCTCGGTTTCGACTGTATCTTCGCCTGACAGGCTAAAATATTGAAAAACACCGGCCCGACGGGAGATGATGATGGACAAGGCGACATTCGTCACGCGGTTTGGCGGGGTATTCGAACATTCGCCCTGGATCGCCGAACGCGCCTTTGACCTGGGGCTGGAAGGCAAACTGGACGCCAAGGCCGTGCACAAGGCGCTGGTGGCGGCGTTTCGCGCCGCCAGCGAAAAGGAGCGGCTCAAGGTTTTGCAGGCCCATCCTGATCTGGCAGGAAAACTGGCGATTGCAGGCGGGCTGACCCGGGACAGCAAGAACGAGCAGGCTGGCGCAGGCCTTGATCGGCTCAGCCATGCCGAGCATGAACGCTTTACCGATCTCAATATCCGCTATGTCGAAAAATTCGGCTTTCCTTTCATTATCGCCGTCAAGGGCCTGGACAAGAGCGATATATTGTCGGCCTTTGAAAACCGTATCCACCATGCCCGCCACGATGAATTCGATGCCGCCTGCGCGCAGGTGGAAAAAATTGCCTGGCTGCGCCTGTCTTCCCTGAATCCCGGAGACTTCAATGACTGAGACGATCACCATGCCGGCTTTTGCCATCGGCACCGTCAACCTTGCCTCCGCCAGGCTCGGCGCTGTCGGCCTTCATGCTTCCGACGAGTTTTTTGCGCCGTTGTCGCGGATGCTGGCCGATGAGCCGGCCCGCTGGGAAGAAGGCCTTTACGATGACAATGGCAAATGGATGGATGGCTGGGAAAGCCGGCGCAAGCGGGTTCCTGGCCACGACATCGCCGTCATCAAGCTGGCCATGCCGGGCCGCATCCACGGTTTTGACGTCGACACGCATTATTTCACCGGCAATTATCCGCCCTTCTGCTCCATCGATGCGGCTTTCCGTGAAACCGGCAATCCCGACCCGAACAATGAGGCCGACTGGACCGAGATCCTCGCCAAATCGCCGCTCGGGCCTTCTGCCCACCATTTCCTTGAAAATGCCGGCAAGGACAAGGTCTGGACGCATCTGCGCCTGCATATCTACCCCGACGGCGGCATTGCCCGGCTCAGGGTCTATGGCACGGCCTTTTTCGACTGGAACAAGGTCAGCCAGGGCGAGCAGGTCGATTTGGCCTATATTTTCAACGGCGCCAAGTCGCTGGCCTGGTCCAATGCCCATTACGGCGTGCCCGACCAGATGCTCGGGCCGGGCCGCGGCATCAATATGGGCGATGGCTGGGAGACGGCGCGCCGGCGGGGTCCGGGCCATGACTGGGCCGTCATCAGGCTCGGCCATACCGGCATCATCAAGCGGGTGATTGTCGATACGGCGCATTTCAAGGGCAATTTCCCCGACACATGCGAGATCCTCGGCGCCTATCTGCCGGGCCACGGCGATGGTTTCAGCGAAAGCGAAATTGCCGCCTCGCAAAACTGGATGCCGCTCCTTGGCCGCAAGAAGCTGCAGATGGATCATGTGCATGAATTCAAGGGCGACGATCTTGCCACCGTCGGGCCGCTGACCCATATCCGCTTTGGCATGTATCCCGATGGCGGCGTCAGCCGTCTGCGCCTGTTCGGCGTCAAGGCCTGATTGCCGCCATGAACCATGTCCTGACGATCGAACCGCTGACAGCCCAGGCCTTCGCTCCCTTCGGCGACGTCGTGGAGGCCGATACGGCGCGGATGCGGCTGATCAATGGCGGCACAACCGAACGCTTTCACGCTTTGGCGACGGCGGAAGCAAAAGGCGAGGGCGCGCGCGTCATCCTCAATATATTCCGCGGCCAGCCTCGGGCTTTTCCCTATGAAATCGGCATGATGGAACGCCATCCTTTCGGCAGCCAGAGCTTCCATCCGCTCGACAATCACCCCTGGCTGGTGGTGGTTGCCGACGATGAAAACGGTGAACCGGGCCGTCCGCGGGTCTTTTCGGCCACGGGCCGCCAGGGCGTCAATTACCGCGCCAATGTCTGGCACCATCCGCTGATGGCGCTGGCAGCGCCCAGCAACTTCCTGATTGTCGACCGGGACGGGCCGGGCGTCAATCTGGAGGAATATTTCTTTGAAAAACCCTTCGTTGTCGAGGATTTCCAGCCATGACCGGATTGACCACCCATGTTCTCGACACTGCGCTTGGCAGGCCGGCTGAAGGCCTGGCCATCGATCTCTACCGGATCGACGGCGAAAACAGGGTTCTGGTCAAGCGCGTGGCGACCAATGACGACGGCCGGGTCGATGGCGGGCCGATCCTTTCAGGTGAAAGCTTCTCGAAGGGCGTTTATGAACTGGTTTTCCATGCCGGCGATTATTTACGCGCCACCGGCGCCAAGCTGCCCGATCCGCCCTTCCTCGATCTCATCCCGATCCGCTTCGGCATCGCCGATGTGACCGCGCATTATCACGTGCCGCTGTTGCTGTCGCCCTTCAGTTTCTCGACATATCGCGGCAGTTGAGGCGGTCTCATGCCAGATAGCCGTGGCGCGCGACGGGATACGGGCATTGGCGCCGGAGCATGCCGATGATGCGCCCGAAGTGCGTTGATCCCGCAATGCGCCCCCCGGCCTGCCCAAGGCCGGCGGCCGACAGGACATGGCGCACTGTTTCGCCATTGCGCTCTGCCGTGGCGTCATGGCCTTGATATCTCGTCTCTGCAGCGCATATGCGGAGCTCTCGCAAAAAAATTGCTGTTCTTATAACCGCTGTTACCCAGGTTACCTTTTGAAAACAAATATTGTATATTAGTAATAGTCATAAGCATAATTTAGGAGATAATAATGTCGTATAATGAAATCCTCGCTGACACCAATACCACGATCACGATCAATACCAATGACAGCTTTTGGGTCGTCAACGAGGGTGTCACGATAGATACAGTCGATTTCGGCGTGCAGTTTGGCGCATTGACCTACGGAAACCACCTTCTTGTCAATGGCACGGTTAATGCGGCGCAGATAGCTGTAAAGATAGCCGCAAAAGAGCACACAATCATCATTTCCGAAACCGGAATCCTCAGCGCCAAGACTGGCCTGAGCCTTGCCAATCATCAAAATATCGCCATCAATCATGGTCTGATTGCAAGTGACGTCGATAGTGCTGTCGGTATCAGCATTCTTGGCACCAATCAGTCTGCCTTCAATTACGGTGTGATTGCGTTGACAGGCCAGGCAACAACAGCCGGCATTCGCGTCATCGGCGCCGACGCAGTTTTGGAAAATCATGGGTCGATATCAGCGGCGGTCGGCGTTCAACTTCAAAATTCTTTCGTTAACTTGCTGAACGGAAAGAATGGCGTCATTTCGGGAAATGAAACAGGGATATCGATCAAGTCTGACTACAATGAAGCCAACGAAATCAATAATTTCGGCAAGATTTCCGGCACGCAGTTTGCCATCTTCGGCGAACTCGGCGATGAGAAAATCGTCAATGCCGGACTTATCGAAGGCTCGGTCCAGCTCGGTGAAGGCAACGACATCTACATCGGCGCCGGTGGAACATTCACAGGCGCCGTCTTTGACATGGGGCTTGGCAATGACACAATCGATATCCGCGACGCCATCTTGAAATCAACTACCTCGAACTTTGCCATCAAAGGCGGAATTGGCAACGACACCTACCTGATCAATTCCAAGGATATGCCAATTTACGAGACAGCCGATGGTGGCAACGACACGGTCAAATCCGAAGTCAGCCATGAGTTGAGCGCAAACTTCGAAAACCTTACCCTGCTTGGGAAGGCCAACATCAATGCAACCGGAAATGCAGCCGACAATCTGATTATCGGCAATGACGGCAAAAATATTCTCGCCGGCGGCGGCGGATATGATGTTTTCTTCGGCGGCGGCGGTTCGGATACCGTCAGTTTCGCCGGCTTTACGACAGGTGGCGCTTTGGCAAGCCTGCTGACCGGCAAGATCACCGGCGAGGGCGGCAAGACCAGCACGATGCAGGGTATTGAAAACTTGCGCGGCTCCAAATTCATCGATCTGCTGAACGGCGACGACGGCAAAAATATCCTTGAGGGCGGCGGCGGCGGCGATCTGATCAACGGCAATGGCGGGATGGATCTTGTTTCCTACCTGCACTCTGCCGCAGGGGTGAAGATCAATCTCGCAACCCACGTCTATCGTGGTGGAGATGCAGCGGGCGACATATTGGGCAGCATCGAGGGTGTGATTGGTTCGGCTTTCAGGGACCGCCTGACAGGCGACTCCCATGACAACTGGCTGAAGGCCGGCGGCGGCAACGATATCCTGACCGGCGGCGGCGGCGAAGACCACTTTTTCTTTTCGCGTCATTTCGGGTCGGACAAGATTCGCGACTTTGACGCAGGAATCGACCTGATCGATTTTTCGGAAGGTCCTCGCCTGTTCAAGAATTTCAATAAAATGATGCAACATTCCGAACAGCACAATAACGACGTCATTATCCATCACGGTGACGATCAACTTGTGCTCAGGAGGGTGGACCTTGCCGATCTGCATGCATCGGACTTCATTTTCTAACGGACCATCGAAAATGCCGGTGCTGGTCGTTGATACATTTGAAGCGATCTTTACGGGTTTTGCGCATGCTTGCCCGGATGATGAACGGTGGGTCGCAGTCCGGTATCGGTCAAGGACCGATATGCTCAATCCGGCGAGGTTGTCCGTTGGGCCCGGCGCCTGGTCGCGTAACCTTCACGTCGTCAGCGACCATGCATTGAAGGATTGCGCAGCCGCCCGCGCAATCGCGGTGGCAACGCTGTCCTGTTTCAATGGCGACAAAGACCTTGCCCGGTTTCTTTGCCCATCCGGACCTTGTCCCTCATCAAGCGGCGCCTTGCTGCAATCCAGCCTTGAATTTTAGGGTTTTCTTTGCGGCGGATTGCCCTTACCCTTAAAATTGTATTAATGAAAACTGTCCTTGGCCGGTTGTCTTGCCGGTGTGGTTTTGGTTTGGAGGCAGCGGCTTGGCGACACATAAAATTGGCAAAGCGCGGCATGACCGGCTTGATCTGACGGGCAAGTCGGATCACTGGATTTTGACCGGCAATGGCAGCGTCAGCGTCAATAGCGGGCTCGCTTTGTTCGAGGATCGTCGCGCCTCGCATCTGGACATTGATATCAACGGTGCAGTCAGCACCAGTGGCGCCAAGACCTATGCCGCTTATTCCCAGGGCGCGCATTCCGATTGGTCCATTGGCAGCCAAGCCATGGTCAAGGGATGGGGCGGCCTGTTTTATGAGGGCAGGGGGTCTGACCTTGCCAATGCCGGCCTGATCCGCGCCGGCGGCGGCGCAGCTGTCTGGTTTGACAATTATGGCCATTCGGTCAGCAACAGCGGCAGCATCATTTCCGGCAAAGCCACGGCGCTTGGCCTGAATTCCGGTTATGGCGACATTTCCAACAGCGGCGTCATCAAGGGAGACATTGGCCTTTATGCCAACAAAGCCGGTCTGGACCTGCACAACATGAACGGAGCCAAGCTGCTTGGCGGCCATACCGCCATCTGGGCCGAAGGTTCTGGCCGTCACACGATCGTCAATGACGGCGTCATAACCGGCGGCACCTGGGCGATCCTGACTGGCAACGGCACAGACAGGGTTGAAAACAACGGTGAAATGGAAGGATTTGTCGGGCTTGGCGGCGGCAATGACCGGTTTTATCAAAATGACGGCAGTTTTACGGGCTATATTTATCTGGGCGCCGGCAATGACAAGTTTTTCTACAAGGGCGGCGTCTTTGAAGACCCTGATGGCAATGCAAGCCAGGTCATTGGCGGCAAGGGCAACGACCTTTACGTGACCGGGGCTTTTACAGCCTATATCGTCGAGGCGGCCAATGGCGGCATCGACACGTTGAAAACGACCGTGTCCACGACGCTGGCCACCAATATTGAAAACATGGTGCTGGCCGGGCAGGAAGATATTTCGGCTTTCGGCAACGGGCTTGCCAATCGCCTGACCGGCAACAAGGGCGACAACTCGCTCTTTGGCAGCAATGGCGCAGACATTCTGGACGGCAAGGCCGGCACGGACTTTTTGAATGGCGGTGCTGGCAAGGACATTTTCATCTTCTCAAGCGGATACGGCAACGACACCATTTCATTGTGGGAAGATGGAAAAGACCGGGTTGATCTCTCCAAATTGGCGGGTATTACGAGCTATAGCGACCTGATCAACAACCATGCCGTCCAGAATGGTGCGGACGTTGTCATCACGGACGGCGCCGATACATTGACATTTAGCGATATTGCTTTGGCAAACTTGTCTGCCGACGATTTTATATTCTGATAAAGCGCATTAGTGACACGATTTCACTTCACAGTTCTGAAACAATTGTTACAATATTCACTATATTGTGAAATGCGCTAGAAACAAATCTGTACTATTCTGGTTCTGTTGAGCGATCAATGATCGGTTTCGTGCGAAGTTTTTTGAGCGTTGGATATCGCATCGAATAAACCCCGACCATCATCCGTTCATTGAAGTAAGGACGCGGCCTGAAGGCAGGCCGCGCGAAACGGTAGGACGGATGCAATGACAATCGTAATGGCAGCTTTCGCAATCCTGATTTCGTCAATGTTTGTTGCGACGTTTGGCCTATCCCTGCACGCGGCCAAGCGCGAAGCACGAGTATACGGCAAGATTGATCGTCGACGCGTTTTATAGAATGGCTGCCCTTTTGGCCGCTCGGCGCAGGCCGGACTAAAGGTTTAGCACGCGCAACGGCGCGTTCCGGTAAAGCCAAGGGACCGATTAACCCCGTACCGACCTCCAGCGGTGCGGGGTTTTATTTGCCCGTTGTTTTCCGCCAGCAGTAATACCAATGTTCAATGATAATGACCCATGGCGTGGGACCGGAGACGGGCGTCCGGGTAGGAGCACTCCGCAGAGCGCAGCCAAAGCTGCGGTCGAGGTGAGCTGCACCCCCGGCGCGTGGCATCCGGCCCACCCGAAGGGCCGGGCGCATTTGTCTGCCGGCGTCGTCGAAAATCCTCAATGGACCTATGGGTCCATTTCCGGGTTTCTCCTAGCCGGCAGACAAATTCGCCCCGGCGCCATGGGTCAT
>JBGSIT010000053.1:0-7049 GCA_041742335.1 Rhizobiaceae bacterium
CCCGCTCTGACGGCAATAGTGTCCCGATAATCTTCCATTCAGCGTCAGTAAGGTCACCACGAGCCATATCAGCCTCCCAAAAGGAAGCTTTGAATCAGAATTCAGATGATTTGGGAATCCACTTTGTCAACAGGGCCTAATGTACTATTGAAAAATCTGAAAAAACCGAAAATAACAAAAAGCAGCCGGGAAGAAGAATAATTCTCAACCCTGAGCCGTTTCAGCCGTAGGCGAATTATCGCCGCTTTGATGAGCGCATTTTTTCAACAGTTTTTAAACGGGGGCCAGGATAATGGCAAAGAAGCACAAACTCACCAAAAAGACCGATCATCTTGATGGCGCTGGCGGCAAGGACCTGTTCCTGGCGCCTATGTTTGAAGTGAATGGTCATGAAAAGGCGACCTTGTCGAACAAGGACGTGCTGAACGGCCGGGGCGGCATCGACAAGATTACGGCTTTCATAGCAGCCGACAAATTGACCCCGCAGCTTATGAATATTGAAAAGGCGGTGTTTACTCGCAGCGATGACGATGATTTGACGCTCAATCTGGCCAAATCGGCCAAGCTCAACAATGTCCAGTTGAAGAACTTTGATTCAGAAGTCGAAATCACCCATGCCGGGCGACTTGGCGCTTTGACCATCAAAGGAATGGAAAGCCACACTGTTTCTGTTTCCGGAATCAAAACTGCCAAGGTCGAAAATGGCAAGTTCGTTTTCAACAATGCGGTGGATACCACGCTGGATGTGCAGACGGTGAATAATGGGGTCTTCAAAACATTGACGGCGACGTTGAAGGACAGCTCTGCAATAATGACGGGCGACATCGCCGCAGAAACGTTGACCCTGCATTCCAATGGATCGTCCAACCAGATCAGCCTTGATCCGACCGCCACCAATATCAAGCAGATCGTCATTGACGGAGCTGCGGATCTGCAACTTGGGACCTTTGTGAGCGAATTCCTCGGCGCGGTCGATGCCTCGAAGATGAGCGGCGGACTGACCGCGAGTTTGGGCGGCGCGAACCTGAAATCGGTGACATCCGGTGCAGGCAACGATATTCTGGTGCTTTCGGAGCTTGGCGGAGCCGTCGGCGACAAGGCAATAGTCGATCTGGGCGCTGGCGACGACAGCGTTGACCTGACCACTCTTGACGAGAATGCCGACCAGCTGGCCGTTGAAGGCGGCGAAGGCAAGGACACGGCCATAGTCAACGGAAATTTTGGCGATGTCGCCGGGATGCTGAGCAATTTCGAAAGGCTGAAATTCGCCAATGCGGCCGGCGCTTATGACATGAACGGCAGCGGAATTGAAACGGTGGAGTTTCTTTCCGGCGACACCGGCAACAGCGCCGTGACTTTCAACTATGATGCGACGGCCACCGGCGGGCTGAAATCCGTCGATGGCTCGTTGTTGCTTGCGGATATGACAGTGGATGTCGGTGGTGTGGAACTGGCCACGGTCAAGACCGGCGCCGGCAATGACACTGTCACCATCACCGCGCTTGGCGGAACCGAAGCCGGAAAGGCTCTGGTCGATCTCGGCGCCGGCGACGACATGCTGGATGTGACGGCCGTGGCGCTCGATGCAGCCACGCAATTTTTCGACGGCGGAGCGGGCATTGATACGGTGAACATCAAGGGCGGCAGTACATCCGGCCTGCCGTTTTTGGCCAATTTCGAAAATATCTACATTGATGAGGCTGAAGGCGCATATGATCTGTCGGGCAGCGGCATTGAGGTTGTTACCGTCATATCCGAGGCCATGGCGGGCGCGAAAGTCGAAATCAATTATGACATGCCGGAGCAGGGCGGCCTGCAGTTTCTCGACGCCTCGGCTATGACCAAGGGCATGAAGGCGACAATCGGCGGGGGGAGCCTGACGACGGTCAGTACCGGAAAAGGCGATGATGACGTCACACTGACCGGTCTGGCGGCCATGGCTACGGTCAACCTTGGAGACGGCAATGACTGGCTCGACGTAGCGGATATAGTGGGTGATCTGTCGCAGCACAGCTTTGACGGGGGCATGGGGACTGATGTCGCCCGCGTCAGCGGCGATCAGGCTAATTGGTTGTCGGCGCTCATTAATTTCGAGAATTTGGCAATCCTGAACGCCGCGGGTGCCTACGACCTGACCGGCACGGGCTATACAAACGTCCAACTGCAAAGCAGTGGCGTTGACCTGGTTGAATTCCACTATGATGCGCCGGTGACTGGCGGGCTTGAAGTTTTTGGCGCTGCCGGCGCGGCATCCGGCCTCCTTGGATGGATGGGCGGAGACAACCTCAATTCGGTCGGTGCTACCTTTTTCAACGATGAGGTCACCATTACAAAGCTGGGCGGAACCACTTCCGCCAAGGCCATGGTGAAACTTTTTGACGGCGACGACAAACTGGATCTGACCTTCATTTCAGTGGATGGAACCAAGCAGCATTTTGACGGCGGCGAAGGCCATGACAGCGTCTCGGTCTATGGCAAGGCGACCAAGTTTGCCGATGCGCTGGCCAGTTTCGAAAGTCTCAATATCGTTGCCGCAGAGGGAACCTATGATGTTACCGGCATTGGCTTTGAGAACATCGTGATCCAGTCCGACAATCTCATGAACAACTGGGTGGAAATTATTGATGAAACGCAAGACAGCGCACTGCAATCGATCAATGCCTCGGTACTGACGTCTGATGTGAGAATTGAAGTCGGCGGGGCGAATTTGACCTTTGTCACGACAGGCAAGGGCAACGGCAACGACGAAGTCTATTTGAGTGCTTTGGGAGGCGAGGTCGGCGCAAAGGGCATTGTGGACACAGGCGCGGGAGATGATTTTGTCCAGGTGCAGTTCGCATTGGACGGGACCAAGCACCAGATTGATGGCGGCGCGGGATATGACGTTACCTGGGTCTATGGCGCGCAGACTGATCTGGACGGCGCGTTGGCAAATTTCGAATTTCTTGAACTCGTCTATGCGACTGGAAACTACAACCTCTCAGGTAGCAATTGGGAACAAGTCTATTTATACAACCCAGATGCAGACGCAGTCAATTTCACCTATAGCGCAGCTGCTACAGGCGGCCTTTCGAATTTCGATTCAAAGTCGTTGGCCGGCAATCTCACCGCCGTCATCGGCAGCGACAAGCTCGATGATATCCAAACAGGCGCGGGCGACGACACCATCAATATTACCAAATTGGGCGGCACCGCAGGCGCAAAGGCGCAGATCATCCTCGGCGCGGGCGCGGACGTGCTGGATGTGACGGGCATTGCGCTGGATGCCAATATCCAGCAGTTCGACGGAGGGGCGGACGCCGATATGGTCAAGATCTCCGGCGCGGTCACCAGTTTTGCCGGTCTGCTGCAGAATTTTGAAATCCTCGATGTCACCGCCGCCAAGGGCAACTATGACCTTTCCGGCAGTGGTGTTTCCAATGTCAAACTGACCAGTACACTGGGTTCGAATGTAACCTTTCAGTTCGGCGCAGGTGTCACCAATACTTTGACCAATGCCGATGCATCGTCCTTGGGCGGAAGCGTCAACTGGACGGTTAACAGCAACTCTCTCGTTAAATTGGAGGGAAGCCAGGGAACCGATATTCTGAAACTGGGGGCACTTGGCGGCACCACAAGCGCTCTTGCCAATATCAATATGGGCACTGGAACCGACACGCTGGACGTCACTGCAATAGCCTTGGATTCGACGCGCCACAGGCTTGAAGGCGGCTCAGGCATCGACACGGTCCATGTCACGGGAAGCCTTGCCAATATTTCTACGCTGTTGACTGGATTTGAAAAGATTGAAATCGATGCTGCTACCGGCATTTACAATTTCAAGGATACCGGTATCACCGATATTACTTTGAACAACGCCTTGGTAGGCCTGACTTTGAACGATATTGCGGATGGCAGCAAAGTCACTTTTAATGGCAGCGCCGCTTTCGCCATCGCGCTGAATGTCGTGAACGCCGCTGCCAATTCGCAGGATGATTTGACGATCAATCTGGGCACGGCAGCAAGCACGGTCGGAAAGTTGCTCGGCAGCGGTGTATCGATGGCAGGCCTTACGACACTCAACCTGGAAAGTTCCGGGGGCAATCACGTCTTCAATCTTGGTGCGATCGGCGGGCCGACCCTGTCATCCGTGATCAACATCTCCGGCAATTCAAAATTGTCTTTAAATGCTACCGGCGCCGACGATAAAATCATCAAGACCATCAACATCACCAATACTGCCGGCGTAGACATGACGAGCTTTGATGCCATCCCCGGTGCATTTGCCTCTTCCGGAGCATTTATCACCGGCGGCAGCGGCAGTGATATCCTGGTCGGCGGCAATGGCAATGATACGATCAACGCTGGCGCCGGGCTCAATACGATCTACGGTTCTCTCGGTGCCGACAAGCTCATTCTTCAGACTGGCGCGACCAATAAGGATACACTGATTTATGACAATGTTGCTGAATCCAACGGCGTCGGACCTGATACGGTTACGGGCTTTGACATCCTGAGCGACAGGTTCGACTTCCAGCTCATGAACAATATACAGAACTTCAATTACATTGAGGAATTCGCGACTTTCGATCTCGGAAAGAACCAACTTTCGACCTTGGAAACGCGTGCTTTCTTCGCACTCGATGAACATCGGCTAT
This sequence comes from Rhizobiaceae bacterium, assembly GCA_041742335.1. GTDB lineage: Bacteria > Pseudomonadota > Alphaproteobacteria > Rhizobiales > Rhizobiaceae > Rhizobium_E. Next base: position 4,638 of record JBGSIT010000053.1, read on the forward strand.
ACGTGGATGTCGATCACAACGGCGTCATTGACTCGACGAATGACTTCAGCATTGTGCTGGAAGGCGTAACTGACCTGTTCGATCATAATTTCATAGTCTGACACACGGATAGGCCGGGCCTGGCGCAATGTGCCGGGCGAAAAACTCTTGCCGAGGGTGGCTGCCCTTTTTCGTGGCGATCAGCTCCAAGCTGTACAACAACAAAAAGCCCGGATGGTTCACCATCCGGGCCCGTATTTTTCAGCAATCCGCAATACCTATTCGTTGGCGGTGATCTTCACGCTGAGCACTTGCGGCAGTGATTGCGGAGCGGCCATGGCGGCGCCCATGATCTGCGGGAAGGGGACCGGCTGGTCCGGCTTGGCGGAGACTTCAATGCTCTTGGGATCATCAAGATAAGCATTGGCGGCGGAAACGATCTGGGCCTGCAGGTCAGGCATATTGAGCTGGCCGATCAGCAAGGGCAACATGCCCTTGAGCGATTGCGCCATCTGCTTGCCGTCGACGCCTTGCTGCGAACCGGCGTATTCCAGAAGCTTCGCGGTAATGCCGGCATCATCAAAACGGATCGAAGCGCCGTTATAGGAAAGCTGCTGCATCAGGCCCATCATCGCCATGCCCATGGCCTGCTGGCCGGCGGCCTGGTCGGGGTTTTCCTGGGCGGCCTTGGTGGCCTCCTGCAGTGCCTTGACGAATTCCATCGTATAGCCAGTAATTCCAAGGTTCAGATCAAGACGACCGACATCGGCGAAGTCAAATGAATATTCCGAAATATCCAGCTTGCCGTCTGAAAGCGTCCATTCGCCCTTCATGGTAATTTCACCGTTGATCTGCTGAAGACCGAGCTTTTCAATCGCGTCCATGCCCTTGGGGTCCTTGACGCTTGAAAGATCAACGTTGAAGCCTGCGGCATTGAAGTCGAAATCCATCTTGCTCTGGTCTTCAGCCAGATTCATGGTGGCGTTGGCTTCGTCAATGGATACTACCTTCTCGTTTTTCGCTGTAATGGCGATCGGTCCGACATGCATGCTGTCGTAAAAGATCATGCCGTCCAGTGTCCCTGGCTTGGCTTCCGCCGGCACATGCACACCGCTCATGGAAATGTCCGTCGCAGTAATCCCGTTACCATCCTTGGCGTAATTGATATCGGAAAATCCGATTCTCTCGATGTTGTAGCCGCCGTCTGCTTCCTCGACACCCTCCATAGTGATTGTGCCAAGGGCAAAACCGCCATCAGGGCCGCTCTTGACGTCGATTTTTGCATCGGTCAGCGTTACGGTCGAACCGTCTGTGGCGACATCTGCCGCAGAAATGGTCATGCCGCCAGCGCTGTTGACTGCATTGATCTTGGCAAGCACATCATTGCCATCCAAAGCGAAAGCGGAGCCTGTGAGGCCAATAAAGGCCGTGCTGGCAAACAAAGCGAGCAGGGTGTTGCGATTGTTCATGAATTTTTCCCTTTCTGAACGGGTGTTAAACGGTGAGTGATTGGCCTGTCGTGGCAATACTGGAGGGTCTTTATGCCAGAATGGCGTTAAGCAAATTTGTTGTTGAGAGCGTTTGACCAGACAAAAAGTGCACGGTCAGTCTCATGCAGTCAAACGGATGAGGCGCATGTTATATTCTTAGAATTCAATCCGCATCATAAAAATAATGCAGGCTGGCAGGTCTCGCTTGAAAAGCAGGCAGCAAAAAGGCCGGCACCTGAACGAGGAACCGGCCATTCCGTTTGGACTACAATCGAAAGGCGAGGTATTATTTTACGGTAATATTCAATTTCCAGGCCATATAGTGGCTATTGGTGCCATATGTTACGCTCCGCATACCAATCTTGACATAGTCCTTGCCGCGATAGCCAGCATTCGGAGTATACCAGACAGACAATCCATAAGCGTTCTTGCCCGCACAGCCGGATTTGGCTTTTTTACCCAGTGCGGCGGCCTTCCATTCAACCCGGATGGTGCCATGCGCGGGCTTCGGGGAATAAGTGACCGTGGGCTTGGCGGGGTTGCCGCAATCCTCTTGGTAGTAAATGGACATTTGCCCGATATGCGTGGTGCGGTTGGCGGCTACGGTTATATCATCCGCGTGGGCATAACTGGAAAAACTCAGGAATAGTGCTGCAAATGCAGCGAAAAATGTGAATATACGCATTGTATGGCCTTTAGCATGGATGCCAGCCCCAGGGCTGGACGATGGAAAAATGCGGGCTTGGGAACCTGCTGTGGTGAAAATTTCAAAATAATTTCATCCTAGCGGGGGTCGCTCTAAAATTAGGCCCTGTTGACAAAGTGGATTCCCAAATCATCTGAATTCTGATTCAAAGCTTCCTTTTGGGAGGCTGATATGGCTCGTGGTGACCTTACTGACGCTGAATGGAAGATTATCGGGACACTATTGCCGTCAGAGCGG
>JBGSIT010000054.1:0-17924 GCA_041742335.1 Rhizobiaceae bacterium
CCGCTCTGACGGCAATAGTGTCCCGATAATCTTCCATTCAGCGTCAGTAAGGTCACCACGAGCCATATCAGCCTCCCAAAAGGAAGCTTTGAATCAGAATTCAGATGATTTGGGAATCCACTTTGTCAACAGGGCCTAGGATAAACTTATTCAAATGAACTTGTAAGGGAGGCAACAAAAATGATTGAGAGAGTTGGAAACCCGCAAGGTCATGGGAAGACGCATGTTCACTTGCGGAAGTCCTGCCGGTCGATATTCCGGACAGCGGACAAAATGAAGCCCGGATCAGGCCATCGCCTGTCCGGGCTTTCGGCGTGGTAACGCCGTCTTCTGAAAGCCTCAGCGGCCCTGGGTGACGATGACCGGGATCATCAGGTCGCCCCAATTGCCCTCATTGTGATGGCGGGCCGAGCGGACGAGTTCCACGGAGACGCCGGCGTCCACGGCCTTCATGACGGCCTGGTTGAGGCGGTGCAGGTCGTTGGCCAGCATCCGGATTGCGGTCTGTTGGTCCTGGGTCATGGCGGAGGATTGTTCCTCGGCCCGTTCCTTGACGCGTGTCACTGGTGCCATTGTGGTTACTCCTGTTGGGTCGCTTTGATCGGCGAGGATGGGTGGTCGCAAGCGGCTGGCGGCTTGTCCGCCAGCCGGAAGGTTGTTTATTCGGCCGCCGGCTTGAACTGGGCCTGCTCGGTGGATTCGCTCATCGCGGTGGTTGAAGATTTGCCGCCGGAGATTGCAACCGACACGGCATCGAAATAGCCGGTGCCGACTTCGCGCTGGTGCTTGGTGGCGGTGTAGCCGTTGGCTTCGGCTGCGAATTCCGCTTCCTGCAGTTCCGAATAGGCCGACATCTGGCGGGCTTTATAGCCGCGGGCCAGTTCGAACATGCCGAAGTTGAGCTGGTGAAAGCCAGCCAGCGTGATGAACTGGAACTTGTAGCCCATGGCGCCCAGTTCGCGCTGGAACTTGGCGATTGTCGCATCGTCCAGGTTCTTCTTCCAGTTGAAGGAGGGCGAGCAATTGTAAGCCAGCATCTTGCCGGGGTGGACCTTGTGCACGCCCTCGGCAAATCTGCGGGCCTGTTCGAGATCCGGCTTGGAGGTTTCGCACCAGATCAGGTCGCAAAAAGGCGCATAGGAGACGGCGCGGGAAATGCAGGGCTCAAGGCCGTTTTTGACCTGGTAGAAGCCCTCGACTGTGCGGCCGGCATCGTAATCGACAAAATCCTTGTCGCGCTCGTCGATATCGGAGGTCAGCAGCTTGGCGGCTTCCGCATCGGTGCGGGCGATCACCAAAGTCGGCGTGCCCATGACATCGGCAGCCAGGCGGGCGGCATTGAGGTTGCGGATATGCTGGGCAGTCGGGATCAGCACCTTGCCGCCGAGATGGCCGCATTTCTTTTCGCTGGCAAGCTGGTCCTCATAATGCACGCCGGCAGCACCGGCCTCAATGAAGGACTTCATGATTTCAAACGCATTGAGCGGGCCGCCAAAGCCCGCCTCGGCATCGGCGATGATCGGCGCAAACCAGGTATCGACGGAAAGGCCGTTGCCTTCCGACGTTTCGATCTGGTCGGCGCGCTGCAGGGTCTTGTTGATGCGCTTGGCCAGTTCAGGGGCGGCATTGGCCGGATAAAGCGACTGGTCGGGATACATTGAAGACGCGGTATTGGCGTCGGCGGCAACCTGCCAGCCGGAGAGGTAGATCGCCTTCAGGCCGGCGCGGACCATCTGCATGGCCTGGTTGCCGGAAAGCGCGCCGAGCGCATTGATGTAATCTTCTTCATGCAGCAATTTCCACAGACGGTTGGCGCCCATTTCCGCCAATGTGTGCTTGATCTGCACCGAGCCGCGCAGCCGCTTGACGTCCTCAGCCGTATAGGGGCGTTGAACGCCGTCAAAGCGGCCCTGGGGTGCATTCGGGACAAGGTTGTAAAAATCAGTCATAATCAGCTCCGTCTGGTCTTGGTGGAGAAATGAACTTGCTTGGGAGGCAAAGGTCATTTCGTTTTTGATGTGACCAGATTTACACTGCATTGCAAAATAATCCAGAAAAATGCGTCAAAACAGATGCATAATAAGGTTACGATGTATTGCCTTTGACAAAAACATCTTGTAAATTTGTAAATCTTGTAAAGAAAGATCGAGCTGCAATCGTGCCCGGATTTGTAAAAGGAATGACAATTGGCTGAAAACAAGATTTTCGCCGGCCCAAGGGTCCGCAGGATTCGCAATGGATTGTCGCTCACCCAGACGGCGATGGCGGAAGCGCTGGAAATTTCGCCATCCTATCTCAATCTGATCGAGCGAAACCAGAGGCCGCTGACGGTGCAATTGCTGCTGAAGCTGTCATCCACCTACAAGGTCGATCTTGAGGAATTGCAAGGCGAGAGTTCTGGCAGCGCCAGCCAGTTGAAGGAAGTTTTCGCCGATCCGCTGCTGGCCGGTGAAATACCCGGCGACCAGGAATTGATCGAGGTAGCGGAAGCGGCGCCCAATGCAGCAGCCGGCATGGTCAAGCTCTATCGGGCCTATCGCGAACAGGCCGATCGTCTCAGCGATCTGGCCGAACTTTTGGCGCGCCAGGGCCACGAGACCTCCATCTCAAGCGCAAAATTGCCGATGGATGAAGTGCGGGAGAAATTTCAGTCCCGGCCGAATTTCTTTGCGCGGATCGAAGATGCGGCCGAAAGCTTTCATGAAACGCTCAAGCCCGGCGACGATCTTGGCCATGCCTTGAAAGCCTGGCTCAGAAATGAGCAGGGCATCGTGGTGCGCACTTTGCCGGTTCACGCCATGCCGCATCTGCGCAGGCGCTATGACCGCCATTCCATGCGGCTGTTCCTGTCCGAGCGGCTGTCGCCGTTCGACCAGTTGCGCGAAGTCGCGCTTGAGGCCAGCCTTGTCGCGTTGCGATCGGAAATCCTGGCCGAACTCGACCAACTCGCTTTGTCATCCAATGAAGCCCGGCGCATCGCACGGTTTGAACTGGCGCGCTATGCGGCCCATGCCATCATGATGCCTTATGAACAATTTTTGGCGGCGGCCCAGCGCACCCGCTACGACATTGATATATTGAGGGCGCGCTTCAATGTTTCTTTCGAGCATGCCGCCAACCGGCTGACCATGTTGCAAAGACCCGGCCATGCCGGCGTGCCGTTCTTCATGCTGGAAATCGACAATGCCGGCCACAGGTTTCGAAAGGCCGGAGCGCAGGGCTATCCACAGGCCCGTTTTGGCGGCGCATGTCCGAAACTCAATATCCATTCCGCCTTTTCGCAACCGGGCCAGATCCTCGTCGACCATGCCGAATTGCCGGACGGCGCTGAATTTCTGGTGGTGTCGCGGACTCTGGAAGGGCCGCAGGGCGCATTTACCGAACGCGTCAGGCGCACAGCCATTCTGATCGGTTGTGATTTTGCCCACAAGGATGAAGTCGTCTATGGACAGGCAATGCAGACAGTCGCCGTCGAGCCTTTGGGCATCGGCACCTCTTGCCGTCTGTGCGAGCGTCAGGGTTGCCTTGCGCGCGCCGAACCGCCGATCACCCGTCCCCTGGGGCTGGACGAGATGGTGACGGGCCTGAGTGTTTTTGATTTTCAATAGGACTTTATATTAGCGAGCCGATTTTGTAACGATTTTTTCAGTTTTCGCTTGTCGGTTTGAAAAATCCTTCTTAGTCTGTCATAAATCTATCAGGGAACGGGCGTCCGCAAACAAAAATGGCGGAGCCAAACAAGGAGAAAACTATGGTGAAAAAATTGTTGGGAATGGCCCTTGCCACCGCTTCGCTGTTGGCAATGACGAATGGGGCCATTGCCGAAGACCGGGTTGTGAATGTTTACAACTGGTCTGATTATATTGACTCTTCGATATTGGAAGAATTTACCAAGGAAACCGGAATCAAGGTCGTTTATGACGTTTTCGACAGCAATGAAGTTCTTGAAACAAAGTTGCTGGCGGGCAATTCGGGATATGATGTCGTGGTTCCGACGGCCAATTTCCTGCAGCGTCAAATCACTGCCGGCGTGTTCCAGAAGCTCGACAAATCCAAATTGCCCAACATTGCCAACATGTGGGATCTGATCAACGAACGCACGTCGGTCTATGATCCCGGCAATGAATATGCCATCACCTATATGTGGGGCACCGTCGGCATCGGTTACAATGTCGACAAGGTCAAGGAGATCCTCGGTTCGGACGAAAAGCCGACTTGGGACGTGATTTTTGATCCCGCATTGGCTTCCAAATTCAAGGATTGCGGTGTCCACATGCTGGATTCCCCGACCGACATCATACCGACGGCCTTGCTTTATCTCGGGCTGGACACTGCGTCCAAGAAGCAGGAAGACCTTGACAAGGTTCAGGAACTTTTGACTTCGATCCGGCCGAACATCCGCAAATTCCATTCCTCGGAATATATCAATGCGCTCGCCAATGGCGATATCTGCCTTGCTGTGGGCTGGTCGGGCGATGTCTTCCAGGCGCGCGACCGGGCCGCTGAAGCCAAGGCCGGCGTCACGGTTGATTATACCATTCCGCCAAAGGGCGCGGAAATGTGGTTTGACATGATGGCAATTCCCGGTGATGCGCCGCATGTCGCAGAGGCGCATGAGTTTCTCAATTTCATGATGAAACCGGAAATCATCGCCAAGGCATCTAACTACATCTACTACGCCAACGGCAACAAGGCCTCGCTGCCCTTCATCAACAAGGACATCATTGACGACCCGGCAATTTATCCGCCGGAAGACGTAATGAAGCGCCTGTTTACGGTTCAGGCTTATGATCCGAAAACACAACGTCTGATGACGCGACTTTGGACAAAGGTCGTTACCGGCCAATAACCAGTTGAAAATGCCCGGTATACCGGGCATTTTCTTTTTCAGCGCACAATTAAAGGTGTTTCATGAAATCGCTCGGCAATATTCGGCGCTCATTTGCGCCATGGAACGATCCCCAAGCGGTCCCCTATATAAGCTTCAGAAATGTAACCAAGCGGTTTGGTGATTTTGTCGCCGTCGACAATCTGACCCTTGATATTTACCAAAAGGAATTCTTCGCGCTGCTGGGCGCATCAGGCTGTGGCAAGTCGACCCTGTTGCGGATGCTCGCCGGGTTTGAGCAGCCGACAGAGGGCGAAATCATCCTCGATGGCCAACCGCTCGGCAAGACGCCGCCCTACAGGCGACCGGTCAACATGATGTTTCAATCCTATGCGCTTTTTCCGCATATGTCGGTCGAAAAGAACATCGCTTTCGGCCTCAAGCAGGAAGGCATGGAGAAGGGCAAGATAGCAGAGCGCGTTGCCCAATTGCTCAAGCTTGTCAAACTCGAACAATTCAGCCAGCGCAAGCCCCATCAGCTATCCGGCGGCCAGCGCCAGCGCGTGGCGCTCGCCCGAACATTGGCCAAGCGGCCAAAGGTTCTGCTGCTGGATGAGCCGCTGGGGGCGCTCGACAAGAAGTTGAGAGAAGAAACCCAGTTCGAATTGATGGATTTGCAGCAGGAACTGGGCCTGACATTTGTGGTGGTGACGCATGACCAGGAAGAGGCCATGACCATGGCCGACCGGATTGCCGTCATGACCCATGGCACAATCGCCCAGGTCGCGACCCCTGCCGAGATCTACGAGGCCCCGACCAATCGCTTCGTGGCGGAGTTTATCGGCGAGGTCAATGTCTTCAGCGGGAAGGTTGCCTCCTGCGCCAATGGCCAGGTGCAGATTACCACCGACAGCGGCCTTACGATGCGGGAATCCACCGAAGAGATCTGCGCGCCCGGAACGCCGGTTTCCCTGGCCGTACGCCCCGAAAAGGTCAGCGTCAGCCGTGAAAAGCCGGCCGATGCCGCTCTCAACACCGCCAAGGGAGAAATCTGGGATATAGGCTATCTGGGCGACATGACGATCTTTCATGTCAAGCTGGAAAGCGGACAGGAAATCAGGGCCTCGCTGCTCAATTCCAGTCGCGAGGTGGACGATCCGTTCTCTTACTCAGACAATGTCTGGATCACGTTCAGCCCGTCCTCCGGCATTTTGCTGAAGGAGTAGTGTGATGACACAGTTGGCGTCGAAATTTTTCAACCGGCTGGTAATCATCGTTCCCTATACATGGTTGCTGCTGTTTTTCTTTGCACCTTTCTTCATCGTTTTCCGGATATCGCTCTCCACAACCGAAATCGCCATGCCGCCCTATTCGCCGGTCTTCACGCCGGCGGATGGTTGGGCCGGCTTTGTTGAAGGTCTGCGGGCGTTCCACTTCGACAATTATATCTGGCTGACGGATGATCCGCTTTACATCAAGGCCTATCTCTCCAGCGTGATGATCGCATCGATTTCAACCATTCTGACACTGCTGATTGCCTATCCGATCGCCTATGGCATTGCGCGGGCGCCGACCACGGTCCGTCCGACCCTGCTGATGCTGGTGATCCTGCCGTTCTGGACGTCGTTCCTGATCCGGGTCTATGCCTGGATTGCCATTCTCAAGCCGGAAGGCTTTCTCAATCAATTCCTGCTCTCCATCGGGGTGATCCACGAACCGCTGATCATTTTGAACACCAATACCGCGGTCTATATCGGCATTGTCTATTCCTATCTGCCTTTCATGATCTTGCCGCTTTATGCAGCACTTGAAAAAATGGACAACACGCTTCTTGAAGCTGCCGAAGATCTCGGCTGCACGCCCATCATGGCGTTCTGGAAAATTACCTTTCCCTTGTCCATTCCCGGCGTCATAGCCGGTTGCCTGCTGGTCTTCATTCCTGCAGTCGGCGAGTTCGTCATTCCGGACCTGTTGGGTGGTTCGACCACTTTGATGGTCGGCAAGACTCTCTGGGCGGAATTCAATTCCAATCGCGACTGGCCGGTGTCTTCGGCGGTGGCGATCGTGCTTCTGTTGCTGCTGGTGGTACCGATCATGCTCTTCCAGAATGCGCAAGCGCGTGCGGCAGAGCGAGGATGACATCATGAACCGCTGGTCTCCGTTCAATATTGTTTCCATCATCATCGGCTTCACATTTCTGTATGTTCCTATCCTGCTGCTGGTGATCTACTCCTTCAACGAGTCCAAACTGGTTACCGTCTGGGCCGGGTTTTCCACCAAATGGTATGGCGAGTTGTTGCAAAACCAGGCCATTCTCGATGCGGCATGGGTGACGATCCGGATCGCCTTCCTGGCCGCCTCTGTGGCAACCGTTCTGGGAACCATGGCCGCCATTTCGCTGGTCAGATATAGCCGCTTTCGCGGGCGGATACTGTTTTCGGGCATGGTTTTCGCGCCGCTGGTCATGCCGGAAGTCATTACCGGCCTTTCGCTGCTGCTGTTGTTCGTGGCCGTCGGCTTCGACCGGGGTTTCTGGACGCTTTCCATCGCGCACATCACCTTCACCATGTGCTTTGTGGCAGTGGTGGTGCAATCACGCCTCTACAGCTTTGACCGATCGATGGAGGAGGCTGCCATGGATCTGGGCGCCACGCCGGTGCGAACCTTTTTCCAGGTGACGCTGCCTGTCATCTCGCCAGCGGTGTTTTCGGGCTGGGTGCTGGCTTTCACATTGTCGATGGATGACCTGGTGATATCCAACTTCACATCCGGGCCCGGCGCCACCACCCTGCCGATGAAAATCTACAGCCAGGTTCGCCTGGGTGTGACACCGGAAATCAATGCGGTGTCCACCATCCTGATCAGCATCGTCACAATCGGCGTGATTATTGTTTCCATCATTACCAAGCGCCAGGAAATCCAGCGCCAGAAGGATGAACGGGCAGCCATGGCGCTATAGGCGACAAACTTTCTGAGGCTTGGTCCCAAAAATTGGGGCCAAGCGAAGAAAAGTGTCGCTTTGGCCTCCTTGTATTGCGATGCAGCATGCTATGCCCGCGTCAGATTGCATCGTGAAGGAGGAGCACATGGGATTGGGCAATCCGCTTTGGAAGCCGTCGCCGGCATTGATTGCAGCAAGTCCGATGACCCGGTTCCGGCTTTTTTGCGAAAATCGCGCCGGCCAAAGCCTGCCGGATCATGATGCGCTTCATCAATGGTCTATCACCGAACGCGGCCCCTTTTGGTCTGCGGTTTGGGATTTCTGCTCGATCAAAGGCGACAAGGGCAGTCGTGAGTTGATCGACGGTGAAGATATGCTGGCGGCGCGCTTTTTTCCCGATGCGCAACTGAATTTTGCCGAAAACCTGCTTTCTGGAACCGGCCCGGATTCCGCGCTGATTTTCAAAGGCGAGGACAAGGTCGCCTACAACTGGTCCTGGGATGAACTGCACGCCATGGTCTCGCGCCTGCAGCAGGCACTTCGCGCCATGGGAATAGGCGAGGGCGACCGCATCGCCGCGATGATGCCCAACCTGCCTGAAACCATTGCGGTGATGCTGGCCGCAACCTCGCTCGGCGCCATCTGGTCTTCCTGTTCGCCGGATTTTGGCGAGCAGGGGGTGCTTGACCGGTTCGGCCAGATCGAGCCGCAACTGTTTGTTGCCTGTGACGGCTATTGGTATAACGGCAAGCGCCAGGATGTTGCTGACAAGGTTCGCCATGTAGCCGGGAAGCTCGGCTGTCCGGTTCTGGTCGTGCCCTATGCGGGGCATGCAGATGAACTGGCCGCCTCGCTCGGTGACGGGGCGACGCTGACCCAGTTCATCGAGCCATATCGCGTCAAACCGGTCGAATTCACCAAGCTGCCATTTTCCCACCCGATCTATATCCTGTTTTCCTCCGGCACGACCGGTGTTCCCAAATGCATCGTGCATTCGGCGGGCGGAACCTTGATCCAGCATCTGAAAGAACAGCGCCTGCATAGCGGGTTGGTGGAAGGCGACCGGCTGTTTTATTTCACCACATGCGGCTGGATGATGTGGAACTGGCTGGTATCTGGCCTCGCCACGGGCGCGACTTTGTGCCTTTTTGACGGCTCGCCATTCTACCCCGACGGCGACGTCCTGTTCGACTTTGCCGAAAAGGAGAGGTTCGCATTTTTCGGCACATCGGCAAAATACATCGACACATTGCGAAAAAGCGGACTGTCACCAAAAAACCTGCACGATCTTTCATCGATGCGGATGATGACTTCGACTGGTTCGCCCTTGTCGCCGGAAGGTTTTGCCTTCGTCTACCAGGAGATCAAGGCGAATGTGCATCTGGCATCAATCGCCGGCGGCACCGATATCGTCTCCTGCTTCCTGCTCGGCAATCCGGTCAAGCCCGTCTGGACCGGTGAAATCCAGGGTCCGGGCCTCGGTCTCGCGATCGATGTCTGGAGCGATGCAGGCCAACCGGTCCGGGGTGAAAAAGGCGAGTTGGTTTGCACCAAGGCGTTTCCGTCAATGCCGGTGATGTTCTGGAATGATCCCGATGGCCAGAAGTACAGGGCGGCCTATTTCGAGCGTTTCGACAATGTCTGGTGCCATGGTGATTTTGCCGAATGGACGGAACATGGAGGCTTGGTCATCCATGGCCGTTCCGACGCCACACTCAATCCCGGCGGCGTGCGTATCGGCACGGCGGAAATTTATAACCAGGTCGAGCAGATGGACGAGGTTGTCGAAGCCATTTGCATCGGCCAGGATTGGGACAATGATGTCCGTGTCATCCTGTTCGTGCGACTGGCTTCAGGTTTCATGCTTGATGCCGATCTTGAAAAGAAGATCCGCACCAAGATCCGCACAGGCGCATCGCCGCGCCATGTTCCGGCCAGGATCATCGAAGTCAGCGACATACCGCGTACCAAGTCAGGCAAGATCGTCGAACTCGCGGTGCGGGAGATTGTTCACGGTCGCCCGGTCAGAAACCAGGAATCGCTTGCCAATCCGGAAGCCTTGGCGCTGTTTGAAGGGCTGGAAGCGTTGCGAAGCTGAAATATTCCAGCGTCTTATTGCGACGTCGAGCTCGCTGGCTTATGCGGCCCTTCAAGTTACCAGAAAATCAAAATTGCTGGCATGAAGGTTTCCGATTCGCACATCTTCGAGCACCAATACATCGCCGCCACCGAAGTTGATGATTGTATCGCCGTTCTGCATGAACATGCCCGCCTTGAGTTGAGCAAAGTTGGACACGCCGAAACTTGACAGGATATTGAGAAAAACATGGTCGGCGTTTGGGCCGCCGGTGTGAAAATCAGTTATGATGTCGATGTCCGAGCCGCCGATCAGGAAGGAACCATAGGCAATGAAGACGAATTCGTCAGCGCCCCCGCCGCCCTTGATATGATCGGTGCCGCCGTCGCCGGACAACCGGTCTGCGCCGGAATTGCCGGCAATGCGGTCATTGCCGGCGCCGCCAAAAATCCCGTCCTTTCCGCTTCCGCCAGTCAATACGTCATTGCCCTGGTTTCCCAGAATATCATCATTGCCGCCGCGACCATTATAGACATCGCGCCCGGCGGTACCGAGAAAGATGTCGTCCGAGTTGGAGCCGTTTCGGCGCAGGAATACAAAACTGTCCTCGGGCGCGTATCGTTTTGGATGGTTCATTTTCGTGTTCCAACGGTTGCAGTCCATTGGTTGGACAAGTTCGGCTCCACGGGTGATTGTCGAGGTCAGCCTTCGCACAGATATTCAGGTTCATTCCTTGGCAATCAGCCCAAAGCTCCGGTTTTGTGGCGTCTCACATTAAATGACGATATCGGCGGCAGTAATATCGTTAAACTTGACATTGGCGAGGATTAGCACGTCTCCACCGCCGAAATCGAAGATGACGTCACGGCCTGATTTGGACGCAAAAGTCAGCGCGTGGTCGCTTGAGAAAATCCCCAGGTCAGTGTTAAGCCAAATCTTGTCTACTCCGTCCTTGTAGTCCTTCACCTTGTCGTGGCCGTAATTGTCGGCGAAATAGAAGTAATCCCTGCCATGCCCGCCAATCAGGAAATCTTTGCCGCCAAGGCCGTACAAAGTGTCGCCGCCGTCATTGCCGTAGAGCTTGTTTTTCCCTTCATTTCCCCCGATCAGATCATCTCCGGAACCGCCTTTGGCGTCTTCGATCAGTGATCGGCGATCATTGTTCGACAGCAATGCGTTAAAGATATTCCCGCGCGCATTGTCGCTGATCGGTCCGCCGCCAAGGTCGGCAAGCTGCGAATTCTTGAATACCGAATAGCCGCCCGGGGCGAGGTCGATTCTCAGATTGCTGGAATAGGCGCGCAGGTCATAGGTGTCATGGCCGCCTCCATCCCAAACCGTGGCAAAAATCCGGTTTGCTCCCGGATTGATGGCCACTTCGCCATTGACAAACGTCTTGCCGCTGCCCGGAGTCCACCTATAGACCGTATTGCCGCTATTGGTGTGATAGTCCGCTCCATACATGTGCTGCAAGGCGGCAATGTCGGCCATCATGAAGGTCTGCGGCGCGCCGAATTTTTCGTAGGTGGTACCGGAGGAAACATCGCCGATGTAATTTGTGTAAGTCATGGTTGAATATTCAAGCGAGTTCCAGTCGTAGGGGATTGGATTGAACCCTCCGCCGGATTGATGGCCATGTTTAAGACCCAGCGCATGTCCAATTTCATGGATCATGGTTTGCGCTGCGAAATTACCTGCTACCGGATGTCGATAATTGAATTGTTCGCCAAACCAGACATCGCCGCCCCGCGACCCGTTGGCCGGATAAAAACCCCAGGCGGTCGGTGTTTGGTAATCCGTCTGCGCCAACCGGATCTCGGCGCTCTTGACGCCGCCCATCGAGATGGAAAGGTTGGTAAATCCTTCCACGGAAAATCCGTCATTGGCCTTGTTGCCATATTGCTTGTCGAGCGCAAACATTGCCATCTGGCGCTGGGCGCCGGATATCGGTGCGAAGCCGCTCGGATATCCCGAGTAACTGTAGCTGGATTTGCTGGTCGGGAAAGCATATTCGATTGAATTTTGTGACCAGGCATTACCGCTCAACACGCCATCGATAAAAAGACTGCCCGAGCTGAAAACGTTGCTGACGCCACGGGAAAAAATTCCCGCACTCCCGGAAGTAGCTGATGCTGCCATGGCTCCCACCCCAAAACACAAGTACTAAAATATGGCAGAGTTTAATTATAAAGCAAAGAAATTTTATACTACTGCAGTTGATCCATTAATTTATGTGAAAACTGTAAGTTACTTCAATTGTACTGCGATACCGTATCTTTTGGTTATCTCGATCAAGGAATTGACATCGACAATTCTAAAAACAAAACAAAAACAAAGCGAGACGGCAAATTATTCTTGTTGGTTGAGAACGCGCGCTCGATCGACACCTGTTTTGAAAACAGCCTTTCCAGCAAGCGAACCAGGGGTCAGGCCTGTCGGCCCACCCCTGGTTGATGCTTGTCGCGCCCTAAGGCAAGAGGCGTATTGAAACGTCCCGAAGCTCAATTTCACAGGACAAGCTGTACCCGCCGCAAATCATGGCTCAACCGTTCAATGGCTCTCGCGCTTTACATCGTCGCCTGATTTGCCGACCAGAAAGTCAAGATCAGCACCTTTGTCGGCCTGCAGCACGGTGTCATAATAGAGCTTGTAATAACCGCGCTTCCACTGATTTTCAGGCGGCACCCAATCGGCCAACCGGCTGGCGAGTTCTTCGTCGGAAATCATCAATTGCAGAATACCGGCGTAAGCATCAAGCTTGATACGGTCGCCCGTCCGGACCACGGCGAGCGCGCCGCCGGCAAAGGATTCGGGGCTGATATGCAGGACGACCGTCCCGAAGGCCGTGCCGGACATCCGGGCATCGGAAATGCGCACCATGTCGCGCACGCCCTTTTCCACCAGCCGTCGCGGAATGGGCATATTGCCGACTTCCGCCATGCCGGGATAACCTTTCGGTCCGCAGCCCTTGAGCACCAGAATTGTGTCTTCGGTCACCGGCAAATCCGGATCGTCAATCTTGTCCTTGAGGTCCTCGATGCTTTCAAAAACATAAGCAGGGCCCTCGTGCACAAGAAGATGCGGGCTGGCGGCCGATGGCTTGATGACCGCGCCGTTGGGGGCGAGATTGCCCTTCAGTACGCGGATACCTGCCTTTTCCCGCAAGGGATTGTCGAGCGGCCGGATGACGTCGTCATTATAGACTTCGGCCCCTTCCCAATAGGCCGAGATCGGCCCGCCGAGAACCGTGGGCGCATCGGCGTGCATCATGTGGGAAATGCGGTTCATGACAGCCGGCAGGCCGCCGGCATAGGCCAGGTCTTCAATCAGATATTGTCCCGACGGCATGCAATTGACGATGCAGGGAATTTCTCCGCCGACCCGGTCGAAATCCTCAAGCTTCAGGTTGATACCGGCACGTCCGGCAATGGCCAGCATGTGAACGACCGCATTGGTCGATCCGCCCACGGCGGCATTGGCGATGATGCCGTTCTCGAAGTTCTTGCGGGTCAGAACTTTGGAAAGCCTCAGGTCTTCGTGCACCATCTGGACAATGCGCTTGCCGGTCATGTGGGACAGGGCCATGCGGCGGGCATCCACTGCGGGCAGGGCTGCATTGGTGGGCAGCGACAACCCCATTGCCTCGACGACCGAGGCCATGGTCGATGCCGTTCCCATGGTCATGCAGACGCCGGGCGAACGCGACATGCCGCTTTCAGCAGCCATGAATTCCTGGGTGGACATCTTGCCGGCGCGAACGTCTTCGGAAAATTTCCAGACGTCGGTTCCCGAGCCGATATCCTTGCCCTTCCATTTGCCGTTGAGCATCGGGCCCGATGAAACGACGATGGTGGGAAGGTCCACCGAGGCAGCGCCCATCAATTGGCCCGGGGTGGTCTTGTCGCAACCGCCCAGAAGCACGACCCCGTCAATGCCATAAGCCCGGATGGCCTCTTCGACATCCATGGCGAGAAGATTGCGAAACAGCATCGCGGTCGGCCGCATCTGTGTCTCGCCAAGAGACGAGACCGGAAATTCGACCGGAAATCCGCCCGCTTCCCAGACGCCGCGCTTTACGCCTTCGGCCAGTATCCGCAAATGGCTGTTGCAGGGTGTGAGTTCGGACCATGTGTTACAGATGCCGATTATCGGGCGGCCGTCAAAGGCGTGGTCGGGAAAGCCCTGGTTCTTCATCCACGAACGGTGGATGAACCCGTCCTTGTCGGTGCCGCCGTACCAATGCCGGCTTCTCAGTTCTTTCTTCTTGTCGCTCACAATAGCCTCCCTGTCTAAATTCCTGCGATCCGGATCTGCCGGTTATTTTGTCAAATGGCATATGGGGCGTCGAAGACGCCATTGACCTTGATGCCAAGCTCGAAAGTGGCGCCGGCAAGGCTGTCTTGCTTGCGCTGGGCCTCGCTCAGGCCTTGCCATGCCGAGGTTACCAGCAGTCGGTCGGCATTGGCGCCGATGAAAGCGGGACAGGTGGCCTGCATTGCCGGTACTTTATATATATCGGTCTTGCGGCCATCCGGTTGGTAGACATGGACTTCGCCGGCTTCCCAGCGGGCATTGTAGATCGTTCCGTTGGCGTCGCAGACCGAACCATCGACGACGCCTGCATGGCCGGATTCGTCTGAAAATATCTGCGGTTCGCCAGTGGGCATTCCGGTCGCGGGGTCCAGCGGCACGCGCATATAGTGGTTGACCATGGAATCCACCCAATAGCCCACTGTGCCATCCGGTGAAAAGCAGATTCCGTTGGGAATGGAGATCTTCGGAACGATCACCGTGACTTCGCCGCGCAGGACATGATAAATCGCGCCTGCGCCACTGACGTCGTGTTTGCTCATCGTGCCCACCCACAGGGCGCCGGAGGGGTGGATGCGCCCGTCGTTCGAGCGTGTGTCGCTGCGCCCTGCTTCAATCGGCGTAACGAGCGTCATTTTTCCGCTGGCAATTTCGCGCAGATAGAGCCCGTTTTCCGTGGCAATGATCTGCCGGTCCGCATCAATGCGACCCAGCACGCTGCCCATTGCCGGCAAGGGATGCACGCGCTTGACGCCGGAAGACAAAACCAGTTCGTGCAGTTCGCAGGCAAGAATGCTGAACCACCAGGCGGTATCGGTTGCAGGATCGTAGGTTGGCCCCTCGCCAAGGATGAGATTGGTCTCGTCCAGAATCGTTCCGTCAAAATCATGAAGCGTGCTCATCTTACTCTCCAAAAGCGCTTTTATAGGCGGCAATCGTCAAGGCCGCCCGTTTGCTGACTTCAGTTGCCGTCATGCCGGGCTTGTAGAGGCTCGAGCCCAGACCGAAGGCTGAGACGCCAGCCATCGCATAGGCTGCAAAATTTTCCTCCGAGACCCCGCCCACGGCGGCAATCATCGTATCAGCCGGTAGAATGGCCCGGATGGCGCTGATGCCGGCAGGGCCCAAAACACTGGCCGGGAAGAATTTCAGCCCGGTAGCCCCCGCCTTCAGGGCCGCCAGCGCCTCGCTGGGGGTAAAGCAACCCGGAAGCGTGACCATGCCCTTGGCGACAGCTTGCTTGATGACCGGCACATCGACATTCGGGCTGACCATCAAACGGCCGCCGACATCGTCCAACCGGTCAACGTCCTCGACCGTGAGAACCGTACCCGCGCCAATCAGGCAATCGGCTGGCGCCATCTTGGCGGCAATGCCGATAGAGCGGAATGGATCGGGTGAATTGAGGGGGATTTCAATGGCGCGCAACCCCTGTTCGATCAGCGCGCCGACAACATCCTCGGTTTCTTCGGGTTTCAGGCCGCGCAATATGGCTACCAGCGGAAAATTCATTTTCGGAAACGGTACGGTGGGCATGGAATGGAATCCTTTCAAAGATGCGGCCAGATCGTCCTGGCCGCAAGGCTCAGTCCACCCAAGACCGCCTTGTCTGCGTCTATCAGTGCGGGTGCGATGCCAATGCGGGTAAAGGCAGACTGGTATAGCGCCGCAAGTCGGCCCTCGGCTACCAGAATCACGGGATCGGAACCGGTCTGGCCGGCGCCCAAGGCGCCGGCAAGTTCCAGTCCAATCAAGGTTCCGGACAAAGTCGCCTGGCTGTCCGTGGCGCTGGCGCCAAACAGCAGGCCGCGCGCCCGGATGGAAAAAAGATAGTTGGTGGCAAGGCCGGGCATGGACCATGCCTGCTCGACAGCGGCGCCGAAAGCCTCGGCATTCTCGTCAAAAATGCCAGCGCCCTTGACGGCATGTTCAAGGATGGTCGCCTTGGAAATGGCGGCAAACAGTTCCCCGGTCATGAAGGTTGAAAATCCGGTGACAATGCCCTTGTCCACGCTGACCCATTTGGAATGGGTGCCTGGCATGCAAATGCGATGCAGGGACCCGGTCATGGCTCCGGAAGCGCCCAGCAACTGGGTTTCCTCTCCGCGCATGACATCGGCGGATTTCACGTCTCTTTGCGCCAATCCCGGCAGGATGCGAATGTCGCGCCGCTGGCCGTCGATACGAATGGCCCGCTCGGGGAGGTCGGAAAGCCCGGTTGGGACGTCGGCATAGCCTGCCTCAATCCACCCTTGGCGCGCACCCGCCATGCCGCAGATAATGACAGGCAGGTCTGCAGGCGCAAGGACGGCTTCGAGATGGCTTTCAAGGACGGCGTCAAAGCCGGTTTGCGCGGCGATTGTCATGCCTTCGCGGGACTTGCGTTCTGCAAGCACGGCGCTGTCCGGCCCGCCGACCAGCCAGAGACGGAAGCCCGAAGTGCCCCAGTCAACGGCTGCAAATTGTGCTGCTGCTGTCATAGGCAACCTCCATCGACGATGAGCGCCTGGGCAGTGATGGCGCGGGCGGCGTCAGAGGCAAGAAACAGGCACGGACCTGTCAAATCCGGCGGCGTCAGGGAAAATTTCAGGCATTGGCGGGCTATCATGGCTTCCACGTCCTTCTGCTTGATCCAAAGGCTTTTCTGGCGCTCGGTCAACACCATGCCGGGCAGGATGGCGTTGACCCTTATCCCGTCTGGTCCGAGTTTACCGGCAAGGCTCTTGGTCAGGCCGATAATACCTGCTTTGGCCGCGACATAGGCTGGCAGGTCCGGCAGATTGAGCAGGTAGGCGATGGATGAAAAGTTGACGATCGACCCGCCGCCAATTTGCCGCATCATCGGCGCGACCGCCTGGGCTGCAAAAAATACCGGCCTGAGATTGATGGCCAGACTTCCGTCCCAGTCATCCTGGTTCAATGTGTCGAAGTCCTGGCGGTCGTCGCGAGCGGCATTGTTGACCAGGACACTGATGTTTCCAAGCCTGTCGCCAACTTCCGCAATGGCCGATTGCAGCTGATCGATGTCGGTCAGGTCGGCCTTGACGAAAAGCGGACGATCCAATCCCTGCGCCGCAAGGTCACTGACCAGCGAAAGGCTGGCTTGTTCATCGATATCGATAAAGGCGGTTTTTGCCCCGTTGGCGGCAAAGGCTTCAACCAGACCGGCGCCGATGCCAGAACCGCCTCCTGTAATCAGCACGACCCGGTTTTCAAATTCCGGAAAACTTGCAACAGCGTTGCTCATGCCGACCTTTCTCCCCTCTAGAGCCGAAATGACCAAAGCCGGTTTTGCGTATCCGCCGTGCAGGCTTTCGACTCATTATTATGGATTCTCTATTATTGACAATGAGGGGTCTCGAAAAGGCCGCGCAGCAAAAAAATCATACAATTAGATTGCGCTCTGCTTCACGATGATGTTTCATATGCCGAAAATGCAATTGGGTATGCTGCCTTTGAATTGTCAAAATTGAGTTGCTTGTGAATAAATGTCAATTTTTTTGCAGGCTAAACGTTATAAATATCCGAATATTATAACGTAATATACTTATAGATTTTCATATAATATTTTTTATGACAGAATTTGTTTCATTGTGGATGGTCGTTTCTTAAATTCATGCCTTTCGATTAGGCCCTGTTGACAAAGTGGATTCCCAAATCATCTGAATTCTGATTCAAAGCTTCCTTTTGGGAGGCTGATATGGCTCGTGGTGACCTTACTGACGCTGAATGGAAGATTATCGGGACACTATTGCCGTCAGAGCGGG
>JBGSIT010000055.1:0-40871 GCA_041742335.1 Rhizobiaceae bacterium
CCCCGCTCTGACGGCAATAGTGTCCCGATAATCTTCCATTCAGCGTCAGTAAGGTCACCACGAGCCATATCAGCCTCCCAAAAGGAAGCTTTGAATCAGAATTCAGATGATTTGGGAATCCACTTTGTCAACAGGGCCTAGACTCAACTCGATCACAATAGAACTGGGTCAGCGTTTCTTCAACATCAACATCAACATCAACATCAACATCTACATCAACTTCAATTCGATTTGACCCGAATCCGGCAGAGATGTCGAAAGACCGGGCTGCACCTTGGATCAAGCTTCCATCCCGTCCGCCCCTTAAGCTTCCGGGAGTGTCCCGGGTTCAAATGCCCTGGGACCCAACCTTGAATCGCCGGGTATAGGGTTTGCAGGTTGTAATTACCTGATGTAATCTTCAAGCCAATGGTGCCCCCGGAGAATGATCAGAACTCGACTCACCGAGTATACATGCCAGACGTTCATCATCATTAGAGGAGGTTGAAATGGATTTGTTTGGGATCTTTGTATTGCTTCATATTGTGTGCGTTGTGGTTTGGGTCGGCGGCGGCTTCACTCTGTTGGTTGCGGCTGAAACCATGCGTATCAACCGGGGGACACACGGCATGATGGCTGTGATTGATGCGGTTGCGCTTCTCGGGCCACGCCTTTTTGTGCCGGTCTCGGCGCTTACGGTTGTATTCGGAGCCTTGGCCGCCTGGTTCGGACCCGGGTTTTCCGAATTGTGGGTAATTCTGGGGCTTGTCGGTTTTGCGGCGACATTTCTGAATGGCCTGCTGTTGATCAAGCCGCGCGCGGAAAAGATGGCCGCCATGATCGCCAAAGAGGGAGAAAACAGCCCTTCGTTGATCCCTGTTGCCGCCAATCTGATCATGATTGCCCGTTTCGACTATGTCATGCTGGCGCTGGTCATTGTTGACATGGTGTTAAAGCCGACAACCGACGACATCTGGGGGCTGACCGCGATGGCAGCGGTCCTGGTGATCGGCGCAGCGCTCGTCTTTCGCTCGGCGGCGCGCGGACAGCCCGCAACTGTCTGAGCAGGAAGAGAGCCGGGTTTAGAACAGCCCTGTTGTCACGCAATGGCGAGATAGCGCTCCGATACTTCCGGGTCATCGAGTTCCTGCGGGTTGACGCTGGCGGTAATGATGCCTTTGTCAAGGACGATGCATCGGTCGGCCACCGCCCGGATCAGGTCGAGATTTTGCTCGACGATGATGATCGTAAGGTTTTCCAGCTGTTTCAAACGGTTGATCGTCCTCCCGATTTCCTGGACGATGTTGGGCTTCTGATCCAACGGATCACGTCGCGAAGCTTCCCGGATTGCCGTAGTTGAGCGTCAGGTTAATGAGAGAGCAAAGAAAACCAGCTCACGCGAGCCTCGGCCACTCCAACATGCCGGTGTGAAGCAGGCATCAGGTCAATGATCCAAAATAGGATCCGATCGGGATTTCATGGAGTTTTTCGCCGTCACGCACCACAAAAAGTGCGTTCAAGCCTAATGTCTGCGCGGTTTTCGGACCGTCCACTTCGCCCATCACCATCAGGGCCGTCGCCCAGGCGTCTGCTTGCATGCAGGTCGCGGAGATGACCGATACGCTGGCGAGTTTATTGTCAAGCGGTGCGGCGATTTGCGGGTTCATGGTATGAGAAGTCATCTTGCCGCCGAATTCGAAAAAATGGCGATAATCGCCCGACGTTGCAACGGCCATGTCAACCAGTTCAATGACGCCCATGGCTTCGCGAACGCCTGGAACGGGCTTTTCGACAGCCACCGTCCAAGGCTGGTTTTGCGGTTTTGTTCCAGATGCACGCATCTCGCCGTCGATACCCACCAACCAGGCAGGAACAGAATGATCGGCCATGACCTTTGCAAGTCGATCCACGCCAAAGCCCTTGGCAATGCCGGACAGGTCAAGCATGAGCGGGGCAACCTTGCGGACCCTGGAGCCGGTTCGATCCAAATCCAGACCATCCAAAGCCGAGACGTTACTTCTGGCCTTGAGGCCGGCAATCCGGTCAGCGTCCGGTCCAGTGCCCGCCGGTCCGAAGCCCCATGCATTCACCAAGTCGCCCACAGCGATGTCAAATGCACCGTTTGAACTCCTGCTGACGGATAATGACGCTTCAAGTACCGTGAATAAATCATCTTCAACGGCAAACCATTCGCCCACCGGGGCGGCATTGAGCCGGCTAAGCCCGGATTGTGGTTTCCAGCTGGACATCCGGCGATCAACTGTATCGACCGCTGCAAACAAGGCTGCGTCGAGTACGACAATATCGATATCATCCGGACAGTAGAACACGGCGGAATAGCGTGTGCCCATCGTTGCACCATTCAGGTTGAATCGTTTCAAGCCTGAGTTACCGGTAATTGCCGCAGCACCTTCAATAGACATCTTCATGATAACGCCTTTCAGCTCTCAGTGTCTGGGGGGTGTGGCCAAGCGGCGCAACAATGGTATCGATGGCAGCCATCACACCTTGTGCCATTTCGCGACCGCCACACACCATTACCTGTGCGCCCTGGGCAATCAGTTCGCGTATTTCCGCCGCATTGGCCAGCAACTTGTCCTGGACATAGCCGCCATTGGCGATCCGCGAAAAGACGATATTCAGACTGCTGATCCGCTTGTCAGCCGCATAGCGCGCCAGTTCGCCTTCATACAGGTAATCGGAAGCGGGATTACGGCCACCCCAATAAAAGTATAGCGGCCTGCCGCTTGTATTATGGCGCGCAAACCCGGCTAGCGGACCAATGCCGGCTCCGGCGCCTATCAAGATGAGCGGCGCGTTGCTGCGGGAGGGGCGGAAGTGCCTGTTTTCACGAATGAAAACCTCAATCCGATCACCGGGTTGCAGGCTGTGGAGTTGGCCCGAACACATACCGCCGGGTTGCTTGCGAACACAGATTTCCAATTCTCCATCGCTTGTTGACGACGCCAGCGAATAAAATCTGGGAACCGGGCTGCCAGCCGGCACGATACCCACCAGATCGCCAGCTGCAAAGCGTGGCAGTTTTCTTGGAAACAGCTTCCGCCACAGGCTCGCGCTATTATCTGCCTTTGGGACGCCGAACCGGAAAATCGAAGTGGGGGCCTGCATATCGGCGCCATAGTCAACGCGATCGATCAATTGCACGCTGACGGTCTTGATCCGCTCGGCTGTATGTTCGAGCAGGAGGGGCGCGCCCATGGCCTTGCCGACGTCGGCTCCCCATAGCGAGAAATCGTGACTCGACTGGCGGTCAATCAGCCTGACGTCGACGAGCGTCGGCCAGCCCTGGCTTTTCAGCGCCATTGCAACGTCTTCGGCATATTTGCAGAAAGATGGAAAACTGCGATCGCCAAAGCCGAGAACAGCAACGGGAACGGGCTGCACGCCTGCCTGAAGCCGGTCAAGGAATCGGGTTGCCGAACTGGGAGCCGCGCCATTGCCATAAGTCGAAGTCATGATGAACATGCGTTCGGCATTGTCATAAGAAGGAGCGACATTGTTCATCGGAGCTGTATGGACTTTATGGCCGGCCTTTGTAAGTGCGCCATGCAGCGCTGCTGCAAAGCCCCAGGTGGCGTTGCCTTCACTGCCCACCAGGATGACCGTGTCGGCTGCTTGCGGCTTGGCATTGTGGCGAATGGGTCGTTCGGAACTGCGGCGCCGCCACCATATCAAAGTTCCCGTAAGGCTTAGCACGGGCACAGTGGCTCCAGACAGGGCCAGAATGACGGCGATCATCCAAAGGCCTTGGCCGGTGTGAAGCATATAGACGGTTTCATAGACCTGCCGGGCAAATCCGTGCGGCAACCACGACAGCATTTGACCTGTGCCCGGATCAATATAGCCCATGCCCTGGCCGGTGGTCAGCGTGAAGACGTCGGTCGGATCACCGGGAGCCGGAAACTTCAGTTCACGAAGATCATTGATATCGACCTGGCGCAGCGCCGCGATATTTTCGAGTGGCATATGCCCTGACTGGCTCACGGAAGCCGGGAAATCCGGCTCGGCGTTCATGCCATCCGTGACCAGACCAAAGGTTACAATTGACATGTAAACACCGGTCAGAGCCGAAAGAAACAGACCCAAGACCGCGAAACGGCCCAATTCGGCGTGCAGCCGCTGGCCAAGCGAACCTCTGATGGGCGAAAACAGTGCCTTCCAGCCGCCAAGCCTTGCGACCAGCATTAAAATTCCCGAAATTGTCAACAGCACCATCAGTGCAGACGCAATGCCGGTAATCATCTTGCCGGCTGCCCCCATCAACAGCGAGCGATGCAGGTTCTTGATAAAGGCAATGGCCGTGGAGGGTTCATAGGCGGCAATCGTCTGGCCAGTCTGCGGATTCACCAGGTCCGCATGGATCTGGCCATCCTTGTTGTAATAGACCCTGATGGAGCCGGATGGAGCACGCTCCAACCGGTCGATCGAAGTATATTGCGCGGAAATGCTGTCAGCCAGTTGCGCGACATTCATCTGGTTATCGGGCGGTACAGTTGAGACCGCTCTTTCAGCCACCGCCTGCAATGCGAGGACCGTGCCCGTTACAGACAGCAGTAATACAAAAAGGGCGGCAATCAAGCCGGGATAGGAATGGAATTTGCGGAGCACGGCACCACTCCCTCACATGTCAAATTGGAAAGATTTGACAAAGTTCTTGCCATCAAAGGCTTTGCCGCTGTTGGCGCTATCAAGTGGCGCAATGATATCCGCCGGGCTTTCACCGACCTCTTCGACGGCACTGTCAATGCGGATCTGGTAACCTGCATCAATCAGCGAATCGGCAATATCAACCTTGATCCTCAACCCGCTGCCGCTGCCGACGCTGGCGCCTGTCACACCGTCAATGCCGGATTCATTGGCACTGCCACGTCGCCAGTCGCGCAAATGGCGATAATAGCGCGTTTGTCCACCTGCCACCCAAATGGTGGAATGAAATTTCTTGTTGGCATCCGTAAGGTAAATTGCGAGATAGGCGTTGTTGCCGCCGTAGTTCTGCATCATTGTCGTCAGGGTGACTGTCCTGGCTTCGGCAAATGTCGGCAGAGCAACTGTTGTAACGAGCAGCAGGAAAAGCGCTGTTTTCTTCATGGGGGAATCTCCGGTCATGCATTTTGGTATCGGAGATATGACTGCCCAACCTGACAGCGACCTTAATGGAGGGAATAATTCTGAGCGGCCTGCCGTATAACTCATTAACGTATTGAAAAAGTGTCTTTTTTTGGAAAATTCCGGTGTCGACGGATCATCCTCCGTGGCGATTTGATGCGGTGAAACACAGCAAGAGAACTTCCCGTTGCTGCAGTTGACCGGCCAGATGAAGGGTTGCTAAGGGTGACCCCGCGCTTGCACAGGCGGATGCAGAATGGCTTCAAAGCCATCCTTCCGGCCGCTAGCCGGCGATTGCAAATCAAGGTGCGCCTGCGTGCCGGAAGCTATGGCATCTGCGATGGCAAGGCCCAGGCCGGAACCTTCCACCTCGCCCGGGCCGCGCTCAAAAGGCCGCCGGAGCTTTTGCAACAGGGCATTGTCGAGAACGGCGCCGCCGTTGACAACACGAAGCGTGGCGTCATCATCCAGGGATACGAGAACCGGCTGATCCTGTGCGCCATGTTTGAGTGCGTTTTCGATCAGATTACGGGCGAGAATTGCAAAGGCATCGGCATTCATCGGGGAATATGCGGTCTTGCCTGTTGGCATTCGGACAACCAGGCGATCCTCTGGCACCGTGTGCCGGCGGAAATCATCGATGACAAATTCAAGAATCGGCGCCAGGTCTTCCGCCTTCTCGCTCAGCAGGCCTCCCCCTTCGGCTTTGGCAAGTTGCAGAAGTTTTTCCGACAAGCGGGCCAATTGATGCAACGAGCCTTCGATCCGCACGGCCCTGTCCTTAACCGGCCCGGGGCCTGCTTCTGCAATCAGCCTTTGGGTTTGGGCCAGGGTGGCGGCGATCGGGGTTCTCAGTTCATGGGCGCTGTTGGCTGTGAAACTGCGTTCTGATTCAAGCGCTCGGCGCAAGCGCAGCATCAAGTCGTTGACCGCAATGGCAACCGGGCTGATTTCACTTGGCAGGAAAGCGGTTTCCACAGATGAAAGATCGCCGCGCCCGCGCGATTCAATCGCTTTGTGAAAGGCCACGACAGGCTTCATTGTCCTGCGCACCAGCCACCATATGCCTATCAGGCTGACCGGTAGAAGACCCGCCAGTGGCCAGACCAAGGCAACGACAGCATCATAAACAGCCTCATTGCGTTGTTTCAGGGGTTCGGCAACCGTGACAACGAGCGTTCCGCTCACCGCGCTCTCATTGTAAAACCGGTATTGCGGCGTATCATGAAAACCAGGCTTGAGATCGGCTGTAAAGATTGCCGGGTCGGCGTCATGCGATTGCAGCAGCAAATTACCCGAGCCGTCGCGGACGACATAAGTCAGATATTCCTTGTGCGCGCTGACCGCAGCCAGGCGCTGGGAGGCTGACGGCAGTATCTGGGCGGTATTGAGAATCTCGGTATAAGCGAGCGGCATCACCCTTTGGGCGACTTCCTGCAATGCGCTGTCAAAAACCTCGTCAATTTCCGAGCGCAGAAAAAAACCGGCGCCGACAGCGGCCGCCAGCCACAAAACCGACATCCCCACGGCCAACCACAGGCTCAGGCGCGCCTGCAAACTTGAAGGCCGTAAAATGCCCAACATGTTCATGCCATGCCCTTGCCTTGTCCAATCCGGTAACCGACGCCTCGGACTGTCTCCACCGTATCCTTGCCCAATTTCTTGCGCAGACGGCTGACATAGACTTCAATCGTGTTGCTTTCGATATCTTCATTGAATGAATAAAGCCGTTCCTCCAATTGCGCCTTTGACAACAGAGCGCCCGGCCGCTGGATGAGGGCATCAAACAACGACCATTCCCGCGCAGTCAGGTCGATCGACATGCCAGCCTTCAAAATCGTTTTCGCCGCGAGATCAACATCCAGTCCGGCGATATTGACGATCGGGTTGGGGTTGCCGGCATAGCGGCGGGCAACTGCGCCCAGTCGCGCAGACAGTTCATTGAGATCGAAAGGCTTGACCAGATAGTCGTCCGCGCCCGCATTCAACCCGGCTATACGGTCGGTGATCTGGTCAAGCGCGGTCAGAATGATGACGGGCGTGACATCGCCCTTGACGCGATGGCTGCGCAGAAAATCGATGCCCCTGCCATCGGGCAGCATGAGGTCCAGCAGGATCAAGTCATAAGAGACCTAGCCAGACAATCCTCTGCCGCATCAAGGCGTTTTGCCCAGTCGATACTGTGGCCATCCGCAGCGATCTGCTCGCGTATGGCGGCCCCCAGGGATTTATCGTCCTCGACCAGCAATATTCGCATTCACGCCCCTCTTTCGGCCCAAGAGCAACCCCTAATCCATCAAGCTGACAGATTCCTGAAAGAAAAGCCTGACTTTTTCAGGTTGCCGTCAGTATATGCGGTGATAAAGAATAAACTGGACCGAAAGCAGGATATTTTCATGAACCTCGTCTTGATCGCCCTTGCCGCGATGCTTGCCTTGGCAGGCCCGGCAATGGCTGAATCGCATTGCAACACGCCGATGTCGCGTTGGCAACCGCCAGACCAATTGATCAAGAAACTGGAAGCTGAGAACTGGCACGTAGAGCGGCTGGGCACCGATGACGGCTGCTATAAGGTGCATGCCCGAAATGAGAAAGGTGAGCGGCTGAAGGCGCTTTATGATCCGGCGACGCTGGAGATCGTCGAGATGGAACAGGAGAAGGACTGAATTTGCCGCAGCCCGATGCGGCGCGTTATCCGCATCCTGCGCCTTCAGGGATTAAATTGAGAATCCGAAACTGCCAAGAGTGGAACCTGCAGGCCGGGTGCTTGGCACGCATTTCAACGCTGGTTCAGCGTTTCCAGAAACTTGGCCAATGTTCCCGGCCAGCTTGGGGCGGCATCGTCCTTGGGCCAGGCCTGGCGATAGTCGCTCGGCCTGCGCCCGAAACATTTCTTGAAGGCGTTGGCAAAGTGTGATTGGGAGCTGAATCCTGAAGCGGTGGCGATGTCGAGCACGGTAAGGTCCGTGGCAGTCAACAGCACACGGGCATGCTGAAGTCTGAACAGCAGGTAAAACTGCACCGTTGTGCATCCAACCGAGGACTGGAACAACCGCTCCAGCTGCCGTTGCGAGGAGCCGACGAGGCGGGCAAGTTCCGGCACGCCGATCGGATTGGAGACACGCTGCTCGATCAAGGCAATGGCGTCGCGCACGACGGTTGGCAGTGTTTCCATCTTTTGCAACATCTTGCGTCGCTGCGGCGTGGATTCGGGATTGATGCGGTGATGAAGCATCTGGTCGGCCACTTCGCCCGCCAGCCTGTCACCATGGGCGTCGCCGAGCAGCTTCAACATCAGGTCAATGCCGGCAAGGCCCCCGGCGCAGGTCATCACCTGGTCATCATCGGTGAACATCTGGTCCACCACCGTTACGTCATCGAACTGTTCCTGAAAACCGGGCGCCCATGACCAGTGGATCGCCACTTTGCGCCCCGACAACAGCCCGGCGCGCGCCACCAGGTAGCAGCCGAGTTCGATGGCGCAGATACGTGCGCCGGAACGCGATTGTCTCCTGAGCCATGAAAACAAGGTGCGGTTATGATACTTTTCGCCACCCCAACTGGCTAAAACAAAAATCCGCTCGCCGCGCCTGTTGCTGTCGTCGGGTATCGAGGCGGTGACAGAAAGACCATTTGAGGCGACAATCTCGGCTCCATCAAACGAAACGATCTCCCACTGATAGATCGGGCGTTGGGAAAGGTAGTTTGCGATCCGCATCGGCTCGATCATGGTGATCAGTTCTGCCATGTTGAAACGCGGCACAACCAGGAATGTCACCTTTTGCGGCGGGGTATATGCAGGTGTGCCCGACGCCGGCTCTTTGCCGGTTTCAGTGCCATGATTGGTGTGGTTATTCAACATCGTGATATCGTATCAGATTGCAGGTGCAGAAATCAGGCCGGCGCGCAATAATTTGCCTTCCAGTCTCTCGCCGGGCATCCAGTCGGCGAGGCTTTTACGCAATTCGAGCAGTGCCACCATGTCAATGCCTGTGTCAAAACCCATGCGCTCGAGCATATGGACGCAGTCTTCGGTGGCAATATTGCCCGTCGCGCCGGGCGCAAACGGACATCCGCCCAATCCGCCCAGCGAGGCATCAAAACGCCGCACACCCATCTCCAATGCGGCAGCGACATTGGCCAGCCCCATGCCGCGTGTGTCATGGAAATGCGCCGCCAGCGGCACCGTGCCGCTGACATCCGCAACGGACCGGAATAGAGCCTTGACGGCAATTGGATCCGCATGGCCCACAGTGTCGGCCAAGCTGATTTCATCGGCGCCGAAGGAGGCAAGAAGACCTGCGATTTCGCAAACCCGTGACGGCGCCACTGCACCCTGGATCGAGCAACCGAATGCTGTCGCAATGATGCATGAAATCAACGGACCCCCCGCAGGATCGCGGCCCTCCTGACGCAACTTTCGTTCTTCGAACAGCGTTTGCGCCATGGCAATGGATGCATCGGTAGTGCGGCGAACATTTGCGAGGCTGTGGGCTTGGCTGGCTGAAATCACATAGGTGATCTTCCTTGCACCGGCATCCATGGCCCGCAGGGCGCCCCTGAGATTGGGAACCAGCACGGATGAAAGCAGCCCTTCGATCTCTAAGGCGCCTGCCAGCACCTCCGCCGCATCGGCAAATTGGGCAATGACGGATGCCGGCACGAAGGAAGTCACTTCAATCTCGGCAAAGCCGGCTGCGGCCTGTCGGGCGCACCAATCCAGCTTGATTTCGGTGGGCAGAATGGTCTTTACCATTTGCAACCCGTCGCGCAGTCCGACTTCGCGGACGCTGGCCGTTTCGGTCATTGCTGGATTCCTCAATTGCCGGTAAAGCGCGGCTTGCGTTTTTCGTTGAACGCCAGCACGCCTTCAATCCGGTCGTTGGTCGTCACCGTTCGATAGTAAGCTTCGATCTCGAAGGCGAGGCCGTCGGCCAGCGACATGGTCAAGCCGCGATGGATGGCGCTTTTTGCCTGGCGAACGGCGATTGGCGCATTCGCGGCGATTTGCGAAGCGGTAAAAATCACTTCGTCCAACAGGGTCTCTGCCGGGTGGATTGCATTTATCAGCCCCCAGGACATGGCTTCCTGAGCCGAGAATCGGCGTGCGGCAAGGATCAGCTCCTTGGCGCGTCGCTCGCCCACGGCGCGCGCAAGCGTCTGGGTCCCGCCGGCGCCGGGAATGATGCCGAGCCTTGTCTCTGTCAGCGCGAATACAGCACTTTCGGCAGCATAGGCAAAGTCCAGGGCAGCCGTGATTTCACAGCCGCCGCCAAATGCCGCGCCATTGATTGCACCGATACAGGGCAGCGGGCAATCAATGATGGCTCGCGCCATGCGTTCGAATATCACATGCTGGCGCTTCCATGCCGCCTCACTCATGCCGTTGCGCTCTTTCAGGTCGCCGCCTGCGCAAAAAGCCCGATCTCCCGCACCCGTCAGCACCACGGCCCTGATGCCATCGGCCTCCAGGTTCAGGTCCTCGAACAGATTCATCAGATCGGTCGCCATCTGGGTATTGAACGCGTTCGAAACCTCTGGCCGGTTCAGCGTGACCAGCAGGACGTGCTCTGCAGGATGGTCAATTAACAGCGTTGCAAATGTGCGGTTCATCCGGAATTCCTGTTCGGCTGGTCAATCGCGCCAGATCATCGGGTATGCCAGGCAATAGCGCAATTCGAATTTGGTTAGCCTAGCCATAACAAATGGTAATGAAGAAAAATCGAAATTTTGCTCTCAGATCAGGTCATCACCTGGTTGGGCCTCGATTTCCCCATCGGCCAGCATTTCCGACAATACATTCCTGAGCAAGGCAATCACCGCTTCAGTGGCGCGCGTGGTCGGGCGCTGCACCGGTTGGGTCAGGACAAGTTCCCGGCTTGGCGCTTCAGGTGAAATCCGGCGGGTTTCCAGCAACCCGGCCTTCCGGTCTCCGGAGATGCTCGAGACTGGCAGGAATGTGTGGCAGAGCCCGCTTTTGACCATCGCGACCAGAATCGGGAAGCTGTCGACATCATAGGTGGATTGCAGTTTCACACCCTGTTCCCGTGCAAGCCGGTCGACCACTATGCGCGGTCCCATAGGGCGGCTGAGCAAGGCGAGCGGGAGTTCGGCCACCTGTCTAATGTCGATTGAATCACCGTACTGCGGCAGGCTTCCGGGAGGGCTGAGCAGGACGATATCTTCGCGCAATAGCGAAATGGTGCGCAAATGGTATGCCCCCATCGGTCCATAGAGGAACCCCGCATCCACAGTACCGTCCTGGATCCACTCCAGCAATCCGGTGGAATAGGCTTCCTTCAGATGGATCGCGACTTCGGGCAATTCCTGTCGCGCCCTTTGTAAAAACCGCACCATGAAAGCCGGCAATACAGTTGGCAGAACACCGAGTGTAACCTGTCCGAATGTGCGGCTGCCTTGCGAGCGGACATGGGCGAAAGACTGCTCCAACTGATAAAGCGGATTGGCGACCTGGTTTAGCAGGTCGGTACCTGCCGCAGTCAGCTCCATGCCGCGGACATGACGTTCAAACAACGCCGTCCCCACGGCATGTTCCAAAAGCTTGATCTGGCGGGACAAAGCGGGTTGGGCGATTCTCAACCGGTCCGACGCCCGGCTGAGCGATCCTGTTTCAGCGACGCAAATGAAAGTTTTCAGTTGTTTGAAGTCCATTGAAACAGATCCTGGCCTTGCTGATTTGTTATAGTGACAATGCTTTCATTATAGTTTCCATATACCACTTGGCAACGCATACTCTCTTTATCGTTGGATGTTTTTCCGGATTGTCGTGCGCGCCGGTGAAATGGGCAGGCAAAGGACCGGGATGGGGCTGGATCGGGAGTTGGACGGGGTTTTGGTCGTGTCGCTGGAACAGGCGATCGCGGCTCCCTATTGCGGTTTGTTGCTGGCCGACAGCGGCGCACGCGTCATCAAGGTGGAGCGGACCGAAGGCGACTTTGCCCGCAATTATGACAAGGGCGCCGGCGGGCAAAGCAGTTTTTTTGCCTGGGTCAACCGCGGCAAGGAATCCATCTGTATTGACCTTGGTCTAGCGGAAGACAGGGCCGTTCTTGACCGTCTGCTTGAGCGCGCCGATGTGCTTTTGAGCAATCTCGCGCCTGGCGCGCTGGCCAGGAAGGGCTTGACCGGACCGGTGCTGCGCGCCCGCAATGCGGGTCTCATCACCTGCGCAATTTCTGGCTATGGCGGTGTTGGCGCGGCCGCGAAGAAAAAGGCCTATGATTTTCTGGTTCAGGCGGAAAGCGGGCTTTGTGCCGTGACTGGAACTGCTGAAGCTCCGGCGCGGGTAGGGATATCGATTACCGATATTGCGACTGGATTGACGGCGTATTCGGCCATCCTTCGCGCCCTGATACAGCGCAGCAGGACCGGCAAGGGAATTGACCTCGACATTGCAATGTTCGACGTGATGGCGGACTGGATGAACATGCCGCTGATGGCGCATCGCTATCTTGGCGGCGCGCCGGCGCGTATGGGGCTGACCCATGCCACCATAGCGCCTTACGGCGCATTTCGCACCGGTGACGGTGCTACCATATTGCTGGCAATCCAGAATGATCGGGAATGGAAGGCATTTTGCGCTGTGGTTCTTGAGCAGCCGGAACTGGCGCAGGATCCCCGGTTTGCGGATAACTCCGAAAGGGTTGCCAATCTCGATGCGCTGACGGAAGTCATCACTGCCTCTTTCTTGCGCTTTTCGGGGACAGATCTGCTCGGGCGACTGGATGCCGCTGCAATCGCGACGGCACGATTGAACAGCGTGGCCGATCTGTCGGACCATGCCTCACTGAGGAACCTGCCCATTCATTTTGGCCAAGCCGATCTCGTCGTCGCGGACTTGCCGGTGAAAACCGACAATCCAAGGCCGACGGATGTTCCGCTTCTTGATCAGCATGGCGAAGCCATCCGCATGGAATTCATGCCGGCGGACGCCAGCGAAATTGCAGGGTGGAAAGGGAGTGCGCCATGAAAAAATACCAGCTTTACATCAATGGCATTTGGACGGATCCAGCCTCCGGCAACTGGTTCGATACGGAAAATCCCTATACCGGAGAGATCTGGGCTCAAATCCCGCGATGCGACGAACGTGATGTGGATCATGCTGTGGCCGCCGCCAAGGCAGCCTTTGACGGCGGCTGGGCTGCAATGAAGCCAACTGCGCGCGGCAAGCTTCTTGTCCGGCTTGCCGAATTGATCGAGCGTGATGCAGAACATCTTGCCACGGTGGAAGTTCGCGACAACGGCAAGCTGATGGCTGAAATGCACGGCCAGACAAAATACATGGCTGAATGGTACCGCTATTATGGCGGGCTTGCTGACAAGATCGAAGGTGCGGTTATCCCGTCGGACAAGCCGGGTATCCTGAATTTCACCCGTTATGAACCGCTTGGCGTGATTGGATTGATTACACCATGGAATTCGCCGCTTTTGCTGCTGGCCTGGAAGCTTGCCGCAGCACTTGCTGCCGGCAATACGGTGGTCATCAAACCGTCCGAATTCACCTCGGCCTCGACACTTGAATTCATGCCGCTGTTTGAAGAGGCGGGCTTTCCCCCCGGAGTTGTCAACACGATCACAGGTTTCGGGCTTGAAGCCGGCGCGCCGCTGGTTGACCACCGCGACGTCGACAAGGTGGCCTTTACCGGGTCGG
This sequence comes from Rhizobiaceae bacterium, assembly GCA_041742335.1. Taxonomy (GTDB): domain Bacteria; phylum Pseudomonadota; class Alphaproteobacteria; order Rhizobiales; family Rhizobiaceae; genus Rhizobium_E. The sequence goes on from JBGSIT010000055.1 coordinate 13,778, forward strand.
ATGTGGCAGGGCAGAAGATCTACGAATCCGCTGCGCGCAAGATCATGCCGGTGACACTCGAGCTTGGCGGGAAATCCCCCAACATTGTCTTTGAGGATGCTGATTTCGAAGCGGCCGTGATGGGAGCGATATCGGGAATTTTCGCCGCCACCGGGCAAACCTGCATTGCGGGGTCCCGTCTGCTGCTGCAGCGATCGATCCACGACAAATTCGTCGCGCGTCTGGTGGAAGTCGCAGGTGCCGCGCGCATCGGCGATCCGATGTCGCTTGATACCCATGTCGGACCGATCACCACGCCGCCGCAATACCAAAAGGTTCTTGACTATATCGATGTGGCGAGGTCGGAAGGCGCAACCTGTGTGCTGGGCGGCAAACCCTATGATGGGAAAGGCGCGCGGGGCAGGCAATTTGTCGAGCCGACGATTTTCACCGGTGTCACCAACAATATGCGGATTGCCCAGGAAGAAGTCTTCGGGCCGGTCTTGTCGGTCATCCCTTTTGACGACGAGGAGGAAGCTGTCGCCATTGGCAATGACATCCGGTTTGGCCTTGCTGCAGGCGTATGGACCCGCGACATCGGCCGAGCGCTGCGCATGTCGGAAAAACTGAAGGCCGGAACGGTGTGGGTCAACACCTATCGCGCCGTCAGTTTCACCTCGCCATTCGGCGGCTACAAGCGTTCCGGCGAGGGGCGCGAGAGCGGCAAGGAAGCGATCAAGGAATTCCTGCAGGTCAAATCGGTCTGGATCGCCCATGAAACCAACGTTTCCAACCCGTTCGTGCTGCGATAACGCATGACCGGCAAAGCATTTAAAGACAAAGAGAAGCAATGAAATACCAATTGGATCACCCCGAAATTCGCGAAGCCGTAGCCAAGCTCTGCGCTGATTTTCCCGGCGAATACTGGCGCAAGGCCGACCGCGAACAGGCCTATCCGGCCGAGTTCGTGAATGCTTTGACGCAGGCCGGCTATTTGTCGGCGCTTATCCCTGAAGAGTATGGCGGTTTGAGCCTGACCATCTCGGCGGCTGCGGCAATCCTGGAGGAAATCCACCGGGCAGGCTGCAATGCGGGCGCCTGTCACGCGCAAATGTATACGATGGGCACTGTGCTTCGCCATGGTTCGGATGCGCAAAAGCGGCAGTATCTGCCGGCAATCGCGGACGGAACGCTGCGTCTGCAGGCCTTTGGCGTGACCGAACCCACCAGCGGCACGGATACTGGAGCGCTGAGGACTTTTGCAAAGCGCGACGGCGACCGGTTTGTCGTCAACGGCCAGAAGATCTGGACATCGCGGGCGGCCCATTCGGACCTGATGCTGCTTCTGGCGCGGACCACGCCGCGCGAAGACGTTGCCAAGAAGACCGATGGCCTTTCGGTTTTTCTTGTCGACATGCGCGACCTTCCCGAGAAATCACTGACGATCCGCCCGATCCGCGCCATGATGAACCACTCCACCACCGAATTGTTCATGGACAATATGCCGGTGCCGGTCGAAAACCTGATCGGCGAGGAAGGCAAGGGCTTTCGCTATATCCTTTCCGGCATGAATGCCGAGCGGATCCTGATCGCGTCGGAATGTATCGGCGATGCTAAATGGTTCATCGAAAAAGCCAGTGCCTATGCCTGCGAACGCGTGGTTTTTGGCCGTCCGATCGGTCAAAACCAGGGGGTGCAGTTTCCGATCGCCCGCGCTTACGCCCAGATGCGGGCCGCAGAACTGGTGTTGAAAGAGGCAATTCGTCGATATGAGGCCGGCGAAAACCCCGGTGAGGAGGCGAATATGGCCAAGATGCTTGCCGCCGATGCCTCTTGGGCGGCAGCCGAGGCATGCGTGCAGACATTCGGCGGCTTCGCCTTTGCCGAGGAATATGACATCGAACGGAAATTCCGCGAGACCCGTCTCTTTCAGGTCGCCCCGATATCGACCAACCTGATTCTCAGCTACCTCGCCGAGCATGTCCTTGACATGCCGCGATCCTATTAGGGGAGCAAACGAAGTGACGCGTGACATTTCTTTGGAGATCGCCCGTTTTGCCGCCGGGTTTGAGGCAGGCAGATTGCCGCAAAGCGCGCGCGATGTCATGAAACTGTCGGTTCTGGATTGGGTCGCTGTTACCCTTGCCGGAATAGACGAACCCGTTTCGGCAATCGTTCGGGCAATGGTCAAGGAAGAGGGCGGCAACGGGCAGTGTTCAGTTGCAGGCCTCACGCAGCGCCTGCCGCCGCGCTCGGCAGCTTTGGTCAATGGCACGACGTCGCATGCGCTGGATTATGACGACACTCATTTCATTCATCTCGGCCATCCCAGCGTCGCCGTGGTGCCGGCGGCCTTGGCCTTGGCCGAAGCACGGGGCGCATCGGCAAAGGAATTTCTTGATGCAGCCTTGATCGGCGTCGAGCTGGCATGCCGGATCGGGGACTGGATTGGCGGTGCCCATTACCGCATGGGATTTCACATCACGGCAACCTCGGGCAGCTTCGGGGCTGCGATGGCGGCCGCCAGAATCATGAAATTGTCGGAAGCGCAAACACTTGTGGCGCTCAGCATCGCCGCCTCGCGGGCAGCAGGCGTTCGCGCCCAATTCGGCACCATGGGCAAACCCTATCACGCCGGAATGGCCGCATCATCGGGCGTTGAAGCCGCTTTGCTTGCGGAAAAGGGCTTTGTCGCCGCTGACAGGGCGCTGGATTCGCCACAAGGCTTTGCGGAAACACATGAAGTCGAAGGACGGGTAGCGGCTTTTGATGATCTTGGCGAACGTTTCGAATTTGAAACAGTCCAGCACAAGTTCCATGCCTGCTGTCACGGCTTGCATGCGACATTGGAAGCGCTGGTCGAACTGAAGGCCGCGCACCAACTTGTGCCGGAGATGATCGAATCTGTGACGATTACGGTTCAGCCGCGTTACCTGACGGTTTGCAATCTGCCTTCGCCACGTACCGGACTGGAAGCCAAATTCAGCTATCGCCAAACGACGGCCATGGTGCTGGCGGGCCGTGATACCGCGCGGCTTGACAGCTACACTGATGGCGTTTGCTTCGATCCGCTTTTGATGGCCTTGCGGGATCGCGTCAATGTTCAAATCGAAGAAGGAATGCCGGGCACTGTCGCGAAGGTGGAGATCAGCTTGAAAGACGGACGCAATTTGTCCGCCCGTCATGATCTGGCGCGACTTCCCGATCTTGCAACGCGGCGCGCCAAGGTTCGGGCCAAGGCAGCAAGCCTGCTTGGCGCTGAAGCCGAAAACGCGGCCTGGTCGATCATTTCGGGTGAAACCGGTCTGCCGGCAATCGGCGCCTGACGGCGGGCGTGATCGGTGTTGAAAGGTGTAAAGGCGCGTTTTGCCCCTGCAGACGGAATGACGGCGACCGGGGACTTCCGGCCGCATTCGGCAAAAAGGTCAATTGAAGCAAGACTGTAAATGCAACAAAGGGAGAGTTGAAATGTCAATCAAGCTAGCGACTATGGCAGTTGTTCTGGGGATGGCCCTTGCCGGACCCGGACATGCGGCCGATATGGTGTTCACCAGTTGGGGCGGCACCACGCAGGATGCCCAGAACGAAACATGGGGCACACCTTTTACCGAGGCGACAGGCGTCAATGTCCTCTTGGACGGGCCGACGGATTATGGCAAGTTGCAGGCCATGGTGGAAGCCGGGCAAGTGGTCTGGGATGTTGTTGACGTCGAATATGATTTCGCTGTCCAGGCGGCCAAGGCCGGTTTGTTGGAGCCGATCGACTTCAGCATTGTTGATCGCGCGGCAATCGATCCGCGATTTGTCAACGACCATGCTGTCGTCAGCTTTCCGTTCAGTTTCGTGCTTGCCTACAATACGACAGCCTTTGATGGCAACAAGCCGGAAAATTGGGCCGATCTGTTCGATACCGCGAAATTTCCGGGCAAGCGCGCCTTTTACAAATGGTCTTCGCCAGGTGCGCTGGAAATAGCCCTTCTGGCCGATGGCGTCGCCCCGAAGGACCTTTACCCGCTTGACCTCGACCTGGCCTTTGCCAAGCTTGACACGATCAAGAAGGATATTGTCTGGTGGGGCGGTGGTGCGCAGTCGCAGCAACTGATTGCCTCAGGTGAAACTCCGATGGGCATGTTCTGGGATTTGCGGCTGTTCCCCTTGCAGGCTTCCGGACAACCTGTTTCTATCGTGTGGACCGGCAGTCTCGCTTCTGCCGACATGCTGGTCGTACCGAAGGGTGCTCCCAACAAGGATGCAGCAATGAAGTTTCTGGCAACAGCCGCTAGCGCGAAAGGCCAGGCAGAGTTCATGGCGAAAATCACATCCGAAGTTGTTGAAGGCATAGAGGGAACAGGCGGTACTGTTCAACCCGTTCCCACGGATCTGGAAGCAACCCGTGTGAGTCTGGACCTCGAATATTGGGGCAACAATCGCGAAAAGATTGCCGAACGCTGGTACGCCTGGCAGGCGGAATAGTCTGACTTTGCACGATCTGCCGCGGCGGCGCTCGCCTGCCGCGGCAGCTATTTAGAAGGGGGAAACCGAACGTGGCACAACAGGCGGATACCTATCTCTCGGGAAGGAAGTCCAGGTTGCGCGGACTTGGCCTGGCCTTGCCGGCGATTGTGCTGCTCGCTCTGTTTTTCGTTGTGCCGGTCGTCTCCCTGTTGGTGCGGTCATTCACCGAACCCGAAGTCGGCTTGCAGAATTACGAGACCCTGCTGGCCACTCCGACTTACGCCAAGGTGTTTTTCAACACCTTCATGATGGCAACGGTTGTGACCCTGGTCACCATTCTGGTGGGCTATCCCTGCGCCTGGACGCTGGCCATCCTGCCGCGCCGCTGGTCGACGCTGTTTTTTTCCATCATATTGTTGTCGATGTGGACCAACCTTTTGGCGCGTACCTATGCCTGGATGGTTCTTCTTCAAAACACCGGCGTGATCAACAAGGGGCTGATGGCAATTGGTCTTGTCAAGGAGCCGCTTCCCCTGATCAACAACCTGACCGGCGTGACGATCGGCATGGTCTATATCATGCTGCCGTTCTTCATCATCCCGATGCTCAGCACCTTCCGGTCGATTGATCCGGCGATCCTGCAGGCCGCCTCGCTTTGCGGCGCGGGCCGGTGGGCGTCGTTTCGGCGGATATTGCTGCCGCTCAGCATGCCCGGCCTGATGTCGGGCGGCCTGATCGTTTTCGTCATGACCCTTGGCTACTACGTGACGCCTGCCTTGCTGGGGGGGACCTCGCACATGATGTTGCCGGAGTTGATCGCCCAGCTTGTCCAGTCGCTATTGAACTGGGGCCTTGGCGGTGCTGCGTCTTTTGTGCTGCTGGTGTTCACGCTGGCCCTGTATGCCCTGCAAGTTCGCTATCTCGGAAGCGGGCGCAGCACAGCGGGGGGGGATTTGAATGCTGTTGTCCTTTTCACGCATGGGCGGATTGCGCTGGCTGCTGGTGGGGATAACAATCCTTGTCGCGCTGTTCCTGATCCTGCCGGTGATGTTCATCGTGGCGTTGTCGTTCGGCTCCTCACAATGGCTGGTTTTTCCACCGCCAGGTTATACGATGAAATGGTACTACCAGCTTTTTGATGATCCCCGCTGGCTGGCCTCGATCTGGACCAGTGTGAAGATCGGCATTCTGGTCACCATTGTTTCCACCAGTCTCGGCCTTCTGGCGTCTTTCGCCCTGGTGCGCGGATCGTTTCGCGGCCGCGAGATCCTGCGCGCTGCTTTCCTGACGCCGATGATCGTTCCTGTCGTCATCATCGCTGTTGCGCTTTATGCGTTTTTTCTCAAATTGGGCTTGAATGGAACGCTGATTGGTTTTGTCCTGGCCCACAGCATCCTGGCGCTTCCTTTTGCCATCATCCCGATTTCGGATGCACTGGCGGCCTTTGACAAGTCGATTGAAGATGCGGCCATCCTGTGCGGCGCCAGTCCGTGGGAGGCGCGATTGCGCATCACGCTTCCTTCAATCCGCAGCGGTCTGCTGGCTGCCATGATCTTCAGCTTCCTGATTTCGTGGGATGAAGTTGTCATTGCCATCTTCATGGCCAGCCCGACGCTGCAGACTTTACCCGTCCGGATATGGGCCTCGCTGCGCCAAGACTTGTCACCAACAATTGCAGCGGCATCATCGCTTTTGATCTTCTTCACGATTGCGATGATGTTTCTTGTTTCACGCTTGCGAAAGAAAGAACCCAGATGACGGCATTCCTGAGCATTCGCCAAATTCGAAAGACTTTCGGTGCTGTCGTCGCCGTGGAAGATGTCTCTCTGGAAGTGCCGCGCGGTGAGTTCCTGACTTTCCTTGGCCCCTCCGGGTCTGGCAAAAGCACAACGCTATATACCATTGCCGGCTTCCAGAACCCGACTTCGGGGGAGGTGTTGCTTGAAGGCAAATCCCTCTTGTCGGTGCCATCCCACAAGCGCAATATCGGTATGGTCTTTCAGCGCTATACGCTTTTTCCACATTTGAGCGTTGCCGAGAACATCGCCTTTCCCTTGCGGGTCCGGCGTTGGTCTGAAGAGGCGATCAAGGGACGGGTGGCCGAAATGCTGGCTCTGGTGCGTCTTGAAGGCTTTGACCGGCGTTTGCCCGCAAACCTTTCCGGCGGCCAGCAACAGCGTGTCGCGCTGGCGCGGGCCCTTGCCTATGATCCGCCGGTTCTTCTGATGGATGAGCCGCTTTCAGCGCTCGACAAGAAGTTGCGAGAAGAAATTCAGGACGAGATCCGGCGCATCCATCGCCAGACCGGTGTGACGATCCTCTATGTAACCCATGATCAGGAAGAGGCGCTGCGTCTTTCTGACCGGATCGCCTTGTTCAACAGCGGCAGGATCGAGCAAATTGCAACCGGACAGGAACTCTACAACAATCCGGCGACACGATTTGTGGCGGGCTTCATCGGCAATTCAAACTTTGTTGCCGCACAGGAACACGAAAGCAGGGACGAGGCCGCCACGGCTGTTCTTCCGGACGGCACTGCGTTTGCCAATGTGCCGCTCCACAAGGAGCGGCCGGGACCAGGCGCCGGCGGATGCGTGCTGATGGTGAGGCCGGAAGATATCCGTGTCAGTCAGGTCAAGCCGGAAACCGGCGTTGAAGTGACTGTACAGGACCACTTCTTTCTCGGAGATTGCATCGCCTACACAATGATGACGGCTTGGGGGCAGGAAATGTCTGTCCGCTCGCCGATGGCCGCGCTGCCTGCTGGCGGAATCAGCGTTGGGCAAAAGGCCTATCTGTCCTGGGAGACATCAAGCAGTTGCCTGTTTTCCGCGCGATCCGGCGCGCAGGCGTAAAAGGGCAGGGCCCGGATAGTCAAAAGCGGCCTGACTTATTCACATGACATCCTTGCTTGCCATGCTTTCCAGCCATTGGCAAAAAATCCTGACGCCAGGCCGTAGAGCAGCATTAGCGCTTGCCGTAAAATAATAACAATCTTCCGGCACTCCGCTTGTGTCGAGCAATGCATGGATCCGGCCGGCGCTCAGGGCTTCGTGACAAAGATGCGGACTGACCAGCGCAACTCCCAGACCCGCTTCCGCCATGGTTTGCGCGAGGATCATGGAATCGACGGAAAAGACTGGGTCCGGCGGTTTGGAATAGCCGAGCCGTCGCGCCCATCTCTTCCAGCCATAAAGAGCGCCGACCGTGTCGATCAACGGCAATTGCCAAAGCTCGCTCGGTTCAATCAGCCTGTTGCTGATTGCGGGACTGCACACAGGCATGAACTGCACCGGCAGCAGCAGTCTTGATTGGGCGCTGAGTTGAGCCGTCCGGCCGAAATGGATTTCCACGTCGGTTTTGCGGTCGAGATAATCATCCGGCCACAGCGTGCTGGAAATCTGGATCGTCACATCCGGATGCGCTGCCGTGAATTCAACAAGCCGGGGCGCGAGCCAAAGCTGGGCGAAGGAGGTTGTGCACGACACCGAAACACTGGTCTGGCCGTCATCGGGCAGAAAAAGTTCGGTTGCCTTGGCGAGTTCGCTCAGGGCGGAAGCCGCAAGAGGCATCAATTTCCGCCCCGCATCTGTCAGCGCAAGGCCTCTCGCCCTGCGGATGAACAGGGATTGGCCGAAGCGCGTCTCCAGCGCCCGCACATGTTGGCTGATGGCTGATTGCGTGACATTCAATTCCTGCGCCGCAACGGTGAAGCTGAGATGGCGAGCTGTTGCTTCAAAGGCGCGGAACCAGACGAGCGGCGGCAGGGCATTGTTCATCGGGTAATCATCAGTCATTAGTCAAACTTATGTCAATGACAGTAAAACTATAATTTGCGCTTTTTCCCTCTCCTGCACATCATCTGCCGATCCACTTGCCAAAACCGGCCAATCAAAGGGATGCAGCAGACCATGCAAACAGTGAAATTCACAAAGCTCAGCGACGGCGACAGGCAAGACTACGAATTTCTGGAAAAGTGCGACGTCGCCTATGCTTCCCAGGTCGGCGACCGGCTGCTGCAAACGCTCGCCAACCTTGAAGGCGCGATGACGGGTTTTCAGGTCTCCCGGCTTGAACACAGTCTGCAATCGGCAACCAGGGCCTGGTTTGACGGCGCCGACACTGACTGGTTGGTCAGCACATTGCTTCATGATATCGGCGATATCCACGCCCCCTATGACCATGACGAATATGCCGCTTTGGTCTTGCGACCCTTTGTGCGGGAGCAATGCAGCTGGACGGTCAAATACCACGGCGATTTCCAGAAGTTCTATTACGCCGCCCAGTTGGGGCAGGATCCGAACGTAAGGGATCGCTATCGCAATGAGCCTTATTTCGACGATTGCGCGGTTTTCTGCGAACGATGGGACCAGGAGAGTTTTGACCCGGCATACAAGAGCCTGCCTGTCGACTTCTTTCGATCAATGGTGATGGAAGTCTTTGCGCGTCCCCCGCACAGCAAGGCGGTGACCAGGCCGGGTGAGCGCGTGGCGCTGGTCGACGAAGCTGTCGCCCGGTTGCGCCAGCAGGCGGCGTGAGCATTTTTGAAACATCCATTTCCACAGGAGACGAAAATGTTGAATATTCCAGAGGCCGGAATGCGGGATCGTCAGGCCGAAAATATCGATGACCAGCTGATGGGATGTATCGCACCGGCAGAAAAGGCCAGTTGCTTGCCGCCAGTTTGCTATAGTGACGAAGAGTTCATGCAGCGGGAAATGGACATGATTTTCCGCCGCAAATGGATTGCCATAGGGCATGCAGGCCGTTTTAGCCAAACCGGAGATTACGAAGCCCTTGATATCGGCAATGTGCCGGTCATCGTTCTTCGCGACAAGCAGGGCGTCCTTCGGGCTTTTTCCAACAGTTGCAGGCATCGGGGCGCCCGCCTGCTGGAGGGCGAGGGCAATTGCAGCGGCATAAGATGTCCGTTCCATTGCTGGAGCTACAGGCTTGACGGATCTCTGGTCGGCGTACCGCATTCCGAGGGCATTGAGGACTTCGACAAATCGCACTATGGCTTGATCGAATTCAAGGCGGCCGAAATGAACGGCCTCGGATTCATCTGCCTGGACAAGGATGCGCCGGATCTCGAGGTTCAGCTTGGAGACTTTTCAAAGGTGCATTCGCCATGGCCGATGGACAGTCTGGTGCCGACAAGAAGGCGCAAATTCGAAGTCGAATGCAACTGGAAGGTATTTCTGGACGTCTTCAATGAATATTACCATCTTCCCTTCGTGCATCCGAATTCTGTCAACGCGATCTATGCCAAGCCGCAGCCGGCCGACATGGTCAGCGGCGAATATGCCTCCCAGTACGGAGCGACGGAAGGAACCGGCGGTCTTCTGCAAAGCCAGCAGGCCCTGGCAATGCCCGCCATGCCCGGTATCGACGCCGCTGTCAGCAATGGGGTTCGATATACGTGGGTATTTCCGAACATGGCTTTTGCCGCCGGACGCGACGCACTGTGGATCTATGAGGCAAATCCGATCAGTGCGCGGCGCTGCCGGGTGACCATGACAGCGTGCTTTCCGCGCGAAATGGTCGCGATGGCGGATTTCGAATCCAGGGTCGAGCATTATTATGTGCGGCTGGACGCCGCTATCGCTGAAGATATTCCGGCCCTTGAGAACCAGCAACTGGGCCTGAACTCGCCCTTTGCCCGCCAGGGACGATTCCAGCCGCTTCTGGAGGCCAATGTTGCAGCCTTTGCCCAATGGTATGCACGGCAGTTGACCCGGTCCGTTCCGCTTTCCAGCATGGCTGCCGAGTAGGGGACTGGCCGTCCCCCGTAATCGTTGAGCTTGTTGGTTTTTCTTCTCTTGAGGCGTTCCGGCATTGATGCCCTGCGGTCTGTATCGACGGCAGGGCATCGTCACTTTCGAGCTTCATTCAGCGCGGGCTATTTTTCGGATGCCACTCCGGCCGGATTTTCGATGTCGCGACCGAGTTCGGCAAGATCGGCATATCGATCGCCGATGCGGTGATGCGGGCGACCGCCGGTTGATGCGCCGAGCGCAACGACGAGTTCGTCCGCCGCCGGAGCGTCATAGATTGAAAACTGCACTGTCAGATAATGTGAGCGCCGGCCGGTATCATGCTTGTCCATCAACGGCACTTGTATCTGGGTATTGGCAGGACCTCTGGTATTGGTAAATCCGAGATAGCTTTTGGCGCCGACAGCCTCGCGGTAGAAATTGCCGAATTTCAGCGTATGGATCAGCGCCGAGGCATGTTCCAGCTCACAATCGGTGCCGGCGATGCAGGCCTTGCCATAGGCCTCGATGGCATCTCCCGATCCCGCCAGCGCGATCAACCGGTCGGTCAGCATCTTGCCGAGCGGCGGCGCCATGCGCCGGATTTCCGGACCCAGATCTTCTACATAGCCGCGACCGTGCCAGGGATTGCGAACCACGGCCGCCACGCCGATGATGCGCAGCACCGGGTCGGCTGCTCTTTCGCCTTCCCGGTAGATGTCTTCATCAAAAGTTACGATTTTCCTCAGTTCGGGCAGCATCATGTCTCCAGTTCGATGGTGGAAGGGGTTTTCAGTGATACATGGTGAACGGTGCCGCTTGTCTGGTCGCCCTCATAGATGCTGAAGCTGCCAAAGCGGTATTCCCTGGCATAGCGGGCAAGCATGCTGCGCTCGGCAAGGTTGGCGATCTGGTCCATGGGGATGGCGTCGAGCGGGATAAACACCATGTTTTCCGGTGCGGCGCCTTCGGCAGTGCCGTGATAGAAAATGCATTGCTGTCCTGCGGCGCTGTCTTCATAGACCGAATAGAGCGCCTGGGGGGACGGTTTCAGACCTGCCATCTGCAACGATTTATTGAGCCCGGCCATGCTGGCAGCACCGTCCGGCGCGTGCGGCAGGCTGAGTTTGCCGTCCTCGCTTTTCTCAAGGAGAACCTCTTCATCCTGACGCAGAATGACGCCAATCCTGACATTGCCAGCACGCGTGGCGGCGGCCACCAATGGTTTATCCATGGCAACCGAAAAATAATTGCCGGCATAATAACCCAGGGGCGCGCCTTGCGTCGTTGTGTAGTCAACGACCCGCCCGATCAACACAATATGATCGCCGGCATCGACGCGTTGTTCGGACGAACATACAAAACTGGCCAGCGACTTTGACAGGAGCGGCATGCTCGCAGCGCCCTCATACCAGTCCGCCTGCTCGAACTTGTCGGGTTGGCGTGACGCAAAAAGCCCGGAAACGGATTTTTGGGCTTCACTGAGAATATTGACCGCGAAATGATCGGCCGCCGCAAAGACATCGCAACTATGCGCCGTCTTGGCGATGCAAATCAGAAGCATCGGCGGATCGAGCGAGACAGAACTGAAGGAATTGGCGGTAAATCCGCGCGGCGTGCCGTCGGACTGGCGCGTGGTGATAACTGTCACGCCAGTCGGAAAGGTGCCGAAAGCGGTGCGCAGGGCCCGCTTGGCTTCTTCAGTCGGCGGACCGGCAACAGGCTCGGCAACAGGGGCTTCCTTGTCGGTCATGCATGGCTCCCAAGGTACATCGTTCGGTTCAGGAACCGGATCAGCGGCGTATTGACCGCATCCGGCCTTTCAACGAGGGCCATGTGGCGCAGGCCGCTCAGGATATGGATTTCGGCATCCGGTATTTCGGCTGCGATGGCGCGGCTCATCTCGGGGCCGTTGCCATAATCCTCGTCCCCTGTCAGCACCATGGCAGGGCAGGAAATCGGCGGGTTTGGCGCGATGATTTCATCGATCCCGTCGGCCAGCACCTTATAGACCGTGGGGTAGACCGCCGGGTCATTGGCAAGCACCCAGGAGCGGGTCAAATCCATGACATCGGGACGGGATTTCCGGAATTCCGCCGTATACCAACGCTCCAACGCCGCTTCAACTGTAGCCGCTGGGCCGACTGCCCGGGCCAGTTCGACACGGTCGAGGATCGCCTGCTGGGCTTGAGGCGTACGCCGATGGGGCGAGTGAAGAATGGCGATCGCTTTGGTGCGCTCGGCATGGTCCTGGGCAAATCGCCGCGCAATCATGCCGCCAAGCGAAAAACCGGCAATGGCCGCATCTTGCAGGCCGCAATGATCCATCAGTTCGAGCAGTTGCCTGGAAAATACCGCCAATGACGGCGTTTCCGGCGGGGCGGCGCTGTCGCCATGCCCGAAAAGGTCATAGGCAATCACATGAAAGCCGGAGGCATTCAGTGCCGGGACAGTCCACTGCCAGCAATCTCGATTCAGCCCGAGGCCGTGGACCAGTATGACAGTCGGCATATCTGTGGGACCTGTACGCTGGAATGCCGTGCCGTTTACGGGGTGGAATTCCATTCTACACCTCTTGCCGGACAGGTTGATAGGCGACCACCTCGACCTCGACACGGACATCGACCAGCAAATCACTGACCACGGCCGAACGCGTCGGGGGAGCGTCAGGAAAATATTCGCCGTAAACGGTATTGAATCCGGGAAAGTCGGACCGGTCGCGCAGCCAGACCATCGCCTTGACGACATCTGCCATTGCGCAGTTTGCCAGCAATAAAGTTGCCTTGATATCGTCGAGGACAGCGCGTGTCTGGTCTTCGATTGTACCCGTGGTCATGGGCGCGCCGTCCTTCATCGGGATCTGGCCCGTCAGAAACACGAAATCGCCGGCGCGGATCGCCCGTGACAACGAAAGCGTGCGCCCGTTGATGACCAACGGTGCTCCGATGATTTCCCGTGTTCTTGACATTTTCAACTCCTCTATCGCTTCAGACTAGGCATCAATTTCTTTCCTGAATTTCATTTTTTCGCCATCGGAAGGCGAAAAGCCACTCACCGCGCCCGGTTTTCCGACCAAGAATAGAGGCCGGAACAGTTCGGGAGGAACCCAGTTGCAGAACATAAAAGACTACAAAATGCTGATTGACGGTGAATGGGTTGGGTCTTCGGATGGCAAGATGTTTGACAGTGTCAACCCTGCGACCGGCGAGGTCTGGTGTCGCGTGCCGGAAGCGACGGCCATTGATGTCGATCGCGCCGTAACGGCTGCCCACACGGCTTTCATGAGCGGCCCCTGGTCCCGGATGACACCCACCGCGCGCGGGGCTTGCCTGCGTCGTCTGTCCGATCTTCTCGCCGAAAAATCCGAGGATCTGGGTCGGGTTGAATCCATCGACACCGGCAAGATGCTCAAGGAAACACGCTGGCAAGCCAAATACATTGCCGAATTCTTTCAATTCTATGCCGGTTGCGCCGACAAGATTTCAGGCGAGACGTTGCCAATCGACAAGCCGGATCTTTTTGTTTTCACCAAGCGCGAACCTCTGGGCGTCGTTGCCGCGATTGTACCGTGGAACAGCCAGTTGTTTCTGGTCGCCGTAAAAATGGGGCCGGCACTCGCCGCAGGAAACTGCGTCGTGCTGAAGGCCAGTGAATACGCATCGGCCGCGATGCTGGAATTTGGCGAACTTATCGAGAAGGCGGGATTTCCGCCCGGTGTCGTCAATATCGTGACTGGCCACGGCGAACCGTGCGGGCGCGTCCTGACCAGTCATCCGCTTGTCGCCAGGATTTCCTTCACCGGAGGGCCTAACGCTGCGCGGCATGTTCTTGAGAATTCAAAAAGCAATTTTGCCGAAGTCTCGCTGGAATTGGGCGGCAAGTCGCCGTTCATCGTCTTTGACGACGCCGATATCGAAAGCGCGGTGAACGGTTCCATTGCCGGGATTTTCGGGGCATCGGGACAAAGCTGCGTGGCCGGTTCGCGCTTGTACTTGCATGAGGACATCGCCGACGAATTTCTGGAACGAATGGTGGCAATCGCATCCAAGGTCAAGATCGGCGATCCGCTGGCCGAGGAAACACAGATGGGACCGCTTTGCACGATGGGCCAAATGGCCAATATCGAGCGTGAAGTGGCGCATGCAATATCTGAAGGCGCAAAGGTTCTGACCGGCGGCAAGCGGCCGGAAGGCATGACCGGACAGTTTTATGAGCCGACGATCATCGAGTGCCCGCGCCAGGATCTGCGCATCGTCGATACCGAACTTTTCGGGCCCGTCCTTTGCGTGCAGCGATTCAAGACCGAGGAAGAAGTCGTCGGGTTGGCAAATGATTCCGAACACGGGTTGGCAGCCGGGATTTTCACCACCAACAGCGCTCGCGCCTTGCGGGTGGCAGGCGCAGTGCGTGCCGGCATTGTCTGGGTCAATACCTACAGGGCGGTGTCGCCCATTGCCGAATTCGGTGGCGTCAAGGGATCGGGTTACGGCCGTGAAAGCGGGTTTCAGGCGATGTACGATTACACGCGGCCAAAGACGATCTGGATCAATACCTCCGATCAGCCGATGTCCAATCCCTTCGTCATGCGCTGACGCTGAATTTGCCAGATCGGGAATATGACGCGGCGAGGCGCCGGAGACGGCCCCTGCCAACAGGCTTTGAATGCCGAGACATGCAGCAATCATAACGGGTTTCAAGAAGGAAACGGGACATGAAATTTCAACTGGCCATCAATCTGGAGCGAATGGACGACAGCCTGGATATGCGCGACGTAGCGGCCCACACGCTTGAAATGGTGCAAATGGCCGACCGCGGCGGCTTCACCATCGCCTGGGCAGCCGAACATCATGCAATGGAAATGACAATTGCGCCCAACCCGTTCCAGATCCTGACATGGTGGGGACAGAACACCGACCGTATTCGCCTGGGCACCGCTGTCGCGGTCGCTCCCTACTGGAATCCGATCCGCCTGGCCGGCGAGGCAGCCATGACAGATCTGCTGACCGGCGGACGGCTCGAATTCGGTATCGGTTCGGGCGCGTATCAGCGTGAATTTGACCGGATGCATCCGGGGCTGAAACAGACCGACGCCTGGCGATACATGCATGAGATGCTTCCGGCGGTTAGGGCGCTTTGGGAGGGTGATTATACCCATGATGGCGAATTCTGGTCATTTCCGAAAGCGACATCCGTGCCAAAGCCTCTCCAGAAAGAGGTGCCGATCTGGATCGCCGCACGCGCGCCGATCACCTACGATTATGCGATCAAGCACGGATACAACATCATGTCCTGGCCGCTGACACGGCCGATGAGCGAGGCTGAACTCTACATGCAGCGCATGGACGAGGCGATGGCTGCCAATCCCGGCGCCAAGCGGCCGACAATGGCCATGATGCGCCACACGGCGGTCTATGAAAAACCCTCTGACCGGGATGTGCCGATCGCAGCAGCGCGCCGTCAACTCAGCCAATTCGAGAACCTGTTCAAGAATCTTGAAGATGTCGCAAACGGATTTGCCAAGCAGATCCCGCTGGAAAGCCTCGAAAACCGGGCGGAGTATGACCCCGAAATGCTGGCGCAGAACTTGATGTTCGGCACGCCGGATCAGGTGATCACCAAGCTGAAGGCCTATGAAGCGCTGGGTGTCGATGAATTCATCTACTACGCAAGCATGGGACTGGGACTGAAGGAGCAGAAACGCTCGCTGGAACTGTTCTGCAATGAAGTCATGCCGGCTTTTGCCCAAGCCTGATCAATGACAATCAAGGAGTTTTATTTGTGACAAATGGTGTGGAAGTCACCCGGAACGGTCGTATTCTGGAAGTAAAGATGAACAGGCCCAAAGTGAATGCCATAGACATTCCGATGAGCCAGGCGCTGGGGGCGGCGTTTGCTGAATTGCGCGACGATCCCGACCTTTGGGTGGGAATCCTGACTGCTGAGGGCGACAGGATATTCAGTGCGGGATGGGATCTCAAGGCATTGAATTCCGGCGAAATGCAACTGGACAACTGGTGGGAAACCTCCGACTACGGTGATGGCGGGTTTGCCGGATTGACGGAGAACTGGAACCTGAACAAGCCGGTTATCGCGGCGCTGAACGGTCTGGTGATCGGCGGCGGCTTTGAAGTGGCCATGGCTTGCGACCTGCTGATTGCCGCAGATCATGTAGAGTTCGGCCTGCCGGAGATGCCCTTGGGAATCGTGCCCGATGCCGGAGCGCTGCAACGCCTGCCGCGTCGCATCCCCTACAATATCGCGATGGAGATGCTTCTCCTTGGCCGCCGCATGCCGGCGCAGGAAGCGGCGCATTATGGCTTGGTCAACAAGGTGGTGCCGAAAGACGAACTGATGTCGGCAGCGCGAGCCTGGGCGGAGCAGATTGCAAGTTCAGCGCCATTGGCCATGCAAAGCGTCAAGGAAGTTCTGCGCGCCATTGAATGCGAGCCTCTGGAGGGCGCGTTCAAGAAGATGCGCGGAGAGCATCTTGAAACCTATCGCAAGATGCTGAAATCCGAAGATTCCGCCGAGGGTATTGCGGCTTTTGTTGAAAAACGCGCACCGATGTTCAAGGGGAAATGACCATGTATCCTGTTCCCGGCAATGTCAGGAAAATAACCAGCATCGGCGGCGGCCCGATCGGCGGCGGCTGGACCGCCCATTTCCTCGCCAGCGGCTATGATGTGACTGTCTATCTGCATGATCCGAAAGAGGTTCCCGCCTTCAATGCAATTCTGGCCACGGCCTGGGTCAGCCTGGTCGATCTCGGGCTGGCGCCGGATGCCTCACTGGACAGGATGAAGATTGTCTTTGATCTTGAGGAGGCGGTGAAGGACGCAGAGTTCATTCAGGAAAGCGCGCCCGAAAATCTTGCGGTGAAGCAGGCGCTTTACAAGAAGCTGGGAGAGATTGTACCTGCCGGAGTGGTGATCGGTTCTTCCACTTCCGGATTGATGATGACCGACATTCAGGCGGAATGTGCAACACCGGAACGCACTGTCATCGGCCATCCGTTCAATCCACCCTATTTGCTTGCTTTGGTTGAAATCGTCGGCGGCAAGAAGACGGATTCCGCCGCCGTGCGCTGGGCGGGTGAATTTTACAAGGCAGCAGGAAAGGCACCACTTCTGATGAAAAAGGAAGTTCCGGGTTTTGTCGCCACCCGCCTTCAGGAGGCGCTGTGGCGTGAGGCGCTGCACATGGTCGCCAATGGCGAAGCGACTCCTGAAGACATCGACATCGCGCTCATCAACGGTCCGGCGGCGCGCATGGCGGTGCAGGGTCAATGCATGGCGTTTCATGTCGCATGCGGGGAAGGCGGCATGGCCACCAATCTTGACCAGTTCGGACCGGCGCTGAAATTGCCCTGGACCCGGCTGGAAGCCCCTGAACTGACCCAGGAACTGCGAAACCGGATGGTCGACGGCTGCAACAAAATAGCGGCTGGTCGCGGCTTTGAGGAAATGGCTGAAAAGCGGGACCGTCAAATTGTTGCGGTCCTGCGCGCCTTGCGCGATACCGAATAGGAAAATCGCAAAGCCTGGCAAGGCAATTTGGCCGGCGGGGCATTGGCTTGCACCGATATTTGCAGCTTCATCCAGTGCTACAGGCTTCAACTTTTTTCAAGACGCCCGGGACGAGTCCCGGGCTTTTTGCGCTCTGTATCCAGCCATCCGCTTCTTCGCTGCCGGAGTTTTTTGGTGTCGGGGAGACTGCTGGAACCATCTGTTTTGGCCATCCCGTCAGCGCGACGGGTGGAATGGATCTACCTGTCTGCAACAGAAATATTCCGCGCCGAATGGCGTATCCGGATCATGGTCAGGCTTCGCATGGCATGATCGTGATCGTCATGGCGCGACCAGACAAATGACAATTTGGCAAACGCAAGGCTCCATTTTTAAAAAATTTTGCATTGTATGGATTTTCGCCAAACGCTGCAAAATAATGGCGAAAAAATGATAGTTAATCCTCGCCAACTCTCCGATGCTTGATCCTGCAAACAGGGGAGAGAAGCGTGAATTACGAGGTCGTTGTTACATGTGCAGTCACCGGTGCCGGAGACACAACCGGGCGCAGCAAGCATGTTCCTGTCACACCGAAACAGGTGGCCGAGGCCGCAATTGAAGCAGCCAAGGCGGGCGCGGCTATTGCGCATTTGCATGTGCGGGACCCGGAAACGGGAAAAGGTTCGCGCGATCCCAAACTCTTCAAGGAAGTGGTGGACAGGGTGCGCGACAGCGGCACCGATATCGTTATCAACCTGACCGCCGGCATGGGCGGGGACTGGGTGCCTGATGCCAAGAATCCGGCCATGCCCGGTCCCGGTACCGATATGGTCGGTCCGGAAGAGCGGCTTGCCCATATCAAGGAATGCCTGCCGGAAATCTGCTCGCTCGACTGCGGCACGCTGAATTTCGGCGACGGCGACAATATTTACATTTCCACGCCGCCGACGCTTCGCCGCATGGCCGAACTGACCAGGGAATGGGGCGTCAAGCCGGAACTGGAAGTGTTTGAACTGGGCCATATCCGCTTTGCACGGCAGATGATTGTCGAAGGCCTTATTGCCGAACCGCCAATGTTCCAGATTTGCCTGGGTATTCCCTGGGGCGCCGATCAAAGCGTCGACACCTTGAAAGTGATGAAGGATCACCTGCCGCCGGAAGCAAGCTGGGCAGGCTTTGGCATTTCTCGAATGCAGATGCCGATAGCCGCCGCCGTGGTTGCCATGGGAGGCAATGTACGCGTCGGGCTGGAGGATAATCTTTATCTTGATCGCGGCGTTCTGGCGACCAACGGTCAACTGGTAACACGCGCAATCGAGATCATTGAGAGGATGGGCGCGCGGGCGTTGACCCCGCAAGAGGCCCGCAACAAGCTGAAACTGCGGGGAGCGGACCAAGCGTGAATGGCTCTGTGAATAGTGGCGGGCTTGAACTCAAGTCGCTGACCAAGCGGTTTGGCAGCTTTGTCGCCGCCGCTGACGTCAATCTGGAAATCCAGCGCGGTGAATTCCTGACACTGCTTGGTCCTTCCGGTTCCGGAAAGACCACGCTGCTAATGATGATAGCCGGCTTTCATGACAGCAGCGAGGGCGACATCCTGCTTGATGGCAAGTCGATCGCCCGCGTTCCGCCCGAGAAGCGGAATTTCGGAATGGTCTTCCAGGGATACGCCCTGTTCCCGCACATGACCGTACGCCAGAACATCGCTTATCCGCTTGAAGTGCGCAAACGGCCAAGCTCCGAAATCGAAAAGCGGGTCAACGAGATGCTTGATCTCGTGCAGTTGCAGGATTTCGGCCATCGCTTGCCGGCGCAGCTTTCCGGCGGGCAGCAGCAGCGGGTGGCGCTGGCCCGCGCTTTGTCCTTTGCGCCGCCGGTTCTCCTGCTTGATGAGCCGTTGGGCGCACTCGACAAGAAACTTCGTATCGAAGTTCAGGCGCAGCTGAAGGATATTCACCGTCGCGTCGGCACCACCTTCATTTATGTCACGCATGATCAGGAAGAAGCCCTTTCGATGTCGGATCGCATCGTGATCATGCAGAAGGGTCGGATCGAGCAGGTCGGCACGCCGGAAGACCTCTACCAAAAACCACGCACGGCGTTTGCGGCGAGTTTCCTCGGAAAATCAAATTTCCTGACACGGCCCGACGGGCTTTATGCGCTGCGACCGGAAAAAATCGACATAGCTCCGGCTGGCGCAGGCTCCGGGCCAAACAAGGTCAGCGGCACCATCCGTGCCGTGACCTATTTCGGTTCAATCCTCAAATATGATGTGAGTGTTCCGGAAATGGGAGAGGTCGAGGTCGACGCGGATGCCTGGAGAGGCGGCGCGGCCTTGCGCGAAGGAGACGCTGTGGACCTTGGCTGGTCCGATGCGGCGGCTGTGAAACTCGAAGCTGACTAGCCGGGCGGAACGGGAAAAGCGTTTTCCGCAATACCATCCGGGCAAACAAACCCGGTCAACCAGGAGGAACCATAATGAACGACAAAAACTTCATGCGTGACGCAGTCGCAGAGGGTGCCAAGGCATTCAAGCAGGGACAGCTGGATCGACGCAGTTTCCTGATCCTTTGTGGCATGGCGGGAATTGCCACACAGGCCGTGCTGGCAGGCGACGCGGAAGCGGCCGCCAATGAAATCGTCATGTGGAACTGGGGCGGTGAATCCGAATCGTGCCAGGGAAAGGCCATTGGCGAGCCCTATATGGCTGAAACCGGAATGCCGTTGCGCTTCGACACATCTGGTCCGCTTCAGGGCAAGATCAAGGAAATGGTCGATAGCGGCAACGTGACTGCCGATGTCTGCGACGGCGATCTCTTTGACGCCGTGGCGCTCGGTCCGACAGGCCACCTTGAAGCAATCGACTACGCCATTGTTTCGAAAGACCGGACCCTGCCGCAATATGCGCTGGAATATGGCGTTTCCATCATTTTCTACGGCTACGCCTTTCTCTACGATACCCAGGCCTATGGCGACAATCCGCCGAACAATTGGGCCGACTTCTTTGATACCGCAAAATTCCCCGGCAAGCGCTCGCTCTACAAATGGGCCAACGGCTCGCTCGAAGGCGCATTGCTGGCCGATGGCGTCGCCAAGGATGAACTCTATCCGCTCGACATGGATCGCGCGCTGACCAAGATCAAGTCGATCAAGGACGACAGCGTTTACTGGGGTTCGGCATCGGAAGCGCATTCGATGATCGTCAATGGTGAAGTGTCCATGGGCATGGTTTTCCAAAACCGGGCCCGGAATATCGAAAAGGACACCGATGGTCGTTACAAGCTGGTGATGAATGAAGCCATCGCCATGCCTGGCGCCTATATCGTGCCGAAGGGCAATCCGGCCGGCCGCGATGCCGTGATGAAATTCATCGCCACGGCTCAAACGGTGCCGGCGCAGCTCATGCTTCTGCAATGCCTGGGCATGACCCCTTCCAATCCGGAAGCCTTCGCACAGATCCCGGAAGACGCACAGCCTTACGCGATCACCTCGGCAATGAATATCGACAAGATCGTTTACAATGATCCGACCTGGTGGGGCGAGAATGGCGGCGATGCGGTCAACGCATTTCTTGACGCCATCAGCTGATCTTTCCTGTCGGACGATAGCCCGCAGTTGTTGCGGCTGAAGAACTGTCGCCGGCTCCCGTTTGTGCGGGAACCGGCGATTGTAAATGGGTGCGAGAGGTGAGCCTGTGGCAGATACATTGCGCAAATACATATCCCCCGGATGGCTACTGGTCGTTCCTTTTCTGGCGCTGCTTGTCATTTTCTATTTTGGGCCGATCCTCAATATTCTCTGGCTGAGCGTCACTGATCCGCAACCCGGACTACAGAATTTTGAAAAGCTGGTGACCGGCGACACGCTGGCCCGAATCCTCTGGACAACCCTGCGGATCTGCCTGATCACGACTTTTTTCAGCGTTCTGATCGGCTACTGCATCGCCTACGCCATGGTTCACACGCACCGCAAGAACCAGGGGGCCATGCTGGTTCTGCTGCTGATTTCATTCTGGATATCGGTGCTGGTCCGCACATTCTCCTGGCTTATGCTTCTGGGAAACAGCGGGCTGGTCAACGAATCCCTTCAGGCAATCAATGTAATCAATGAGCCGATTGCCTTCATGCGCAATGAACTTGGCGTTTTGATCGGCATGGTGCACTACATGGTTCCCTATGCCGTATTGCCGCTTTTGGCCAACATGCAAAGCCTGGACAGCCGGATCATGGACGCCTCGCGCAATCTCGGCGCGTCCGGCGGCCAGACATTCCGGCGCGTTTATCTGCCGTTGACGAAGCCGGGGCTCGTTGCATCTTCATTGCTGGTCTTCATTCTCAGCCTTGGCTTTTATGTCACGCCCGCCATCCTGGGCGGCGGCAAGGTTCTGATGGTCGCCGAATATATCTCGGTGCAGCTTTTGGTAACGCTGAGATGGGGAACAGCGGCCATGTTGGCGGCGCTGATGCTGTTCGGCGTCCTTGCGCTGCTTTACATCATGTCCCGCTTCATGAAGCTCAGCACGGCTTTTGGGGGCAATCCGTCATGAAACGCAGTCTCGGTTCCCGCTTGACCCTGACCGGCGCCTGGATTTTCCTGGCCTTCCTGATATTGCCCGCACTCGTCGCGATACCGGTTTCGCTGACGCCGAAAAGATTCTTGTCATTTCCTGGAGACAGCTTGTCGCTACGCCATTACGAGCATCTTTTTACCAGCCCGGAATGGTTGTCGAGCTTTTATCAGAGCGCCATCATCGCCATCTGTACATCGGTGCTGGCGACGGTGCTGGGCACTCTTTGTTCGATAGGTCTGTGGCGGGTCACGTCGAAATACAGCGAGGCGGTGCGCGCATTGCTGCTTCTGCCTTTGATCATCCCCCAGATCATTTCCGCCATGGCCTTTTACCGGATGTGGATTCCGCTGGGTCTGCTTGACAGCTATCCCGGCCTGATACTGGCGCACACAATTCTGGCAACCCCCATGGTGCTGATCACGGTCAGCGCATCCATTGCAAATTTCGACCCCAAGCTCGAACAGGCTTCGCGAAATATGGGCGCAGGCGGCTGGATGACCATGCGCCGGGTGATACTGCCCTCGATCAAACCGGGAGTGATGGCTGGCGCATTGTTCGCCTTCATCCTCAGTTGGGATGAAATCGTGGTCACGCTCTTCATCTCGAAATTCGCCGTCTACACCTTGCCGCGGCGGATGTGGAACGGAATTCGTGAAAATACCGACCCAACCGTGGCCGCTGCCGCTTCGGTGCTCATCCTCATTACCCTCCTTGCTTTCGCCGTTTCGGTCGCCATGTCGCGACGACAGGCGCGCGCACTGGATGCCTCAACAGGAGTTTAAAGTGAATTTTGGAATTTCCCACGAAGACGAACTGCTCCTGAATACGGTTCGCGGCTTCATAAAAACCGAAGTGATTCCGCATGAGGATATTGTGGATCAACTGGGTGAAGTCCCAGAGGAGATCGGCCGGAAGATTGAAGCGGGCGCGAAGGAACTTGGCCTGTACGCTGCCAACCTGCCGGAAAGCGTCGGCGGCGGCGGGCTGAACTATACCCAGATGGCATTGATCGAGCGCGAATTCGGCAGGACCAGCCATGCATTGCATAGCTGGATTGCCAGACCGACTGAATTGCTCATGGCCTGCGAAGGCGATCAGATCGAGCGATATCTTGCGCCTTGCGTTACCGGTGAAAAGCGCGAGCTGTTTGCATTGACCGAACCCGGGGCCGGTTCGGATGCAATGGGCATGAAATCCAATGCGCGCCGCGATGGCGGCGATTGGATCCTCAACGGAACCAAGCATTTCATTTCTGCGCCGACCATGGCGGATTTCGCCATTGTCTTTGCCATCACCGGCATGGATGAAACATCGCGCGGCTCACGCAAGCGTATTACCGCGTTTCTGGTGGATCGCGATCTGCCCGGGGTGGTCTTTCGCGAAGGCAACAAATGCGTCAGCAATCGCGGCTACAAAACCTATGAACTGAGTTTTAGCGATGTCCGCCTGAATGATGGTCATGTGCTTGGCCAGGAGGGGCGGGGCTTCGAACTGGCCGGCCAATGGCTCGGCATGGGGCGCGTCTGGGTGGGGGCGACATGTTGCGGCAAGGCCGAACGGCTGATCGAACTGGCAACCGACTGGGCTGCCAATCGCCAGCAATTCGGCAAGCCGATCGGAACTTTCCAGGCCACCGGGTTCCGGCTGGCCGACATGGCAATCGGGCTGCGAACCGCCGACCTTCTGGTCGCCGATGCCGTGCGGCGCGCCGATGCCGGTATCATGCAGGAAGCAGATGCTTCCATGGTCAAGGTCTATTGCTCTGAAATGCTGAACAAGGTTGCCGATGACACGGTCCAGATTTTCGGCGGCATGGGCCTGATGGAAGAACTGCCGGTCCAGCGCCTATGGCGCGACAGCCGGATCGAGCGGATATGGGACGGCACCAGCGAAATCCAGCGCCACATCATCACACGCTCGATCCTGAGGCCGCTTGGAGCATGACGCCGGCGCAGCGAGCAAATTTCGACCGGCTTCTGCAGCCGCGCCATATTGCGTTTATCGGCGGCAGGGATGCGATCGTAGCCATTGGCGAGGCGCATCGGCGCGGTTATGCCGGCAAGATCTGGCCGGTCAATCCAAAACGCGGCGAGATGGCGGGCATAGCCTGCTTTTCGTCGATTGACGATCTGCCTGAAGCCCCCGACGCAGTGTTTCTGGCGGTTCCGGCTTCGGCGGCAGTCACTGTTGTTGAAGCATTGTCATCCATGGGTGCTGGAGGCGTTGTCTGCTACACAGCCGGATTCAAGGAAGCCGGCGCTGGCGGCAAGGATGCCGAAACCCGGCTGATCAAGGCCGCAGGCGACATGGCGCTGATCGGCCCGAATTGCTACGGCATGATCAATTATCTCGACAATGTCGCGCTATGGCCCTTTGCCCATGGCGGCGCCTGTCCCGGTTACGGTGCGGCGATCATCACCCAGAGCGGCATGTTCTCGTCGGATATCACGATGAGCCAGCGCTCGCTGCCGCTGACCCACATGATTTCGGCCGGCAACCAGGCGGTGCTGGGCATCGAAGACTTCATCGAAGTGCTGTGCGAAAATCCGGCTGTCCGGGCCATCGGCCTGCATATCGAAGGCCTGCAGGATGTGGCGCGCTTCGAGCGCGCCGCCCTCAAGG
Source organism: Rhizobiaceae bacterium (assembly GCA_041742335.1). Classification (GTDB taxonomy): domain Bacteria; phylum Pseudomonadota; class Alphaproteobacteria; order Rhizobiales; family Rhizobiaceae; genus Rhizobium_E. The sequence continues at coordinate 38,665 of JBGSIT010000055.1, forward strand.
CCATGGCCCATGATACCCCGGTGGTAGCGCTCAAGACCGGTAGTTCTGTGATTGGCAGCGCGCTGACGGAAAGTCACACAGGCTCGCTGTCCGGCGCCAGGGAACTTTACCAGGCATTGTTTGACCGTGTCGGCGTGATTGCGGTCCAAAGCCCGGCGCAGTTTCTCGAGACGTTGAAATATTTGTGCATCAATAAAGCGCCAAAGGGAAACCGGGTCATCGGCTTTACCTGCTCGGGAGGCGGGGCCACCATGCTGGCCGACCATTCCGAAACAATTGGTCTTGGCTATCCGCGATTTGGAGACAGCGATGCCGCAGTGTTGCGGACGCTGCTTCCCGACATTGCCACAGTTTCCAATCCGCTTGACTATACAACCCCGATCTGGGGCCAGCCAGAATTCACCTTACCTGTCTTTGCCGAAGCCATGGCAAGATCGGACAGTGATGCAGCAATTTTGCTGCAGGATTATCCGGCTCCGGGCCTGGATGAATCCAAATACCTCTATCTGGCTGACGCCCACGCTTTTGGAAGTGCGGCCCGCAAAGCCGGCATACCCGCCGCAATCTGCGCCACCATCCCGGAAAACATGGATGCCGATACCAGGAGCGAGTTGATTGCCGCCGGGATCGCGCCAATGCAAGGCATTCACGAAGCGCTGAATGCCATGGCCCAGGCGATCGGGTGGGCCCAGGCAAAGGCGCGCATTGAAAAACAACCGCCAGCGCCGCTATTTTCCGGGCCCCGGCCGGGCGAATTGTTGTTACTGGATGAGGCTGCAGGCAAGCAATTGCTGAGGCAATCCGGTATTGCCGTGCCGCAGGGATTTCTGGTCAATGGCGCTCAGGCCGCCGAAGCTGCTGCAAAGGCCGGGTTTCCCGCAGTTCTGAAAATGATGGGGCCAAAACTGGTCCACAAGACCGAGGCAGGCGCGGTGATGCTGGGTTTGCGCGACGCTGCGGACGTGGTTTCGGCAGTCGACAAGATGCGCATTGCCGTCGGTCTTTACGATCCGGCTGCCGTGACCGACGATTTTCTGGTCGAACAAATGATCGAGCTGCCGCTCGCCGAAATGATCGTGAGCATCCGGCACGATCCGCAGTTCGGCTTTGCGATGATGCTCGGCAGCGGCGGCATTCTGGTTGAACTGGTTGGCGACGCCGAGACCGTGCTTCTGCCGGCAAGCGCCGACGATATCAAACGGGCCGTTGAAAAGCTCAAGCTGGCACGTCTGCTGGGCGGTTTCCGGGGCCGGCCAAAGGCTGATCTGGACTTGCTGGCCGCAAGCCTTGCAGGATTGGCCGATTTTGTCCTGCGCAATTCAGGCACATTGGTGGAGATCGAGATCAACCCTCTCTTTGTCTATGAAGACCGGGTGAGCGCCGTGGATGTGCTGGTTCATACCAAAATGGCCTGATACCGGGCGGCAATGCCTGGCCAGGCCATCTCGCAAAAAGCCCCGGTCTCGGGTCTACGCCGTTTGCCGTGCATTGCCCGGATCCCAGACCGGGGCGTCGTGCAGGCAAAAACCTCTACGCTCTCCCAGAATGATGATTTCCAGCCCCCCGACGGCATCGGGTGCGACATAGGCAAAGGCCAGGCTCTTGCCGGTCGCATGGCCGTAGCCGCCGGAGGTACAGACCCCAACCACGCGGTCACCCTGCATGACGGCTTCGCCGCCGTAGATGTCGCAGTCGGTGGAAGCAGCCTCGCCATAGACCAGCGTCGTTGCAATACCCTTTTCGCGCACAGCCTCGGTCGCCTCGCGGCCCCGGAAGTTGCCCTTGTCGGGCGCGTAAAAGCGGACGCTGTCGGCCTCGATCAAGGTGATTTCGTTGGTGAGTTCAGTTCCCATGCCGCGATAGGCCTTTTCCATGAGACAGAGGCGGCAATCGTGATTTGAGGTGCTGCGGTCGCGGCGCGCAGATCGCGCAGACATTGCGAAATATCATCGAAGCCCCGGGTTACCGCCCCAAACAGCAGGCGGCCTTCGGCCGTCAATTCCATGGCGCGATGCTTGCGACGAAACAGCGTCCAGCCGAGATCTTCTTTCAGGGTCTTGATCTGGCGACTTATACCAATGTTCAATGATAATGACCCATGGCGTGGGACCGGAGACGGGCGTCCGGGTAGGAGCACTCCGCAGAGCGCAGCCAAAGCTGCGGTCGAGGATTGCGACACCCCCGGCGCGTGGCATCCGGCCCACCCG
>JBGSIT010000056.1:0-103165 GCA_041742335.1 Rhizobiaceae bacterium
CCGATGATGAATTCATTGGCCGGATAATCACCGCCGCCGGCAAAAACCGCGCCTTGCATGGCGGCAAGAATTGCGCCCTCGTCAGCACCGGCGTGAATCAGGGCAAGGGCTGCGTCAAGCGCATCGTCGGCCAGGCTCGCCGCTTTTTCGACATGGACGATTTCAGCCGGGCTCTTGATCAGACGCAACCGGCTGACCACCATGGAAGCATCAACAAGATCGCCAAAAGAGGAAAGCTGGTTGTCGAGAAGCCGCTGGTTCTTGCCTGTCAGCCCGTGCGTGTCATATTCAACGCCGATCCTGGTGCCAAGCAGGTCGAGATCCATCAGTATGTTCTTGAGATCGGCGGTCGGATCGGCATTGGCGCGATCCACCCAGATCCGGATGTCTTCAATGGTCGATGTATGTTTGGCCTGACGCAAATCCGCCGAGCGGGTCATCAGCACCATGGTGCCGTCTTTCTTGACGACCAGCGACTGGAAAAAGCAATAACCGAATGTATCGTAGCCGGTCAGCCAGTACATGCTCTCCTGTGCGAACAGAAGAATGGCCTCAAGCTTTTCTTCCTTCATGGAAGCCAGCAGACGCTGGAGCCTCGCCTCATATTCGTCGCGCGAAAAATGCAAGCCCATCTCAATGCTCCTTTATCATGATGGCAGATATTTGCCGACCATAGTCGCCTTCCTTGCGGTGCGTGGTGCGCCGGAAGGAAAAGAAACGCGAATCATCAGCATAGGTGCAGATGTCGAGTTTGTCTGCCCGGACCCCGGCCTGCGAAAGCCGCTGGATGGTCAATCCAGGCAGATCAAACATGGCATAGCCGGGCTTTGAAGAGGGCCTAAAAAATATCTCGCAGGCCGGATCGCGCGCCAGGAAACGATCCACGAATTCAGGGCCCACTTCATAATTGGACTGGCTGATGGAAGGCCCCAGGCTGGCTACGATCCTGCCGCGTTTGGCGCCGAGCCGTTCCATTGCGACAATGGTGGATTCAAGCACGCCGTCAAGCGCGCCCTTCCAGCCGGCATGGGCGGCGCCGACGATTCGCGCCTCCGGGTCGGCAAACAGAACCGGGCCGCAATCCGCAGTCAGTATGCCAAGCACGAGGCCCGGCGTTGCCGTTACCAGACCATCGCCCTCCGGCCGTCGGCCGTCGTAACCGTGATCAAACGGGTGGGCGATTGCGGAATGAACCTGGTGGACTGTTGCCAGCTTTGCGGCCGGCTGGCCAAAGAAAGCCGCCACGCGGCTGCGGTTTTCCATCACCCGGTCGGGAGCGTCGGATGAACCCAGGCCGGTATTGAGCCCGGCATAGATGCCTTCCGAAACGCCGCCCTGGCGCGTGAAGAATCCATGGATTATGGAGTTGTCGCCAAGTTGCGATAGTGTTTCGCTGATGATTGGCTTCGGTTTGTCCATGTGAAGAGATATCATTCAACAATCCTTTGGTGTCAACCAATCCCATGTGACTGCAACCGGGGTGAGGCGCATCTGGGTGTTTCAAAAGGGGCAAGCAATACGGCAGGGCTGGAGACTGCCATAACCTTGAAAAGTGACCCCATGGCGGCAGGCCCATTGCCAGCCAGCCGTTCGACCGCTTCGAGAATCTGTTGCTGGAATGCGCTGTCCTTGCCGGCGCCCAGCCGACCCGCCCGCTCCAGCAATCCCAGCGTCAAGAGGAATTCCCCCTGGCTCATGGCGCCGTTGACATGGATACCCGACATTAGGGCCACGCTTGCAAGGGCTGCGAAATCGACATGGCTGGTAAGATCCGCCCGTCCGGGATTTGCCAGCGGCAGGTCATAGCGATGGTCCAGCAGCGCCTGCAATGTATCGCCAAAACCCGGTTTGAGATGGCCGTAATCAATAAAGAGCGCGGTGCCGCCAGTGTTTTTCAGCCTGGCGGAAATCATTTGCATGATGGCGTTGCGGGCCGGGGCCACTTCCATGATGGTTCCCGGCGGAGCACCGTCATGGCCTTCAGGCAACAAGGCAGGATCGATCCCGGCAAGGCCGGCGGCAAAGGCCAATTCGCCGTCCGGGTCCAATCCCACCACCCGTTCCCGGAAACCCTGGGAGGTCTTGACGAATTGCCGAAGCGGCAAGGCATCGAAAAATTCATTGCCGACAACAAGCAGGAAGCCATCGGGCAAATCGGCGAGATTGTCATGCCATGATATCCGGTCGGCAAAGCCCGACAGCGTCCCGGCCTGAACGGCACGAAGCTTCGCGCTTGTTTCAACGAGATGGATGCTTGCGCCGGCCAGCAAGTCCGGGGCCAATTGCGAAATAGTGCGGATGATGTCGGCCATCATGGTTCCACGACCGGGGCCGATTTCGGCCAGCCGCACTGAGTCCGGAGCGCCATGCTGTTGCCAGGCATGGATCAGGAAAATGCCGATCATTTCGCCAAACAACTGGCTGACTTCCGGCGCGGTCGTGAAATCGCCCGCCGCGCCAAACGGTTGGCGTGTCATGTAATAGCCGTGTTCGGGGTCCGAAAGGCAGAATGCAAAATAATCCGCGACACTGATCGGACCATTGGCGGCGATCAGCGCCTTGATCTTGCCGCCCAGCACCGTTGCCACGGCTCAGGCCTTTTGCGCGCGGCCGGACAGCCAGATGGCCCATATGCCGAGCGCCAGCATCGGCAGCGACAGCACCATGCCCATGGTCAGCCAGCCGCCGAAAAGGTAGCCAAGCTGGATATCCGGCTCACGGAAATTTTCGACGATAATGCGCGCCGCGCCATAAAGCGTGATGAAAATGCCGCTGACCAATCCCGGTCGTTTGAGGCCGCCTTTGACATAGACCATGAAGGCCAGGACGAGGCCGTTCAGCAGCCCTTCCAGCAATGCTTCGTAGATCTGGCTGGGATGGCGTGCAAAGGGGCCGCCATTGGGAAAGACCACCGCCCAGGGGACATCCGTGATCCGGCCCCAGAGTTCGGAATTGATGAAATTGGCAATCCTGACCGTGAAAAGCCCGATGGTGGCAACGGTCGCAACCACGTCGAACAGGCTCCAGACGGAAATCGAGCGCGAGCGCGCAAACAGGATCATGGCGATTGTGGTGCCGGTGATGCCGCCGTGGAACGACATGCCGCCATTCCAGATTTCCAGTGCCCTGAGCGGATCTTCAATCACATTGGCAAAATCGTAAAACAGGATATAACCGATCCGCCCGCCGGCGACGATGCCGATGGCCGCCCAAAGCACGAAATCATCAAGATTTGCCAGGGTGATAGGCGAAGCGCCGTCTTTCCAGAGACGTGGATTGGATACAATGCGGCGGGCATAAAACCAGGCAAGCAGGATGCTGACGACATAGGACAGTCCGTACCACCTGATTGCGACTGGCCCGAGCGAAAGTGCCACAGGATCGATGTCGGGGAAGGCGAGGGCGGAAATGTAGAATAGCTGCGTCATCGAAAAGGGCTCTCATGGAAGGGCTGGGCGGGCTTATAGCATGTAAATTTCAATCCGACAGGGGTGAAGGCGGCCCAAAAACGCTCCCCCCGGCGGGATTTTTCTTGCAACACGGTGGTGTTGTTCCTACTTCAGGAATACAGACCAACTTTGTCGAGAACTGGAGTATTGCAGATGACGACCGGACCCAATCGCGTGCTTGATGATTTTGCCAAGTTGATGACCGATGCCGCCGGCGCCATGCAGGGCGTGGGACGGGAAATGGATACGGCGTTCAAGGCACAGGCGGAAAAATTCCTCAACGGCATGGATATCGTCAAGCGCGAGGAATTCGACGCCGTCCGCGACATGGCCGCCAAGGCGCGTGAAGAAAATGATGCATTGACGGCCCGGCTCACCGCGCTTGAAGAAAAGATTGCCAAGCTGGAGAAATGAAACTTTTCGCCAATTTGCGCCGATTTGGGGCAAATCGGATTGATTCCCGGTCGGAGGATGCCTTTTCCCTCCGATCAATGGGCTAAAAAATAAAAATTTTGCACCCCTGTGGACACTGCCAAAAAACCCTTGTTTGAGAGTCGGTTAAGACTCGCCGTTGAATCAATATCGCAAGCTTAATCCACAAGCATGATCCCGATTTCTTCTTTTGAGGGGTGGCGCGGTGAATCTGCCATTATAGACTGATTTTAAATGATGATTCGAAACGGGCGACGCAAGTTCCGGACAGGGTAAATGCTTTAGGGTGCAAGGTGACCAGGTTGGATCACCCATTTGCCAGGGTCGGGTGTCGCAGCGTTCAGTCAGTCCATTCAGTAGCGGTGTTTTTTGTTGCGTTCGATTTGGTTCCGGCGCGATGGGAAATTTGTACCGTTTTTTTAAGGGTGTGGAATGAACCTTATGCATTTGCAAGTGGAACGGCAGTCCAATCCGGTGGACACGATCGAGTTCGTGGCGGCCAACAATGATTGGGCTTTCGAGCGGTCCGGCGAAGACGAAATTGCCATGTCTGTCGAAGGACGCTGGGCGAACTACCAGGTTTCTTTTTCCTGGATGGAGGATTTCGAGGCGCTGCATTTATCCTGCGCCTTCAATCTGAAAGTATCCGAACCGCGGGTCAATGAAGTCATTCGCCTGTTGTCCTGCATCAATGGCCAGGTGCTGATGGGGCATTTTGACCTGTGGCGGCCGGATGACATGGTGATTTTCCGCCATTCGCTGCTGCTTTCAGGTGGCCTTGAGCCCAACAGCCGTCAGGTCGAAGTGCTGCTGTCGAGCGCGCTGGATGCCTGCGAGGCCTATTTCCAGGCCTTCCAGTTCGTCGTCTGGTCGGGCATGGATGCCCAGGCCGCTGTCGATGCCGTGCTTTTTGCCACGGCCGGAGAAGCATGACGATGAAGGATATCGGTTCCATTGTTCTTATTGGCGCGGGCAATATGGGCGGCGCAATGCTGGCAGGCTGGCTGAAAAGCGGCATTGCGGCCTCGTCGATCATGGTGGTCGATCCTGCGCCGAACGACGCCATCAAAGCCAGGATCTCTGAAGCAGGGGCGACCCACCATGTCGCGCCGCCGGCAGGAGTCAAAGCCGGCATCCTGTTCATTGCGGTCAAGCCGCAGGTCATGGAAAAGGTTTTGCCGGCCTTTACCGGCATGATGGGGCCTGAAACAGTGGTGGTTACAGTCGCCGCCGGCAAAACGCTGGGTTTCATCGAAGGCTTCCTCGGGCCTGCCGCCATGGTGCGCGCCATGCCCAATACTCCGGCCATGGTAGGGCGCGGCATTACCGGCGCATTTGCCAATGCCAGGGTCAGTGAAACCGCAAAGGCTGCTGTCGACGGATTGCTGAAGGTCAGCGGGCCGGTGGAATGGGTTGAAAGCGAAGCTCTTATTGATGCCGTCACTGCCGTTTCCGGCAGCGGACCGGCCTATGTGTTCTATCTCGTCGAGTGCATGGCGGAGGCGGGCCGAAAAATCGGCTTGCCGGCGGACCTCGCCATGCGTCTCGCACGGGCAACGGTGTCGGGAGCTGGCGAGTTGATGCACCAGTCTCCCGACGACGCCGCACGGTTGCGCCAGAATGTCACTTCGCCGGGCGGCACGACTGCCGCGGCCCTCGATGTGCTGATGGCCGGGGATGCAATGCAGCCGCTGTTTGACAAGGCAATCGCTGCCGCCTGCAAGCGCGCCGGCGAACTGGCCGGTTGAACGTCATCATGGCCGACACCATCACATTTGAGGACTTCGAAAAGGTCGACATCCGGGTTGGCACCATCGTCAAGGCCGAAGTTTTTCCGCAGGCGCGAAAGCCGGCCTATAAATTGGTGATCGATTTCGGCCCCGAGATCGGCGAAAAGAAGTCCTCCGCCCAGATCACCGTTCACTATGAGCCTGCAAGCCTGATCGGTCGACAGGTGCTGGCTGTCGTCAATTTCCCGCCGCGCCAGATCGGCCCGGTCCGCTCGGAGGTTCTCACGCTTGGTTTTACCGATGAAACGGGGGCCATCGTGTTGGCCGGCGTCGAACGGAAAGTGCCGAACGGCGTCAAGCTGATGTGAGGCGCGACCGACCCTTTCGGTCTTGCCTGTCTTCGGGTTCCGGTTAAACTCAGGCGACAATCCGGGGTACCGCGGAGATTTTCTATGCCAATGCACTCCATCATCGCGCGGTTCCGCGTTTCATGCCTTCAGAAGGCGACAGACGTCGCCGCTCAATGGCAGGCGACCCATGTCATATCCCTGCTCGATCCCGAACTGGGTGATCATATGGTGCCGACAATCCGGGATGCGCACCATCTGGTTTTCCGGTTGCGCGATCAGGAAGACCCGTCTGCCACCGCGCATTTTCCGGATATTGTCGCCAATATTTTTGAAAATGTCCGATCCGCGTCTGAAGATCCCGCCTCCCGCCTGCTCGTCCACTGCCACGCCGGCATCAGCCGCTCGACCGCCGTCGCCTATGCAATGATTGCCCACAATGCCGGGCCCGGCCGGGAAGCCGAAGCCTTCGATGCCTTGCTGGCAATCGTCAACAAGCCCTGGCCCAACCGCCGGATCATTGAAATACTCGATGAACAATGGCAACGCGACGGTGCATTGTTGCGCCCGCTGGACGCCATGCGCGCCCTCCACCCCATGCGACATGCCGCCTGGGAGCGCTACAATGAAAAGCGCGGACTGTTCAAGATATTCCCGCGTTATGCGCGGTAGGGAAGTCCCTAAATCGCTACGCCCGCAGCACCAATCAATCCCCCCAGACGGATCGTCTCCTTGACAAACAGATCCAGGTCATCGCGTCTTGTCCGGTGATTGTTGATGGCCACCCGCAGGCAATGTTCGCCGTGGACGGTGGTGTCTGATACCGCCGCAATGCCTTCTTCCTGCAGTCGCAGCATGATTTCCAGATTGAGGACTTTCAGCGCGTCCGGCTGCAGGCCGCCGGGATTGAAGCGGAAGCAGACAATGTTGATATTGGTCGGCGCGACCAGCTCGAGCAGGTCTTCAGCTTCGACCAGTTCGGTAAGATAGCGGCCCTGCGCAATGTTCTGGTCGATCAGCCGGCCGAATTTTTCGATGCCGTGTTCTTTCAGGGACATCCAGACTTTCAGCGCCCGGAAACCCCGGCTGGTCTGCAGGCCGTAATCATGCAGCCATTCACCCGAAGCGACCCCCCGCGGCGTGGATTCCAGATATTCGGAGGTGACCTTGAAAGTACGGCGATGCAGGTCGGGATTCCGGATCAGCGCGCAGCCCACCTCAAAAGGCGCATGCAGCCATTTGTGGGGATCCAGTGCAATGGAATCGGCGCGTTCTATGCCGGCGACCCGGACGCCGTTTTCCGGTGCGATGGCAATCAGGGCGCCGATGCAGCCATCGACGTGAAACCACATATCTTCTTCTGCTGCGAGGTCGGCCAGCGCGTTCAAATCGTCAATCGCGCCGGTATTGACGGTGCCTGCCGTTCCGATGATGCAAGCCGGCTGAAAGCCTGCGGCGCGATCATCGGCTATCGCCTGTTTGAGCGCGTCAATGTTCATGCGCAGGTCCTCGTGGCTTGGAATGCGCGTCAACGCCCTGTTTCCGAGACCGAGGACTTCCATCGCCTTGCGATGACAACCGTGGACCTGGTCGGAACCATAAAAGCGCAAGGGCCGGGGCAGGGCGCCGACGCCGAATTCCCGGATGTCGATGCCGGCCTTGGCGTTTCGCGCCACCGTCAATCCGATGATGTTGGCCATGGAGCCGCCGCTGACGAGGGTGCCGCTGGCATCATCGGGAAATCCCATCATCTGATTGCACCATTTGACGACCTGCGTGTCCATCAGTGCGGCCGCATGGTTGCCGCCACCCAGATTGGAGCCTTGGATCGCCGCCAGAAAATCGCCAAGCGCGCCTGTGAAATTGCCTGTTCCCATATACCAGGACCAGAATCTGGGATGGATATTGCCCATCGGGAACGCCATCACCTTGTCGGCGACCTCGCGGTAAATCTCTTCAACCGGGGCGGGATCACGCGGCAGCGGTGCTGCGAAAAACCTGCGGACATCCTCCGGCATCTCCTGCCAGACCGGCCGGTCGCGGACGGAGCGCAGATGCTCAACCGCGTCGTCGATGATCTTGTGGGAGAGCGACTGGATGCTGGACCAGTCATCCGGATCCAGCGTTTCTTCCTGCGGCAAATTCAGGTCCGTCTGTCGCGTGTTCATGCAAGTCCCCCCTTTTTTGCAGGCAAGCTTGATACATCCTGCTTATCGAGTAATGCGAAATTCAATGAGAATATGTCTTTGAGATTGTGCAGTATAATCAAAGTTCCGATGACAATTGGCCTTGAAGTATCTTATGCGCGGTGGATGAACTTGCAATGCGAAACTAAAATTACTTCTCAATGGCTGCAAACAGCTTTCACATCCAGCCGTATCATTTTCAGAATTCGGCATTTTGCGTGAGGGCGATTGCGTGCCGCATCATGGATTGAGGGGTGCCGGACGACCGGGCACAATTACGGAACGGCGCGGTTCAGACGGGAATGCGAACTGTGGCGCGCAGGCCATTCATCGGGCTTTCCGACAGGGTGACATTGCCGCCATGGCCGCGGGCGACGTCCAGCACGATGGCCAATCCCAGTCCGGTGCCCGAAGCATCAAGGTTTCGCGCTTCGTCAAGCCGGAAGAACGGTTTGAAAACATCTTCGCGCAAATGTTCCGGAATGCCCGGACCGTCATCATCGACTGTAATGGTCAACCAGCGCGGCGATTGCCTGACATCGACCACAACCTTGTCGCCGTGGCGCAAGGCATTGGTGACAAGGTTGGTAATCAGCCGGCTGAAGGCATTGGGGCGGACCTTGATTTCGTTAATGCCGGAAAGCGTTGTCTCAAGCGTCTTGCCACTCAGTTGCGCTTCTTCCGCCAGCCGGTTCATCAGGGTGGAAAGGTCAAGCAGGCCGACATCTTCTTCTGTCTCTCCGCGTGCAAATGCCAGATAGCCTTCCAGCATCGATTGCATGTCCTCGACATCCTTGTTGAGGCCCTCCAGATCCTTTGCGTTTTCAGCAATGGCCAATTGCAGGCGGAAGCGGGTCAATATGGTGCGCAAATCGTGGCTCACGCCGCTGAGCATCGCGGTGCGCTGTTCCATCTGCCGCTCGATCCGCTCGCGCATCTGGTTGAACGCAATACCGGCGCGCCGTACTTCATCAGCGCCGCGCGGCTGGAAGGGCGCGGCAGTGCGCTGGCCTTTGCCAAAGCTTTCCGCCGCCTGGGCGAGCGCCAGGATCGGCCGGATCTGGCCGCGCAGGAACAGGATGGAAATAGCCAGCAGGACGAGCGACGCGCCGACCATCCAGAACAGGAAAATATGGGTGTTGGAGGCATAGGTGCGATTGACCGGAGCCCTTACCCGCAGGAGCGTGTTGTCCAGCAAAACCCGGATTTCGACACGGCCTTCGGCATCGGTATTCAGCCAGAAAGGGCGGGCGATCCTGCGGCTGATCTGGTTGGAGAGGGTATTGTCGAGAATGGAATAGAAAGGTGCTCGACGCGGCGGGGGCAGGTCGCCCTTTGGCTCGATGAAGATCACCAGATCCAGGCTTTTGCGGGCAATGCGAATGATTTCCGCATTGTCGTCGCTTTGCGGGAACGTGTTGATCATGTCGATGATGGCGGCGATGTCGCGGGTCAGGCCTTCCGAAAGGCGGGTGGTGACCAATTGCCAGTGGCGCTCCATGAATACCGCCGCCACCACGGTCTGCAGCAGCACCATGGGGATGATCACGATCAGCAGCGAGCGCGCATAAAGCCCGGTCGGCAGGCTGCGCCGGATCAATCGGCGCCAGAAGGCCCATTTGGTCGGCGACGAGCGTCTTTCGCCGGGCCTCAACGTCGGCCGGGCGTCTTCCATGCCGGTGTTTTTCGAACTCTCAACCATCCTGATCGATGCAAAGCTTGTAGCCGATGCCGCGCACTGTCTGCAGCCAGACCGGATTGCCGGGATCTTCCTCGATCTTGCGCCGCAGCCTGTTGATCTGCACGTCGATGGTGCGTTCGCCGACTTCGGTTTCCTCACCAACCAGTTCATGGCGTGGCACGGTCTGGCCGGCCTTGAGCGCAAAAATCGTCATGATGTCCTGTTCGCGATCCGTCAGCTTTATGGTCTGCGCCCCTTTGCGCAATTCGCGTCGCACCAGTGAAAAGGTAAAAGGCCCGAACATCATCTGGTCGATCTTGGGCAGAGAAGGATTGGCGTTGCGCTTGAGGATATTGCTGATCCTGAGCACCAGTTCACGCGGATCAAAGGGCTTTGCCAGATAATCATCGGCACCGGCTTCCAGCCCGGCTATGCGGGAATCGGCCTCGGCCAGGGCTGTCAGCAGGATGATCGGAACTTTTCGGCTTTCCCGCAAGGTCGAGGTCAGCGACAGGCCGGTTTCCCCCGGCATCATCACGTCCAGCACCAGCAGGTCGAAATCAAGGCCATTCAGCTTTCTCCGCGCTTCTGCTCCATCGGCGGCGACCGTGACCCTGTAGCCCTTGCCCTGCAAGAACCGTTGCAGCAATTCGCGGATGCGCTTGTCGTCGTCCACCACGAGGATATGGGCCGCGTCGTCCGACAGGGTTTGTTCCGAAGCCGTTGCCAGAATCATGCCGCGTCAATCCTTGTCCCGCATGCCCGAAAGGAAGGCTATCACGGTTTTGCGTGTTTGGGGATCAGTCGTTCCCAATGCACGTGCTATGCGGCGCGATTGTGGCTCTGCTAGCGCAAGCGCCAGTTCCCGACCGGCCAAGGTGGGGTAAAGGCGGCGCTGGCGCCGGTCTTCGGGGCCTGTCAATTGGCGGATATAGCCTGAATCGATCAGTTGTTTCAAAACGCGGGCCAGGCTCTGTTTGGTGATTTTCAGCGTGTCGAGCAGATCGGCGACCGTCAGGCCCGGCTGACGGTTGACGAAATGGACAACGCGGTGATGGGCCCTGCCGAAATCGCTTTTCTCAAGAATGGCATCAGGATCGGATATGAAATCGCGATAGGCAAAGAAAAACAATTCAATCAATTCGAAATCAATTTTTTCCGCTCCGGTCATGGCCTCGGCGATTGCGGCCGGGTTTTCGGTTTTCTTGTCAGGCTTTATGGCCACTGTTATGCTTTCCTCTGCAGACCGACACAGTCGGCGACAAAAATGTTGGATATGTCAGCTTTATTGACATAAAAATCGGTCCTTGATAGCGTCCGCTTCGACAGATTGGAGATCTGTCGCTGCCCCGGTTGAGCAAAAGATAGTCGGGGCGTTGCCATTCTCCAATCCTGATTGTCACGTTTTAGCCGAAATATCCCCATGGATAATGCGAAACGGGCAATTCAATCAACGAAAAAGGCGTTCAATCGCCGGAGGAGACACAATGGCAGTTCCTTTTGACCAGATGGACGGGCAAATTTGGATGAACGGCGCGTTCGTCGACTGGGCCGATGCAAAAATCCACGTGCTTACCCATGGCCTGCATTATGCAAGCGCCGTCTTTGAGGGCGAGCGGGCCTATGGCGGGCAGATCTTCAAACTCAATGCCCACAGCACACGCCTGCATGACAGCGCCAAAATCCTTGGTTTCACCATTCCTTTTTCGGTCGAAGAGATTGATGCCGCCTGTATTGAACTCCTTAAAAGACAGGGCTTTTCGGAAGCCTATGTCCGTCCGATCGCCTGGCGCGGATCGGAAATGATGGGCGTGTCGGCACAAAACAATCGCATCAATCTCGCCATCGCCATCTGGCAATGGGGCAGCTATTTCAACCCGGCGGAAAAACTCAAGGGCATCAAGCTGGATCTGGCGGAATATCGCCGGCCCGACCCCAAGACTGCGCCCTGCCATTCCAAGGCCGCCGGTCTTTACATGATCTGCACCATTTCAAAGCATGCAGCCGAGGCCAAGGGCTATGCCGACGCCATGATGCTCGACTATCGCGGCCGGGTTGCCGAAGCGACCGGCGCCAATGTGTTCTTCGTCAAGGACGGTGTCATCCATACGCCCGATCCGGATTGCTTCCTCAACGGCATTACCCGTCAGACCGTCATCGACCTGGCAAAGCGCCGCGGCATCGAAGTTGTCGTCCGCCCGATCATGCCCGAAGAGCTTTCGGACTTCTCGGAATGTTTCCTCACCGGTTCGGCGGCTGAAGTCACGCCGGTATCGGAAATCGGCGGCAAATATTTCTTCACGCCGGGTTCGATTTCCGAAACCTTGATGAATGATTATATGAATGAAGTCCGGCCAACTGCGGCGGCGGCTGAATAAAGCCAACAGACCGGCGGGGATGGCCCGATGGCTATTTCCTCGCCGGACATGAAAAGGGGCCTTCATGGCTATGCTTCAGGCCGGGATCATACCGGTCACTCCTTTCGAGCAGAATTGCACCGTACTTTTTGACGTGCAGACCAAACACGGCGTGATCGTCGATCCGGGCGGTGATGTCGATGTTATCCTGCAGACTTTGAAGGAAAATGACATCACGCTTGAAGCGATCTGGCTCACCCACGGCCATCTTGACCACGCTGGCGGCGCGCTGGAATTGAAAGAGGCCTTGGGCATCGACATAATCGGGCCGCATCGCGATGACCTGCCTTTGCTGCAATCGCTGGAAACCCAGGCGGCACGCTTTGGCGCCGACATGAGCGTGCGCAATGTCACGCCGGACAGGTTCCTGGAAGAAGGCGACACTGTCTCCTTCGGCGATCATGTGTTTGAAGTCTATCACACACCCGGCCATGCGCCCGGTCATGTGATCTACTTCAACCGCGAGCAATCCTTCGCCCATCTCGGGGATGTGCTGTTCAACGGTTCAATCGGGCGGACGGATCTGCCGGGCGGCAACCACCAGCAGTTGCTCGATTCCATCCGCGAGAAGGTATTGCCGCTGGGCGATGACGTCGGCTTTATCTGCGGCCACGGCCCGGGCAGCCGGATTGGCGACGAACGGCGCAGCAATCCCTTTCTTCGGGGGCTGTGAAATCGTTCTAGCCGTCTTGAACACGAAAGCGCCGGGCAGTGCCTGGCGCTTTCGTGTTGTCATGATTTGAAAGCTCAGCCTGCCGTGCAGAAATGATCTTGACCGTCGATGCCGTGGTAAGTCCCGGTTCGCTGGTTGAAGGTGCGGTATTTCTGGCTGCAATAAGTGCGCCATTGATCCGACCAAGGCTCGAAGTTACCGGCCTGACGGCTGTTGAATACTTCGTCATCCGCAGCCCGGCGCGGTTTGTCGGGGAAATAATCGCGGTTGCCGGCCTGCACGCCGTCATCCTGGTCGTAACCCTGATCATAGCCCTGATCATAATAGGTGTCTGGTTCGACATAGCGCCGGACGGGTTCAACATAAACCGGTTGCGGTTCGACATAAATCGGTGCGCGCTCGATATAGACCGGGCGGGCGCGATAGTAGCGTGGCCGATAGGCAGGCGCGGCAAGGGCCGAACCGACGATGACCCCGGCTGCAAGGCCGAAAGCGCCGGCGGCCAGCGCCTTGTTGCCGATATGGCCGGAATGATGCTTGCGCCAATAGGGATAGCGCTCCCGCGCCGAGGATGTTTCCACAGTCGCAAGCGTAGTCGCCAGAAGGGTGGTGGAAAGAATGGCAATCTTTGTGAGTTTGTTCATGAGCTTTGTCCCTGACACGATGACCGGTCCCAGCAAAATGACCGTTGAAAGGGTTTTAAGTCCGGCTTCATGAATGACGCCTGAATGGGCGTCGCAGCCTTGTATTTGCGTGTCCGGGCAGGCTATGCGCCACCGCGCATTATGTATCCGCTACTATCGGTTGCGAGCGTCCACGAAAGCGCCAAACGCACCCTGGTCCGGCGGAGCGGGCCGGAACACCATGATGAAATCTGTCGGGCCTGCCGCGCTACAAACGTCGATCAGCCCTGCGCCGGCCAATTCAGCCAGCCTTGTAACGTCCATGGCCTATGGCAGTCTCAGTCTGCGAGCTGCAGATTGACTGCTTTCGGACCTTTGCCGCGACGGTCCGGTTCAGTGTCGAACGACACTTTCTGGTTTTCCGCCAAGCCTGTAAGGCCTGAAGCCTGAACGGCGGATATATGGACAAATATGTCTGCGCCGCCATTGTCAGGTTTGATAAAGCCGAATCCCTTGTCGGTATTGAAGAACTTAACGATGCCAGTCTCACCCATGCCAGAAGCCCCTTCTCTCTGCCCGCATTTCTGACGAAGGCAGCATTTCGATATGTCGCACCATGCCAGCGGGCACTTTTCGCATGACTTGGGCAGAAGAACCGAAGGCGGCCGGGCCTGCGTATCTTCGCGGATTCCAAGGCGTCGTAAAATGCCCGAACCTGTAAAGATTGCTTTTTTTGATAAAAATTGGCAAGTGAAACTTTCAACAAAGTGAATAATCAGCCGAAGCGGCTGGCGACCCTCAAGAATGCGTGTCGCATCGAAACAATGCAAAACGCAATTCAGGGCCTGTGCGCGACCGCAAAAGGTAGCTTACCGCGCCTGCGCTTTCGGCTTTGAAAGCTCGGGCACAAGCTCCACCGCCAGCATGGCGGCAAACAGCATCATGCACCCGATATAGCCAGTGAATGAAATTCTTTCGGCCAGAAACAGCGCACCGGAAAGGGCGGCAAACAGGGATTCCCCAGCCAGGAATATCGCCGCCTGCGGCGCCGTCGTATAGCGCTGGGCGACGACCTGCAGGGTAAAGGCCAGTCCCGAAGACAGGATGCCGGAATAGAGAACTTCCGGCAAAACGGCAATGATCTGCTGCATGGCAATCGGCTCGAATATCAATGCCAAAATCAATCCGCCCAGCGAGCAAATGGCAAACTGGGTGACCGACAATGCCATTGGCCTGCCGCTGCCTGCGCCGTGCACATCGACCAGCAGAACCTGCACCGCCCAGAAAACGGCGCAGATCACGGTCAGAAAGTCGCCCTGGGTCAGGCTGGACAGGGCCCCGCCGCTCAAGAGAAAAATGCCGGCGACGGCAATGCTGGCAGAGGGCCAGATGATCCAGTGCGGACGTTTCTTGAAAAACGCCACTGACATCATCGGTACGAAGATGACATAGAGGCCGGTCAGAAATCCTGAATTGGTGACGGTGGTGGTCAGCAAGCCGAATTGCTGGGTCACGGCGCCGCCAAAGAGCGCAAGCCCGATGAACAGAAAACCTTTCATCGAGGCGGGGGTCAGGGATGTGACGGCGCGTGATTTTTCCCACAATGCGAAAGGCAGGACAGCCAGGGCAGCGACGCCGAAGCGGAGACTGACGAACAGGAGCGGTCCGATCTTGTCCAGCGCGGTGGCCTGGGAGACAAATCCGCCGCCCCAAATGGCAGCCACAAACAAGAGCAAAAGGTTGGCTTGAACACGCGTCATGATAATCTGTCTTTGATGGCAATGGGCAGTGCTCTAACAGTTGAAATTTCCGGCTGCAAGCACGATCATTGCAAAACAGGGGGAGGAGTTCCGGCATGGCATTGAACTGCAAGTCATTGATACCGCTGGCGCTGACTGCGCTGTTGCTGGCCGGCGAGGCCCAAGCCTATCTTTTCAAGGAGTTCCGCAGCTGGAATGTCAGTTGCACCAACGGTCTGACCTGTACTGCCTCTTATTCCGATTGGGACAACAAGAATCTCAACCGCCTCGCATTCCGGCGCAGCGGCAAGCCGTCCGCGCCGGTGGAATTCCTGCTGCCGGTGCCGCCTGGTTTTGATCAGAAGGGTGATCCAAACGGACATTTTTCTTTTGTCGACAACAAGGTGATGGTCCATGTAAAGGCCGCTGATCTCCAGCGGGCCAGCCTCACCTCGGAATTTATCCTCAGCAACCCGACCGTGGTGGATCTGTTTCTCGGTTACATGAAGGCCGGCAAGGAACTGAAGCTCGAATATCGCGGCGATTTGGGGAATTTTACGCTGAATGTTCCGCTTGCCGGCGTTTCGGCAAGCCTTTTGTTTTTCGACGAAGCGCAGGACCGCCTGCAGCGGGTCGATGCGCTGCAGGCCAAGGGAGACAGGCCTGTTCCGGCCGATTTCAACCTCTCCGACATAACGGCATTCGAACAATTGCCCGAAACAATTCGTCAGGATTTTACCAATGATGCAGCCAGTTGCGCCAGCATCGAGCCGTCTGCATTGCCCCATCTCGATGGTTTCGACGTGACCGTCGGCGAATTCCGGATGATTGCGATGCCATGCGGCACCGGCGGGGCCTACAACCAGCCCTATGCCATTTATAGCGGCTTTGACGACACGCTGGAGCGCATGTCCTTTCCTGTTGTCAGCGACGAAGGCCCGACAGTCATGACGACGGCCTATAATCTTGATTATGACCCGCGCGCCAGGACCATCACGTCTTTTTTCCGGGGGCGAGGCATTGGCGATTGCGGGTCATGGTTCAAGTGGAAGCTCGGTGACGGCGAGAGTTCAGCGCCGGCGCCGGTACTCCTTGAATCCCGCCGCAAGGATGATTGCGACGAAAACAATATGGGCGGCCCGGAACATTTTCCGCTGGTCTGGCCGAAGGGCAAGTGAAATGAGCGGCTATTCCGGCACACCGCTTGCCCGGAAACTGGGGCTGAAGGACGGCCTCGACATGCTCTTGCTTGATGTGCCGGAACCGCTGCGGGACATCCACGGTCCGGTTGCTCCCGCACATTTGGCCCGAACGCTTGTGGCGGGCTCCGGTCGCCGGCATGATTTTATCCATGTGTTTGAAACCTCGCGTGCAAGGCTCGAAGATCAGGCAGGGGATTTGACCCGCGGGCTCAAACCAAGCGGAAGCCTGTGGATTTCCTGGCCGAAGAAATCTTCGCGAGTGGCCACGACACTGACTGAGGACGTCCTCCGGGAAATCTTTCTGCCGACCGGTCTTGTCGATACCAAGGTCTGCGCAGTCGACGAGATCTGGTCGGGCCTCAAATTCATGTTTCGCAAGGAGGCGAGGGCCGGATTGTCGGGTGGAGATTAAGCGCCCGGCAGGGAAGTCGCACCGGCATCGTTTTTCGCAGTCCTGCTGTCATCGATCATTTCGGTTTCGACGATATAGCGCAGGTCGCCGCGAAATTTGGAATCCAGCGGCCAGCAGGTCACCAGCGCCATATGTCTTCCCAGCGCGTTCGCATCAACGCCGCTGTGGTTCCATTTGGCGATGCGCATTCCGGTTACCGCAAAAGACAGGGTCTTTCCGTCCCTGCCGATAACATCCACCCGGTCGCCTTTGTGAACATTCTTCAGCCAGGCAAAATGGGAATCGCGATGAGCCGCGATGACCGCAGTACCTTCCTCCCCCGGATTGGGCGTATTGCTCATATGGGCCGGACCGAAGGCCATGGCCTCGCCGCTGACGCCGTCAACGACAATGGCCGAAGCATCGATGCGCGGCACGCTGATTTCCGCCATCAGGGTAAAATCTGCCCATGCCCACGGCTTGACCGGACGACCGGTTGCGACAGTTTCGGCAAAGGCCCGGCTCATCAGCACCTGGGACAGGCCGGCCTTGGCTTTCATATAGACGCCGTGACCCGCAAGTGCCGATCCTGCAACCGTCGTGATGGCAAAGGCTGCCAGCATCAGGCGGCCGGTCAGGCTGGTCTGGCGGAGAAATCCCCGCCAGCCCTTTTCATCTTGATTGCCGACGCTCATTGACGGCCCCCGAAGGCGCTCCTGCGCCTATGGAGGAGCACCATCAGGCCGGCCAGCAGCGAAGCCAATGCAAGCAGGATCGTGCCGATCATGATCTGCAGATCGGCAAATGTGCCGCCGACGGGAAGATCGACTTCTGCGGCTTTCTGGGCCACCAGACTTGCTGCCTTGGCGGTGGGAGCTGCCGCCATTGCGGAAGCGATCTTCATCGCATAGGCGTCGTTCTTCTGCATCAGCGCTTCGCGCTCGCCGGCCGGCAGGTCTGCAGGCACAGTCTCGCCATAGACCTTGTCGAAGTCCCAGCCTTCAGGAAGGTTGAGCGGCAGCTTGGCTGAATCGAGCTTGGCGTCCGCTGGGCGCGACACTGTCGCATCGACAGCAACGAGGCTGGTGACGCGCGAGACCAGGTGATGGGCCAAGGCGACGGTTTCGATATCCTTGTCGAGCTTTTCGGCATCTCCATAGCTCCAGCTCATGGCTTCGAGATCGTCGATCTTGCGGCGCGCCCAAAGCTTGGCGATGCCTTTGCCTTCTGCAGCCTTGCTGACATCCATTTCAACCCGCCATGGCTGGCCGCCGGTCTTGCCTATG
This sequence comes from Rhizobiaceae bacterium, assembly GCA_041742335.1. Classification (GTDB taxonomy): domain Bacteria; phylum Pseudomonadota; class Alphaproteobacteria; order Rhizobiales; family Rhizobiaceae; genus Rhizobium_E. The sequence continues at coordinate 18,157 of JBGSIT010000056.1, forward strand.
ATCTGCAATTTGCCATCGGGGCTGATATCCGACAGTTCCGCCGTCAGCACCACAGGTTCTCCGAGATAGAGATCAGGTATCGGATTGGGTGTGATGTCCTCGGCCTTTGCATTTTCAAATGTGGCCGATATGTCGGTCATGACGGGATTTTCGAGCTTGGCGAACAATTCGCCCATCCTCTCGGCAACCTGGGTTTCCGAACCGATCTGTGTATGGGTGCCGCGTCCAAGTTCGGCCGCCTTGTCCATGAAGAAGGTATTGGGCGCTGAACCGATGCCAACGGTAAAGACGCGTGCATCGCCGCGATTGGCGGTGATTTCCTTGAAAAGATCCTGTTCGTTGCCAATGGCGCCGTCGGTCAGGAACACGACCTGGCGAAGCGCTCCGGGCGCAATGGCGCCATGGCTGCGAAGGGCCGCCTGCAATGCCGGCAACATTTCCGTTCCGCCGTCAGCCGTCAAGCCTTCGACATAGCCTATGGCCCGATCACGGTTCGTCTGAGAGGAATCCACCAGCCCGGGGAAAAACACGGTCATTGTGTCGTCAAAGCGGATGACATTGAACCGGTCGCTCGGCTGCAGCTTGCTGATTGCCAGAACAAGACTCTTTTTGGCCTGTTCGATCGACTGGCCGCCCATCGAGCCGGAATTGTCGATAATGAAAATGATTTCGCGCTTGGCAACGGCCCTTGCGGGCTGTGCATCGGCCTGCGGCGGTGTGACAAAGGCCAAGAGGTAGCTCTTGCCGCCCGAGATTTCCTTGAACAGGCCCGCTTGCGGGGATTGGCCCTTTTCGGCTTTCCACGTCAGTTCGAAATCCCGGTCCGCAGGAATCTCATCTGTCTTCAGACTGACAGTTGCGGCGCTGAGATCGTTCTTGTCTATGGAAATGTGGTGAAAGGGCGCGTTGATTTCCGCCAATGGAAAGCCGGCTTTCAGCGTGACGGTCAACTTGACCGGATTGATCTTCGGATTTTCACGCGGATCGAGAACCGGCGCCGTGATTTTTTGCGTGTCAGGCGCCAGCGCTTCGTCTGCGACTGCATAACCGGTGTTGGAATTCAAATCGACAGTCTGGACGACCGGTTGCGGATTATAACGCGGCGCCACGACCATGGGGAAGCGCAGCGAAAAGACGCCCGACGACTGGTGGACCGCCTCCTGATATTCGATCTGCACGACGATTGTCTCGCCGGGGCCGATATTGGCGACCTGGTTGGTAAAGATATTGGGCCGCTGCTGCTCGAGCAAGGCTGCCTTCTTGCCTTCGGCCTTGGCCTGTTCGTAAATCTGCTGGGCCACGGCGCGCGGCTTGATCTGGCCTTCTATGAAGCGGTCGCCGATCTGCATCCGCAATGTGTCGACGGCCGAATTTTCAGGAAGCGGGAAGACATAGGTGCCTTCAACCCAGCCCTTGGACGGATTGACAAATCGCTGCGTTACCTTGGCGCGAAGGATCGGGCCGGAGACGTCGATTTCGACATCGGTCTTCAGGCGAGGGGCCTCGACGAAGTAGCCTGGCTCCTTGGAGGGAAACAGCAATGAGCCCATATTCATATCGTTGGGCGTGACCAGACCTTCCCGCACTGAATTGTCCGGCGTGCCGGCAAAGGCGCTTGCCGCCAATCCGAGCACCGTCATCATGCAGGCAACCAGAACGGTTGCGGCGATCCAGACGACGCCATTGCGTTGGCGCGACCTGAGCGCACGGGTTGTAATTTCATCATTCAGGAACATGGTTTTTCCCCTTCACGGGCTGAAGTGCCGTAAATAACGAGAATCCGCGTCGAAAACGGCGTCACATTGGCCGCATTGCGGCACCTTCCGGTAATTATTATGGCAGAAATGCGGCGTAGTTCAAATCATCAAAAAGTGAAGATCGCCAATGAATAAATAAAGGAAACCAAACGTCTAAACCTATTGATCTTCAAGTGTTGACTGGAAAATTGCTAATATTCATTACTTTGTTGATATGACTCAATCGATAGCCATTCTCGACAAAAAACACCTTATGCGGGAAATTCTTATGCCGGAGGCAAGGTATTTCTGCCCAAATCAGAGTCCGCGCTTGCCAAATGCGGAGTGGCGCTGGCCGCCTGATCTCGAGCCGCCAGCTGAAGCCCGCGCCATTGAGCTGTCCATAACCATGCTGGCGGTATCGTTGCCGGCGCGAAATGGACGGCGCGGCAGGTAATCGCGTTCCGGAAAGCGTTCATTAAACGTTGTCGGGGCGATTTCCGGTTGGGACAAAGCATAGCCCTGCATCAGGGTGACGCCAAGGTCCTGGCAGAGGTCGACCTGCCAGATTTCTTCCAGACCTTCGAATATGACCAGAATGCCGTCATCATGGAACTGGCGGACCATGACGCGCAGAAGTGCGGCGCCAGCCGAATTTTCCATGAAGCTTTTTACCCAACTGGATTCAAACTTCACATATTCCGGCTTCATGACCTTGACCCGGCTGATATCGGATTCGCCGGCGCCGTAATCGCCTATAGCAATCCTGAAGCCGTGCTTGTGCAGTTCGCGGACGAAGCGGTAGAGCATGTCGGCGCTGTCATTTTCCTTCTGGGCAATTTCGCAGACGATCCGGTCCGGATCCATGCCCGATTCCTCGGCAGCAAGCCTTATCTGGATGACTTCGTCCCTGATTGCCTCGGCTGTGAGAAAGACGCGGGGATGGAAATTGACAAACAGGCGGGATTTTTCGCGCCCAAGCTGCGCCACATTGGCAATGTGCAGCGTGCGGCACCGGCTGTCGATCATCGCAAAATCCTGCGGTGCCACCAAGGGGAAAAACTGGGCAGGACGCACCGGCTCGCCGTTGCGGGTCGGCCGGACGAGACCTTCAAATGCCTGCAGTTCAAGGATGCCATCTTTATCTTGGCTGAAGATCGGCTGGAGTGCTGAATAAAGGACAAACGGACCGTAGGAAAAAGAGAACGATCCGTCCTCCTCGCGCATCAGATGAGAATAAATAATATTCTGTTTCATGGCTTTGCCCGGTCCGCTTTATCCATCAAGAAAACGCGTGCTTCTATTTGGCCTTGTCGCTGTCAAATTATTTTGAGCGACAATAGAGAAATATAGTTCGAATATATTACTTTGAGCTTAACCGATATTGTAAAATTGCGTTCGATTTGCTGCACCTGCCTTGAAATCTGACAGGTGGAAAAGGCCGCAGATGACCCAAATAGAACGGCGAAAAGCCATCATTCAGTCTTGATCCGCAGCGACCGATCTCCTATAAAGCCACTGTTTCCAAGCATTTAGAAGGACCCGCCCCATGGCTTTTCTCGCCGACGCCCTTTCCCGCGTCAAGCCGTCCGCCACGATCGCCGTTTCACAGAAGGCGCGCGAGCTGAAATCCAAGGGCCGCGACATCATTTCGCTGGGCGCGGGCGAGCCTGATTTCGATACGCCAGACAATATCAAGAAGGCGGCGATTGACGCGATCAATCGCGGTGAAACCAAATATACGCCGGTTTCCGGCATTGCGCCCTTGCGCAAGGCCATTGCCGAGAAATTCAAGCGCGAGAACAATCTGGATTACACTGCCGACCAGGTGATTGTCGGTACCGGCGGCAAGCAGATCCTGTTCAACGCCTTCATGGCAACGCTGAATGCCGGCGACGAAGTCATCATTCCCAGGCCCTATTGGGTGTCCTATCCCGAAATGGTGGCTTTATGCGGCGGCACGCCGGTTTTCGTTTCCACAACGATTGAAAACAATTTCAAACTCCAGCCCGCCGATCTGGAAAAGGCAATAACGCCGAAGACCAAATGGTTCATGTTCAATTCTCCTTCCAACCCTTCAGGCGCAGCTTATAGCCGCGACGAATTGAAGGCGCTTGCCGATGTGCTGATGGCCCATCCGCATGTCTGGATCCTGTCAGACGACATTTATGAGCATCTGACATTCGACGGGTTCAAATTCGCGACGCCTGCGGAAGTCGAACCGGGTCTTTATGACCGGACATTGACCATGAACGGTGTTTCCAAGGCCTATTCCATGACCGGTTGGCGCATCGGCTATGCTGCAGGACCCTTGCAACTGATCAAGGCGATGGACATGATTCAGGGCCAGCAGACGTCGGGCACCAACTCCATTGCCCAGTGGGCGGCGCTGGAAGCGCTTACCGGTCCGCAGGATTTCATTGAAAACAACAAGGTGATTTTCCAGGGCAGGCGTGATCTGGTGGTTTCCATGCTCAACCAGGCCAAGGGCCTGACCTGCCCTACGCCTGAAGGCGCATTTTATGTCTATCCGTCCTGTGCGGCGATGATCGGCAAGACTGCACCATCGGGAAAGGTGATTGAAACGGACGAAGACTTCGTTTCAGAACTGCTGGAAAGCGAGGGGGTGGCGGTCGTGCATGGCTCGGCCTTCGGGCTTGGCCCGAATTTCCGGATTTCCTATGCGACCTCGGAGGCCGAACTTGAAGAAGCTTGCCTGCGCATCCAGCGATTTTGTGCCGCCTGCCGGTCATAAGCCGGCAGGAGCCTGTTGCGGGCATCGCCCTTAGAAATCGAAATCGCTGGCGTGCAGGTGCTTCAGGTTGGTATCGACCAGCACCAGCACATCGCCATGCAAGCCATCGATGACAACATTGTCACCGGATTGGCGGGCATGATTGTCCATCAGGTCGGCAAAATTCTTGATGGATTTAAGGCCTCCGAGATCGACAACGTCCTTGCCGCCGAAATCGGTGATCTTGTCGCGGTCATATCCGGTTTTGAAAATGAAAGTGTCGGCGCCGTTGCCGCCGGTCAGCCGGTCATAGCCCGTGCCGCCATTGAGCCAGTCATTTCCGTCCTGACCCAGGAGCACATCCTTGCCGCCCTTGCCGACGATCATTTCGCCGCGCGCGGTTCCGGTCAGTTTTTCACCTGTATCGCTGCCGATGATATCGGCGGTGAAAATGCGCTGGCTGATGGCGGCGCCTGAGCCATCCTTGTTGTAGGAACTCCAGCTGACGACAATGCTGCCATCCGTGAGCACGCTGACATCGGCATCGAACTGGTCGCCGTCAGTCTGTTGATTGACCCGCTTTTCGCCGCCGGTCTTTTTTCCGGTCTCGTCGAATGTCTGTATAAAGATGCCGCTGCCGCTGGCGTCCTGCTTGTTGGATTCCCAGACGACCACCCAGCCGCCGTCTTTCAGCATGGCGACGGCTGGCTCTGTCTGGTTGTCAGCAGTGGTTTTGTTGACCAAAATCTCGCTGCCCAGCTTGGCGCCGGTATTGCTGAAGACCTGCTGATAAATACCGTAGCCATTGCCGTCCTGATTCTGGCTTTGCCAGGTCACGACCCAATTGCCGTCAGCCAATGCGGTCACATCCTGCCTGGATTGGTATCCGGCAGTGATGGTGTTGACGCGGGTCTCAGAACCGACCTTGGCGCCGTTATTGGCATAGGCCTGCTGGAATATGCCGGCAGGATCGTTGCTGTTGCCGTAGGAAGTCCAGGTGACCACCCAACCGCCATTGGACAATCCGGTGACGGCGGAGTCGAATTGATCGCCGGTGGTGGTGGAATTGGCGCGGATTTCGCCACCCGATTTTTGCATCAACACATTGTAGACCTGAAAATACACGCCGTATTTGTCGCCGTCCTGTCCGTCGGACTCCCAGGAGACGACCCACCCGCCATCCGACAGGCTGGCCACAGTGGCGCTGTTCTGGTCGAGATTGACTGTGGTGTTGACCTTTGTCTGGCCGCCCGTTGCAATGCCTTCTGCGCTATAGGCCTGCTCGTAGATGCCCGACAGACTGCCATCCAGCCCGATATCGCTCCATGTCACGACATAGCCGCCGCCCTGGATGCCCGTGACGGACGGTTCCATCTGGCTGTGTGCGGTTTGTGTATTGACAAGGGTCTCGTCGCCGGCCTTCGCGCCCAATGCCGTATAACGCTGCGAATAGATGCCATCAAGTTCGCCGTCCTGGCCAAAGGACTCCCATGTCACAACCCAACCGCCGCCGTCCAGCGCAGCAATGGCGGAATGTTCCTGGTTTCCCGTCGTATAGCTGTTGACCCGCGTTTCTTTCGTACCTGTAAAAGACATTATCAAAACCTCTGCGCCAATAGATCAGCCGTCGCGCTCTCTTCATTATAATACGTTTATATTAGCATAAATATTCCGAAGAAAAATACGCCTTCCGCAGAAATTTTGACAAATCCAAAATATATCGGCAGAATTTATGGTTCAATCTGAGTGTTAAAGATCGATCAGGCATCCACGAATATGAATGCGCCCAATAAAAATGAAAAAAAAGGGCCACGGATAAATCCGGGCCCATAAGGTGTGAAGGTAATTAACCTCCAGAGGGGAACAGCTGAGCGGCGGCACTGGGAGGAAAACCGCCATATGCATCAGCTATGGGCGATATGATGCTTTTGTGTGCACCGCGCAATGGCCAGAATTGCATGTCAGGCTTGCATTATTGCGATGGCTGTTCGGCGAGCTATGCTAAGTGCCTATTTATGCACTTGATTTGCATCGTTGCTGGTTATTTGAGGCTCCACGTATTTTCCCAAAATAATGCCAAGATGCAAAAATATCACAAGCAAAAAACATGCCAATGAAACGAATGTTACAACTTTGGCCTTGATTCCGGGCGATTTTGTCCAAAATCAGCCCTATAATTCACGAAATTCGTTTTCGGCATGGGCCATGAAATCGGCACGCCTGCACAGTCTGAATGACGTCTCATGCAAAATTGCGGCTTCAATCCGGTCGATGCGGAAAAAACGGATTGCATTTCGGAGCCGGTCCCAGGCGAGAAGATACCAGACAGGCATATTGAATACCAGGTAATGCGGCTCGATATGCCGCTTTGTAACCGAACCGTTCTGGTCGTGGTAATCAATCTGCAGGCACTGCATGTTGAAAAACCCGGCAGAAATCGCCGCCATGCCTTTTGCCTCGCCGGGTTGGTAGGACGTCAACACCGGGGCCGATGCCGGCTTGCCGATCAGAATACGCTTGCGCAACATTCTGATCCTTTCCTGGTCATGATCCGGAAACGCAACGGAGATTTTTCGCCGGATTGCCGCCAGTTGGGCAAGCAACAGCGGCGATTGCACCATTTCGGCTATGGCCAGGCTCAGCAATGTGTCAATGGCTTCAGCTGGCGACAGATGCAGGCGGCCTACTGACCAGCGGCGATCAAGGCGATGGCCGCCGCCGCGGCCACGATCAGCGTCGATCGGCAGGCCGCGCTCACGCAGCAGCTCGATATCGCGGTTCACGGTACGGATGGAGACGTCCAGTTCGCGTGCCAGGTCAGCCAGGGTGACATGCTCCCTTGCCTTCAACAATCCCTGCAATTGATCGAGCCGTTCAAGGCGCGACGAGGTCCTGTGTCCGCTCATATACTAAATATGCCATCAAATGGCATATTTGCAATTAGATATTCTCCATCAACACAATGCAATCAATGGAGATATGGAAATGTCGAATGAAATCATGGAAATAGCCTCTTTCAAACTGAAATCTAAGGTCTCTGTCGAACGGCTTCTGACCGCATCCGGTCAATTGCAGGAAAAGTTTCTCGCGCGCCAACCCGGCTTTGTCCGGCGTCATTTGGTAGGCCGCGGCGAGGGCGGCTATGCCGATATCGTCGCCTGGGCTGACAAGACATCGGCCGAAGCCGCCATGCGCGCCGCCATGCAAAGCCCGGACTGCGCCGATTATTTCGAGTTGATGGAGATGGGCGGCTTGGGCGATGGGGAGCCCGGCATGCTGATCATGCCGGTGCTGGCGGCCTATGGGGCCTGATCCAGAAGGAATTCCGTTGCCTGCACCCGGTCTTGGTTGCTGCAGGCGTCAGAATTTCCAGTTGCGGGCCTTGGAGACGATAAAGTCCCTGAAGGCCTTCAGCTTGGCGGCGTTCTTGATCTCGTCGGGATAACAGAAATAGGTGTCAAAGCTCGGCACGTCGGCATTGGTCACCAACTGCACCAGACCCGGATCGCGGCCTACGATATAGTCTGGCAGCATTGCTATGCCGATACCCAGAAGGGCCGCGCGCTTGATGGATGTCAGCGAGTTGATCTGCAGGACGGGAATGCGCGGCTCGTCATAGGGGCGGCCTGCGCGTTCCAGCCAGTTGACATCAAGCAGATAGGCCGGCGCCGGCTCGCCGAAAGTGATGATGCGGTGGTGGTCCAGCTCCTCGATTGTCTGCGGTTCGCCATAACGGCTGATATAGGAAGGCGCGGCATAGACATGCATGTGGACGGTAAAGAGCTTGCGCTGGATGAGATCGGATTGCTGCGGCTGGCGCAACCGGATGGCGCAATCGGCGTGGCGCATGTTGACGTCCAGTTCCTCGTTGTCGAGGATCAGTTGCACCTGCATGTCGGGATAAAGCGTGAGAAATTCCTGCACCTTGTCGGTCAACCAGCCCTGGCCGAGGCCGACGGTTGTGGTGATCCTCAGCCTGCCGGTCGGGGTTTCCGACGTGTCGGTCAATTGCATCTTGACCGTTTCCAGTTTCATCAGCACGTCATGGGCGGTGCGATAAAGCAGCTCGCCCTGCTCAGTCAGAATCAGGCCGCGGGCATGGCGGTGAAACAGCTTGGTCGACAGGTCCTGTTCAAGGGCGCTGACCTGCCGGCTGATAGCCGACTGGGACAGATGCAATCTTTCCGCCGCATGGGTAAAGGACCCGGCTTCCGCCGCGGCATGAAAAATACGCAATTTATCCCAATCCAGCGGCATATGTCCCCCCATATCCGTTTACTCTATTCTGCGGCTGCCGCGACGGGCACGTGGCCGGCCAAATAGCGCTCAGCCTCCAGCGCCGCCATGCATCCCAGGCCAGCCGCGGTAACAGCTTGGCGGAAGGTGTCGTCGGTGACGTCACCTGCTGCAAAAACCCCTTCAATGCTGGTAACGGTGGAATCCGGTGCTGTCCACACATAGCCGTTCGGCTTCATTTTCAACTGCGTGTTGAACAGTTCCACAGCCGGCGCATGGCCGATAGCCACGAAAACGCCGTCAATCGGCATGTCGTCGATCTTGCCGGTCTTTGTATCACGCAATTTGACGCCGGTCACTGACGGCGGCATCGGAGCGGCGGCGGCCGCGCCGGTGATTTCAGCAATTTCGGAATTCCAGCGCACGGTTACATTGGATTTGGCAAATAGCCGCTCCTGCAATATTTTTTCCGAGCGGAAGGCATCGCGGCGATGCACGACGGTGACGTGGCGGGCGATGTTGGAAAGATACAACGCCTCTTCAACTGCCGAATTGCCGCCGCCAACCACAATGACATCCTTGTTGCGGTAGAAAAAACCGTCGCAGGTTGCACAGGCCGACACGCCAAAGCCCTGAAAGGTCTTTTCGCTGTCAATGCCCAGCCATTTGGCCTTTGCGCCGGTCGCGATGATCAGCGCTTCGGCAGTCCATTGCTGGCCGCTGTCAGTGACGACCTTGAACGGACGGGCCGCCAGATCCACTGCCGTGACAAGATCATTGATGATTTCGGTGCCGACATGCCTGGCCTGGCCGAGCATCTGCTCCATCAGCCAGGGGCCCTGAATCGGATCGGCGAAGCCGGGATAGTTTTCGACATCGGTGGTGATCATCAATTGGCCGCCCTGTTCCATTCCGGCAATCAGAACCGGATTGAGCATTGCGCGTGCAGCATAGATGGCGGCGGTATAACCTGCCGGTCCTGACCCGATAATCAGTACCTTTACATGGCGGGATGTCATGGCGGAGCCCTTCATTTGTCAACTTGTAGCGGATGCGCCCGTCATGCGGGCTTTGCGTCTGGTGCATATCTATGAACGGACAGGGGGGATATTCAAGTCTTCAATGCGTTTTCCACCACCGCTGGCGGAATTCGGCGGCAAGGGGCGGCAGAAATGTCAACTCGCTGCTCCCGCCTGCACCGCGAGATGCATTTAAGGGATCCGGCATGTATCCTTTGGATTTACAGATTGACAGCTTTCTTTTTAGCTGCGGGAATGCTTTAAAAAGCGGGTGGGGATGAGATATGTCTGAATCCGGGGCGCGTTGGTCCTGAGGGCTGGGCGCCAATGTCGGCCAGGCAGGGAGGTATTATGGGACTATTGCTTGCTGTCAGCACGGCAATCGATTACCTGTCCAAAAAAGTCGGGCAGGTGACGGAATATCTGGTTTTGCTCTGCGCGTTGATCAGCGCTGGAAACGCAACCATTCGCCACCTTTTCAATTCAAGTTCGAATGGCTGGCTCGAAATCCAGTGGTACATGTTTGCGGCCATCGTGCTGCTCGGCGCATCCTACACATTGCGCAATAACGGCCATGTCCGGGTCGATCTGATCTACGGCAATATCGGCGATCGCGGCCGTCTTTGGGTTGATCTGTTCGGCTTTGTGTTTTTCCTGTTGCCTTTCACCGCCTTTATCGCCTGGGCCTGCTGGCCGTTTTTCCTCCTGTCTTTTCAGGAAGGCGAAATCTCGCAAAATGCCGGCGGCCTGATCCGCTGGCCGGTCAAGCTGATCATGGTGGCGGGCTTTGCGCTGCTGTTTTTGCAGGGCGTTTCCGAAATCATCAAGCGTATCCTGGCGCTGGCCGGCAAGCTGACTATTGATACAAAATACGAAAAGCCGAAACAGTAGAATTTGGCGCGGGGGATAAAAGGTGTTTCAATTTGGCATTATGCCGCCTTTGATGTTCTTCGGCATGATCATATTCATGCTTTATGGATTTCCGGTGGCGTTTTCATTGGCGGCTGTGGGCTTGTTTTTTGGCGTTGTCGGCGTTCTGACCGGCCATTTTGATCCGGTCTTCCTGCAAGCCCTGCCATTCCGCTTTTACGGCATCATCTCCAACGAATTGCTGCTGGCCATCCCGTTTTTCACGCTGATGGGCGCCATTCTCGAGCGATGCGGGCTTGCCGAGGACTTGCTGGAGGGGACCGGTAAATTGTTCGGCGCCATCCCGGGCGGGCTGGCTTTTGCGGTTGTCGTGGTCGGCGCCATTTTGGGGGCAATCACCGGAACCGTGGCGGCATCGGTGATCACCATGACAATGATATCGCTGCCGGTGATGCAGCGCTACGGCTATAATATGCGCCTTGCCACCGGTGTGATTGCGGCATCGGGTACCATCGCCCAGCTGATTCCGCCTTCTTTGGTTCTTGTCATCCTTGCCGACCAACTGTCCAAGTCCGTTGGCGACATGTATCTGGGCGCGATTGGCCCGTCGATGATCCAGGTATCGATCTTCCTGCTTTATATTGCCGGTCTTGCGTTTTTCAATCCAAAGATGATGCCGCCTTTGCCGCCCGAGGCGCGCGGCGAAAAAAGCGCTGCACTGATCGCCCGCGTCCTGTGGGGCATGATCCCGTCGATCGTGCTGATTTTTCTGGTGCTCGGCACGATCTTCATGGGTATTGCGACACCAACCGAAGCCGGAGCCATGGGCGTTGTCGGCGCCATCATCCTGGCCGCGCTCAACCGCCGCCTGACGTGGGCGCTGCTTCGCGAAGGCATGCAGTCAACCATGCGGATCACCTCGATGGTGGTCTTCATCCTGATCGGTTCGACGGTGTTCAGCCTCGTCTTCCAGGGCATGGACGGCGCGCGCTGGGTCGAGCATCTGTTGACAGGATTGCCCGGCGGGCAAGTGGGCTTCCTGCTGTTCGTCAACGCCTTCATCTTTCTGCTGGCCTTCTTTCTGGATTTTTTCGAAATCGCCTTCATTGTCGTGCCGATGTTGGCGCCGGTCGCAACCGCGCTGGGCATAGACCTGATCTGGTTCGGCGTGCTGCTTTGCGTCAATATCCAGACAAGCTTCATGCATCCGCCATTCGGATTTGCGCTGTTTTACCTGCGCGGCACCGCGCCGCCATCGGTCAAGAGTTCCGATATTTACCTTGGCGCCCTGCCATGGGTGGTCATGCAGGTGATTATTGTCTGCATCGTGATTTTCTGGCCCGGCTCTGTCACGTCATGGCTGGACAATTCGCCCAAGGTCGATCCAAATTCGGTGGAAATCAATGTCGAAATGCCCACTTTGGGCGGCAGTGGTGATATCAACGGTATTCCGGGCCTGAACATTCCGCTGCCAGGTCAGTGATATTTGCCAATGGGGTGTTGAGGCGTGGCTTTCAGGATCATCATCCTCAATTCACCGGGGTCAGCCAGGCGGTTTCTCGGTGCGGTGGGACGCTTTGTCGGCCATGCCCGAAAACTGACAATTCTGCCGCTTTCTTTCAATGGTTTCATTGAAACGCGCGATGTTGCCGCCCGCGCGCTTGAAACCAACCTCGCCAAAACATCGCTGGGCAGAAGGCAATCGCTGTTTCCGGTGTCTATTCAACGAAGCCTGCTGGCGCTGCAATATAATGGCGTACGTCGGCTGATGAGCAAAAGCCCGGACGCCGTGGCGCTTGTCTGGAACGGGTTGTCAGGGCGCAGGCTGGTCTTTGCCGAAGCCGCCAGGCATGCCGGCCTAAAACGCCTGTTTGCGGAACTTGCGCCACTGCCAGGATATCTGACGGTTGATCCGCTGGGCATCAATTATGAAAACAGCCTGCCGCGGCAAAGCCGGCATTATCACGATTGGGCCGCCGCCAATCCCGGCGAAGGTGATTGGCGCTTGCTTGCCGCAAAGCTTGTCAGTCGGAAGCCGCGGCGTGGCAAGGAAATGGTGAAGACGGCAACAGCAACCAGCCCCTCCGGCAATTTCCTGTTCCTTCCACTGCAAGTGCCGAGCGACACGCAGGTCACCCGTTATGGCGGATGGATCAAATCGATGGAAAGCCTGATTGATGCGGCCCACGAGGCTTCGCGGCATTTGCCCGAAGGCTGGCGTCTCGTCGTCAAGGAGCACCCGACCTCGCGCATCCGGTTTGCCGAAAGAATATTGTCCCTTTCCGACGAGCGGTTTGGATTGGACAATGAAACAGATACATTTGAACTGGTGGCCAGGAGCTGCGGCGTTGTCACGCTGAATTCCTCGGTCGGACTGCAGGCATTCCTGTTCGACAAGCCTGTGATCGTGATCGGCAAAGCCTTTTTCGGCTGGGAGCCCCTGACCCATGTGGCCCCGGGCCAAGACCGTCTCAACGCGCTGTTTGCCCAGGCCGATGGGCTTGAAATTGACCCGGGCCTGCGCGGTGCATTCATGCGTTACCTGTCTGAATATTATTACATCGAGGCCAGCTTGACACAGAGCCCCTACTTGATGGAAGCCGGAACGGCAAAACTGCGGGCCCGCTTGCCGCCCGGTCTGCGATAAATGACCGAAGCAACACGCGCGGTCATTGCCGTTGCACCGCTTCATTGTGAGTTCATTTAACCCTTGTGATTGATCTCTGGCGTTCTGTGGTGCAGAAAGTGCGAAAATCGCCATGCAAAGATCCGATCGAGGGAATAAAGATGAGTGCCGAAGGTGCGAATGTCGAGCTTTACAAACTCCTGCACGAAGAAGATCCCGGCTATGGCCGGACCTCGGAAAAGCTTTTCAAGCTGATCTCGCCTCTGGTCTCGGCGGCGGCGCCCTCCAAGGTGCTGGATTTCGGCTGCGGCAAGTCCACTCTGGCCGACCGGATCGGCAAGGAGTTCGGTGTCGAATTTGCAAAATATGATCCGGCCATTCCGGAGCATTCAAAGCCGCCGCAAGGCCGGTTTGACCTGATCATCAATACCGACGTGATGGAACATATTCCACGTTCCGAGATTGACGGTTTTCTCAAGACAGTCAAATCCCATTCCGACAAGGCGATCTTCAATATTTTCATCGGCTATGCCAGCGCCATGCTGCCAAATGGGGAAAACGCTCATTGCACGGTGGAGTCTGAAGATTGGTGGGCCGACAGGCTCCGGAGCATTTTCGGCTATTGTGAAGTGGTCAAGACCAACCGTGAATATGACCGGCTGTTTGTCACCTGGGATATTGGCGAGGCGCTGCGCGACCGCTATGTCAAAGCGGCCTGGCGCAACAAGAAGCTTGGCAACATCGGTAATTGGTTCAAGGGCGCCGCCTTTGCCGTTGCAGGAAGATTGCTGGCTGCAAATTTGCTGACCAAAGCGGATCTTGAAAGGCGGCTGGCCGGAAAGCGCGTCTGCCTCGTGGGCAACAGCCGCTCTTTGTCCGACCATCCCCTGGGCGAGGAAATTGACGGCCATGATATTGTTGTCAGGATCAATCTGGCCCCCATCCCCAATACCAAGACCCACGGTTACAAGACTGATATCCTGGCCACGTCCAAGTCGGTGTCCAGAAGCTTCCTCAAAAAGCGGGCCATTCAGGAAATCATCTGGACCCAACCGGGCCACAAATACCGCATGTCGTCATGGATGGTGCGCGACAAGAAGCGAACTTTCCTGGTGGCGAGATCCTTGCTCAACGCATTGCGGCGCAAGGTCGGGTCGCGACCTTCCAACGGCTTGATCGCCTTTGAATTTCTGAAAGACATCGGAACCTATCAGTCGCTGACGCTCTATGGATTTGATTTCTTCCAAAGCAAGAGCCTGAGCGGCCATCAGGCCGTCGATGCGGTCGTGCATGATTTTGCGGCCGAAGGCCGGATCATCCGCTCCGAAATCGAAACAGCGGATCCGCCCATACGCTTGGTGTGATGGCGATGTAAATGCTGAACGGGGCCACAGGCGCGGCCCCGGAAGGGTCAGCCCCAGCTCACGTCGATGACTTCATAGGCCTTTGATCCGCCGGGCGCGTTGACCTCGATGGAATCGCCGATTTCCTTGCCGATCAAGGCACGCGCGATCGGTGAGGAAATTGAAATGCGGCCCTGTTTGACGTCAGCTTCCTGATCTCCAACGATCTGGTAGGTTTTTTCTTCCTCGGTATCCTCGTCGATCAACTTGACCTTCGCGCCAAACTTGATCTTGGAACCGGACAGCTTTGACAGATCGATCACTTCGGCGCGCGCGACATAGTCTTCAAGTTCGCCGATTCGGCCTTCATTATGGCTCTGGGCTTCCTTGGCGGCATGGTATTCGGCATTTTCCGACAGGTCGCCATGGGCCCGCGCTTCCGAAATCGCCTCGATGATGCGAGGGCGCTCCTCCTGCTGGCGCCAGCGGAGTTCTTCCTGCAATTTGGAAAAACCGCTTGCCGTCATTGGTACCTTCTCAACCATTTTTCTCGTCCCTAAGCCTAAATGCCCATTTCTGTTGTGCACAAAAAGAAAACGGTCCCTGAAGCGCGAACTTCAGAACCGTCCCGAATGCATGTTGAAAGCTATAGCAGAAAATGCGCCCGAAATGCGAGTGTTTTTTAATGCCCGGCTTTCGAAGACCGCGATTGGAAGGTGAGGAGCGGAATTCGGCTGTCGGCGCCGAAGGTCGGCTCTTTCAACTTTCTTCGCGACCTTGCCCGGCTTTGCAAAGTCATTTTGCGGCTGTATGATCAGGTTTCGATATTCGAATTTTTGGCAGATTGCCACGGGCATTATGCATCGCGAAATTGATTGCCGGAATATTAAGATAAACTTGAATTGCCTGTCCGTCGGATATGGACGAAAACCAACGGCCGGGTAGCGAAATTTCCAAGAGGGGGAGCCCATCACATGTTGAAATTTATTGGTTATCTTCTGGCGGCAGTGGTCGCCGTGGTTGCTGTCATCTTGCTATACGCATTGACGCGGCCTGACACATTTCATGTGGAACGGACGGTAAGCATCAATGCGCCGGCCGATAAAATCTATCCGCTGATTGCGGATTTTAACAGCTGGCCCGCGTGGTCGCCCTACGAAAAACTTGATGCCTCGATGACCAAGACACTGAGCGGCGCGCCGAATGGTGTCGGCGCCATTTATGAATGGAGCGGCAACAGCAAAGTCGGCGCCGGAAGGATGGAAATCACGGAGGCCGATCCCGCATCGAAAATCGTGATCAAACTTGATTTCAAGGAGCCGATGGAAGCCAACAATATCGGCACTTTCACCTTGGTCCCGAAGGGTGAAGCAACCGAAGTGACCTGGGCGATCGACGGCCCCAACCCCTATTTGAACAAGGTCATGGATATTGTCTTCGATTTCGACAAGATCATCGGCAATGACTTTCAGGAAGGGCTGGAGACCTTGAAGACTGTGGCTGAAAAATAACGCTGGTATCTGGTCGCGCTTTCTCGGCGACAATTGCAAAAGCTGCAACCGGAGGCATGCCGTGCTTGCCTCTGGTGATGGATTGCGGACTTGCCGCCAGCCCGAACCGGTATAGACTGAATTTCAAAATCCAATTGGCCGGGGAGCTGCAATGATCGGTCAAAATGCGCCAAGGTCGAATTTGGATTTGGTCCTGCGCCATGACCGCTTCATCGTCATGGCGGGTCTTTGCGTCGTCGTGGTCCTGAGTGCGGCCTATACCATTTCCGGTGCAGGCATGAATATGTCGGCGGTGACCATGACCAGCATGGCAATCATCAGCCCGGACATGGTCATGCCCTCAGAACACTGGTCGCTGAATTACGGCCTGCTGGTCTTTGCGATGTGGTCGGTGATGATGGTGGCCATGATGCTGCCGACTGCAGCCCCGATGCTCCTCGTTCATTCAGCCATCAGTCGCAAACGCGCCGCCTCCAGGCGACCGTTCATACCAACGCTCCTTTTCGCGGGCGGCTATCTCGCCGTCTGGACCGGCTTTTCCGCCGTTGCGACCGTCGTTCAATGGCAACTCCACAAGATAGGCGTCCTGACCGGAATGATGCAGATTGCCAGTCCGCTGATGAGCGGCCTGATTCTTGTCGGCGCCGGACTTTACCAATTGACGCGGCTCAAGCAGACCTGTGTTGTTTCCTGCCAGCACCCGGTGGGTTTCATCATGCGTTATTGGCGCAGCGGCGATGGCGGCGCATTTCAAATGGGGCTTGTGCACGGCGTTCTTTGCCTCGGTTGTTGCTGGTTTTTGATGGCGCTGCTGTTTGTCGGCGGTGTCATGAACCTGTTCTGGATCGCAGGTCTTGCCATCTATGTGGGTCTGGAGAAATTTTCTGCGCGCTTGAAATGGCTGCCCCGTATTGTCGGGATTTTTCTGGTATCATCGGGGCTATTGGTGCTGAGCCAACCCCTTTGGCGTGGTTGAAACAGGAGGATAGGTCATGAAGATGATCGACTGGTACGTGGAAGGCGTCAATTTCGGCAATTGCAATTGTGACTGGTGCTGTCCGTGCCAGTTTGAATCCCTGCCCACCGAAGGCAATTGCCGCGGCTTTGAATCAATGGAAATATCCCGCGGCAGCTTTGGCGACACCAACCTCACCGGATTGCGCGTCGCGATCATCTATGCATGGCCCGGCCCGATCTTTGAGGGAAATGGCGAAATGCAGATTGTCATAGACGAACGGGCCAATGAGGCCCAACGCCATGCACTCAACACCATATTGCGGGGAGGGGAAACTGAGGAAGCGGCCACCCATTGGTGGGTATTTCATGCAATGGCCAAAACTGTTCACGATACCCTTTATCTGCCGATCGAATTTGAATGCGATATTGAAGCGCGAACCGCCCGGGTACGCATTCCCGAATTTCTGGAAGCCAAGGGCGATCCCATTCGCAACCCGGTGGATGGCGGCGAGCACAGGGTCAGGATTGATATTCCTGATGGCATCGAGTTTGAAATTGCCGAAATAGGAAATGCTTCGGCCCGCGCCAATGGCCGGATCAAGCTGGAAAACGAGAATACCTACGGGCAATTCAATATGCTGCGCCACAGCGGCAACGGCGTCGTTCACTGAGTTTAAATTTGGCGCGACGCCTTTTGAGCGATTGTGTTAGACACGAAAGGCAATTCCGAATTGCGATGAGGAGAAGGATGGAGAGAAAATGACCCAAAAAGTACCGATTTTCCCTCCGTTCCGGCCTGCCGCGCGCACAGATGCGCCGCTTTTGGCCGAATTGGTCAATTATGCGGGTGAAGGTCTACCGCTCTATCTATGGGAACAAATGAAGGAAAATGGTGAGACCGCCTGGCAGGTCGGCCATAAGCGCGCCGCCCGCGAAGACGGCAGTTTTTCCTATCGCAATGCTGTGGTCATCGAACATCAGGGCAGGGCGGCCGGATGCCTGATCGGTTATGAAATCCCGGATAAACCAGAACCGGTCGATGCGGATATGCCCGAGGTTTTCAAGCCGCTGCAGGAACTGGAGAACCGCGCGGCCAGCACATGGTATGTCAATGTGCTGGCGGTCGTGCCTGAATACCGGAATCTTGGCCTGGGCGCCCAATTGCTGGGCTTTGCCAATGAAAAAGGCCGCAAGCTTGGTACGCGCGGGATGAGCATGATTGTTTCAGACGACAACAGCGGCGCCAGGCGGCTTTATGAGCGCGTTGGATATCGTGTCCATTCCAGCCTGCCGATCGTCAAGAATGGCTGGCACCATGACGGCAGCAACTGGATATTGCTGACCAAGATGTTCTGACCGCAAGCCATGCTGCGGTCAGTCGCCTGCAGGCTTCGAGCTATTTGAAATAGCTCTGCAGCGGACGGACTTCGAGGCTGCCGGCTTTGAGCGCGACAATCGCCTCGGCTGCCGCCAATGCGCCGGACATGGTTGTGTAGTATGGCACTTTCTGCATCAGGGCGGCCCGGCGCAGCGATTTTGAATCCGAAATCGCCTTGTTGCCATCGGTGGTGTTGATGACCAGCTGGACCTGACGGTTGCGGATGGCGTCTTCGATATGCGGGCGACCTTCCAGCACCTTGTTGATCTTGATGGCAGGAATGTCCTTTTCGGCTAGATATCTTTGCGTGCCGCCGGTGGCCATCACCTTGAAGCCGCTTCCAACCAGAATCCGGATAGCCGGCAGAACCCGGTCCTTGTCGTCATCGCGCACCGACACAAAGACCGTGCCATCGCGCGGCAAATCGACGCCGGCACCCAGTTGCGCCTTGGCGAATGCCAATGCGTAATCCGTGTCAAGCCCGATGACTTCACCGGTTGAACGCATTTCCGGGCCCAACAGCGTATCCACGCCGGGGAAGCGGGCAAAGGGGAAGACGGCTTCCTTGACGGCGATATGGTTGAGGTTGCGCGGGTCGGGCTTGTCGCAATAAGCGGCAAAGGCAGCGTCCAGGCTTTCACCGGCCATGATGCGGGCGGCGATCTTGGCAATAGGCGCGCCAATGGTCTTGGCGACAAAGGGCACTGTCCGCGAGGCGCGTGGATTGACTTCCAGCACGAAGATCGTGCCGTCCTTGATGGCAAACTGGACGTTCATCAGGCCGCCAACATTCAGGGCCTTTGCCATTGCCTTGGTCTGGCGCTCGAGTTCATCGACAATCTCTGTCGACAAAGTGTGCGGCGGCAAGGTGCAGGCGCTGTCGCCGGAGTGAATGCCGGCCTCTTCGATATGCTCCATGATGCCGCAGATATAGACATCCTTGCCGTCAGACAGGCAATCGACATCCACTTCGATGGCATTGGTCAGGTAGCTGTCAAACAGCAGCGGATTCTTGCCAAGCAATGTGTTGATCTGGCCGGTCTTGTCATTCGGATAGCGCGCCTTGATGTCCTCAGGCACCAGCCCCGGCACCGTATCGAGAAGATAGCTTTGCAGCATGCTTTCGGAATGGATGATCTGCATGGCGCGGCCGCCCAGCACATAGGACGGCCGGACGACCAGCGGGAAGCCGATTTCGGTCGCTACCAGGCGCGATTGTTCAACCGAATAGGCAATGCCGTTTTTCGGCTGGTTGAGATCGAGCTTCATCAAAAGCTTCTGGAACCTGTCCCGGTCTTCGGCAAGGTCGATCATGTCGGGTGCGGTGCCGAGAATCGGAATGCCGTTGCGCTCAAGGGCTTCGGCGAGCTTGAGCGGTGTCTGGCCGCCAAACTGCACGATTACACCGCACAATTCACCTCTTTCCTGTTCGGCGCGCAGAATTTCAATCACGTCTTCCGCAGTCAGCGGCTCGAAATAGAGCCGGTCGGAGGTGTCGTAATCCGTCGATACCGTTTCAGGATTGCAATTGATCATGATGGCTTCATAGCCAGCGTCATTCAGCGCGAAGGCGGCATGGCAGCAGCAATAGTCAAATTCGATGCCCTGGCCGATCCGGTTCGGGCCGCCGCCGAGAATGACGACTTTCTTGCGATCGGAAATGCCGGCTTCCGACCGGGTTGAACCGGCGAAAGGCGTTTCATAGGTCGAATACATATAGGCGGTGGGTGAAGCAAATTCCGCAGCGCATGTGTCGATGCGCTTGTAAACCGGGCGGACATTGAGCCGGTTGCGGGTCTCGGCCACTTCCTTCGGCCGTTTGCCGGTGAGCGTCGCCAGCCTTGCATCCGAAAAGCCCATCGATTTCAACATGCGCAGGTTTTCGGCATCCTCCGGCAGGCCCTGTTCACGAATGCGGGCTTCCATATCGGTGATCGCCTTGATCTGGGCGATGAACCACGGATCGATCTTGCAGCCTTGATGGACGTCTTCTTCCGTCAGGCCAAGACGCAGTGCCTGGGCGACCATGCGCAGACGGTCCGGTGTCGGCGTGCCGATGGCCGCGCGGATGGAGTTGCGCGGGTCGCCGTCGTCCAGACCGGGAATTTCGATTTCATCCAGGCCGGTCAGTCCGGTCTCAAGGCCGCGCAAAGCCTTTTGCAGACTCTCGGCGAAAGTCCGGCCAATCGCCATGACTTCGCCGACCGATTTCATCGCCGTCGTCAGGGTTGGTTCAGCGCCGGGAAATTTCTCGAAGGCAAAGCGTGGAATCTTGGTGACGACATAGTCGATGGAGGGCTCGAAAGAAGCCGGTGTAGCTCCGCCGGTAATATCGTTTTCAAGTTCATCCAGCGTGTAGCCGACTGCCAGCTTGGCGGCGATCCGGGCGATGGGAAAGCCTGTGGCTTTGGAAGCCAGCGCCGAAGAGCGCGATACGCGCGGGTTCATTTCGATGACTACCAGACGGCCATCGGCGGGATTGACCGCGAACTGCACATTCGATCCGCCGGTTTCAACGCCGATTTCGCGCAGAACCGCAATCGATGCATTGCGCATGATCTGGTATTCCTTGTCGGTCAGCGTCAATGCCGGCGCGACGGTGATGGAATCGCCGGTATGGACGCCCATCGGGTCGATGTTTTCAATCGAGCAGATGATGATGCAGTTGTCGGCGGTATCGCGGACAACTTCCATCTCGAATTCTTTCCAGCCCAGAACCGACTCTTCGATCAGGACTTCGGTCGTGGGCGAGGCGTCAAGGCCGCTGCCGACAATCTCGAAGAACTCGGAACGATTATAGGCAATGCCGCCGCCGGTGCCGCCCATGGTGAAAGACGGGCGGATGATGGCGGGCAGTCCGATAAAGTCTATGGCCTGGGCGGCAATCGCCATGGCGTGGCTCATATAACGCTGCTTGCGATCGCTTTCCCCGAGATTCCAGTCATTTTCCAGCGTGTCGAGCGCAATGTCCAGCGCCGGGCCGCTGAATTCGGATTTGATCCGGGCGCGTTCGGCCTCGTGGGTCTTGCGGTCGAGGTCCTTGATCTCGGTGGCATTGGCCAGCATAGAGCGCGGCGTTTCAAGGCCGATCCGTTTCATCGCCTCACGGAACAAGGCGCGATCTTCGGCCATGTCGATGGCATCGGGCTTGGCGCCGATCATTTCCACATTGTAACGGTCCAAAACCCCCATGCGGCGCAGCGACAGAGCGGTGTTGAGCGCGGTCTGGCCGCCCATGGTCGGCAGCAGCGCATCCGGGCGCTCCTTGGCAATGATCTTGGCCACAACCTCCGGCGTGATCGGCTCGACATAGGTGGCGTCGGCGAGGTCGGGGTCGGTCATGATCGTGGCCGGATTTGAATTGACCAAAATGACCCTGTAACCCTCTTCTTTCAAAGCCTTGCAGGCTTGCGTTCCGGAGTAATCGAACTCGCAGGCCTGGCCTATGACAATCGGTCCCGCACCGATGATGAGGATCGATTTGATGTCCTGGCGCTTTGGCATGTGTCTGTTCCGTCCTTAGAAGGCTCGCGTCAAGATCCGGCATCGGTAATCACCGGCCGGGCGCAGCGCTTGGGGGCTTAAAGGCTAGAAGCGGCTTATAGGGAAATGTCGCCCGGAAACCAACCCCATAAATGAGCAGGGATGTGGAAAGTTGGGGGAATCAAAATCTTATTGCACCATGCAACCCTTTGCGGGCCGCGGCAGCCGCATCGGAGCCGTGACATAAGCCAGAATCAGGTCGGGAGGATTAATGGATCATTCTATATGCAGCGATTCATTCATTCTTCGGAGGCGGGGGAAAACAGTTCGTTGTAGGAAACATCCTTGAAGACGCCTTTGTCCGCAGGCGCGCCATAATGCGGGTCGCCGTCATGCAGGACAAACTTTGTGCGCCGAACTGTCTTGCTGGCGACAACGCAATCATCATTGCCCTGTTTGGTCGTTTCGGTGGTTACCATTTGCCCGATGACAAGGTCCGGCAGGTGACCGGCGCGCTGCTTGCCTGTCGATATCGTCCGCTTCGTTTCTTCGGAACTGCTTTGGCAATTGCTGTCAATGTCGCCGCGGCTGGACGCGGTGGTTAAGCCTTCGAGCAACAGGTCCAAATCCCCTTTGTTGAGCCGATAGAGCCACAGGACCTCATCTGAAAAGGGGAAAATGCCGGACCGGTTGAAATGGCGGGTTCTGATAGCAAAAGCGCGCCGGTCGTCACCGGTTTCATAGCGGGCTGTATCAAGCGTGACGCCGCCGAATTCGACCGCATCGGAAAAGGCCGCACCTTTTTCGATGCGCCGGGCAAGCGGAATGCCGGTCTTGCTGTCGACCGCGATGACTTCAATATCGCCGCGACGCTGGTCATCGTCAGGCGGCGATAATTCGGTCCGGGGAATTGCCATCAGCGTTATATCGGGTTGTGCAGGCCAGGTTTTGCAGGCCACAGTCAGTGGATCGATCCGTTGCCGATAGGGACCGTCAACTTCAAGACCGCTACCGGATGTGGTTGCATTCGGATAGGCATTCGCCAGCAATTGATCGAGATTGGGGCAGGCCGCAAAAGCCGGGGCCGTCAGGCAGGAAAAGGTTGCAGCAAGCGTGCATGGCAAGATCAGGCGTTTCATGACATTGGCCCTTTAGCATAAGCCGTTATAAGATTGATCAGCCAGCGGCGGCGTCGCAAGTGGCTGCAAGCCAGATCCACAATCCGCGAGGACGGGAATCTCTGAATCTCCGGGAACAGCAGCGCCAGGTCTGCAACCCGTTCAGCCTTCAACCCAACGCCCTTTTTACACCATCAGCATAAGTCCGGCTGACCGGAATTTCGACGCCGTCCGCAAGCACCACCACCCGCTTGCCGTTTTGCCGCAGCACTTCCCTGACATGGGCCTTGGCCACCCAATGCGAGCGATGCACCTGCAATCCATCGACAGGATCGGTTTCCTTCCGGGCATCCGAAAGCCGCATCAGGATCATTTCCCTGCCGCGACTGGTCTGGACGATGACGTAATGATCCTGAACCGAGACATGCAGCAGGCTGCCGCGATTTTCCGGCTTGAGCCTTTCAACCAGAGCAGGATGCTGGCGAAGGGGAACAGCATGCGTCGGCTGCTGCGGGGCGTCGGGCGGCGTGGCAAAGGCGGCGAGGTTCTTGTAGCCGGACCGCTCCGCGCCAACCATGGTCATATAGGAAATGGCGCAAAACAGGATCGTCAGCGGAAGGGAAGAAATTGTCTCGTCAACCAGGCGGGCAATGGTGAGCGGCGCATCGAACCAAGAGTGCCTGATGATGGTCACCAGCCCGCCAATCGGCGCCGCCGCAATGATGGAACCGATCATCAACCGGCCCAGCAACGAAGCGATTGCCCCGGCAAGCAGAATGTCGGCAATGATGGCGCAGAGAAGGGCGGCTGACCAACTGGTGGCGTGGATGAGAAACCAGTAGGCCAGGCGCTGCGCAAAGCCAAGGGTCTCGGCAGTCTTGTAGGGGCCGGTAATGGCAAAGATCAGCACCACTGCCCCGAAAGTCATCCACAGGCGGATTGACCGGGCAAAGGCGGTCACGGTTCGAAACAGCTTTGAGAGAAATCCCTGCGTCACAAAGAAGACCTGGCTGGAATTGATGTCGAATGGTCGCCGGCAAACTGTTGCCGATCTGCCTGAAAATATCAATCCGCAGATTGGGCCGAAAAGGCGATGCATTTGGCGAAGCGTGAAATGCATTGGCGTTCAAATCACGAAGATTACCGGTCGCTTTACGGCAATCCGGTTGCAGCGCCGGCCGGCTATGGCAAAAGCGGATCCAACATCAATCACATTGAGTGGATTTTCGCCATGAACCTGCAACCCCTTCTTGAAGCCTCGCTGGCCGTCCGAATCCATGTCGCATCTGTCGTGCCCGCCGCCGTTCTCGGCGGCTGGCTGCTTTATGCCCGCAAGGGAACCCCCACCCACCGGCTGCTTGGAAAGCTCTGGCTGCTGTTGATGGTGCTGACATCCTTGTCGACATTCTTCATTCACGAAATCCGGATGATCGGCGATTTCAGCCCGATCCATCTTTTGTCGATATTTGTCATCGTGTCGGCGTTTCTGGCTATCCGGGCAGCACGGCGCCATCAAATCCAGGCCCACCGCCGCAGCGTGATTTCCATGTATGTCGGGGGTATCGGTGTAGCGGGATTGTTCACCTTCCTGCCGGGGCGCATCATGAACGCGATTGTGTTTACCAGCAATGCCGGTGGACTGGGCGACGCGCGCGGAATTGCCGGTTTTGCGGGATTGATGGCTATATTGACCCTCGTCATGTTTGGCTTCGCAAAGTCCATGTCATACCGCCGCAACTGAATGCATAACCAGGCTTTTGTTTTGCCGTCTTTATGAGATATACCTCGATACCCAGATGAATATTCAGGAGTATCGGGATGGAATGGAAGGGTCGTCGGCAATCTGACAATATCGAGGACCGTCGCGGCCAGAGTTCCGGTCCGTCCGGGCGCGACCCGTTCGGCCGTGGCGGCCTGAACCTGCCATCCGGCCCGGGCCGCCGTTTGGGTTCGGGCGGAATTGGCTCCGTCGTTGTCGTCATCATCATTGTTGTCGTGCTTTATGCGATGGGCGTCGATGTCACTCAATTGGGTGACATCGCCGGCCAGTCCACGTCACCGGGCATTGAGCAGACGTCAAGCCGGACGGCTGGCAAGCAAACGGCCGAAAGCGACCAGATGGCGGCCTTCGTGGGTACCGTCCTGGCGGAAACCGAAGATACCTGGAATGGTATTTTCGAGGCTGGCGGCAAGCGGTATGAAGAGCCGAAACTGGTGCTCTTTTCAGGCTCTTTTCCCTCAGCCTGCGGTCAGGCGAGCGCCGCCACGGGCCCGTTTTATTGCCCCAGTGATCGCAAGGTCTATCTCGATACAGCCTTCTTTGCTGAAATGAGCAGCCGTTTCGGTGCATCGGGTGATTTCGCCGATGCCTATGTGGTGGCCCACGAAGTCGGCCATCATGTGCAGAACCTGCTCGGCATCCTTCCCAAATTCAATCAGGCCCGTCAGCGGATGAGCGAAGTCGAAGCCAACAGGATGTCCGTGCGGGTGGAATTGCAGGCGGATTGCCTGGCGGGAATTTGGGGCAAGTTTACCGAGCAGAAAGGCCTGCTGGAAAAGGGCGACCTTGAAGAAGCCTTGAATGCCGCCACCCAGATCGGCGACGATGCATTGCAGAGAAAGACCCAGGGTTATGTCGTTCCCGACAGTTTCAACCATGGAACATCCGCCCAAAGGTCCCGCTGGTTCAAGCGCGGTTTCGACAGCGGCCGGATGGATAGCTGCGACACTTTCAGCGGAGACATCTGAAATTATTTTGATCGCATCATAATGATTATTGACCGATACGGTGCTTGCCACATCTTGCCATCTGCGGTAGAAAACTGACTAATGTTCATTTTTTGTTCTGGTTTTTGACCGGAACCGCAAGAGGTTTGTGATGATCGACCCCGTCCTGGCCCGGCGCGGCCTGTATCTTGTATTCTTTATCATGCTGTTCGACATGATGGGGCTTGCCATCATCATGCCGGTGCTGCCGGCCTATCTCAAGGAATTGACCGGCTCCACGCTAAGCGAAGCGGCGATTGAGGGCGGCTGGCTTTTCCTTGTTTATGCGGCCATGCAGTTTTTCTTCGGCCCCTTCATCGGCAACCTCAGCGACCGGTTCGGCCGGCGGCCTGTACTGCTGGCATCCGTGCTGACCTTTGCAATCGACAATCTCATATGCGCGATCGCGCCCACTTATTGGGTGCTGTTTATCGGACGTGTGCTGGCGGGCATAAGCGGCGCCAGCTATGCAACGGCATCCGCCTATATCGCCGATATCAGCACGGATGAGACGCGGGCCCGCAATTTCGGCTTCATCGGCATTGCCTTTGGCGTCGGCTTTACCCTCGGCCCGGTTATCGGCGGCCTGCTGGGGGAATTCGGTCCCAGGGTGCCCTTCTACGGCGCCGCCCTGCTTGCTTTCATCAATTTTGCCGTCGCCTGCTTCCTGTTGCCTGAAACGCTGGCGGCTGAAAGTCGCCGCCGCTTTGACTGGCGTCGCGCCAACCCGTTGGGCGCGCTCAAGCAATTGCGTCGTCACAAGGGCATAGGCTGGATTTCTGCATTGTTGTTCTTGTTCTGGCTGGCCCATGCTGTCTATCCAGCGGTCTGGTCTTTTGCCACAGCCTACCGCTATGACTGGAGCGAAGGGCAGATCGGGTTGTCGCTCGGTGTATTCGGGGTCTTCAGCGCGCTGAGCATGGGCGTGGTGCTGCCGCGCTTTGTCGCCCGCTTCGGCGAATGGAAAACCGCAGCCGTGGGCCTGGCATTCGCAACGGCGGGCTTCATTGGTTACGCAGTGGCCTGGCAAGGCTGGATGGTCTATGTGGTGATTTTCCTGGCCTCGCTTGAGAGCATGGCTGATCCGTCCTTGCGCTCAATTGCCTCGGCCGGCGTTGCCCAATCGGAACAGGGCGAGCTGCAGGGCGCCCTGACAAGCCTTTCCAGCATTACCCAGATCGTCGGCCCGCTGATTTTTCCACTGTTGTTCAGCGCATTTACCGGACCGTCGGCGCCTTTCGAATTTGCCGGCATGAGCTTTGCGGTTGCCGCAGCCATGTGTTTTTCCGGCCTTGTCATTCTGGTCTCCAGAGTGAGGCCGGGTCTCAGGCTTGCCCCAGCGGATGTCGCCCATTCTTCATAAGGATTGATCAATTGATCAAAAATTATGCAGATCTGTGATTTGAACTGGTCCTGTCTTGCGCTTTGCTCTAAGGCGGGAAGTCCGGAGTTGAAGTAACCCAACGGGGCTGCTTCAAACCGGTCCGGCCGGGAGCTTGAATAAATTCCGGTGGCAAGGCGTTTTCGGACATCTGCAAAAAACAGTCTGGCAGCCGGCGGCGCGCCCGGCTCTTTTTTCATTTGAGACTGTTTTTGATACTGGCAGGAACTTGAAGTCATGGTCCATTTGGAGCTTACCGCGAAAGACAGTTTCGGCGACAATAGCTGGGGCGGACACATGCGCGCCACCTTGAAGCTCGGCCTGCCCTTGATCGGCGCGCAATTGGCGCAACTCGGCATCAATACAACAGATGTGCTGATCATCGGTCGGCTCGGAACCACGCAACTGGCGGCGATGGTGTTGGCCGGACAATATTTCTTCACGATTTTCATCTTTTGCTCGGGATTTGCCACCGCCGTGGTTCCCATGGCGGCGCAGGCCCATGCCCGCAACGATATTGTCGGCGTTCGCCGAGCGGTGCGGATGGGCTTGTGGGCCGTCATCGGCATTTCGGTGCTCGCCATGCCCCTGATGCTGAATGGCGAACGGGTGCTCCTTTGGGCAGGCCAGGATCCGCAAGTCGCCCATCTTGCCGGGGGTTATCTGAAAGTGGCCGGGTTCGGCCTCCTGCCGTCGCTCGGTTTCATGGTTCTGCGCTCTTTTCTGAGCGCTGTCGGCAAAGCGGGCTTCATTCTCTATGTCACACTGGTCGTGCTGGCGCTCAATGCGTTCTTTGCCTATGGCCTAGTACTTGGCCATTTCGGCATGCCGGCGCTTGGTTTTCTTGGTGCTGCCATCGTGGCGCTTGCGGTTTCAATCATCGGTCTCCTGCTGACCATCGCCTATATTCAATGGGTGCCGGAACTCAGGGCACATGAGCTTTTTGTCCGGTTCTGGCGTCCGGATTGGAACATGCTTAGCGAAGTGCTGGTGCTCGGCCTGCCCATCAGCTTCATGATCCTGGCGGAAGTCAGCCTGTTTACCGTCGCATCTTTGTTGATGGGTTGGATCGGAACGGTCGAACTGGCGGCACACGGAATAGCGCTGCAACTGGCCTCGATCGCCTTCATGATACCGCTGGGTCTTTCCCAGGCCGGCACAGTCAGGGTCGGCATCGCTGCCGGCCGGAACGACCGTGTCGCCTTGATCAGGGCGTCTTGGTCGATCATGATCCTTGCCATCGGCTGTGCATCGATTGGCAGCCTGCTCTACGGTCTGGCGCCGATATGGTGCGCAAGCTTCTTTCTCGACAATTCCAAGCCTGACGCTGAGGCGGTGCTGGCATTTTCCGCCAATCTTGTCGTCATCGCCGGGCTTTTTCAACTGGTTGACGGATTGCAGGTCATCGCAACGGGACTGCTGCGCGGCATCAAGGATACACGTGTACCGCTGTTGATTGCCGTCATATCTTATTGGGCCATCGGATTTGTGCTGGCTTACGTATTGGCTTTTCCGGCCGGATTTGGCGGCATCGGCGTTTGGATCGGCTTTCTGTGCGGATTGGGCGCGGCAGCCATATTGCTGATCTGGCGCTATATGCTGTTGATCAAGAAGATGGGGCACAGGCTGGCAGCATAAAGCCGCAGCGGATCGCCTGGTTGCGGCTTTGTCGAAGGCATCGCAAGCAGCGATCAGCGCTCGGCCAGCGCCGGTTCGCCCTTTGCCTGCCGCACCATGTTGATGAAGCGGCGGAACAAATAGTGGCTATCTTGCGGACCGGGGGAAGCCTCGGGGTGATGCTGAACGCTGAAGACCGGTTTTCCCGCAAGCCTTAGCCCGCAATTGGAGCCGTCAAACAAGGAAATATGGGTCTCTTCGACGCCCTCGGGCAGCGAAGCGCCATCGACTGCGAAACCGTGGTTCATCGAGACGATTTCCACCTTGCCGGTCGTATGATCCTTGACCGGGTGATTGGCGCCATGATGTCCCTGGTGCATCTTGACCGTCTTGCCGCCCAAAGCCAGCGCCAGCATCTGGTGGCCGAGGCAAATGCCGAAAAGCGGAATGCCGGATTTTATCAGTTCATTGATGACGGGGACGACGTAAACGCCGGTTGCAGCCGGATCGCCCGGGCCGTTGGACAGAAAGATGCCATCCGGTTTCAGCGTCAGGATATCTTCGGCTGTGGTATTGGCAGGAACCACGGTGACCTTGCAGCCAAGCCCGGCGAAAAGCCGCAATATGTTGCGCTTGACGCCGAAATCCATGGCCACGACATGGTAGCGCGCATCGGCCTGGCCGAGTTCCGAATAACCTTCGTTCCAAACCCAGGGCTCCTGGCTCCAGCGCGATGATTGTCCCGAACTTGCCTGCTTGGCCAGATCAAGGCCTTCAAGCCCGCCCCAGGCCTTGGCTTCGGCTTTGAGTGCGGCGATATCGAAGACGCCGGCAGGATCGTGGGCGATCACGGCATTGGGCGCTCCGTTTTCGCGGATCCAGGCTGTCAGCGCCCTTGTGTCGATACCCGACAGGCCGATGATGCCGCGCGCCTTGAGCCAGCTGTCGAGATGCTGGGCGGAGCGATAATTGGATGGCTCGGTAATGTCTGCCTTGAAGATCACCCCGACTGCGCCGTGCCGGGCCGCAGGCGTCAGGTCTTCAATATCTTCTTCATTGGTGCCGATATTGCCGATATGGGGGAAGGTGAAGGTAACGATCTGGCCGAGATAGCTGGGATCAGTCAGGATTTCCTGATAGCCGGTCAGGGCCGTGTTGAAGCAGACTTCCGCCTGAATGCGTCCTGTTGCGCCAACACCCCTGCCTTCGATGACGGTGCCATCGGCCAGCACGAGAAGGGCGGTCGGTTTGGTGGTTGTCCATGCGGCTGTCGCGGTCATATTCATCCTGTCCGTCGCGCCCGGCCCGAAATGGGCGGCGCGAGCTGTTTTGCATGCCAAGGCGCGCGCATCATGCGCGGGTGGGAGGCCGAGGTGCCTAAGTCTTTTGCAAGTGCTGGAAAATAGACAAAGGCCACTATGCGGTCAATGTTGGAAGGGCCTTTCCCCAGAATATAAATCTTTTTCATTTCAAAGCGTTGCCGGGGGACATTGCTTTTTCTGTCGTCCGGTCCCATATCGGTGCATCAAATTCGAGGAGATTTCATCATGCGGGAAAAACTGTCCAGCGCACTCAAGGACGCCATGAAGGCCAAGCAGCAAAGGCGGGTGACTACCATCCGCATGGTCCAGGCGGCCATCAAGGATCTTGATATTGCCAACCGGACCACGACCAAGGGCGCAGTCGACGATGGCGATATTGCCTCGCTTATGTCCAAGCTGGTCAAGCAGCGCGAAGAATCTGCCAAGATGTATGAGGACGGCGCAAGGCCGGAGCTGGCAGCCCAGGAGCGTGAGGAAATTGCGATTATCGTCGAATTCATGCCCAAGCAATTGTCGGAAGCTGAAGTCACCGACATCATCAAGGCTGTGATCGCCGAGACCGCTGCTGCCAGCGTCAAGGATATGGGCAAGTGCATGGCCGTGCTGAAGGAGCGTTATCCCGGCCAGATGGATTTTTCCAAGGCTTCGGCAATGGTCAAGTCGCTGCTCGGCTGACCGGAAGCGTCGCGCCGCGGGCGCGGCTGTGAATAACGGGCATTGCGCCGCTTTGTTTGGCGCAATGCCGATAAAATGTTTATAAGGGCCGCAACAGAGGTCCCCATGCGATTTTCACCAACCTTTCTTGACGAGATTCGCGACCGCGTGCCGATTTCGGACGTGATAGGCCGGCGTGTGACCTGGGATCGCAAAAAGACCAATACATCGCGCGGCGACTATTGGGCCTGCTGCCCGTTTCACGGTGAAAAATCACCGAGTTTTCACTGCGAGGACCGCAAGGGCCGTTACCATTGCTTCGGCTGCGGGGTGAGCGGCGACCATTTCCGTTTCCTGACCGAACTTGACGGTCTGTCCTTCATGGATGCCGTCCAGCAGATTGCCGACATGGCGGGCGTCGCGCTGCCGCAGCCCGACCCGCAGGCCGAAAAGCGTGAAAAGGAGCGGATGTCGCTTCTCGATGTCATGGACATGGCGACGCGCTTCTTCGAGGACCAGTTGCAAACGGCAGTCGGCGCCAAGGCGCGAGCCTATCTGCGTGATCGCGGACTGACCGGCCGGACCATCGAAGCCTTTCGGCTGGGCTATGCCGCAGACAGCCGCAATGCGCTCAAGGAACACCTCGCCCAAAAGGGCGTTTCCAAGGAGCAGATCGAAGCCTGCGGCCTGGTCGTGCACGGGCCTGACATCCCGGTCTCCTATGACCGCTTCCGCGACAGGGTGATGTTTCCGATCCTGTCGTCGCGCGAAAAGGTCATCGCCTTTGGCGGCAGGGCGCTGTCGGCGGATGCGCCGGCCAAATATCTCAATTCCAACGAGACGGAACTCTTCCAGAAGGGCCATGTCCTTTACAATTTCGCCCGCGCCCGGCGATCGACGCAAGGTGCGGATGGCGCCTCCACCATCATTGCGGTCGAAGGCTATATGGATGTCATTGCGCTGTTTCAGGCGGGCATTGAAAATGTCGTGGCCCCGCTGGGGACCGCCTTGACGGAAAACCAGCTGGAACTGCTGTGGAAAATGACGCCGGTTCCGGTCCTGTGCTTTGATGGCGACAGTGCCGGTATCCGGGCGGCAAACCGGGCCGTCGACATGGCGCTGCCGCATATCAAGCCCGGACGGTCATTGGCTTTTGCGATGCTGCCGGATGGCAAGGACCCCGATGACCTGGTTCGCCATGAGGGCAGGGCGCCGTTTGACCGCGTCCTTGCCGATGCCAAGCCGATGGCCGACATGGTCTGGAGCCGCGAGACGGCCGGAGCCTCTTTCGATACGCCGGAAAAGCGGGCGGAGCTTGAAGCAAGATTGCGCCAACTGACCGGTTTGATTGCCGATGAAAGCGTGCGGCGACATTATGCCCAAGACATGCGCGACCGGCTTTACGCGCATTTCCAGTCCTCTTCTTCATCCAGCCAGTTCCAGCGCCGCACGAAGGGCGATACTAATCGCGGCGGCGGCGGGGCCAAGGGAAAGCAATTCCCGCAGGTCGGCGGGACCAGGCCGTTGGCCATTTCCGAGCGACTGGCCAAGACCGGCATGGTCAGCGGTTACCGCAATCTGCCTTCCTTGCGCGAATGCGTGCTGGCGCTGACCATCGTAAACCATCCGCAATTGCTGTTTGAGGATTATGATGAAATCTCCAGCATCGAATTTGACAGCCGCGATGTGCAGCGTTTCTGGTCGTCGGTGATGGCGATTGCCGGACAGAACGGTGAGACGCTGGAAAGTGCGGACCTTGTCGCCGGGCTAGAGGCTGCGGGCTTTGCCGAACTGTTGAAGATCATCGACCAGCAGATCCGGTTTTCGAGGCTGTGGACGGCCAGCAGCCAGGCGGCCATTGAGGATGCGCGGCAAGGCTTTTCCCAGGCCCTGTCATTGCATCAGCGTTCCAAGGCGTTGAGATGGCAGAAGATCGAACTTGAACGGGAAATCGCCGAAGCCACGGAAGCAGGCGAGGCCGAGCAAGTCGGGATGCTGATGCGGACCTTGCAGGAGGTTCAGGGCGAAGTCGTCCGTCTTGAAAACCAGGAGGCGCTGATTGAAGGTTTCGGCATTATGAGCGGCCGCATCAAGGGCCCGGCCGGACGGTGAGGTCACCCGCTTTCCGGCAGGGTTTAAGGCCCGGCCGGGACTCGCTTGAAATGCGGTGTTCTCAGAGCGGCGCAAATCAGGCGCGGTTTCCGGTGCATTGGCCAGATTGGCGTGTTAGAAAGCAGCCGGTATACGGGATCACAGGAGCCGCATTATCATGACGTCCGCCTTTCTCGCTCATCTGTCTTCCGAGCTTCGGGAGTTGAAATCAGCCGGTCTTTACAAGTCCGAGCGTGTCATCACCTCGAAGCAATCGGCCGAGATTACAGTGGCGTCCGGCGCCAAGGTGCTCAATTTCTGCGCGAACAATTATCTGGGGCTGGCCGATAATGAAGAGATCATCGCGGCGGCCAAGCTGGCGCTGGATCGCTACGGCTACGGCATGGCCTCGGTGCGGTTCATTTGCGGCACCCAGGAAGAACACAAGCAGCTTGAGGCAAAGATTTCCTCCTTTCTCGGTTTCGAGGACACCATTCTCTATTCCTCCTGTTTTGACGCCAATGGCGGTTTGTTTGAAACGCTGCTGACCGAAGAAGATGCAATCATTTCGGATGCCCTCAACCATGCCTCCATCATTGACGGTGTGCGGCTGTCAAAGGCCAAAAGGTTTCGCTACGCCAACAACGACATGGCCGCACTTGAAGAAGAACTGAAAAAGGCTGAAGGCAGCCGCTTCAAGATGATTGCCACAGACGGCGTGTTTTCAATGGACGGCATCATTGCCAATCTCGGCGGCGTCTGCGACCTTGCTGAAAAATACGGTGCGATGGTCATGGTCGATGACAGCCATGCCGTCGGCTTTGTCGGCAAGCACGGCCGTGGTTCGGCGGAACATTGCGGCGTCGAGGGCCGCGTCGACATCATGACCGGCACGCTCGGCAAGGCGCTTGGCGGGGCATCCGGCGGCTATACGTCCGCCAGGGCCGAAGTGGTTGACTGGCTCCGGCAGCGTTCGCGTCCCTATCTTTTTTCCAACACGCTTGCGCCGGTGATTGCGAGCGCCTCGTTGAAGGTCTTTGATCTGGTCAGCCATGGCGACAGCCTGCGCCGCCAGCTTTACGACAATGCCGAATTTTTTCGCGCGGAAATGGGCAAGCTCGGCTTCAAGCTCGCCGGCGCCGGCCATCCGATCATTCCGGTCATGCTGGGCGAGGCGGCAATTGCCCAGGAAATGGCGGCCATGATGCTGGAAAAAGGCGTCTATGTCGTGGGCTTTTCCTTCCCTGTCGTGCCCAGGGGACAGGCCCGGATCAGGACGCAGATGTCGGCGGCGCATTCGCGCCGCGATGTCGAAAAAGCCGTCAGCGCTTTTGCTGAAACCGGTCGCCAACTCGGTGTCATCTGAAAGGTCAGTCAATGTCGAACATGATGAAAGCACTGGTCAAGTCGCGACCTGAAACCGGCCTGTGGATGGAACATGTGCCGGTTCCCGAGCCCGGCCCCAATGACGTGCTGATCAAGGTCAAGAAATCGGCCATTTGCGGAACCGATGTTCATATCTGGAACTGGGACAAATGGGCCGAGAAGACCATACCCGTCGGCATGGTGGTCGGCCATGAATTCTGCGGCGAGATCGCCCAGATCGGCTCGGCTGTGACACGCTACAACATTGGAGAGCGGGTGTCCGGCGAAGGCCATATCGTCTGCGGAAAATGCCGCAATTGCCGGGCAGGGCGCGGCCATCTGTGCCGCAATACGCTCGGTGTCGGCGTCAACCGCCCGGGTTCTTTCGCTGAGTTCGTCTGCATACCGGAAGCCAATGTCGTGCCTATTCCCGATGATGTGCCCGACGAGATCGCCGCTATCTTCGATCCTTTCGGCAATGCGGTTCACACGGCGCTGTCCTTTGATCTGGTCGGCGAAGACGTGTTGGTTACCGGCGCAGGACCTATCGGCATCATGGGCGCCATGGTGGCCAGGCGCTCCGGCGCGCGCAAGGTGGTGATCACCGACATCAATCCGGTGCGACTGGATCTCGCCCGCAAGGCCGGTATCGAATATGTGGTCGATGCATCCAAACAGAACCTCGCCGACGTGATGAAATCCATCGGCATGAAGGAGGGTTTTGACATCGGGCTGGAAATGTCGGGCGCAGCCCCCGCTTTCCGCGACATGATCGACAAGATGAACAATGGCGGCAAGATCGCGATTTTGGGCATTTCCGCCACCGGTTTTGAAATTGACTGGAACAAGGTCATTTTCAAGATGCTGACGTTGAAGGGGATCTATGGCCGGGAAATGTTCGAGACCTGGTACAAGATGATCGCCTTTGTTCAGGGCGGGTTGGATCTTGCACCGGTGATTACCCATCGCATCGCCATAGACGATTTCCGCGGCGGTTTTGAAGCCATGCGATCGGGCAATTCCGGCAAGGTGGTGATGGATTGGGGCTGGGGCTGATCCACCAAGGGCGCAGGCGACCTGCTAAGGGTGAAAATGGCTGCAAAGCAGCATTTTTATCCATTCTGGCAAGATTCAGCCTGCCTTGCCCTTGTCTTCGGCTTCGTCTGCCCTAAATAAGTTTGTGAGCACGCCGTCGTTGCTGTTTGGCCCGAAATTGCGTCAATATGGGCGTTTATGCGGGTTTTTTGCCGGAAAGGCTTGACGGAACCGAAATTTGCAGGAATCACCAGTCCAGTCAAAAAATGAATTCATCGGCAAGCGGAAGAGGCCGGATTTGTTGTGAATGTTGCGTTTACAGACAAGTATCTGTAAATCCAGCAATTAATCCGGCGTTAATCAGTCCTGCTGTTATCTGGGCGTGACTGATTCGCGAACCAGGGCCGATGCGCCTTAGCATGATCCGGCAGATCGTTTCGAGTGCAGTTGAATCGTCAGGGAAAGCAACCGATACATGGCAACCAAAGTCAAAGAAAACGAAGAAGCAGAAACTGAACGTGAAAGCACGCCAGACGGTCCGCTTCTCGACCTTTCGGATGATGCCGTCAAAAAGATGATAAAGGCCGCCAAGAAGCGCGGCTATGTCACCATGGACGAATTGAATTCGGTGCTGCCTTCCGAGGAAGTGACTTCGGAGCAGATCGAAGACACGATGGCTATGCTTTCCGATATGGGCATCAACGTTGTCGAAGACGAAGACGTCGATGAAAGCCCGGCCGAGGAAGACGATACCGAAGCAGAGGCTGAAAGCGAAGGCGGCGAAGTCGCCACTGTCAGCCCGACTGCGCTTGCCACCACCCGCAAGAAAGAGCCGACCGACCGCACCGATGATCCCGTGCGCATGTATCTGCGCGAAATGGGTTCTGTCGAATTGCTGTCGCGCGAAGGCGAAATCGCCATTGCCAAGCGCATCGAGGCCGGCCGCGAAACCATGATCGCCGGTCTGTGCGAAAGCCCGCTGACCTTCCAGGCGCTGATCATCTGGCGCGACGAACTCAACGAAGGCACAACGCTGCTGCGCGAAATCATCGATCTGGAAACGACCTATTCCGGACCGGAAGCCAAGGCGGCGCCACAGTTCCAGAGCCCGGAAAAAATCGAGGCCGACCGCAAGGCGGCTGAAGAAAAGGAAAACGCCCGCAAGGCGCGCCAGCCATCCGGCGAGGACGACATCACCAATGTCGGCGGCGAGGGGCTTTCCTTCGATGAAGAGGAAGAGGACGACGACGAGTCCAATCTTTCACTGGCCGCGATGGAAGCCGAACTGCGTCCGCAGGTGATGATCACACTCGACCAGATCGCCGAAACCTACAAGAAGCTGAGAAAATTGCAGGACCAGCAGGTCGAAGCCCGCCTTGCTGCGACCGGCACATTGTCGCCTGCCCAGGAACGGCGTTACAAGGAACTCAAGGACGAACTGATCACGGCGGTCAAATCGCTGTCGCTCAACCAGAACCGTATCGACAGCCTTGTCGAGCAGCTTTATGAGATCAACAAGCGTCTGGTGCAGAATGAAGGCCGGCTGATGCGCTTGGCCGATTCGCACGGCGTGTCGCGCGATAGTTTCCTTGAGCATTATTCCGGCGCCGAGCTTGATCCGAACTGGATGAAGTCGATTGCCAACCTGGCCGCCCGCGGCTGGAAGGATTTTGCCAAGAACGAAGGCACGACGATCCGGGAAATCCGCCAGGAAATCCAGAATCTCGCCCAGGAAACCGGCATTTCGATCTCGGAATTCCGCCGCATCGTCCACATGGTGCAAAAGGGTGAACGCGAGGCCCGCATCGCCAAGAAGGAAATGGTCGAGGCCAATCTCCGGCTGGTGATTTCCATCGCCAAGAAATACACCAATCGCGGGCTGCAGTTCCTGGATCTGATCCAGGAGGGCAATATCGGCCTGATGAAGGCCGTCGACAAGTTCGAATATCGGCGCGGCTACAAGTTCTCCACCTATGCGACCTGGTGGATCAGGCAGGCCATTACCCGTTCGATCGCCGACCAGGCCCGCACCATTCGTATTCCGGTGCACATGATCGAGACAATCAACAAGATTGTCCGGACATCGCGCCAGATGCTGCATGAAATCGGTCGTGAACCGACGCCGGAAGAACTGGCTGAGAAACTGGCCATGCCGCTTGAAAAAGTGCGCAAGGTGCTGAAGATTGCCAAAGAGCCGATTTCGCTTGAAACCCCCGTGGGTGACGAAGAGGATTCCCATCTTGGCGATTTCATCGAGGACAAGAATGCGCTGCTGCCGATTGATGCGGCGATCCAGGCAAATCTGCGCGAGACCACCACGCGGGTTCTCGCATCGCTGACGCCGCGCGAAGAGCGCGTGCTGCGCATGCGCTTCGGCATCGGCATGAACACCGACCACACTTTGGAAGAAGTCGGCCAGCAGTTTTCGGTGACCCGCGAACGTATCCGCCAGATTGAGGCCAAGGCGTTGCGCAAACTCAAGCATCCGAGCCGTTCGCGCAAGCTCAGAAACTTCCTCGACAGCTGATCACATTATTGATTCAAACCAATAAAAGGGGTGGCCGCGAGCCGCCCCTTTTATTGCGCCTGCACTTTATTCGTCGATTATAAAATAGCAAATTCAATGACTTGAAAGAAATATTGCTACCTGAATGAAATATGAATGGCTGGTTTTGGATTCGTTCAGCCAGCCCGGACTAATCTCCAATCAATCGCTTGGGACGGTGATTTCAACCCAGATCAAAACATCGAATGGAGACAGAAAATGACCAGCTTTTTCGCAAAAACCGCAATTGCAGCCCTTATTTCTTTTGCCGCTATTTCCTCAACTGCCGCGACTGCTTCGGCCGGCGGCGTTGATGTCAAAATCCAGGTCGGCGCACCCGGCTACTATCATGGCGGCTATCGTCACTACAATTATCGTGGCCATTGCAAGCCTTGGATGGCTCTGGACAAGGCACGCTGGCGCGGCCTGCACCGTGCCCGGATCGCCCATGTCGGCCCTAACCGCATTGTGGTTGAAGGTCGCAAAAATTATCACTGGAACCGCATCACTTTTGCAAATGCCCGTGGTTGCCCCGTAATTCATCGCTGAGTTTTCCAATGTCCATCCGCCATGTCTTCCCCAAGACCTGTCCTGGCGGATGGCAGGCCCTTCAACGGACTTTGCGCCGCTGAAGGGTCACCCTTCCCGGAAAGCTATTGTCGCTCCCGCTTTCCGGAATGAAACCCGCCGCTTGCCGGCGGGTTTTTCCGTTCTGTAAGGGTGCTATTGTTCGATGGCGAAGCGCATATTGACATTGACCTGATATCGGTTCTCTCCCGCTTCTACCGGCGTCGGGGAGGCTTCCGCCTTCATGGATTGCCGCGTCATCATTGATACATCCGCCATTTGGCCTGAACTTTCGTTGATTTCGACAATCCGGCCCAGCTTGACGCCGGCGGCATCTGCCAAAACGCTTGCCTTGGTTCTTGCATCGACGACGGCCTCGCGGCGGGCTTTTTCCAATGCCGGTTTGGGGTCCTGGTTGAGAAAGCGGATGCCGGCTCCCTGGTTGATGCCCAATTCGACGGCAAGGTCGATCGTCGGGCCGACGGCTGAAATATCGCGCAGCCGCACAGTCAACTGGTTGACGACCTGATAGCCGACCAATACCGGCTCGGACGGTTTGCCGCCCAGTATGCCGCCGTCCGGATATTGGTATTGCGGGTTGAGGCTGAGCCCTGAAGTCTGCAGGTCACGGGGTTCGATTCCCTGCTTTTTCAAGGCGTCAATCACCGCAGTCATGGCCTGCGCATTGTCGGCCAATGCTTCGCGTGCCGTCTTTGCCATCTTGTTGACGCTGAGCGACAGGATTGCCATGTCAGGCGTCAGGCTGGCTTCCCCTTCGCCGCTTACATAAATGGCTGCTTCCTGCCGGTTCGGTTCATCGGCCTGCGCCGCAAAGGATGGCTGAAGGAAAAAAACTGATGCCGCAAAGGCCAAAAGCAGCGGGCTGCGAGATTTAAGCACAGGACGTCCTTTCACAAATGAGTTGCATTAGAAGTTTTGAATGACACGCGATTGTGCGGCATTTGCGGCAAATTGATAATTTGCTGTTTCCCGGCTTGCCGATTGACTGTCTTTCCACAACCACGCAATCACGCCATTCATTCATCCGCAAGGCTTGCCGCTGTGCCTGAATTGGGCTAGAGCATCCCCGGTTCGCCGCTGACCATTGATCGGCGAATCTGCATGCGGCCTGCCTGATCCTTCCAGCGGCCCTGCGCGTGGGCCTGTAGCTCAATGGTTAGAGCCGGCGGCTCATAACCGCTTGGTTGGGGGTTCGAGTCCCTCCGGGCCCACCAAACTATCCACAGGCGTCCCATACTGTCCCTGTAGCTTGACTGTAGCTTGACACGACTTTTCGGACTTTTGACAGCAGGATCTGGACTGACGCGGTTTTTCACCTGTTAGATTAATGTCCATATAGATGCTAAAGCTTGCTTAGAAATTATTTCCTCTAAAAAGAATCCTAAGGCGATCAGGACTTACCGAATGATGCCAGACTGTCTCTGGCTGATCGCCGTCACTTATCGACATCGTCAAAGACCGAGCGCGTTGTGGCGTTAGATTTGGTCGGAGATTGCTCCTCCTTCTTTTGCGTGACGATATGAGTCCAGTCCGTATCGTCTTCTGCCTCCTCGTCGCGCTCCCGCTTGAGCTCTTCCAGCGCATTAATCTCGCACTCAACCTGAACTCTTGCTTCATCGATCAAGTTGACGGCCTCATTGTCTAAGCCGACTTCCATCTTCTCGATACAATCAAGAGCACCGAGCAACTTTTTGAAGTGGCTGTCGGGCTCTTCGTCAAGGTTGGCTTCCGCAGCGATCTCATCGATCTTTTCCTCAAGGGTTGGCAGCACTTGGGTTCGCAGCGCCAGTCCGACGCCAACGAGACGAACCGGCGGTAAGAGAGCGAGCATGTCTTCATATGCGAAAAAGGACATGTCGAGCTCAGAGAGCGCGGCGGTCTCCAGACTGTTCGCGGCCACAAGGCGCAAGCCATCCGGCAGCAGACCGAACCGGTGGGCGCGGGCATACGTATGAAAGCGAGGATCGTTCGCGATGACATCCCTCCGCCAGCAGGTCCGTTGGAGCAGGTCCGGAAACTGTTGCATCACTTTTGTGAAGACCGCATCGCTAGCCCGATAGGAAAGGAAATGAAAGAGCATCCAGTTTCGATAACTCTCGTCGGGCGTGAGGCTCAGCCGGATAACTAGGGCGTCATCAAGCATTAATGGAATCACGAGGGCGTCGCGAATGAGCGGCGAACTTTCGCAGGTAAAGCTGCCAAGAATTGTATCGATTGGTGCGCCTCGGATGAGCGCCGCCATCATGTGCGGCTTTTGCCGCAAAATCTCGGTCAGCGCGTCCGAAATCGTCGGATGCACAAACGTCCATTTAGCGCCGGACAGCTTGAGAAACGAACCCTTCAACTCGGCAAAGCAATCCTGGATCTTGGAAAGGCTGAAGCTGGTCAGTTCTGCAACCGCTTGGGCCGCAGCGGCATCATGATCGTTGGGATCGAAGCCTGCTTGATGAACGTAGACGAGGAAGAGTGCGGCCTGAAGTTGCTCGTCAAGCGCGCTAATGGTGTCGATAAGGTGCTCGGTCGGCTCCTTCATGAAACGCACGAGCGAACTTTCGCGGGGTGCTAGTCCTTTGGTATAGTTCGGGTCTCCAAGTCGCTCAGCGATTCCGGGTAGGAATTTGTCGACTTCGGCAACCTTGGGAAGATGCTGCTTGACGTTCGAACGCCAACTCTGGCTCTGCTCACCGAAATTGATGTGATTATAGAGAATTTGCGTCTTTTCCTCTAATGTCAGTTCGCCGACGTCGACCACGGCACTGCCGTCTGTGAACTGCGCAAGATTGCGCTGCCCCAGCCGCCGCCGCGCTGCTTCATAAATATGCTTCCGCGATGTTAGCAGGAAGCGGTTCTTGTGTTTTATGGCCGCGCGCAACTTTGAGAAAGCCGACGCCCAGTCCTGTACATAATCGTCGCGCAGCACATTCGAGCCGAAGGCATCGTCGATCCAGAAAAAGCGCCCAGGATCGTTAGGATTCCAACCAGCCTCGAAGTCGCGCGGGTTGGTCAGAGCGAGGACCGTATTTTCCGGCTTCTCGGATGCTATCGTTGAAATGATCGCGCCAATTGCAGATTTCCCGCTTGACGGGTTGCCAAGCAGAAGCACCACGCCATGCTCCGAAATGGCATTGACCGCGTTGCGATGCGCTTGGGTCGGAACATAGGTTCGAAGCTTCGGAATCCAGCTATCCAATAGCGCCCGGCTTTGCTCGCTAAGCCGCTCATCCGCGATTGAAGTCAGATCCCCGAGGCCGTACACCTGCGGGACGAGCGCGCGCAGACGCGGGCTGCTCCTGATTACCCGAACGATGTATTGGCGGCCTAAGACATGAGGTTTTCGCACGCCGAGTTCGCGCAGCTTCGCTCGCATTGTAGCGGCAACCGGCGCATCCACGCTCATGTTCGTCATAAATACGTAGGTATCCGCCTGGCCGGCTTTGACCAACTCTTCAACGTTGCCGATCTCGGCAGAAAGATCGCCATATTTCAATGCTCTTCCGGCATCAGACGTATGCTTGCATTGTATCGTGCCGATCGGTTGCAGGTCAGTGGCTGACGGGACGAGAAACACGGCGTCCTGGCCACCGTCCTGCGCTTCGCGAAAAATCTCTACCGGTCGACCTAGAACCACTTCGCAAACTTGCGAACAGAGATCCTGAAAGGCGCGCCAACCGATCGTATGCAGCGCCAAATCGCTCCATGGGCCATGGGCGCGACGTACGTTTGGCGCAGCAATTCCAATTTGTTCGACCATAATCGTCATGCTCCCACGGCGTCCAAGGTGCAACAAAGTAGAAACATCATAAATTCTCATGGTGTGTTGCCGCGAGTTCTGCTTGCGCTTTAAACGCAAACTGAGCCTCGCATTTGTCGTGTGCGCAGATCGGTTTTCTTAGACCGAAAGGCCGCTGAAATTTGGTGCGGCCGCAGACACATCGAAACTGTTCGCGGAAAACCTTGAACTCATTCCAACGCGTCTTTTCATCTCCGATCGAGCCATTGCCATAAGGGCCGTCCTGAAAGTGGCTACCGAAATTCTCGATGTCGCCCTTGATCAGGCTAGCGATGAAACGGTTGTTTACGCCGGGGACATTGGCCGGCGTAAGCTTGAGTTCACCAAGAAACCCGCTAATGGCAGAAGCGAGCTCAGCGCGCTCATATGAATAGGCCCTCTCAAGCTGGCGGATACGGACATTCACCCCAAATCCGCGTGCAATACCGAGCAACCATTCTTCCTCAGCTTGGCGCATTTCGTTGGCGGCCGACTCTCCTTTGTCCCACCGATCAGCGATCATTTCATCGGTCACCTTGTGGTCAGCAAAGAGCGGGCCGAACGCCGTGTCCATCCCGATGATCCGGGTGAAATGCCAGTCCTTCTCAGCGAGCTGGTCCTTCAGATAGTTGAAGAAACGCTCGTCATGAGTGACAAGGATGATCTGGCAGTCGGTGAACATCTTGGCAATCATTGCACCCATTGCCCGGCGGTGATCGGCGTCGTAGGACGTTACGACGTCGTCCAGCGCAATTAGCGGTGCGGTACTGTTGAATTTCTTGATCGCCGCGAGGCGCAGCGCGAGCGCGACCGAATGGATCTGTGAGTCGCTAAGATAGCCTCCCGGTGGCACGCTTGGACGATTGCCAGCAAAATCGATCACCAGTTGCATGCGCTGTTGGTTGGTGTTGTCCTCACCAGGTAGTTCCAGCCGGATCTTCTTAGCGTTAGCGCCCTGGATCTCCTCGTAGATTTCGTTCATCGGTGCTTGGAGCGTGTTAAGCAGCGACTGTACCTTTTCCCGGATTTTGCCAGAGATTAGCATAGCTTGCGCCACGAGTGCTTCGTGCAGCGCCTTCAATTCCAGTGTGACACGGTTTGCCAACACCACTTCCTGCTGAAGCTTAAGCAGCCGGTCAATGTTGGCTTTGGTCTTTACCCAAGTATGCTCGCCCTGCCTTGCCTCTATATCGGCGATTTCCTGCTCGAGATTAGCTAA
This sequence comes from Rhizobiaceae bacterium, assembly GCA_041742335.1. Taxonomy (GTDB): domain Bacteria; phylum Pseudomonadota; class Alphaproteobacteria; order Rhizobiales; family Rhizobiaceae; genus Rhizobium_E. Next base: position 61,520 of record JBGSIT010000056.1, read on the forward strand.
AAGCGTCTCCAGCTCGGCGCCGATGGCAACAGAGTCTGGCGCGTCGGCGGCGGGCCATGCCGCAACGCCAGCCTGGTAGGCAATGAGCGCGGACTTGAACCCGTCGCCATCATCATCGGGCAGATTCTCTATCATGGCGGGAAGACGCGCCACGAGCAGACCGTGCGCTTTGGCGGCGGCGGTCTCGGCATTGTCTAGCGCTGTCTTCGCGTTGTTGTAGCTTTGCAGATCCTTGAGATGGATCTTCAGCAAATTGCGGATCGCGGGCACGCTGCCGGCAGCTGTGTCACCGATCGCGGTGGCACAGACTGGACATGCGTCGGGAGCGGTCGCGTCGTCTGCAAACAGTTTCTCGGCTTCGGTCCACACCGATCGGAAAACCGTGCCGGCTGCCTTGTCGCGCTCATCGGCTTCAGTACTCTTGGCAGCAGCCTGAGTGGCCATAGCCTTGTCGAACTCCGCGATGGCGCCGGATAACTGGGCGTCGCCACCGTCCTGGGGAATCGTCTTCTGCCAAAGCGCCACAACTGAATTGCGGATCTGTTTGAGTCCGGCGATCCCTACCCGCTTTTCCTCCGTCTCGACGCGGTTGCCGACCTCGACATAGCCCTCGTCTTGGGTGGCGAGTACGGCAAGTGTCAATCTGGCATCGAGTGGAGCAATGAGGCTCTTGTTGATGAAGTCGAGCACCGCCACTTCGTCCCACGCCTGAACGGCCTGGGCGGTTTCCGTCCGCAAGAGACCAGCGAGGCGAATCTGTTCAGCAGTGCTCTCGGCCTCGGCCTTCACATCACGGCGCAATAGGCGGAGATTCTTCTGCACTTCCACTAGTGGTGACAGTTCGAGCCAACCCGCCACTTCGCTGTAGCGATCTTCCGGACTCAGCGTTTCAACGAAGGTACGGAGCGTATGACCGCGGATGATCGGCGAGACGACGAAGCCCACTTTCATCGCCGCCGCCGCCGCATGGATCGGGTGGGGTCTACTTTCCGCGGCGCGATCACCCTCGGAGATGGACTTGCCCGTGATCGTGGAGAACTTGACCATCGGTGCGATGCCGGCAGCCAGTGCGCCACTGTGCGCGAGTGCCTGCGGCCCTGCCTGATTGTCACGTGCGCGCTGCCCAAGTCTTTCGAGCGTCCCATGATCCGAAAACAAGAATTCGAGTGCGTCGATGACGCTTGACTTACCGAGACCGTTCGGCGCGAAGATTGCCAAGCAGGCCTTTTGGCTGAAATCGAACGTCTTGGGCTGAAGATAGGCGCGGAAGCCTTCGAGCGTCAGCGTGAAGAGTTTGGTGGGATCAGCCATCCGCATACTCCCCGGCGCGAGCCGCGCGCTCGCGAGCGAGCCGGACGATTGCAGACTTCGCATTGGTCACGGCATCGACGTGCGGCGTAACCGTCAGCAGATGCTCGGTGAGAACTGCGGCAAGATAGGTATCAACACCGTCTATGGTTCTGAGAACCTCAGACAGGTCAGCGAGGAACGCTTCTGGCGTCTCTGCCTTTTCGGCCTGTGGCACGGCCGGTGCCACCCGTCTATCGTGAGCCTCCCCTCCTTCAGTTAACGCCGCTTCCTCCTGTCGCATCATTCCCCCGTTTTTCTCATTACTGCCTATATCACCGACGGTGGCCCCGCAATGTTATCGACCGTGCTACATGACAATCGCGGCATGGCTGCAGACGCTGAACATTTACCCTTCACACAACACGAAGGTAGAGGGCAAAAGCGCAAACGACCGAGTTGCGCTCTTGTAGAACTTTATCCCATTGATTGTGCAAAGTCAGTAGCAATTCGAAGATCTACTTTCACAATGCCCGCGTCTTAAGCAGAAAGTCTGCTTCCGACCCCAAATCAATCGTGCGCAATTGCCCAGGTAACCGTCTGCTTCAAGCGCATTGCGGCAACTGGCATCTTTCCACAGTCACCTGCAAGGCGTAGGAGCGGAACTTGTCGCATCTAGCTCTTTGCAGGCCGACCGGCTAGTCCATCTTTAGCCCATTGCATCTAAGCTCCACCTGTACAGCCTCCGGACGCCGCAAATTCGGCCCGGCGGCCCAAATGCATATTGGAGCTAATTTCATGGACATCCATCATCAAATCGTCGATTTCCTCAAACTGACCCGGCGTCTCAGCGAGCAGGCCGGAGACCGGCTGCTGACCTTTCTCATCGACATGGCCATCGAGCAAAGCACAACCGAAAGTGAGCAACCAGGCCTGTCCAGAAGCACCGCAAAAGTTCCTCCGAGGCCGTTTTAATCACCCGCGGAAGGAAGCGCGGAGAGTTTGCCACGCATAAGCCGCAGCCAGGCTGACCACTCCGTTACCGGCTGCCTCGGATCGGTCCACCCGATCGGCCATCCCATCATCCAATCCGAAAAGCTGGGGTTGAAGCGCAGGATGCCGGGCAAGGATGTCGGCCCAGCATTCAAAGTGAGATGGAGGGGGTGGGAATATGGGAAGCTGAAGGGCTTTGTCGGTCTCGCCCCGCAGGCTGCCATCAACATCCAGATATGGGTCCAGAGCTTCGTTGCCATGACCAGCGACATCTGCGCGCCCTTCTGTGTCGGATCGGTCCGAAACATAAGGCGATTGTTGCCCAGTTCCATCTCGAGGCGCAGGCCGGACATCGATTTCGTCGGCGTGGGCCACAATGAAGAGCCTGCGCCGAATTTGGCTAGCACCGGTTTCGACCGCGCTGAACAGGCCCGCTTTGACTGTAAAGCCCAGGTGTCGAAGGTCTTTGAAGACAGCATCGGCTCCCAGGGACATGTGGCCTTCGACGTTTTCGAAGAAGCACCATTCCGGCCGGATTTCGGCGATGATCCGGCGGATATGCGGCCAGAGGTGGCGGGGGTCGTCTTCGCCCTTGCGGTGTCCGGCAAACGAGAAGGGCTGGCAGGGATATCCGGCAGTGAGGAGATGAACCTTGCCGCGCCAAGGGCGGCCGTCGAAGGTGGTAACATCATCCCAGAGAGGCGCCGGATCCAGGGTCTCGTCTTCCATCCGCGCCACGAGGGTGGCTGCAGCGAAGGCTTCCCGCTCGACGTAACAAACAGTGCGATATCCGGGTTCTGCGATATGGAGACCGAGCTCCAATCCGCCAACGCCGGCGCAGAAGGCAATCCCAAATAGGGGTTCAGGGTTTTGGGGAGATAGAGCCACACGCGTCGATCCTTTGTTGCCGCTCCTGGCGGTCGGTCAAGGGCTCGATGGGCCTCAAGTGATTGATGGTGCCGCAACGGCGGCACTTGATTTCAATAGCGTCGGCAATGGCATTTTGTCCAGCCCGGAATAAAAGCGCCTGGCAGCGGCCGCAGCGGTAATTCAGCATTGTCTGATATCCGAGACTCAGTCACAAAAGATCCGCCCTGCAGGGTACGGGTGTGACAGTTATCTCGTAGTGCTGTCGTGCGGGTTTGGACGCCAATCTTAGGCCCGCAGTCCGGGATGTTTCAGCATCCCGGCCGCCCGGTCGTTATCCCTCCGGCCACCTTCCGTCATCGGCATAATCCCTCGGTACCGGTTCGAGATCCTTGATGGTCCGCGCCGCCCGATAGAGCCGTTCCTTGTAATTGGCCACCGCCGTGCCGAAGGCGATCACGGTCTGGGCGTCCATCGGTACCAGTGAGTTGTCGGCGGCAATCCAGGCGAAGTCTTCCGGGCCGCCGTGCCAGCGCAAATTGCCTGCCTGACTGCCCGCCATGATGGCGGCAAGGGCAAGGGTTGAAGCGCCTGCGATGTTTTCGCGATCGCCGTCGCGTGTCTGGAATTTTACGCCATTGAAGATGATGCCGCCGGCCATGCGCCGGTCGCGCTCGATGTCGACCAGGTTGCGCAGCTCGGCTTTGGTCCAGCGCAGGTCAATTCGCATGGATCGTCACCTCTTTGGGCTGAAACGGAAAGGGTGGAACGAGTTCGATCACATAGACGCCCGGCTTGTCGGAGGTGAAGACAAGGTCGCCTTGATCCGGGGTTGAGGTGCCTTCAAAGCGGATTTCGGTGCCTTGCGGAAGTACAATGACAACCTCGTCCTTGCCGTCGGCCGCGATCTCGAAATGATCGGCGCATTCGATCTCCGTCCGCATTGCCGGCTGGCCATCCTCGACATGGAAGTACCGGTCGTCGAGCTCAAAATTCAGCAACACGGCTTCACCGGTGCGCGCCTGCATCAACGCGCCTTCCTCGGTGGTTGCCTCGCCGCTTCTGAGGATCTCGCCGGAGCCGGGTAGATAGACGGAATATTTCATCGCACTCACTTCTTGTTGGCGATCGCCATCAGCCGGCGGTCGTTGGCGTTGAAGGCGATGTCCGGATTGTTGACCTTGAAGTTGAAGGTCGAGGATGACCCGGACGGGTTCTTGTACATATAGGCGACATTGATCAGCTGCTTGGGCCCGATATTGATGGTGCCGGTCTCATAAAGCGTGCCCTGGCTGTCGCCGGTAAAGCTCAGCGTGGCGGCGATCGTGTTGTTGGAATTGTTCTTGAACTGGCCGATCAGCAGAACGGCCTCGGCGCCCGCGCCATGGTTGGAGGTCACGGTTTGCATCGTGGTGCTGGCGCCCGAGACCGTGATGCCCCCGCCGGTCGCCGAGGTCGCCTGGTCGGTGACCGCACTTGTCTGCACGGTGGCTGTGGACACCGAATTGTCACCAAAATCGCCGCTGGCCAGGGTGGTCGTCGATCCCGCTATGTTGCCGGCATCGGGATAATAGGCGCCGACATTGCCGGATGTGTCGACATGGCGGATCCAGTAGAATTGGCTGACGCCGTTGCCGACCGTGTCGTCGATGAAGCTGTCGCCCTTGACCTGGGCGAACAGGCTGGCATTGGCCCAGCCCATCACCGATCCGCGCCAGATCTCGGTATAAGCGTAGTCCTTGTCCGGGCAGGCGGTCCAGGCGAGCCGGATGCGCTTGTGGCGGCCAAACGAGGCGGTCAGCCCGGCCGCGGCCGTGGGCGCCACATTCTTCTTGGCCGGCGTCAGGCTGACCGCGGCCGACAGCGCCGACTTGGTGCCGTTGAAGGAAATCGACCGAACCTGGACCGAATAGGACTTGCCGGATTTTGCCTTGAAAATATGGCTCAGATCATCGGATTGAACATAGGAAACATCCGACCCTTGCGTGATCTTGAGAGCATAGGATTTGGCATTGGTGGCCGAATTCCAGGTTGCCTTGATCGCTATATCGACCTTGCCGTCTTCGTCGACGTCCTTGGCGGTCTGTACCAGCGTCAGGCCGGTCGGAACGCCTGGCGTGGTCTGGTCTGTCTTGCCAGCGGTGACGGCGCCATTGGCGATGTTGATGGTGCCGACCGTCAGAGTGCCGATATTGGCCAGGCTGATATCCACATTGCCCAGTGACGCGCTGATGGCGGCAAGGTTGGTGACACTCAATTTGTCGGCGGTGACGGCATTGGCGGCAATTTCGGCTGCACCGATGGCGCCTGCCTGGATCTTGCCGGCGATGACCGCATTGGCCGCCAGTTCGTTGGCAGTCACTGCATTGGCGGCAATTTCAGCGGCGGTGACGGTATTGGCTGCAATCTGGGTTGCCGTGATTGTGCCGGTGGCAATCTTGGAGGCGGTGATGGTATTGGCGGCAATCTGTGCCGCTGTAATTGTGTTGGCCGCGATTTTGTCCGCCGTGACCGCGCTTGCGGCGATGTTGCCGTTTTCAATCAGGGTGGTCCCGGCAGGCGACCAAGGCGTCTTTTCGGTTTGATTGGCATTAGCCTCGCCCAAATAGACACGGGTTATAAAGAGATAGGAATCGGATTGACCACTTTGCGTTCCGCCATGACGAATGAACGGGCGGCACGAAACGGCGTTGGCAGGCGCCTGAAAGACACCCCAGGCGCGCTGGAAGTTGGCGAGGCTTTTGCCGGGATTTGTATTTTGCGCGCCCGCTATGCCTCCGGTTCCGCTATAGGAAATATGCGCCCCTGCGGCATCGATCCACTGGATGTGACCGGCCACATAGCTGCAGCGGTGTCCGAGATAATAGAACGAAAGCTCGTAAAATTTGCCGGGCGTGACGGCATACTTCTCATAGGCGCCGTTGGCATAAGGGCAAATGCCGTAAAATACACTTTGGGTGCCGTCTATTTGATAGATCTGCAATGCTCCGGGCTCGGGCCCATAGGCGTCGGTTCTCAATGTGACGGTAAAGAGATTGACATTGGACGTGTTCTCGACACCCCAGCCGGTGATGCCCGCCCGCATGTCGGAATTCTTGATCATGTTGGCGCCGGAACCGACTGCCAGCTTGCTGGTGGTAATTGCCCCTGCGGCAATTTCGTTGGCTGTTATTGCACCTGCCTGAAGCTTCGGCGTGGAAATGCTGTTGTCGGAAATCTGGGTGTTTGTGATCTGGCCCGTAAGCTTGGCCGCAGTCAGCGAGGCGATCTGGGTATCCGAGAGTTGACCGGTTACTTTGATTGCGGAAATCGCGGAAAGCTGCGCGTCTGAAAGCGTTCCGGTCACATCAACAGCGGCAACTGTTGCCACCCATGCGCCGCCTGTATAGCGGTAGAGCTTGTTGTCGGTGGTCAGAAATGCCATGCGGCCGGCATAGTTTCCCGAGCTTGGCAGCGCGGCGACAACTTCCGGGACCGAAAGGCCGGATGCGAACTTCGCCTTGTCGACCGCGCCGGCCAAAATCATGTTGGAATTGACGTAGCTGCCGCCGGAATTCACCCAGGGGCTGAATTCCGTCTGGTTGGAGCCAGCTTCGGCAAAAAACATCCGTGTGAAAAACAGGTAGCTGTTTGTGTAGCCAAATCCGGCAATCGTGGGGTTTTTTCTGACAATGATGACGGCCGATGCAGCGTCGGCCGGAGCAACGGCAAAGACGCCGAGGCGTTGATAGCCGGAGAGCGAAACGCCGCCGCCCTTGGCAATATCGGAGCCGCCGCTTGAATTCCAGTAAGATCCGGACGCATCCAAACCGTTGGATTTTCTGAACAGGATGATGATCTCGCCAGTGCAACGGTGCGATCCAAAATAGGCCGATGCCTCGTAGCGCTGCCCCGGAATGACTGGAAATTCCATGTCGGTGACACCGGAGATGTCAACAGCGTGGATATCGCATTTCGAAGTGATACTGGCATTGGGCTGGTAAAGCTCGAAAGACGGATGTCCGCGCGGGTTCCAGATTCCGTCGTTGCGGATTGTAAAAGTGATATCGTTGTTGGCGTCCCAAACCTTGGCGAAAAATTCCTTGCCGAGCCGGGCGTCGGTGTTCAAGAGCAGGTTGGACGACCGGCCCGAGGCGAGTTTTGCTTCCGACACGGCGCCCGACGCAAGGGCCGTGTTGCCGACCGCGCCGTCCACGATAATAGTCGCGTCCACTGCCCTGCGAAACACAACGCCGGTCACATACCAGCCAAGCACTGCGGTGCCGGTGTTGGCATTGGTGACCATGATTGTTACTTTGGATGATACATGGCCGCCGACAGTATCCGGAACGGTCATTTTTCCGCTGACCTTGATCCAGGTTCCCGACGTCGGATCCTGCGCCAGCGTTCGATGAGTGTAGGTGGTGTTGATGCTGTTGCCTATCCGCATGGTCAGTCGGAACTGCGTATCAACGGTCGCAGGCGAATAGACCCAGCATTCGGCATAGAAAACATCACCCGGATTGCAGGGTATGGTTGGCGACCAGCCCGCCCAGGGAAGCTCGTTAAAACCTGCGTTGCGTGAAGGAATATAGACGGCCTGGGCATAGGGCGGACTTGCGCCTGGCGCAAATTCGGAGACCGCATCCTGATAGGTGGAAGGATACCATCCGTCCAGCCCGTCGGCGCCGTCAACGAAGTCGGGATTGGCGACGATATTGGTCAAATCGACGCTGCGGTTGGTCGTGCCGGAAATACCGGCGCCGGTTGATGCAGGATAGACGCTGCTTGCGTTGCCGGACTGGTCGACATGGGCAACATAATAATAATAGGTCGTTCCCGGTTTCAGATCGTCATCGACAAAGGCGGTTCCCGCTACCTTGTCCAACAATATCGCCGACGCCCAGGTAGAGTTGGTGGACCGATAGATCCGCGTGAACTTGTAATCCTTCTCGCTGCTTTCCGACCAGGCCAGCTTGTTGCGCTTGGAATTGCCCTTGACCGTCAGGGAGGTCGGGGCAACGACCGCAGCGGACTTTTTGGACGGTGTCAGGCTGACTGCATTGCTTAAGGCCGACTTGGTGCCGTTGAAGGAAATCGACCTGACCTGGACCGAATAGGACTTGGCTGACTTGGCCTTGAATATGTGGACCAGATCATCGGACTGGACATGGGAAACATCCGCCCCTTGAGTGATCTTGAGGGCGTAGGATTTGGCGCCAGCCGCCGCTGCCCATGTCGCTTTGATGGCAATATCGACCTTACCGTCTTCATCGACATCTTTTGCCGTCTGGACCAGCGTCAGGCCGGTGGGCACGGCAGGCGCGGTGCCATCGGTCTGGGCGTCGCCGATCGCGCCATCGCCGATGTCGGATGTACTGAACTTGATATCCGGCGTGGTGACATCCATCCACACGGACCAGTCGCTTTCACGGCCCGGCGTGATCGGTATGGCCCGCGCCCTGACCTGATAGATCTTGTTTGGCAGGATGGCCTGGCCGACGATCTGGTGAATGCCGTCCGTCGGATCGTCGGTCCGATTCTGCTTGATGATCTTGGTGGCATTTTTCCGGCGCACTTTGAACTGGATCGCCTTGACGTCCATGTCGGTATCGGCCCAATCCCAAAGCAGGGTTATGGCCGGTCGGCGGGGACCATTCTCATCGTCGATGGTTCCAGGTTCAACCGAAAACAGTTTGTTGAACGTGCCCGGCTTGACGGCAGATATCGGGCCGACTTCGCTGTCGAGTTCGTATGTGACATCCCAGTCATAGTCGCTGGCATTGACTTCGCGCAGCGAGACCAGCTGATTGCAGTTGGGTAGGTCATCAATGGAGGCGACAATGAATTTCTTGTTGACGTAGCCGTTGCGCGCAGAATTCCAGGTGACCACGTCATAGGGATCGAGAAACCAGGCTTCGGGCGGCAATTGCAGAAGGTGCGTTGCCTGCCTGCGGCTGTCATGAATGACCTCACGCATCAGGCGCTGCACCTGGTTTTTTTCCGACACGAAGGGAAAGGACAGATCGGCAACCAGCGTCTGGTCGTCGTCTTCCGCCACATAATTGTCCCATACACGCGCCGGCGCTTCCTTGGGCGCCCAGCCCTTGTCGGGTTCGGTATAGGTTGCATTGGCGGCGTTGAAGGTTTCCTGCAGCGGCCTGAACAGGCTGTCTTCCTGGGCTTCGGTTATGATGATGTCGTCGTCGGTAAACGAATAGACCGAAAGGCCGGGCGGGCCGACCCAAGTCTTGAAGATGCCGCCTATTTCGGTGGTATGGCCGGAGCTGCATTTGTCGAGCTCGTTGATCACGCCGAGCGCCGGCGTATTGACGGAGATCTCGCCGCCGCCGGCGTAACGCGCGACATTGACGACGCCGGGCCCGTTCTTCTTGTCGACCTGCTGGTCGCAGACATTCATGGCGGCAATCCAGTTGTCGGCCGGCAGCCGCCATGCATTGACCTTCTGGCCGCCCCAAACCCATTTGCCGTCATATTTGACACCGCGAATGAAATTGTATTTGGCCACCGCGAGATTGTCGGACCATGTCCAGGTCGATTGATCGTTCCAGCGCTGCGGGCCGCTGCCACCTGCGGTGCTGTCCTTGCGCAAGTCGTAAAGCTTGATGCCCTTGGCTGGAAACAGGAAGGTTGGCACGCCGGACCAAAGACCCTTGGCGGAAAAGTGGCAGATCAGAATGGCATAAGCGACGCCGCGGCCGACCATGTCGTCCTTGAAAGGCCGGGTCGGGTCATTGCCGTAATTGGACTTCAAAAACGGATCAGCCTGTGTCTGGGTGCCGTCATAAAATTTGATCCAGAGATATTTGGAGCCCCATTTGTCGTATTCATTGACCGGATGGAAACCGTGCGGATTGGTCTCGTTGAAATCGATCGTGCAACGCTCGCCGTTGACCCAGAGATAGTTGGACAGGCCGTGGATCGGCAGATCGGAAAGCGCGATCACCAGGGTCAGCCAGATATTATCGATATCGTTGTCTTCGCCATGCTGGTTGAAATAGACCAGCTTGCCGGCCGTCGCAGTCGTTCCCCAAAGAAATGACAGTGGTTTGTCGCCGCCGGTTTCAAGCTTTTGGCGCACGCCCTGGACGTTGCTCTCGCCAAAGAATTTTTGATAAAGCCAGCTCAGTCCATAGGAAAGGCCGGCGGATATGGCGGCCGCGCCAAGCGCGGTGCTGCCGATGGCGCTGGCGGCTGCAGTGAACAGTCCGACGAGGGGTGCGGCGTCTGCCTGCAACGGCGCAAAAAGCAGGGCAGCGAATGCGATGATCAGTCTCTTGAACATCATCCCACCCTGAATGCCTGGATTGCCGACATCAGGCTGACCGAGCCAAGTCCCCTTGAGCCAGGCATCGGGGCAAGGATCCGCGATCCGGACACCAGACCGATCGCCAGACCGTCCGCGCCGGTATCAACAGCGGCGAGGTCGCCGATATCGGCCTGGGAAACATGGATGGGGGCAAACAACGAACAGACATAGCCGACGTGGTCATCAAAGCCCATCTTGCGCAATATCCGGGTAATGCCGGCATGGGTGGAATAGCGGCCGCGAAACTCAGTGGCTGGATCAAAACCGGTCATCGCCTCGACGGCGCCTGCGGAAAACAGCCCGCAATCATGGGTGCCATATTCGAAAGGCAGGCGGCAAATCCGGTCAAGGTAATCATCCAGGCGCTGTCGCCAATCGGTCAGTCTTACTATTTTCATCGCCAGAACCTTTCCCTGGGCGGATCCTTGCGATCGCCGATTTCGGCTTCCTTCTGTCCCCAGGTGGCCCGCCACCGGCCGGCGACATCGAGATAGCGGCCGAAGCGGTCTCCTGATCGTTTCTTCAATGTCTCGTCGGAGAACTTTGCGCCGTTGGTGCGTGTCAGGGTGCGCGAGAACGGCACGGCCTCGATTTCGACTGAGCCTTCTCCACCCGCCTTGCCCACCTTGATCGGCGCATTGTTGATGAAGCCGTCAAACCGGCAGATGGCGGGCGCGACCAGTTTCATGGAATTGGGATCCAGCAGGCCGCGATAGATCTCGATGGAGCCGAGCTTCGGATCATAGGCGCGCACCGCATTGATCACGGCTTCGGAAAGCCGGGAAAACACCAGGCGGATTGAGCGGACTTCAAGCGACATTCCGGCGGGAAGCGACGGGACCGACATCAGGGCGCCGCCGCCAACAAATTCGCGGGTTTCCGTTGCGCCGTCGGAGGAACGAATAACCGGCGCCGTGACCGTTTCGAGGCCATTCCAGAAGCCGATCGCTTCGGTAGCGCCGGTGTCCCGGTTCCTGGCCTTGATATAGACGAAATTGCGCGGAACGATCCCTATCTCACGGGCCGACTGCAATGCTGCATAGGTGTTGGCATCAGCGCTCTTGACCATCAGACAACCTGTCTTGCGTTAAACATCATGCCGGAGGTCATGCGATGCCGACCTGTTCCGGGGTTGAAGCTTTTGGGAACGAGCTTTACCCGCGCCGCAGGCTTGGCCAGGCTGACCGTCAGGCCTGCGACCGCGCCGACCGACAGATGCGGGCGCAACTCGATCCAGTCGGTAACGCCGCCGGCAGTGGCCTGAATGGGACTGACAAAGCGGTGCAACGCCCGGTGGACGGGGTTGGACCCATAATCAAAACTCAGCATGTCTCCCTCGGTCAGGATGTAATTGGCGGGCAATCCAGCGAGCTTGATCTGCTTCCTGTTTGAGTTGACGGCGGAAATCGTAACAGTGCCCGGCCAGGCGGCGATCACCGTGCCCTTGGGGTCGGATTGCGGATAGGGCAGCCGCGGGTCGTGCAGATAGAAGTCATTCAGCGAACCGTCGAGGCTTTCAAACTTTGCCTGCATCCGGGCGGCTTCGGCATGGTCCATCTGGTCGATCGTGACCTCGGCCGTCCAGTAGCGTGGCGCGAGATCGGCGACGATGATGGCGCCGGAACCAAGGCCTGAGATTTCCTGATTGTCGTCAAGCAGCCATTTAACCGACTGGATGCGGAGCACATTGGCAAGATCGGGGAGGGGAAAGGTGATCGCCATGGTCAGCCCACCGCATAAGGGTCGGAGCGGATTTCGTTGATGCGCCTGGGCAGCACGCTTTGCGAGAAGCTTTCGCCCCAGCGTTTGACCTTTTCGTCAACGGCGATGTGCATCCGGTCCATCAATTCCTTGTCGCCGTTGCCGGAAACGACCACGTTGCTGTCAAAGGTCATGTGGATGGGCTGCGGACCGCGCCGGCTTTCGTCACGTCTGCCGGCAGCTTGTTGCGGATAGGCCATGGTGACGCCAAGCTTGCCGTCGCGGCCGCGCTTCAAGGGCATGATGGCCTCGGCGCCAGCTTCTCCCATCAAGCCAACGCGTCCGCCCGCCATTGGAAAGGGTGTCGGCGAGGTGACAACGCCGCCACCGGCAAAGGCGATGACATTGCCGCCGGAAAAGGCTGCGCCATCGGCGAAGAGACCGCCCAGCAGATTTGAAAACAAACCGCCAATACCGGAAGTCAGGCTGCCGATGCCCTTGGACAGGCTGGAGGTCATCGACGAAAACAGGCCTTCGGTCTGCTGCGGCAAGGCCTGTGTCTGGGTGGCAAGCGCGCTTGCCGATTGCGTCAGTGAACCTGAGCCGGAGGTGAGTGCCTTTGCGGTATCGGTGACGCCGCTGTCGAGCGTATTGAGCGAGGTTGCGGCCGTATTCGTGTTGGTCGAAAATTTGGCCATGGCCTGTTCTGCGCCTGCATAGCGTCCGGAGAAATTATGCGCGCCTTCCGGGTTGGCGAGAGAATATCCCCTCGGGCGCTCGAACCCGGCGAAGGCCGCCGTCGCAGATCGCACATCGGTGGAAGCGCGCAATCTTTGAAAGGCCGGATTTTCCGAGGTCTGCATTTCCTGCCAGGCGAAATCCAGTTGCTTGTTGACGTCGCCAAGGTTCTGGCGACCGCCAATGGCGTTGAGCATGGCAGGGGCCCGGTCATTCCATTGAAACAGACCAAGCGCGTGGCCGTTGTCGCCGACGGCTTGCGGGTTAAAGGCGCTTTCCGCCTTCATGTTTCCAAGGATGCCGGCAATCTGATGGGGAGGAAGGCCCTTGGCTGCGAAATAGTTCCAGGCGGTCGATTGGACATCGCCGGCTGCACCCGTCACCGGGGAAGCGGCGGCGGCTGCTGCCAATCCGTTGGCTGCAACTGCGGAGGCGCCATTGGATGGCACCGTGGCAGTGTTTCCGGTCAAGGCTCCGAGCAGACCGCCCGAGCCGACGGCCGTTCCATTGATCGACACGCTTGCCGCCGTTACATTCATGCTGCCGGTCGAGGTTATGGCCGATGCGCCGGGCAGCGTCGGCTTCTGGCCTGTCAGTGCGCCAAGAAATCCGCCGACGCCGCCCATGCTGGTCGTGGTCGGCAGGTTGGTGCCGTAGATGGCGTTCTTCAGCGGATTGGCGATCGACAGTTCCTTGAAGGTGTCGAGAATGCCGTCTAAGGCGTCCTTGGCGATGCTTTTCCAATCGGCATTGAGGTCTCCGATTCCTGCGGTGAGCTTGTCGATCGCGCTCATGCCGGCCTGCTGGGCTTCATTCCACGCCGCCGACATCTGTTCGACCTGCAGCTTGGCGTCTGCAATTCGGGCGGCATTGTCACGGATGGCCTGGGCTTCCCGGCTCATGGCATCGATGCCGTGCTCGCGGATTTGCTGCTCGGCCTCCATTGCCGCCATGGCGCGGGCGCGCTCCTGGGCGGTTGCCCCGATCAACTGGCGTTCAAGTTCGAGCTTTTGCAACTCTGTCGCCTGGTCCTTGAGCAGCGTTTGCGCGCCGGCCTCGGCTTTCAGGCGGGCAAGCTCCGCCGTTTTTTGGCGGATCAACTCGATTTCCTTTTCGTCGGCAACGGTGCCGTTGCGGGCCGCTTCCGCCCGAACTTCGGCCGTCAATCGATATTCGGTCCGGAGCCTTTCCTGTTCGGCGGCCGACTTGCCGACGATGGTGACCTCAAAGGCCTGCTGGTCGATTGACACCTGCAGCGAGCGCGCCCGTTCTTCCCGTGCCTGGGAAAGCTGTTGTTCGGCCTGCAGCAACGCCTGTTTTCCGGCCAGTTCGATCCGTTGGGCGCGAACCGCCGGATCTTCGCCGGGGCTGACTTGGGCGCTTGCCACGGCACGGGCGGCCGCAGCCTTTTCCTGCGGCGAACGGGCCAGCGCCGATTGCTGGGTGGCGTCAAACGCCGCCCTTTGCCGGGAAAGCGTTTCAGCCGCCGCCAGCCGGCCAAGTTCGATCCGCTTTTCCGCAATGGCCTTGGCATTGTCGCGGATCCCGGCGGCTTCCTTGTCGAGCAACCCGATGCCGCGATCGCGGATTTGCTGTTCGGCTTCCATGGCGGATGTTGCGCGGATCCGCTCTTCGGTTGAAGTGCCGATCAGGCTGCGTTCCTGTTCGAGCTTCTGCAATTCGGCCGTCTGGTCGGACAGGATCTTCTTGGCCGAGATCCGGGCGCTCAGCTCGCCAACCTCCTGGGCCTGTTTGCGGATGAGCGCGGTTTCATCGTCGATCTGCTCGCGCCCGAACCCGCCCTGCCTGGCCGCCGTCTTCAGTTCTTCGAGCGCCTTTGTTTCAAATTGCAGGCGTTCCTGTTCGGATGCGGACTTGCCGATCATCGCCAGTTCCGACTGGCGCGCCTCGACAATCCGGTCCATCGACGCGACGCGTTCGCGCTGGGCGCGGACGACTTCGGCCTCGGCGGTCGCCAGCGCCTTCAATCCGGCCAGTTCAATGCGTTGCCTGCGGGCAGCCGGGCTTTCGCTGTTGTCGTATTGGGCGCCCGCCATCGATCGGGCCGCGGCCTGTTTTTGATCGGGCGTTATGGCAAGCTCTGCCTGCTGGTTCTCGATGGCGGCCTTGCGCTCCCGGACAAGCCTGATTTTCTCGGCGGTCATCATCGCCGCGTAGTTGCCCATGTCGGCCCTGTTGGCCGTGCCCTGGGAAAGCAGCATGCCGTTCGGGCCCACGGTTTCAAAGAGGCGGCGTCTTTCCAGCTCGGCATCGCGCAAGGCTTCGGCCAGATCCTTGAATGGCCGCAAGGCGGCAACCGCGTCCGCCGCCATTTTTTTGATGCCGGCATTGTCCGATTTGCGGCCGACTTCCTCAAGGTTCTGGATCAGGCCGAGAACCTCCGGCTTTCCGGCAAGTGTCGCCTTTTGCAGGGCTTCCAGGTCGACCTGCAATGTCTTGAAGATTTCCGATCCGCGAAACTCCCGGACGCCCATGCCGGTGAGATCGCGATTGGAACTGATTGCCGTGGTGATGGCTTCGCCGATCTCACCCGGTCCGAATGTCGTCGGGCTGTTGGCTTCCACCAGCTTCTTGGTCAGGTCGGAAATGTTGGTTTCCAGGCCGAAGGCGGCCGAGGTCGAGCTTTGCCGGCCATATCTGCTTCTCTGGTCGGCGGCCTCGCCCCAGACGTCACGGATGCGCTTGATTGCATCCTGATGCTCCTTGAGCAGGTCATCGGTGCTCTTGGCCTTGTCTTCTGTGCCCAGGAAATATTGCGCCATCGCCGCGCTCAGGCCGACAGCGGCGATCGTCACCAGCGAGACCGGACTGACCATTGACATGAAGGCGGCGCCCAGGCCCTTGACCGGATTTTCCATGCTGCCGATGACGGCCGACAATTGCGTGCCCTGCTGGA
Source organism: Rhizobiaceae bacterium (assembly GCA_041742335.1). Classification (GTDB taxonomy): domain Bacteria; phylum Pseudomonadota; class Alphaproteobacteria; order Rhizobiales; family Rhizobiaceae; genus Rhizobium_E. Next base: position 77,332 of record JBGSIT010000056.1, read on the forward strand.
GCGCGATCTGCAGCGGGCTCATGCCCATGGCGGCCGTCACCCCGATATCCTGGAACTGGGCGGCGATATTTGCGGTCTGGAAAGTGTTGTTTGAGGCCGTGCGGGCCTGGCTTGCGGGCATGGCAGGCGTGGCGCGAATGGCGGCGTTGCGACCCTTGATCGCCTCGATCGAGGCAAGGGTCGCCTGGCGCTCGCGGCCGATCGCGGCCGTCATTTCCGCAGTCGATATCGCGCCGACCTTGTGGGCCGCCTGGATCTCCAGGACCGTCGCCTTGTATTGCCGGATGGAATTATAGAGCGGATTGAAACGGGCGCGCAGATTGTCGAGTTCCCTGCCATAGGCGGCTATGTCGGCCGCCTTGTCGGCCGCGCCCGCGCTGGCTCTCGCAAAGCCGGCCTGGGCTGCCACCAGTTTCTGCATGCCGGCGCTGGCGTTCGTGGCCGAATTGCCGAGGCCCTCCATGCCGGTCCTGACGGTCTGGGCGCCGGTGGTGAAGTCGGAAACATCGAAGCTCGCCTTGATCGAAAGCTTGAGCGGGGAGGCCATCAATCCACTCCATTGAGCGCGGTGAGTGCTGCGTTTTCCATGACGCGGATATCGTCGAAGACATGGGCCGGCGCCTTGAGGTGATCCAGCACGATCCGGACGGCGGGATAATCGAGCCCGATCCAGATCAGGCCGGCCATGGTGGCGGTGACCCGCCATTGGGTCGAGACGTCAAGAAAGGCTGCCAGTGAAGTCCAGTTGTCGCCAAACACGTCCGTGACCTCTTCCTCTCTATCGTCCTCGCCGTCCGCCTCGATCACCATTCCGAGCCTTGCGAACTGGGCTCGGGCCTCGGCATCGATTGCCGCCGGTCTTGTCCGGTCAGTGCGGCCGGCCCGCGCCATGCCCCAGGCGACGGCCGCGGTTCTCAGTTTCCCAGGCGCCCACCCTCAAGCCCGATGGCTTCCTCATAGGCGCGGTTGATGGCGGCGCGGATCCGGTTGTGGCGGAGCGCCTCGTCGAGATTGGCCGGCGAGAATTCGAGCGCCTTGTCGGCATCGTCGACAATGCCGCGCCAGTCGAGGATCGTGTCGTGGTAGGCCCGGTCATCAAATGATTCCAGTTCCGCCAGTATCTCCTTGGGATCTCCGGTCTTTTCCAGGATGGCGGCGCGCGCCGCACTGCGGGCCTGGGCCTCGTCGCGGGCGAGGATTCTGAACTCGACCTCGAACTGGTACTCGGCGAACTTGCCGGGTTTCTTCGGATCCGGCTCCTTGACCTTGACCGGCCACCAGCAGGTCAGATCGGTTTTAAGCTTGAACATGTCTACCCCTCGCAATGTCCTTGAACCGGTTTCCGGAACCTTCTGAATTTAAAGGACCGTGATCTTGATTTCGTCGTTGCCCAGATCCGGCAGGAACATCAGCGGCAGCGTGTTGTTGACGATCTTCTGGGTCTCGCCGAGCGTCGGCCGGCCGATCTGGACGGCGGGCGCGTCGAAGGAGACGATGTTGCCGGCCACCGTGCCATGGACCAGCGAAAGCGCGCCCTTGGTGTGGGCCTGGGCAATGGCAAACCAGTCGACCGTGGCAAGGCTTGCAGCTTCCAGCATGGCCGAACCGGTCATGGCGCGGTCGGTGTACTGGATGCTTTCGTGGTTGATCAGCATGCGTGGCTCGATGGAGGCTGCGAGATCAAAGGAGACGCCCTCGCAGGCGCCGGCATAGCCGTGCAGCGAAAAGGTCGTATTGGCCTTGGACACCGGAACCGGCGTCTTGAAGCCGGTCAGGGTGACGGCCGGCAGGGCGGCATCGGCGATCGTGCCGAGCAGGCCGGTGAAGGTGAATTTGAGCCGCGGGATTTCCTTGGGCTTGATGTCGAGCGTGAAGGTGCCGCGCGCGCCGAGCATGACGTGGTTGACGCCATCCATGTTGAAATAGATCGTGCCGGCCTCGTGGTTGCTCGATACTGGCTGGTAGGCGACATCGATGCCGGCGGAGACGACTTCCGACATGCCGCACATTCTCAGCAGTGTGCCATAGGCGGGCGCGGTGCCGGCCGCACCCGATCCGGCGATCTCCACCTCGCCGGTCAGCGAAACATGGTTGGCCGTCAGGATGACGCCCTGGTGGCCCATGTTCGGCGTGATCAGGTCGCGCGAGACATCCTCGCCTTTGAGCGGGTCGAGCTGGACATTGGTCATCTGCATGGCGTTGGCCGCACCTGTCGGGGCGGCGTCGGTGCCATAGACCGCCTCGATCTTGGCCAGCACTGCGAGCTTCCTGAAATAACGCGGCATGGCGTCCTACTCCTTGGGTTTGCGGGTCTTGCCCGAATTGTCTGTCTGGCTCGATGGTTCGGCGTCCTCGGAAACGGCGGCTGTCTCGATAACCGGCGCCTTTTTCTGGGCGACGGGCGCGCTGTCCTCGGTCCGTTCGACCAGCGAGATCTTCCCGGTCAGGGGATCCTTGATGTAGCTTCCGCCTTGGTTCATGGGCCTGTCCTCAGATAGCGGCTGGTTTGCCAGGTCTGCACATAGATGGTCGCGCCGTTGCCGAGCGAAGCCGCCCGTGCACTGACCAGCTCGAAAGGGTCGTTGTCTTCGCTGATCGACCAGCCGGCCATGGCGGTCTCGATCTCGCTCTTGAATTGGTCAAAGCCGGAAGCGCGCTTTGCGCCCTTGGCGTCGTCGTGACGTCGAATGACAAAGGCAATCAACACCCGGCATTCGATCCGCTGGGAAAAGCCGCCCGACAACATTGTGTTGGCGCTCGCATCATCGCCGAAGGGAACGACGAAGGTCGCGCCATTGCGCGCAGCCGTACCCCTGGAGATGGCTTCGAGATCCTCTGCGCCGGATACCGCTGTCAGCGACGGGGCTTGCGCCTTCAGCCTGTCAATGATCGCGTTGATCACAGAAAGCCCTCCAGATTGTCGCGGGCAAAGACCGGTTCCGGACCGGTGGCCGTGACGGTTGCCTCGCCGGCTGCTGCGGGCGCTATACCGTCCAGGCCGTCGAGTGACAGCTTGCCCAGGCTGGCCGCTGCCAGATCGGCATTGACGTCCTTGTAATCGCGGACCACATGGTCGGGGGCGCCGTCGCGATGCAACAGATAGCGGGCAATGGTGACCGCCCACGTCTTGACAATCGGCGGCACGGTGGACAGCGGCAGCACATAGCGGTTGCCAAGCCATGCATTGATCCGGTCGTCGGCGCCTTCAAGGGCTGCGGCAATGACATCGGCGTCGGCGACCCCGTCATCGTCGCGGTCGGAGATCTGCAGGATCTCCGCTTCGCCGGCGCGCTTGACCAGATCGTCGAGGCCCGCATAGGTCATGGTCAGGCCTTCCTGGCTTCGACGACGGCGCCGAGGGCTGAAAGCTTGGCAAAGACCGATTTGCTGACATCCAGTTCATCGCCTTCGCGATAGAGCTTGCCGTCAAGTTTGACGGTTCGGGCCATTACGGCTTTTGGCGGAAGTGGATCATCGCCCTTGTTGGCAGCCACGCTATTTGCTCTCTCCGGAATAGCTGCGGGACTTGACTGGATCGCCGCAGCAACATCGGACACGATCGTTCTCTCTGAGTCAGTAGCGCCTTCAGATATGGTTGTATCTTTGGGCAAATCGCCGGTATCTGTGATTGCCTTGATTTCAGTTTTCTTTGCCATTGTCTTGTCCTCGCTGTTTGACCAAAGGCGCCCGCGGGTGCCGTTGGCAAAAGAGCGCCCGCCGGTGGCACCGGCGGGAGCCTCAAGACTTTTCTTCAGGCGGCAACATCCTGGAAGAAAAATCCGAGATCGGGAGCGGAGATGACTTCGGCCACGCTTTCGCCGGAACGAACCCGTACCGAACCGCGCAGGCCGATTTTTGGTTCGTCGAGTGTGCCGGACACCCGGGTGCCATACTGAGCAGTCCAACCGAAGGTCGGCATGTCCGACATCGATGTCGCCAGCTTTTCACGACGGATCAAGGCGCAGTGCTTGCCCCAGGTGCGCAGCCGTTGCACCGGCTGGCCGGGCTTGGCGGAATTGACGAACGCCTCGCCGATAATGATTTCATCGAGCTCGAGAAGGTCGGCGACCGCCCTGAGTGTCGCCTGACCGCTTTCGGTACCGGAAACGGAAATAGCGGAAACGATTTTTGCGTTGGAGCGCAGCGCCGACCAGGAGAGCCGGCCCATGATGGCGGTATTCGGACGAGCGATCATGCTGTCAGCGGCATCGCGGAAGTCGCCGATCGGATCGGAGGCCGGATCGGACCACTGCGAAGCGCCGGCCAACTGGATCTTGTTCGTGGCTGCATAGGTGGCAGGATTGAAGACCATGTTTGCCACGCGGACCTCGCGGTCGAGCTCGATCAGGTCCATCAGCCGCTGGGCGGCAAAGGCCTGCGGATCGTAACCGGCCGGCGCCTGGCGGATGTCGTCGACCGGGATGATGTCGTCCAGGCCATAGTCGTCGCAGGAGCCGGTCTGTTCATTACCTTCGAATTCGACCGTGTTGGGTTCGCCCTTACGACCGACCTTGGTATCAGGCAGGGTGATTGCCTGGCCGAAGGCGAAGGTCATATATTTGAATTCCTTCTTGGGCAGGATCGGATTGAGGCGCGGCAACACCTGGTCGGCGATATAGGCGTTGTTGTGATAGTTGACGACAATGCCGGTCAGGACCGGATCGACGGGGAAGGGTGTGCCCTTGCTCATGAAAGTGTCTCCTTGGGAGAAAGGGAGGGCTTAGCCCTGGACCTTGCCCGGATTGATGAAAGTCTTGGCGATATCGCCTGATACGGCGGATGTCAGCGCCCGGCCGGCAATCGCGTTGTTGACGCCGGCGGCGGGTGCTGCCGCGACCGCCTTGCCATTGGCATCCGATGTGACGTCGGAACCGGGCGGCACGGTGCCGCCGAAATCGACATCGGCGATGCCGAACAGCACAACATCGACGCGTTGGCCGTCCAGCGCACCGCCGGGGTAATCGACGACGCCGGCGATTTTGTCGGTGGCAGCGGACGCCTGGGCGATCTCGCCGTCATTGGCGGTGAACTTGACCAGGCGGCGATGACTGACGGCGCCTGATGCGATGAAGGTCTTGACGGTTGCGTTCATGCCTCAGCCCTTTGCCTTGATGCGTGCGGCGGCATCGGCCGGCGAAATTGTTTCGCCCTGGGATGCGGCCGCAGTGATTTCCTGCTTGATCGCGGTGGACGCTGCGACCGGGTCGGAGAAATCCGGACCGTCGCCCTTGGCTATTTCCCCAAGCGGCGCTTGGACCGGCAGTTTGGCGAGCAGGTCGCGAAACGCCTGGCGTGGGGTCGTGGCGATTGTCTGGTCGCCATCGGCGAATGTCACCGCCTCGTCGGAAAGGTCGGCAAACAAGGCCAAAGCCTGCGGCTTCAGTCCCACCGGAAGCCGACCCTCCTTGACGATGGTCTCGACATGGGCGGCATCAGCGCTCGCCTTGGCCTTGGTTTCGGCCTCGCTGAAGGCCGCTTCCTTCGCCTTCAGCTCCGCCTCCCGCGCATCGAGCGCGGCCAAGCGCTGGGCGGCCTCTTCTTCCTTGGTCATCGAAATGTCCTCTTCAGGGTTGTTTTCGGAAAAATGGTTGGCCGAATTGGCCTTGTTGTCTTCGATCCTGAGTTCGACAGCGTCCCGGACAATATCGTCGATCGGCCATTGCGGCAGCACGCGGTCGGCGGTCTCCATGTCGGTCGTTTCGATCAGATGTTCGCGAAGGCCGCGAAACAGACGGCCGAGGTTGTCGACCAGCCAAGAAGGTTTCCACTCGGCAAATTCGATGTCGGCAAATGTCAGGCTTTCGGCATCGGCAAATTCAACCGGCTTCAGGCCTTTGACCGCGGGCGCTGCGGCACCCAGAAATCCGACATGGCGGAGATACCATTTGCCAGGGCAGGGATTGTTGGCGCTGTCGGGTTTGTAAAAGGCGGCGGAGACTTTGCGGAACTTGCCATCGCGCACCAGCTCGGAAAAGGCGGTGTCAAGATTGGCGGGCACTGCGACCAGTCTGCCGGATGCAATCTTCAGCTTGTCGATCCAGCCATAAGCCGGCGCATCCTGTTTCGGATGACCGACGACGATCGGCGCGTGATGGACGGCCGGATCGTAATTTTCGGCAATCGACGACAGATCGGCATCAGAAAAGGCAAGCGCCTCGCCCTGGCTCGAAGTGTGGTTTCCGGTTTTGAATATTTCGAACGGTTTCATGCCGACCACATTGCCAATGGCCATGGGTGGAAAGAACGGTGACACCTGTCACCGGGCATGGATCGCGTTGTTGGGGCTGGAAGGTGGTTCTCGGTCGCCCGGAGGCAGGATGGCTTTAAAATTAAAGCCGTTTTGAAGGCCGTGGCGGGCCAAACAACCCCGTTACGGTATCACCGGCAGGCGTGAGCCTTCAAGAGGCCCTGGCGGCGATTTTTTCGAACCTATCCCAAAGTGTCCAAAGCCTCGGCAAAAAAGTCCTCGACGATGGCGAGGATTTCCGCCTCGTCCTGCTTGCTGATCCCGAGAAAGGGCCGGGCAGGCACGGCGACCGATTTGGCATGGATGGTCCGACCGCCCATTGAGAAGACGAGGGCCGCACCGTTCTTCGGCTTGATCGTTCCGCCGAATTGATGGATCGCCGCATAGACCATGTTGGATCCGACTTCGACCTCGTCGTCGCCGGCCAGCTGATAGACGATCTGGGCGAGGCTTCCGGACTGGCCTCGAAGAATGCCTGGCCCTCTCTTGGTTTGGGCATAAAGCGGGTTCAAAGGCGCGAATGGCGTGCCTTCCGGCGTGACTTCGTTCTTGATCCGCTCAATCGCCGATTCGCGCAGCTGCTCGCCGATGTTCTTCAGAACCGCGCCTGAATTACCGGCCGCGGCTATGATCCGTGCAACAGCGTCAATTGCCGGTTTGCTCTCGATGGTGATTTTCGCGCCGGTCATAAAAGGGGCTTTCTTGATTTTTGCCGCGAGTTGGCTTATCTAATATACAGTTTCAATCGGGCGCTTGCCGGCAAGCCACCGAAGATTGAAGCGACAAAGCGCGCCGCCGGTGGCGCGTTTTTTATTTTCGGTAGATCAACGCCCCCATTCGATAACCATCCAGATAATTGATATCTTCCGGGGAAAACCCGGTTCGGGCGATCCATCCTTCCGCGGTCCATTCAAAGCGGACAAAGATGCCTTTGCCGTCTGGCAACACTACACGCTTCAAATAGGCTCTCTTAAGAACCACGCCGGATTTCACGGCTGCCCAGTCAATCCAGATTTCATCGGGGCTTCTAATTGCGTCGGCAATGAGAAGTGTATCCATATTTCGGTCCCGCTTGCCCACCTTCAGTCCGTGGGCCACTCCATCCGGAGATCTCCATTCAAACAGACTTTTGTCGATTGTAATCAGGCCCCCTGATTTATCTCGCCAGGATTTGGCCTCGCCGTCGCCGATATCGAACTCTGCAAGAAACTTCCTGACATATTCGCCTGGCTGTAGATCTGCCGGCAGGATCCGGTCGGATGACACTACTTGCGGAGCTGGCAACGGCGGCAGAGGTTCTGGCGCGCGGCGCATCGAACCAAATTGCGGCAAAGGTTCCCGCAACTCGGTCGGCACGATCCCGTGCAGCCATTCCTTGCCCGGATTGTACTCCCAGCCGCGGTCAATGCCCTGGTGGCGGACTTCCATCTCGCCGGTTCGTTTGTCATTGCCCTGGTAAGTCTCGTCACCAGGCGACGGATCCGCGCCCGATTTGCCGAGGGCGGCGAGCTGGCGCTTTGACAGCGCCTTGACATCGCAGCCACAACCCCAGCCGTTTGGCGGAAAATGGACATCCCACCAAGGATCGGTCGCATCCAGCACCATGCCGTCCCAAGCCAGATGCATCTTGCGGGGATGCATCGCGCCCGAATGCTTGTATTGCCAATAAGGCCGGTATTTGAGCACGTCGGGATCGGTCAGCTGTTTGTAGCGGCCTGCCATATAGGACACCCGCATATTCGTCTTGTAGATGATCCTTGCCCGCCAGGCGCGGCGTTCGGGCTCGGTCTTGCCTGCCGCGTTGAACTTCCAGCCTGAGCGGTCGACGAAGGCCTCGAAGTCTTTTTGAAACTCGGCAAGCCCGGTTCCCGATACGATCGCGTTTTCAACCGCCGCCCGGACTTCGGTAATCCAGTCATCGCGCATCAGGCCGGCGACCGAAAAGGCCCGGACATGGGCTTGCTGCATCAGATCGTCCCAGCGCTCGGTCGGCAGGTTGACCTTGCCCTTGAAGAATTCGATGGCTTCGACAAAAGGGATCTGCCTGGCCTCAACCTTCATAGGCCGGATCTCCGGACTGGGCGCTTGCTGTTCCCTCAAGGGCTGCCACGCTGATCGCCTTTTCCATCAGGCCGGCAAGATCATCGATGCCGATTTCCGATGTCAGGCGTGCCAGCCGTTCGACCAGGTCATCAAAGGATGTCGCGATTTTGACCTCCTGGCGCACCGCATCGATCATCGCGTCGATGTGCGGGGCGGCCAGTTGCTCAACCTGACCAGTCAAGGCCTCAGTGGCCTTGTCACTTTCACTTTCCGGTTCGGACGGATCGGTAAACAGCGCCTTGAGCGCGACCTTGGCGTCTTTGGCCCCTGTCTTTGCCTGAGCGAGCGGGTCGGCGTTGTCAACCTTCAGTGGCTTTGCCTCGATCCAGTCGCCGCCATAGGTGTCACTAACATAGGTCGGATCGGCCGGCCTGTAGCCCATGTCATGCAATGTCTTGTCGCGCGACACGCGTTGATTGAGGTCTTCCGGTTCCGAGAAATCCCTCCAGACATCCGGTATGCCGGCACTCGGAAAATTAAGCTCGACGATCCATTTAACCAGTGATCCTTTCAGGGTCTGGCTCAAGAGATCGGAATCGGCCTTGGCAATGGCGATACGGATTTCGTTGTGGATCTCGCCCAGCGACCGTGCGCCTCGCTCGCCGGAATTGGTGGTCAGCGTTTCGCCGAGCACCGCCTCGCTCATCAATTCGTCGAGGTAACGATTGAGGCTTTCAAAGAGATTGCCGCCGCCGCCCTTGGTGGCTTCCAAAAGTGCAACAGTGACATTTTCCGGGATGATCAGCGCAGTATCATTCGCCATCGACTGGAGGGCGGCGCCGAGTTCATCGCTGCGTTTCTTGTCATAGGCGCCCTGGTAGGTGGCGACCGTTGTCGGCGTCGCATGTTTTTCGGTGCCGCGCAGCCAATGGGAAAGCGCCTGGCGCTTGAACCACGCTGGCCAAAACAGCACCGATCCCAGACCGACGCCATAGGGATCATCATCGTCATCGTCAATTGAATGGCGGTGAATGATGAATTTGCGGTCTCTGACCGGTATGCCGTCGTTCATGTTTTCGCGGGTCAACAGTCGCAATTCGCCTTCGATGTTGAAACGGAAGCGCCGCTGCTTTTTCACCTTGACCGCAGCTGCCGTCCAGACGCCATCGACGCGTTCCCAAAGGATCTCGGCAACGGCAAATCCCTTCAGGACCGCGCCCATCAATCCGCCGGTCAACTGGTCGAAGTTGATGGCCTTCAGCTGCCTTTCGACTTCCTCAGCCGCAGTCTTATCTGGGCCGCTTTCGGATGCCGGCTCAACGGACCATTCCCGCGAGGTCACTTCCAGCTTGCGTTTTTGCAGAATGGCGAAAGCATGCGGATCGCGTTTGATCTCGTCATAGATCGCGTGACCCTTGGAGCCGCCCCGCATTTTCAGCGTTTCGTCCGACGGTGTCAGGGCGTCCTGGTAGAGCGGAATTGCCGGGTCGGACCTGAGGGAAGCGATTTCCCGTTTTTCCGGTTTCTTCATTTCAAAGCCTCAAGAAGTCGGAGAGATCGGCGCGGGCCTGGATGCCGCCAATGGATTGCGAATAATCGGAAAGTAGATCCTCGCTGTCGCGCTTCTGGCCGCTCGATCCGGCGCCGACCATGCCGCCGTCCTGCTCGCTGGCAAAGATGGCAAGCGCGCCGGCAATGGCGCAGTCGCCGTGCCGCTCAAAGCCGTCGGCGCCTTCCGACCTCGCATTGTCGGGAACCTTGGCAACGCCCTTGGTCATCTGGATGGCGCGGTAGTCGGTCAGGATGTCATCGTCCCTGGGCAGGTCGATCGTACCGTCCTCGAAGGCCGCCTTCAGCTTGGGCATGTTGCGGATGTACCAATCCGCCGAGAGCTTGATTTCGCTGATGACGGAAAGCCCGTATTTCTGGCGGGCGACCTCGGCGAGGAAGGCGCCGTTGCCGGTGGCATCGAGCGCGCCGTGGGAAAAGCGCGGCAGCCGGTCGACGATATAGAACAGGATCTGCTTCTGCGCCTCGAAGGGCACGTCGCGCAGTTCGAGAATGAACGGCGTGTGGCGCGAGAGGTTAAGCCGGATCTGCATCGGATGAATGACCGACAGATCGCCCGAGCGGCCAAAGTCCTGGCCAAAGCAGGAGCGCTGGGTCGGATCGAGCTCTTCCAGGATCGGCTGCAGGATCTCCCGGCAGAAATCACTGACCTCGGCCTTGCGCATGATTTCCGGCCAGTCGACGAAGCCCTTGGGGGACGCCCACCGGATGACCGGAATGTCGGGCCGCATCCGCGCCTCGATCAGGGTCCTGGACAAATAGGCGCCGGCCGACATCGAGGGGATGCATCGCAGTTCCTCGTCGGCGTCCGCCCCATAGGATTTGTAGATGCCGGTCCGCCATTCGGCTTCGCGTTCCGGGGACCATACAAGTCCGGCCTTCAGGCATACCCGCTTGTAAAGACCTTGTTCCAGGGCATCGTCAAAAGTGACCCGAACCACCGCGCCCGGCCGCTTTGCTGCCCGGATGTCGGTGATCAATTCGTTGAAGGGATTGTCGACACCGTTGTGGGTAGAAATCACCAGCACCTTTCCACCCCAGATTAACAGCGCCATGGCGGCTTTGAGCAATTCGGCCGCATCGTCATGGAAGGCGAATTCGTCGAGGATCACATAGCCTTGGCGGCCGCGTAACGAGCGCGGCTTTGACGACAGCGCAACGATCTCGAAACCCGAGGCGAAGTTGATCCGGAAGGCCTTGATCGAGCGATCCGCGCCCTTGCCGTCCTGCTCGACAAACAGGAATTCCTCGACCTCGGAACATGCCGGCATGAAAGCCCGCGCCCACATGCCGCAACAGTCGATAAACTCGCGGGCCATGTCGAGATTGTAGCCAAGATAAAGGACATCCATGCCGCCCGATGATCGCTGGGCGCCAGCAGTCAAGACCGCATCGGCGCCGACGCCCCATGTTGCGCCGACGCGGCGGGATTTGTCGGTGACGACCAGTTGATTGCTTGCGGTCGCTCCCAGCAGTTCCTTTTGATAGGGCAGCAAGACATCGGGCAGGGACTTGCCTGCAAGTTCGGCCGGGAATTCGGACAGGGCCTCACGCCGATGACGGGCCCAGTCCTGTTCGGTGACGAGTGCCGGCTCAGTCATGTTTGATACCGAGGATGCGGGACTTGATATCCTCGACTGTTTCCTTGGTCATCCCCTTGGCTTTGGCGACCGCGGCAATGGCTGCCTCTGCCTTTTCGTTGAAATCGGCTTCAACTTTTTGACGCCGGGCTGTTGAGATACCTTGCGCTTGGGCGGCGGCGCGTAGCGCATTGGCGAGCGACATTGCGCCCTTCGGGTCGATGCCGCTTTCTCCGGCTGATGTCAGGACTTCAAAGACCAGCGTCTTGATGGCTTCGGCCGCAATCAATGTCAGGTCATCGGATGCCTGGGCATCAAACTTTGAAGCCAATGTCTGGGCAATCTCGCGGGTCTCGTTGATCCGGCGGGTCATCACCGCCAGGCGCAAAGAATAGCGATTGAAAGCCGAAAATGAAGGAATGGAGAAGTCCAATTCGCCGCGATACTCGCGGTCGATCGCTTCAAGGCGTTCACAGAATTTCCGGTAGATATCAGTTTGGGTCCGGTCGTGGTTTTGCAGCTCATTGGCAGCCCAGGCAACGACAGGGCCGCATGCCTCCGGCAACATGTCGATATTGGTCGGCCGACCGCGCCCCATGTCAGACCTCCGGGGAAGGACGGGCGACGCCTTCAATCAATGACCGGCGTTCGACATGATCGAGCCCCGCCCGCGTGATGGTGGCAATCAGCACGGTGCCGACGGCAATGGAGGTGACCGCCCCCAGCTCGCCCAGCTTGTTGATCTGGGTGCGGATCCATTCCCTCGATCGCCGGTGGCCGAAGCTGTCCAGCACATGGGCGAGAATGGTTTCATTGAGGCGGTGATCGGTCTGGCGGGAGAGTTCCTTGAGGATGACCAGCCTTGCATCTTCGGCCATTCGTTGCTCGTAATTCACGACCTAGTCTCCTCGCGAAGATAGGCGTCGATCCGGTCAACCGTGCGCGACAGGGTCTGCATATCGCCGCTCAGCTTACCGACCACGCCATTCAGCTTTTCGATCGCCAGTTTCAGCTCGTGGACATCTTCCTTGCTTGGCAGATGCTCGAGCTCGTTTTCGATCTTCTGGACCCGGCGATCATGGATGACGAGCGTGTGCTCGACCCTGGACAGCCGTTCGTCGAGAACCTTCTCGCCGGAAGAAAAAAAGCTCTTGGCCTGGGCCAGAAGGGCCGAGACCGAAAGGATCGCGGCAATCCAGGGCAGGAATGGCTGAAAGTCCATCATCGTCGCCAGCGCCTGCCTTAACGGCCGATCGAGCGGGTGGCGGTCAGCCGGCCGACAATGGCCAATAGTCCGCCGACGACGCCGGCGCCGTCCACGATCAGGTTGGTCAGGGACGCCTGGTCGGCCTCATGGACATTGATGCCGACGAGACTTGCTCCGGCGGCGGCGACCGCGACGATGCCGCCGATGATGGTTTTGGACTGATACCAGCTTTTGACGTCACGCATTGTCGTGTTCCTTTTGTCGAAAGGGGTTGAGGAGGAATTGGGTGTTTTGGCCGACGATGCCGTCGACGACCAGGCCATGGGCCTTCTGGAAGATCCGGACGGCGAGTTCGGTGGCCGGGCCGAATTGTCCGTCAATCGCCAAAGGGGTTCCCGTGCGGCTGAGCGCGGCCTGGAGGGCTTCGACCTCCTCGCCTTCAGATCCACGCCTGAGAACCAGGCCGCCATCCTGGGAGGACGCGATCCGGCCGGCGGCCAACCGCATGATGACGGCCTTGGCGCGGGCCAGAAGCTCGGCGCGATGGGCAAGACCGTTGCGCCCGCCATTGATGATCCGGGTGACGGCGACCAGGTCGTCGCGGTCGGCAACGACATTCAGCCGCTTGACCGTCCAGAACCAGATGGCCGCATGCGCAGCCCAGGGAAATTCCGCGACCAGTCCGGGGTGGTCGATGAAGTCGGGCGCATTGGCGACGGTCGCCCGCATCCAGAGCGAAAAATTGCGATAGTTGGTCCGCCCGGTCAGCTGGATCGGCCCGCGTCCCTTGAAGCGCACGCCGTCGCCCCTAACGGTGTTTCCAAGGTCCTTCCGGCCCTCATAGGCCGAACCGCTGGCATATTCCTCGGTCGTGCAGAACATGTCGCTTTCATGGGCGACCTGGGCGAGGAAATTGCAGACCCGCAATGGCGTATTGATTTCGGCGAAGGCCAGCAGCTCGGGCAGCAGCGATCCGAAGGCGGCGATTATGGCGGCCTGCCGGCGCTGTTTCGACCGTGGCACCAATCCGGAGGGTGCGATGGCCTTGAGCACATCGGCCGATATCTGGGAAGCAAGGTTCACGAAAAGCCCTCTTGAATTCGATGTGAAATGCGTGCTTTCTAGGCTGCAATGTCACGCAAGAGGCTGGCAATTACGACGGTGACAAATGTCACCGCCGCCTGAAAAGTGAGCCTTGATCCCCGTTTTCTTCATCGTTCATCCGGGCTTTTTTCCGAAGCACGGTCCGGCGCGACATGCCGGTCGCCCGCGCAATCGCGTCGCTGCTTGCCTGACCTTCCTCGATCAGCTTGATCATCCGTCGCCGCGCCTTGGCGATGGTGCCGGCCGGACCCAGCGGCACCTCGATCTCGATGGTCCTGCATCCCGATGTGAAATGATCCGACAGCTTGACGGCCGTCTCCCATCCGACGCATTCGACCAGCCAATGGGTCGGTTTCAGCTTGGCGGGAATACTGGCCCGGCCGCCGCCCTTGGCCTCGGCAACCTTGAGCGCCGCGTCCAGTCCCGCGACCTCGGCGATCTCCTGCAAAAGGGCCGGCAGGTTGCTCATGGCCGTTTTCCATAGAGCCGCAATTCGACGCGGATCTGCTCGGCGGTCAGTTCCTTCAATCGGCCGATCAGCTCCTGGCGGCCGTGGCTGTGTTTCTTCATGCCCTGGACGCGCTTGAGAAGGGCCGCGCGGCGGCGCTGGAGCTCGTCCAGTTCGGTTTTCTCGAAAAGCGGCAGCCGGGTGGGAGACGTCATTCCTCCACCTCCCGCCTGCGCTCGTTCGGATCGAAGCCGATCCATTCGCGTTCCAGGACAGTGACGACCTTTTCCCCGGCCAGCATGAATTTGACATTCTCGACGATGACGGCCCGCGCGCGAAGCCGGGCGCCATTGGTGCAAAGCCCGGCGATATGGTCGCGCAGCTGGGCGATGTTGAGCCCATGGGCGCGCTCGAGATAGCGCAGCACGGCATGGTCCGTAACGACAACAGGAGACTGGCCTTCGACTGACCTGGTCCGCGACCCCCTGTTGTCGTCAAGAAGGGTCATTTGCAAAGACCCTCGCTCCTTGTAGCACGGATCCGCTCGCCAAGGCGGTTCATGACGAGGATCCATTGCTGGTCGGTCGGGTAATGACCCGCTGGGACGCTCGCGGTTTCGCGAACCATTGGCCAGAACAGGCCGTTGGGCTCGTGCAGCTTCTCCCATTGCGCCCAGGCGATCTTGAAACCCGCGGATCGGGTGCAATCCGGCGTGGACGCATTCACCGACCAATCCACGCCGCCTTCGCGCGCCAGGATGGCCTTGATTGCCTCGATGGCTTTGCGGGCATCGTCGGGAAAGCGGAGGAACTGGATGGCGTCCAGCGCGGTCTGGCGCTTGACGAAGGCGAGCAGTGCTGCATCGTCGCGGTTGCGGAAAACGCCGAGGTTCCAGCCGGCGATCCACAGCGCCTGCAGCTTGCCGGCATAGCGGCCGGAAAGTCGGGTGCGGCGGGACGATTGCCGGCCTTTGGTTGCTGCGGCAAAGCCTTCATTGCGGAAGACGGCCAGCACCTTCTGGCGTTCGGCCTCGCTCAAGTCTTTCGCGGATGACTTGCCGGTGATCTTTGCGAGCTTGGCGCGGTAGGTGTATTCGTCCAGGCCAAGCTGTTTTCTGGCGATATGGATGGCGGCGAGGGAGGAGGTCATGTGAAGCGCCCGGGATTTGTGGACGACTCATAGTAGAAGGCAGTAGGGTGAAATTCGAGAATGGAAAATGGGAGTAGTAATCGTTGGACGATAGAAATCAGCCCAGAGAAATGTCGATCCAAGAAATTGCCGCCTTGGCCGTATTCATAATAATTCTTCTTTGTCTGGCCCCAGCTCTTATCGGGGACGAGAGTACCCGATGGTATAAATTTGTTTATAATTTTCAGACATTGATCACAGGAATTTTCGCGATAGGCGCTGCATATCTGACCGTAGTGCAGCTCCGCCAGATCGAAAAAGCAGACGCCGACCGACACAATCAACTTATGCGACTCCAGTCCAAAACCTACATTGACACCCTTGATCGGGCACTTATCCCCCAAGCTAATGAGTTCCATCGTTCGACCGAAGAACTTGCAGGTCTGATGTCGGAATTGGATGGCTTGGAGACTGACGAACTGGTTGATCAATTTCTGAATATTTGGCCCGGCCTTCAATCGGCTATCAAACGCATGCGCGAGGTCCTCAAAAGGGACCAGTTTATTCGTGGGACTGACGTTTTCGACGGACTCTTGTACAGGCTTTATCAACGCAATATCGTATGGATGGACAACCTGCTTGATAAGCCGAGTGATATGATTGATCGCGTTAGACGAGATCGCGATCTTATTGCAGATAATCAAGATAACTGGGAACGGATTTTGCAAGAAACGGAACGATATGTCAGAGTGACTCGCAACGGGACAAAGCTGGCAAGGGAACTTACATCTGAGCTTCGAAAACTTCAGTTTGAGGTACTCGAGACGCGCTGACATCAACCACCCACCTTCGCCAAATCAATCGTGATCGCCCGCCACCCTTCCGTGACCGCCGCGCGCTCATAAAACCGGACATATTCCTTTGACCCGGTGACCCGCATGGCATTGCGGATCGCCTCCATGGCGCGCTGCCAGCGGTCGTCGTCGATCGCCAGCCGGAGCAGCATGAAGATCTCGGAGCGGTTGATCTGGCCTTCCTTGTCGGTGTTGAAGGCACGGGTGACGACCGCCTGGATTTCCGGCCGGCTTTCCGTCGTCCATTCATTCAGGCATTCGTCGATCAGGCTTTTTGCGATCTGCAGTTCCGGCCCGAAATCCACCTGGTCGGAAACCTGCACCTGGACCTTCATCAGGCCATCAAAAGTTTGGTAGGTCCGGTTGCCCTTCTTGCCGCCGATCCTGGCGCCGTATTCCTGTGCAAGCAATGCATCAAATTCACCGAGATCTGTCATGGTGTGACCCCGGAAGCGATTGATCTGGCTACTCAGGCCGCGGGCAAATGAAATGATCTTGCGTACGACTTCGTCCTCGAGCTTGTGTTCGGGGCGGATATTGGCGACCGGCACGAGGCTGCCCTTGGCGTCGGGCATGTATTCCCGGCCATTGATGATTTCGACGCCGACCAAGCGGTCTTCAAAGGTTGCTGTTTCGATCATGGGATTTGGCTTTCAGATGTTGAGGTTGGTTTGATTGGTGCACCGCTCGGCGCAGTTTCTTGACAGCCGCAAACAGGCTGGCAACCGCGCGATATTCGCCTTGGGTGTATTGATCCTGTTCCAGTCGATTGGTCGCCAGGATCACGTCTTCAATGGCGCGCTCGACTGTCGGGATCCTCGCGGTGAAGGATGGCGCGGTCACACGGACCGGCACTGGAGCCGGTCGCCGGTCGCAGCGATCGAGTGTATCCAGCCCGAGCTCGACCGAGAGTGCCTTGGCAAGATCCTTGACTGGAATGTTGACCGTGACCGCTACCGTTTTCATGCGGCATCACCTCCGTCTCCGTTGAGCGGAATGATGCGCTTGCCAGGCTTGAGGCGGACGATATTGTTGGCGGCAACAGGATTCGGGACGGTGCAATCCGCCCTGTTACACCGATCTTCAAACTTGCCCGCCAGCAAGCCTTCCAACAGCCTGTAGTCTTCCTCGAAGTCGCGGGCGACTTCCTGAATGGTCAGCAATGTTTTGCAAAGAGTTTTGATGGCCGGGGCTGTCAGGACGACGCCAGACGTTTCGTATTTTACAAGACCTTCCCGAAACGCCGCAACGAGTTCGGATGTTGCGCAAGGCTTGGTCATGACCGCCCCCCGAAATCCGGACGGATGACATTGCCGTCCTGCTCAATCGGCAGGGCCGTGGTTGCGGAAAGATCGTTGAGCAAGGATCGACTTCCGCGACGGCCTTCAAGCAACCGGAACGAGCCGAGTTCCCGCTCCATCAAGCCGGCCATGCGCCGGATCGCTGCGAGCCTTAAAAGGACGCTTTGGTAGGATTGCCGGGGAATGATCACTTCGTCGAACGAGCCATATGGCTCGAGGATCTGCAGCAAATCGTCGATTGACTGGCTGACATTGGGGAGCGACTGGGTCATCCCATGTCCTCCACGTCGCGGTTTTTCCATGCTGCCTGAATATGCTTGAGTTCAAGCGTCTCGCCCGCGCCTGCCGCAGTCAGGAAGGCAAGTTTCAGGGTCCGGTCGATCTGGCGCAGCGCGCCGCCTTTCATGCCGATTCCCATGAGAAAGCGCACACAGGACGGCTCGTCGATCTTCCAGGCCTTGATGAAATCCTTGATGTCCTGCTCACGGCCGCGATCACGTTTAAGATGCTTGTCGAAACGGCTGGTCACCTGGTCCTTGCTGGCCGTTGATTTGACCTCGCGACCGAACCTTCTGGCGATTTCGGAATTGCCGACCAAGGCCACGCCGCAGCCGAAATTGTCAGGGAAATGCCGGATCTGGTTGATGGCATCGGAGACCAGATTTTGCGCCTCGTCGATGATCAGCAATGTGCCGTCGCCGACGCGGGCCAATCGCCGGCCGATGGCGCGGGTCAGATTGGCGGGGTTGAACTCGCGGATATCAAGTTCCGCCGCCAATTCGTTGAGCATGCCGTGGACTGTCTTGGTATGCGGGCTGATGGTCGCCATGAACACATGCGGGCGCGTGTCGCGATAATGCTTGCAGGTGATCGTCTTGCCGCGTCCGGCCTCAAGGGTGATCATCACGAGGCCGGCGGTCATCTGCGCCAACATCAATGTGTTGATCACGTCGTCGGCGACATTGGTGCGAATGAAGCCGGGAGAGGCAGGGATGGCGGACGCCATGCCGGCGCTTTGCTCGGTTGCTTCCAGCCATTGGCTGAGAATGCCGTTCTGGTTGGCGAGCAAGCCGAGCAGCTTGCCCGAAAGCCATGGCGAGAACGTGCTGTCCGGCATGCCGATCCGGCGCGCAACTTCCGCCTTGCTCCAGCTTTGGCGCTGGGCGATTTCGACGACCCGTTCGCGCAGGATGCGCCATGCCGCAATCTCGTCGGCAGGGTGCTTTGATATGAATTCCGCACTGGGTTCGGGGAGTTCCCAGGAACTGCCGACAATGGGGCTTGTGTCAATTCGTTTCAACATTATAATGGTTCCTTGTGTATTGGCCCCTTGAGGGCCTGTCTTTGGGCGGGAGCAACAATCCCGCCCTTCTTTTTTCTGGAACCGTACGCATTACTATTCGGCTCTGGTCTTTCTGCCGTCCGCACTTCTGGCCGGCTGCTTTTTCCCCGAAGGGAATGGGATAATCGGGCTGCCTTCACCCGCCATAAGGGCGAGGCCGCGCGTAAAACTGGCTTCAAATTCATCATCAGAAATCATGTCGGCCGGGACCGCTTGGGCGACATTGCCGAAGGCAAGACGTGTGACAGCAGGGCGGACCGGGGCCGGCTTTTCCTGCGCCCGCTTGCCGGTATCGAGAATGTCCCCAAGCTGCTCGGGCGATAGCTGCCGGTGCAGGTCGGCGATCGCTTTACTGTGCTTGTTGTATGTGCGGCGGTTGCGCTCGTGACGACCGGCCTTGGCGACTTCATTGAAGCCGGCGCGGTCGGTGCATTCAGCATCGCAAAGGAAACGGCCCGCAGGGTCATATACCTTGATCGGCTCGTGCAGCTTTGCGGGATCAAATCGGATGGTCAGCTTCTTGCCGATCCACTGATTGAGGACAGGCGCCCAATATTGGTTTCCAAGATAGTGGATCGAGCCGGATGGCTTGCGCGCCAGAACTGTTTCGGCCGTAAGCAGCCATAGCGACCTTTGGGCCTTGGTGGCATATCTGATGATTGTGGAGGGATGACGAATGCTGGCGTCAAAGGTCTCGTTGAAACTGCGGCCGTTTGTGACTTCCGAACGTCGGCCCGGCCGGGCATTATGTTCGGCGATCATTTCGGCGACATGTTCCTGCAGGATGGCAAGATCTATGGCCCGCTTGCCATAGTTCTCGGGCTTGCCATCCGGGCTGTTGCCAGTATAGCAACCTGCCATTCTCGGATGCTTGGAGATCTCTTCCGCCAAGTCGCGCCAGGCGCGCTCGATCGGCTTTGACTGGCCGGAATAAGGCTTGGTGAAATGCGGTTCGATTCCCAAAGTGGTCAACAGGCCAGCGATTTCGTCCTCTGTCGTCTTGAAGCGATGCCGGCTTTTTGCACCGCCGGAAATCTTCTTGGAGGCAAAGGCGCGGCCATTGTCCATATAGAGATGATAGGGCAGCTTGCCGCCCTCGTTTTCGATCATGTCACCGATGGTGCTGCGAACGGCGTCCCAGGTTTCGGCCTCGCAAAGACGCCAGGACAGAACCTTGCCGGAATAGACATCCTGAATGCCGAGCAGCGTGACCCGGCAGGGCTCGGCCGACCAGGGGGCGTTGACGAAAAGGTCGAGCTTGTGGCCGTCGGTGTTGACGATTTCCATGGCGTGAAGGTGCATTTTCGAGCGGGTCTGCGCCGGGTAGAGCTGGGCCGCCTTGCGCTTGCCTTCACGTGCCATGACCTGGGCGGCCTTTGGCACTTCGGCTTCCATCCGGCGGCGAAGCGAGCGCTCGGAGGGCAGCGGCGACCAGTCCTTGGTTGCCGCCACTTTTGCCATTCGCCGGTAGCAGGCCGAAAAGCCGGGCTTTTCCGGGCGCAGGTAATCGGATTTCAGGAAGGCCCATGCGTCGGGATGGCATGCCGCCAGATCTGGGTTGAAATCGCTTGACCTGGAGGCGAAGGAAGGCGCAAGGGCCGCCAGCCAATCGGCGCGGGCAGCGCCATTGACCATGTTTCTCCATTCGAAATATGTCGCCCTCGAAACGCCGGCCTTGCCGAGGCAATAGGACAGGACCTGTTCGAACTTGATGCCAGCGGCCCGCATCTCGTCGATTTCGATCAGCAGGGCAAGCCGGGTGCGGCAGACATCCTTGTGGACATCCGGGAGGGCCTCGAAGCGTGCCCAAAGTTGGCTTGAGCGGTCGTCAACCCAGGCGTCACCGCGATGGTCCGGGCTTTGGTCAAAGGCGAGCCTGGCGCGCGCTGGCGGCGACAGCAGGGAATAGTGATATTCGAACCCGCCGCCACCTTCGCGGCCGGCTTGTTTGCGGAATTTGGTGGGATCGGCTTGCCAGCCCAGTTTCTGCACGACCCGGTAAAAGGCCTTTGCCGAATTTGGGAGATTGGGCAATTTGGCTTCGGCCAGTTCGGCAATCGTGAACCATTCCTTCATGCGGTCCCCGCCTTCTTCTCGGCGATATATGTCCGGATGGCATTTTCATGTTCCTTGCAGAAGATCAGCGTCGCGCGGATGGCTTCAATGCGCTCCATCAGCATGACGCGAATTTCTTCCTTCATCCTTCCCTGCTGGACCAGCCGGGGATAGAGCGAGGCGCGGTGACTGATTTCGCGGTCGATTTCGGCGATCTGGCCGACGATGGAAATCTTGCCGGCCATCAGCGGTTCCTCCCCGTCAATTCGACCGGGGTCGCCATGAGCATCCGCAATTCGCGGGCGGCCCGGCGTTGTTCCTGCTGCCGCCAGGCAATGTCGGCTAGCCGCGCCTCATCGCCAACCAGCACGGTTACCCCTTGCATCGAGGCCGCCTCGTCCCAAAGCCAAAGCGCACCCGTCGCATGCACGAAAGCCGCGAAGCGGGGCAGGGTAACATCATGGCCCGCTTTGCTCTCAGCGGTCCAGGAGTCCACCATGGCCTTGGTGATTGTCTGGACGCCCAGATACCTCGCCATGCGGGCGGCAATGGTCTGCCGGTCATGGGGGCATTCCCGAATGGCTCGTGACATGGCCCGCTTCATCTTTGCCCGGTAGCGATCAAGATCGATGCAATCGACAGAGGCCCGGACGGGAAACATGGTCTCGCGGAAAAAGTCGAGCTGGGCGGGATCGGGCTTCATTGGGCGGCCTCAAGGAAGGAAAAGTCGCCCAGGTTGCCGATGTGGTCGAGGAAGCGCCGCCGCGTGTCGTCGTCTGCCGCGTCCCAGGCGCCCACAAGTTTGAAGAACAGGCCTTCCTGCGGGTCGGTTGCCGATTTCGATCCTTTGATCAAGGCAAACAGGTGCTTGACGTCGCGGTCCTCATTCAGCGCCAAAGCCGCCCGCAACTGATCGTCAGCAGAAAGCCGCGCCAGCTTGAGAAGCTTGGATTGATCGGTCTCGGCTGCGGTGCCGCGCACGGCCTGGCGAAGAGCGGGATGCAAATTGCGGGCGATTTGGATTGTCCGCTTGTAAGTCTTTTCGGCAAACCCGAACCGCTCCTTGACACGATTTGCCAGTTCGCGACCGTTGGAGAATATCAAAGGGTCATCGTGTCCTTTTGATCGGCGATCTCCACCCCGCTCAATCTTGCCGTTCTTCTCCTCCCAGACTTCACGGAATTTCATCACGAAGATTGCCCGGTCAAGCGCCGACAACTCGTTGCGGTAAAGGTTTTCCGAGAGCTCCAACAGTTGGGCCTCTACGGCGTCGGCTTCGACGATGATCGCATCGATCTCCGTCCATTCGTTGATCATGGCGCCGCGAAAGCGATGTCCGCCTGCAACCAGAGTGTAGGGTGTGCCCTTGCGCGCTGGCGTGCTGCGGACAGTGATCGGATTGATCAGGCCGCGTTCGGCCATGGAAGCTGCGATCGCCTGGGCGTGGTCCTCGTCGATCGGCCGCGCGCGGTTGCCTATGAAAATGGAAGAAAGGGTAAGCGTCTTGAAGACAGCCATCAGGCAACCTCGTGATCGTATTCTGCATGGGTGAGAAGTGTCGAAAGCTCATGCGCATGGGCTTTCATTGTCTGGTAGTGCCGGGCGAAACGCGGGCTCTCCAAACGCCGGTCAATGGTCCGCAGCGCCCTGTTCACGGCTTCGCGCGAACGATCCTCGATCTCGACCACGCGACGCTTCGGCCAGCCGAATTCGCGGATCATCAAATGAAG
Organism: Rhizobiaceae bacterium; assembly: GCA_041742335.1. GTDB lineage: Bacteria > Pseudomonadota > Alphaproteobacteria > Rhizobiales > Rhizobiaceae > Rhizobium_E. Next base: position 99,940 of record JBGSIT010000056.1, read on the forward strand.
CGCCACCTGGCGCGCCAGGGCCGCATCAAACCATTGGTGGGGCGGATCGACGATGTCGCGGAAAGCAAGATGCGGAAAGCCGTCACGGACCGCGCAAAGGCAGGCATGCATCGTTGCCTCGTAGATCTGCTTTTGATCTGAACGGTTCATCCAAGCGCTCCCGTGAGCTGGCTTGCCGCGGCAGCTGCGCTGGCAAGACTGACGAGGACTACAGACAGGATCAGCCGCAGTTCTGCTGTGAAGCCGGTCCCGCGCGGGGTCGGGAAGAACGGATCGCATCCGTCTATTCCGGAATGCGTTTTCACCATTGTGGCAGACCGGAGATTGAAGGATTGTCGAGTGGTGACGCGGGCAGACCGGTTCCAGACCGCCGGGGAGAAGCACCCACCAAGGTGTGGTGCGGATATTCTTCCTGCCGACCGGCCCTTGTGGCCGGCGCCGTATGTGAAAGGCGAGAGCTGGCGGATGTCCGCGTCCATCATGCTGCCTCACTGATCGTTTGATTGCGGCGGTGGTGGCGATAGTTCCCGGAAGGTTGCGGGCTCATGCGACGGCCGTCGCCATGGTACCGTGAACGCCAAAGCAAGTGAGGGCGGGTTTTGAGCGCGGCCGCGATGGCCCTTTCGCCTGCGAGATGGGGTTCATGGACTGCATTGCCGGCAGTACCGGTCGGGAGGCCGAAAGCCTTATCGATCTCCGACAACGTGAGTTTGGCGATGATCAGCAATCCCTTGATCCGCGCCACCTCGGCGAGGCGGCGCCTTTCAGTTGAAGTGATCTTGTCGGCAGGGGCCTCGCTATGCATAAGTAATCCTTGATCCAGATCGGGGGCCATGGCCGGCCTCCTTTTTTGGGATGGTGAAATCTGCGAACACAGGAAGGATTAAACCAATATCTCGTTTTTATAAACTTAGAAAATGGTTTAATATGTAAATTGGCAAGACCTGAGGCTGAACCCAAGACGGCGCTGGGCGCGCGTATGCGTGAGATTAGACGGCGCCTTGGAGATCCCGACCGTGCTGAATGGACCGGCCGGCTAAAAGTTAGCAAGAATACGATTGCCTCATACGAGCGGGGCGAAACGGCGCCGGACGCTGATGTTTTGGCGCTCTACCGTTCGGAATTTGGGATCGATATAAATTGGATTGCGACGGGCGAAGGCGAGATGTTTGCCGATCCATCCATGGCGCCGCCGCCGTCGGTCCAGGTCGATCCGTTGTTGATGGAAGAACTCTATAAGGCCGTGGAGCACGTCTATCGGGACTTGGGGCAAAAGCCGCCGCCGCACAGGATCGCCAACGAGGCGACCGCACTGTTCAATGTGCTCCTGGCGCGGGTATCCGACGTCAGGGACAAGGTGGTTGTTGAGGCTGCCATTCCGGCCTTGGCCAAAGAGCTCGTCGACCGACTGGCGCAAGCTGCGAAAGAACCCGGCACCGGTAAACGTTCGGCTTCATGATTGTAACCGGGCGCAACCTACGAGATTATTGAAAAAACGTATATATGAGTCAATACTAAAATAGTGGTTGCACTCAAAAATTGGTTGTCCTACTAATATTTTCCCGCTGAGATTTAATGTTCCTAACTCGGTGCGGTGCGCTTGCGGGGCGAAGACCATATTTTAAGATTGGAGATTTCCGTGAAAAATTCGTTGTTTACTGGCGCAATCAGCCTGACCGCCACACTGTTTTTGACCGCTTGCCAATCATCAAGTCAGACAAAAATGGAATGGCGGCAAATTGGTCCTGGGCCGACATTCGAAGTTGCCAAGGCTCAATGTGAAATTGCGTCGGCCGGTACGCAACAGGGTCTGTATGCGCAGGGCACTCCCGGCTATGTGCTGGGTGCGCAGCTCGGAAACGCTATTGCCAACGACGCACGCAAGGAAGCCTTCATCAAGCAATGCCTGGTGATCAATGGTTGGCAGCAGGTGGCCGTTCCGGTCGGGGTTGCGGGCAAAAAGAAGGTCTGACCGCTAATCGAGACAAAACCAAGAACGGGGAGGGCGGGATTTGCCTTCCTCGTTTGCTGAGGAACTGAATTTTCGCCCGGACTGGGCCTCCCCACTGAAGTTGCCTGGGAAACCTTATTGGCATATCCAAAAACCGCCAACTTGCGCCATGTTATTGTTATAAATACGTTTTTTCCATCACTTTCAGGTTTCCCAACAAGGTTTCGCCAAAGTGGGAAACCTTGATTTGGATTTTGCCTGATTTCGGCGAGGTTCCGACATTCCGCAGTACGCAAAACAGTGTTGGCAGAATATATATTTTTCAATGACTTGAAGGCGTCTTGAAGGCTTTTCGGCACTTTTTGAAGGTGGTTTGGAAGAAAGGACCCGTTTGACCGCGCGGTCGGCCGCAGGTTCCGATTTCAGGCATTCGGCTGTCAAAATCCGCAGCCGGTCAAGTCGCATATGCTATCGCATAATACGCTGTTTTAATTCGATTTCTCGCGATTTCCCGGATATTCCCGATTGTTCCCGGAAGTCCGGATCTCTTTGTCAAACAACATTGACACGACTTTTCAGACTTTTGACACCAGAATCTGGACTAACGCGATTTTTGCGTGACAATAATTCATGCGAAGAAATGGTTGCGATTTGCGCAATCGGATCGTCAAAAAATCATTGCGCAGCAACTATTGGAATCGATCATCGCAATCATTGCGCAGTTTGGTGAAGCGGTCATACGATAATGGCCATCAGAAGACGGCAATGGACCAAACTGGACATCTCGGTTTAGGTTGCAAAATGTTGACTTCGCACCTTCATTTCGGCCCTACGGAAAAGCCGGCCCGCAATTTTAAAGCAGCCTCTCCAGCCAAAGCACGCAGTTAGCCGCTTGACGTCTTCCTGGTAGTCTTGGAGGTAAGCCTCGTCACTATGAGCGACTATTGTCACGAGGCCGCACCTGATGCAATGCAGCAGAAAATATCGGGGACGAAGCAACCAGTAATTAGCTTGCGCCTTTTTTTGCTCAATGTAAGCTCCAACACATCAGAGGTTGATTTTCATTGAGGGCATCCGTGGTGGACCCAGCTATCGATAAATCCTTTCGCATCCTGACCTTGGATGGAGGTGGAGCTAGGCCCTGTTGACAAAGTGGATTCCCAAATCATCTGAATTCTGATTCAAAGCTTCCTTTTGGGAGGCTGATATGGCTCGTGGTGACCTTACTGACGCTGAATGGAAGATTATCGGGACACTATTGCCGTCAGAGCGGGG
>JBGSIT010000057.1:0-3094 GCA_041742335.1 Rhizobiaceae bacterium
CGCATCGAGCGCATGTTCAACAAACTCAAGCAGTTCCGCCGCATCGCAACCCGCTTCGACAAAACCGCCGCATCATTCGCCGCATTCCTGGCAATCGCTTCAACAAAGATTTGGCTGCCATACTTTGTCAACAGGGCCTAGCGAGGCCTAGAAGAATCCCAGCTTGTTGGGGTTGTAGCTCACCAGCATGTTTTTGGTCTGCTGATAGTGGTCTAGCATCATCTTGTGGGTTTCACGCCCGATACCGGACTGTTTGTATCCGCCAAAGGCCGCGTGCGCAGGGTAAGCATGGTAATTGTTGACCCAGACCCTACCTGCTTGGATTGCTCGGCCGAAGCGGTAACAGATATTCGCATCACGCGACCAGACGCCCGCGCCAAGCCCGTACATCGTATCATTGGCGATAGCCAGCGCTTCCGCTTCATCCTTGAAAGTGGTCACAGACACGACTGGCCCAAAGATTTCCTCCTGAAACACCCGCATTTTGTTGTGTCCCTTGAGGATCGTCGGCTGGATATAGAAGCCGTTCTCCAATTCTCCGTTGAAGCTGGCCACGTCGCCGCCAACCAGAACTTCGGCGCCCTCTTCCCGACCGATGGTCAGATAGGACAGGATCTTGTCCTGCTGGGCCTGGCTGGCTTGAGCGCCCACCATAGTGGACATTTCGCGCGGGTCGCCCTGCTTGATCGCTTTCACCCGGGCAATTGCACGCTCGATAAAGGATTCGTAGATGTCCTCCTGAATCAACGCGCGGCTGGGGCAGGTGCAGACTTCGCCCTGGTTGAAGGCAAACATCACAAAGCCTTCGATGGCCTTGTCGAGATAGGCGTCGTCCTTGGCCATCACGTCGGAAAAGAAGATGTTGGGCGACTTGCCACCAAGTTCCAGCGTAACCGGGATCAGGTTCACCGTAGCGGCTTCCATGATCTTGCGCCCGGTCGCAGTGGATCCGGTAAAGGCAATCTTGGCAATCCGCGCCGATTTTGCGAGCGGCATGCCCGCTTCCGCGCCATAGCCGTTGACGATGTTGAGTACGCCCGGCGGAAGCAGGTCAGCAATCAGTTCGGCCATCACCATGATGGCGGCCGGGGTCTGTTCGGCGGGTTTCATGACAATGCAATTGCCCGCAGCCAGTGCCGGCGCCAGTTTCCAAGCCGCCATCAGGATCGAAAAGTTCCACGGAATGATCTGGCCGACAACACCGAGCGGCTCGTGAAAGTGATAGGCAATCGTGTCTGCGTCGAGCTCGGACATCGCGCCTTCCTGGGCACGCAATGCGCCTGCGAAATAACGGAAATGGTCGATCGTCAGCGGAATGTCCGCGCCTGTCGTTTCGCGGATCGGCTTGCCGTTGTCCCAGGTCTCTGCCTCTGCAAGCAAGTCAAGATTGGCTTCCAGCCGGTCGGCGACCTTGAGCAGGACATTGGCGCGGTCAGCTGCCGAAGTCTTGCCCCAGCTTTCCTTTGCGGCATGTGCCGCATCCAGCGCCAGTTCGATATCAGCTGCATCGGAACGGGCGATTTCGTTGATGGGGCCACCGGTAATCGGCGTGATATTCTGGAAATAACGGCCGTTCACCGGTGGTACAAACTTGCCGCCGATGAAATTGTCATAGCGCGTCTTGAAGGGCGAAACATATTGTTTGGCAATCTTGGTCATCTCGTTCATGCTAATTCCTCCGATTGATCCCGGTTCCTCTACCGGGGATCAAAAGAGGTTGCGCTGATGGAGGAGGATTGTCAGCTCGCTAGAGCGGGTTGCCTGGTGGCAGGTGTCTCAGCAGTGAGACAGGTCAGGGCTGGTTTTCACCCAGACCCAGTCTTTTCATGCGGCGATAGAGGGTGGCGCGCCCTATTCCCAATGATCGGGCTGCTTCCGATACATTCCCTTCGGATCGTGTCAGCGCCCTGACCACGGCTGCTTTTTCCGCCTGTTCAAGCGCGCCCTGGCCATCCTTGTGCTCGAAGAGATCGATCAAGGGCCGCTTGCGGATCAGTCCTGCAGGCTCCAGCCCGAACTGGCGTCGGGCATCGCGTGTGGCCCCGACAACGATATCATCAGTGTCGACTGCCAGCAGGGTCGCGGCATGCGAGGCTTCACCCGATGCCAGGAATATCCGTTGTCCTCCAAAGGCGGCGCGAAACAAGTCAGCTTCGATCTGGCGTGCCACCTGCACGACCATACCTTCGATAAGCCGGTTGAAGCCTTCGGTCTGGTCGGCGCGGGCAGAGGAAACGTCGAGTGCGGCAATAAGCGTGGCATCGGGACCGTAGACCGGAGCGTCGATGCAACTCATACCGATATTGTGCGCCAAAAAGTGCTGATCGCGGTGGATCGTTACCGCCCGCTTTTCAGCGATACAGGTGCCTATGCCGTTGGTTCCCTGCGCCGCCTCGCTCCAGTCCGCGCCCGGTCCAAGCCCCCATTTGGCAAACAATTCCCTGTCGCCGGCCGAAACCCGACTGTCGAGTACCAGACCATTGGCATCGGTGAGCAGAACACCGCAACCGCAGTGGCCGATCATGGCGAACAGGTCATCCAGTTTCGACGACACGACCGACAGCATCGCCCCGAGTTCCTCGCGACGGTTGATAAGATGATCCCCGTCGGTATCGGCGGGCCGCGTCATTGCTGAAGGATCCAACCCGTATTTGAGAAAAGATCGCTGCCATGACGCCGCTAGCCGCGACTGTGCAGCGGCATTCCCGGATGTTACGGAGTTAATTACGCGTTGAATATGAGTTTTCTGGCGGTCGATGTCCTTTCCTCCCAAATGACGTTCGCGCAGGCGAAACCCTACCAGAAGCGCATATCAAGCGCAAACGCGGGCGATGTCAGGCAATACGGCGTGATGATATATGTCCGTTTTCCACCGTCATTGCGAAATGTCGAAGACCTGCTCAAGGAGCGGGGCATTGAAATCAGCCACCAGACAGCCAGATTTTGGTGGAACCGTGACCTTGCCCCCAAGTTTTATCCAGTTTTGAGTTCGTTTCCGGCGTTTGATGTGACGGGCTTTGGTGCGGAGTTATCCACATTGCGCAGCGCCAAAGCCCGGCGCGTTGCGAAGGTGTCGGCAAATTCGCTTGGAGTC
>JBGSIT010000058.1:0-21015 GCA_041742335.1 Rhizobiaceae bacterium
GACTCCAAGCGAATTTGCCGACACCTTCGCAACGCGCCGGGCTTTGGCGCTGCGCAATGTGGATAACTCCGCACCAAAGCCCGTCACATCAAACGCCGGAAACGAACTCAAAACTGGATAAAACTTGGGGGCAAGGTCACCCCGAAGCCGACGATGGAAATCAACAACTGGCCGATGATCACGCCCTTGACCGCGCGGATGATGCCGATCCGCACACCGCCGAGGATTTCCGGCAAGGCTGCCCAGAAATAGATCTTGAAAAACGCGTCGAGCGGCGACGCGCCGAAACTGCGGGCCATTTCGACAAGCGAGCGGTTGATCTGCATGACCCCGGCGCGCGAATTCAGGATGATGATCCAGATGGCGAAGATCGTGGTGGTGATGGTGATCGACAACATGCCGAATCCGAAAAGCACCATGAGGACCGGCACCAGCGCCGTCAGCGGCGCGCTGAGAAAGATATTGACCCAGGGCAGCAGCATCTCGTCGAGAAGCCGGCTCTTGCCCATCATGATGCCCAGCGGCACGCCGACGACAATGGCTGCGGTGACGCCGGTCAGGAATGCGGTCGCCGTCTCTCCCAAAGCCTTCAGGAAGGCTGGCGTTCCGATAATGGAAAACAGCGTCGTGATGACTTCCGAGAGCGGCGGTATGAAGAATGTCAGGCCAAGCCGGCCGACAATTTCCCACGCCAGCCCCCACAACAGCAGCGACGACATTACAGGAAGTCTGTACCCAAATACGGTCATGTCATTCCTATTCGGCATAGTTGCGCAATGAGGCCCATATCTCGTCGACAATATCGAGATATTCGGGATCACGCCGGATGTTTTCGATGCCCTTGTTGCGGAAATTGGTCGGCCTGATGATTTCCGAAACACGGCTGGGGCGGGGCAGCAGGATGGCAATCTGGTCCGAGACATAGACAGCTTCTTCGATGGAATGGGTTACGAAGATGAAGGTCTTGTTCTCGTTGCGGACCAATTCAAGCAGATCCTCCTGAAACTTGCGGCGATTCTGCTCGTCAACGGCCGAAAACGGCTCATCGAGAAGCAGGACCTGGGAATCCACCGAGAGAGCACGGGCAAGCCCCACCCGCTGGCGCATTCCGCAGGACAATTCGTGCGGATAGCTTTTCTCAAAGCCCTTCAGCCCGACATTGTTGATATAGCGCTCGGCAATCGCCTCACGCTCGGATTTGGCGACGCCGCGCAGCTCCAGCCCGAAGGCAACATTGCGGATAACGTTGGCCCAGGGCAGCAAGGCAAAATCCTGGAACACAAAGGCGCGGTCCGGACCGGGTCCGTTGACCTTGTTGCCATTGATCTCGATATCGCCGCCACTGGCTTGCAGCAAACCGGCGATGATTTTTAAAAGCGTTGTCTTGCCGCAGCCCGACGGCCCGAGCAGCGATGTCAGTTCCCCGCGCGGGAATTCGAGCGACAGGTTCTTGAGCGCTTCAACCTTGCCATAGTTCTTGGAAACGTTGCGCACCGATACCGCACTGTCTGTGGCAGTGGCTGCTGCGCCTGCGGCTCGGAAATCAGTCTGAGACATAGCCACGATTATTCCCTTCAAATAGGTAGTTTTCAAGTTTCTCCAGCAGGTTCAAAAACAGCACCGCAAGAAGAATGATGGAGAAGATCGCCGCATACATGCTCGGATAATCGGCAATCGAGCGGCTATAGCTGATGACGTCGCCGACGCCTGTCGGCGTGATTTTCAATTCCGCCAGGATTGCGCCGATGAAGCCGGCGGATATGCCAAGTCGCAGGCCGGAGAAAATCACCGGAGAGGCAGCCGGAATGATGATTTTCAGGATGATGTCCCTGTCGCCCGCCAGAAAGGACCGGCCCATCTCCTTGAGTGAAACCGGCGTGTTCCTGACAGCAGTGCTGGTGTTCAGCACGATGACCGGCATGGCCATGATGCATACGACGAAGACCTTGGACGTCAGCCCGATGCCGTAAGCCATGATCAAAATGGGAATGAGGGCCGCAAGCGGGGCTGCCTGCATGACGATGAAGATGGGCGAGAACAACCATTCAAAACGGGAGCTCAAGCCAATCCACAGACCGATTCCAATGCCGAGGAACGCCGAAATGGCGACGCCGGCGACGAGCGGCTTGAGCGTCTCGGCATAGGCCTTGAACATGGTGCCGTCCAGGGTCAGCCTGAACAGGGCTTCCATGGATTCAAGAAAGGTCGGAAACGCGTAGCTGACCGGTATGCGGCCGGCAATCTCCCATGCCCCGAACACGATGACGGCGGAGAGCAGCTTCAGGAACAAAGGTCTGTATTGCATATGCTAATGCCCGGTCACAAGAGAAGGCTTGGCGGTCGCCACAGTGAAGGCAACCGCCAGGCTGTGTTCATTTTTTAGCAACAGCGTCGAGCGGCGCGAGATACCAGAAGTCCTCAATATTGAGGGTCGTCGGATCGCCTTCCAGCTGACCGGCTGCGCTGTACCATTCCATATCGGCCTGTGCAGCTTTCCTGCCGCCGCCATTGGGATCATAAAGCCCGGCTTCGACCGCATCGGCGTAGAATTCGTCAAGCTTGTCCAGCACTTCGGCCGGCAACTGCCCGATCGGTCCATCCGGATTGGTTTCGCGGCGGATGATCGTCGGATCCTTGGCCATGTCCTGCCAGACGCTGGCAAGCGCCGCGACGAGAATATTGACCTGGTCTTCGTTTTCCTTGATCCAGTCGAGATTGGCAAACAGGGCCTCGTCGCTGGCATCGACCTCGAACATCGGCAGAACATTGAACTTGTCGCCGGCCTGTTTCATGATCTTGTTCTTGTTGGACAGGTCAAGAATGGTTGCATCCGCTTGTCCGGCCATCATGGCCACGACGCGGTTGGCAGAACCAGGCACGTAAGAGCGTTCGCCAAGCTTGATGCCGGTCCGCTCTTCAATGACATTGGCAATGGAATCCGTGCCGCCGCCGCGTGAGTGCAGCATGATCGGCTGTCCGTCGAGATCCTCCAGCTTGGAAAACTTCTTGGTGGTGACCGGAAAGAACTTCAGCTTGGAAAGCTGGTAGATGATGCGGATGGGGGCTTTCGAACGCTGCATGGCCGAATAGGGCGTGCCGAAGCCGATATTCATCTGGCCGCTCAGAACCGCCTGAATGGCAAGTTCTTCATCGGAAAAGGCGGTCCACTCATAATCAAGACCATTTGCCTTGGCGCGGTCCAGCGCAACAAAGAATGCGGCAAGCTCGTCCGATGGCGTTTCGGCCAGGGCGATCTTGAGGGTTGCCGCCTGGGCTTGCGAGAATGCGAGGCCGGCCACAAGCGGTATGACGGCGACTATCCCGGCTAACTTCTTCAACAGGTTTTTCATGGTTCTCCTCCCAGAGAGTTTCATGGCTCGTTGGAAGAGAAGTAATGGCTCTAAAACCAATCCTCCCTTCATGTTGTAAAATGAAATTCCGATGGCTGTCTGCTTCACCCCTCCCCGAACAAGCGCTCTGTCACCGAGCGCAGATGATTGCGCATTGCCTCAAATGAAGCATGCGGGTCGCGTTTGGAAATGGCGGCGGCAATGGCCTCGTGCTCGCGAAAGCTCAAGTGATCGGCAGCCGGCTTTTCCGACCTGCGGATGACACTGCCCCAGGCCACCGCCCGGCGCACCTGGTTGAGCTGATCAAACAGCGCCAGCAAGAGCAGATTGTCGCTGGCCTCGGCAATGGCGCGATGAAAATGGTCGTCCTGGGTTTCGTAATCATGCCAGTTGGTAGCGCTGTGGGCGCGATCCATGGCGAGATTCATTTCCATCATGGCGTGGTCGGACGCATTGATTGCAGCCTCCCGGCAAATGGCAGGCTCAATCACCATGCGGGCCCGCATCATGCGCACAGGGGTCATTTGCCGGCCGATCTCGGTGAGCGAGCCGACGGCAGGAACGGATCCGCCGCCATTGGCCGCCACGAACGTGCCTTTGCCGACGTGACGCCAGATTGCGCCTTCCCGTTCCAGCCTGTCGAGCGCCTTGCGCAGCGTGCTTCTGGTAACGCCCAACTCATTGGTCAGTTCGCGCTCGGCCGGAAGACGGCTTCCGGGCGCATATCCTCCATCGGCGATCAATTTCCGTAAACGGGGAACCGGGTGATCTGCTTCCAGCGCATCTGAATCGGCAAGCACGTTTTGCTCCAATTGGTTGACCAAAGCCATCATTTTTCAGAATTGGCTTTGATTGGTTGCGATAATCCAAATTATTTTGCATTGGTTCCGATTGATCTTAGCACGGAACTGTCTTATGACAAGGCCTATTCATTCGAAACAACAACCGAGGCTCCCATGTCCGATTACGTGATCCCAACTCCGCCCGTCGTGTCCATTCCTGTCGCCGGAGGCGGTGCATTTCCAGTGCGTCGGGTCTATTGCATCGGGCGCAACTACGCTGCCCACGCCATTGAAATGGGCCATGATCCGAACCGGGAATCTCCATTTTTCTTCCAGAAAAACCCTGATAATCTCGATCCCTCCGGCGTATTTCCTTACCCTCCGCATAGCACGGATGTGCACCATGAAGTCGAATTGGTTGTGGCTTTGAAGACCGGTGGTTCCAATATACCGGTGGAAAATGCGCTTGATCACGTCTGGGGTTATGCCGTTTCGCTGGATATGACGCGGCGCGACCTGCAGGGCGAGGCGAAAAAGGCAGGCCGGCCCTGGGAAATCGGCAAGGCTTTTGAACGCTCCGGTCCTGTCGGACCCCTGAAGCCTGTATCCGAAGTCGGGCATCCCGATCACGGCCGCATCGAGTTGAAGGTCAACGGCGAAGTCAAGCAGGAAGGCGACATGAACCAGATGATCTGGAAGGTTCCTGAAATGATCGCCTATCTTTCGGAATATTTTGAACTCGCGCCCGGCGATATCATCATGTCCGGCACTCCGTCCGGCGTCGGCCCCGTCTCGCGCGGCGACAAGATGGAAGCAAGCATCGAAGGACTTGGCAGCCTGACTGTAACGGTCGCCTGAATTCGACCCGCAGGGCGGCATTTGCCCGGCGCCCGCTTGAAAGCACGCCGGCGCAAAGATAACTGCGACTGTTGGGATTGTGCGGCAGCGGAAGCCCGCTGCCCTTTAAATACCGGGAGAATGATCCTGGTTTTGTGGACCGGCATTGAAGCGAAACTCGCCGGGCATGGTCCGAATGCCCGGTTTTTCACCAAGCCCGCCATCCTGCAAGCAGGCTATGCCGGGAGTCTGTGGCGGCCCTTGATCAGGATGCGATTTCAAGTTTGGCTGTATGCAGACAGGCCCGCATCTTGCCGAGCAAACGGGGCAAATCGACAGGTTTGGTATCGAAATCGGCGCAACCGATTGCAATGCTTTTCGCCAGATCGCTGGACAACGCATGCGCCGTCAGAATGATGATCGGTACATCGGCCGTTTGAGGCGCAGCCTTGATCTGCTCAGTCGCTTCCCAACCATCCATATCCCCAAGCGCAATGTCCATCAGGATGATATCGGGCACAATCTCAATCGCAGCGGCGACGCCGCTCGGGCCGTCAACGGCCACGATGATTTCAAAACCCTGCCGGGTCCGCCGTCGCGCGAGCATGTCGCGATTCATTTCGTTGTCTTCAACGATCAACACCTTATGCATTGGCTCTTTTCCCGTTGTGAATGGAAATATGAAGGTCGGGTCCATCAGTCCGTTCCGGGATATTGTTTGATGCCACGACACTGAAAGGTTCAAGCGATTCGGTGCTTTCCACGAAATCCTGTGAACTTGGGAACGTAAGGGTAAAGCAGCTTCCTTTCCCCAGCGTTGTTTCAACCTGCACATCGCCGCCCATCAATTGACAGAGCTTGCGCGTCAAAGCCAGCCCGACGCCCGTTCCGCCATATTTGGTGGATGTCTGGTCGTCGGCTACGGCGAACTGTTCGAACAAAGAGGGTAGATGCTGCTCGGAAATGCCGATGCCGGTGTCGCGAATGGCAATGGAAACATAAGGACGGCGGCCCCGGACGACGGTCCGGCAGGTCACGGTGACGAAACCATCCTTGGTATATTTGTTGGCGTTGTTGAACACGTGGCCGATGGCGCTGCGAATCTTGGCGACATCGCCGTTGATCAGGTCGAGACCGTCAGCGATCTGGACTTCGAGCTTGTTGTTGTTCTTTATCAACGCCGGCTTCAATTCGGCGGTAATTTCGGTGAGAACGGCAGACAAGCGGAATTCCTCGTTGAACAATTCCATCTGGCCCGCCTCGATCTTGGAAAGGTCGAGAACGGCATTGACCAGGCCAAGAAGGTGATAGCCGGCGGCGTGGATTTTTTCGAGATCCGGCACATTGGCTTGATCGCCGTCAAGGTCGGCATCCTCGATCAGCATCTGGCTGTAGCCTATGACGGCATTCAGGGGCGTGTCCCCCGTCAGCACCTATGGCCCAGATTTGCGATTGTGATTTAAGGAGGGTTTTGGTTTCGTCGTAGTATCGAAGGAAGGAAGATGAAGCGCAAGCGCTGCTGCAGTATCGCTTTCCAGGTCTGCCGTCGCAGGCGGCCATGATCTTGCAGAGAAGAAAACGGGGTGCTCGCGCCAGACAAAGTCATATTGTTTGACGCGAGCACAAAGCCAGCATGGCTTTCACCACTTTGAAAGAATCTTATTCAGCGGGTTCAGGAACCAGCCTGTCCTGGGTCTTGAGTTCGAAATCGGAAGCATCATGGCGTTCGTGCAACTGGTTTGAGGGATCACCCCAGGTGCGGTTTACCTTGCGACCGCGCATCACGGCGGGGCGCTGGCTGATTTCCTTGGCCCAGCGGCTCAGGTTCTTGTAACTTTCCACCTGCAGGAACGTGCCCGCGCCATAGGTTTCGCCCATCGCAAGGTTGCCGTACCAGGGCCAGGTGGCGATGTCGGCGATGGTGTATTCGTCGCCGCCCAGATAACGATGAACGGACAATTCGCGGTCAAGCACGTCCATCTGGCGCTTCACTTCCATTGTGAAACGGTTGATCGAATACTCGAACTTCTCCGGCGCATAGGAATAAAAATGCCCGAAGCCGCCGCCCAGATAGGGTGCGGCGCCCTGCAGCCAGAACAGCCAGTTCAGCACTTCGGTGCGTGCGGCCGCATCCTTGGGCAGGAAATGCCCGAACTTCTCGGCCAGATACAGAAGGATCGCGCCGCTTTCAAAGACGCGACTGCCGGTTTCGGTATCAAGCAGCGCCGGAATTTTTGAATTCGGGTTGACTGCAACAAAGCCGGACGAAAACTGCTCGCCATCGCTGATACGGATCAAATGCGCGTCATATTCCGCGCCGGATTCGCCAAGCGCCAGAAGTTCTTCGAGCAGGATGGTGACCTTCTGGCCATTGGGTGTGCCCTGCGAATAGAGTTGCAGCGGGTGTTTTCCAACAGGCAAGGCGGCCTCATGGGTAGGCCCGGCTATGGGGCGGTTGATCTTGGCCCATTCGCCGCCATTTTCGGCATCCCAGGTCCAGATTTCGGGTGGTTGGTAGCTCTTCTTGTCATTCATGGTTCAAGTCTCTTTCTTTCGTGTTCTGAGCACGGCCCTGGGTGGGGTCGATGCTGTATTTCGGCCAAAGGCCAGCGTAATACCGATGTTCAATGATAATGACTCATGGCGTGGGACCGGAGACGGGCGTCCGCCATCAAAGGTGTTCCTCCCGCAGGCGCTGGATTTCCCGCGCCATGTCTTCCGTCAATTCTTCGATCTCGGATTGGCTGGTTCCGAGAGACAATTCGAACCTCAGTGCCGAAATATTGGCCTGGAAGCGCCTGGCCAGGCGTTCGGGGTCAGCATCGGCGGCGATTTCACCGGCGGCCTTGGCCTGCCTGAACGCCTCCGTGAATTCCTTGCGCATCGCGGCCATATAGGCGCGGGTCTTTTCGGCAATGGCGGGATCGGTGGTGCGGGTATCCACCAGGGTTTTTGTCAACATGCAGGCCTGGCGGGCGCCATCCTTGTGCGGAAGGCCGGCATAGGAGCGTAAATGCTGCGACAGACCGTCAAGCGGTGAGGCGGCGAGCGCCATCTGCTGGCGGAACCGGTTGCGGGAGGTCTCGAAATAGCGCTCCAATGCCAGCAGATAAAGGTTTTCCTTGCTGGTAAACGCCGCATAGATGCTGCCCGGCTTCATGTTGAGCGTCGCTTCAAGGTCCTTGAGCGAGGTCGCATGAAAGCCCTTGTCCCAGAACAGGGACATGGCTGCGTTCAGCGCCGCGTCACGATCATAGGGGGCTGCTCTTTTCATCTCGCTTGGTTTTTCCAATTTTGCCGCAACCATTACCGTTCCATTAGATATTTCGCATAAACAAATCGCGCACTCAATCCCGCATTTCCGCCAACTGACCAAGCATTTGCGTGTAGTTCTCTGTTCCTTGCGCACCGGTAACTAAATGGCGACCATCAAAAATCATCGCCGGGACCCCGCGAATGCCTTGTCCAACCCAGAAGGCTTCGGCATTGCGAACATCGGCCGCAAAACGCTGATCAGCCAGAACGGCCAGGGCCTCGTCCCGTTCCAGACCGATTTCGGCAGCCACATCGGCCAGGACGGAATCATCAGACAAGTCGCGGCGATGGGTGAAATGGGCCGAAAAGAGGGCCAGTTTCAGGTCGTGCATGCGATCCTGCGTACCTGCCCAATGCAGAAGCTGGTGCAGGTTGAAGGTATTGTGCATGCGCATGTCTTCCGCATAGCGGAATTCAAACCCGATTTCGGTACCTATATCGGTCATTCGGACCCGGCTCTGCTCGGATTGCTCCGGCGTGGCGCCGTATTTCTCCGCCACATGGTCGCGCAGGTTCTGGCCCTCGCGGGGCATGTCGGGGTTGAGCTCGAAGGGGTGCCAGTGGATTTCATGGGCAGTGCCTGTCGCTTCAAGCGCCTTGGTCAGCTGCTGGTATCCGATGATGCACCATGGGCAAACCACATCAGACACGATGTCGATGCGCAATGGTTGGGACGGTTTGGTCATGAAGATGAGCCTTTCCAAGTCAAGGGGCGGCGGCCCGGTCACTAAACCAGGCCGCCGGGTCAATCAGGCGGCGGCCTGCCATTCGAATTTCTGAAACGGCGTGTCGACCGGCGTTTTGGCAAGGTGGTTGGTGTAGTTCGACATCACCTTCCGGGAATAGCCAAGGATAAGGTCAAGAATGTTCCTCTTGGTAAAACCAACATCGAGAAAGGCCTGCACCGCATCATCCGGAACGTTGCCGTGATCGCCCATCAGCCTGAGCGTGAAGTCGCGCAGCGCCTCCGGCCGGGCATTCGGCAGGATTGTCCTGTCGCGCAGCGCATTGGTGATCGCGTCATCGACGCCCATTCTCTTGGCAATGCCGGTATGGGCGGGAACGCAGTAAAGACAGCCGTTTTCGAAATTCACGGTCTGCCAGACCATTGTCCGTTCGTCCTTGTCAAAGCTCGAATTCATGAACAGTTCGCAGGCCCGCTGATAGGCTTCAAGCAGCCCCGGCGCTTCGGCCATGACGGCGTGCATGCCCGGAATCATGCCATTGGCGGCTTTGGATTTCGCCAGTGGCGGCTTGCTGGCTTCGGGTGCGGTCGTCTCATCGTAATATGTGAGATCGGTCAATATCTTCTCCTGGGCGCGGGGGTCGGGCCCGTTTGGCGTGTTGCCATTCTCATATAGGAGATTTGAGTGATCGTTCAATACGAACATTGAGTGATCACTCAATTGTGATCATCGAGCCTGCGCCTCAAACGGATGGCGAGAAGTTGACCGCATGGCCGAGACGGTTGCGCAATGCCTGGACGGCGCATCCCGGCGTTGTCAGCACCGGGATCGATGTGGCCGCCCGGACAGGATCTGCGGCACGGGCGAGGGAAAACTGGCCGAGGATCAAGGCGTCGGCCGAACCGATTCTGCGGCAGGCGTCAACCGCAATCCGGTCATGGGTCTCGCCATCGCCGGCTTTCAGTGCGGCCAGCGCACCGTCTGCGATGGTCGCCCTGATGGTGATCTTGCGACCGCGCGCTGCCGCCATTGCTTCAAGCTCGGTCGTCAGGGCATTCAGCGAAGGTGCAAAGGTTACCACAAGACCGATTGTGTCGCCGCGTTCAAGCGCCTGCTCAAAGGCCGCCTCATTGGGTCGCAATACCGGCATGGCGAGGCGCGACTTGACGGCGTCGATGGCCGGACCGAAGGCTGAACAGGTAAACAGGATCGCCCGGGTCTTGCCAGCCTTGCCGTGCGTGGCGGCGGCATAATCGGACAGGTGGAAAAAGCGGTCCATCATATTGTCATCAAGCCTGCCCGCTTCGGCAAGATCCACCGCAAGTGAGGTATCGAGCAGATCGAAGCAAAAGGCTTCCGGCCAGAATTGCGCGAATGCGGCACGGGCCGGCAAAACGGATTCCTCAAGCGCATGGATAAGGGCGATTCTGACCGGGGCTGTAGCTGTTTCAGCGTCATCCATTATCCGCCTCCCTGGCTTTGAGCGCGCGGATCAGTTTACCGTCGCGCTCCGCCTCAAGTGTAGTGATGTCGCGACCGTCCGCCTCGCGCTTGATGCCGTCGATCAGCATCCGGCAGGTCTCGGGCGAAAGGCTGGGAGAGCCCAAAGTCGACCAGCGCCGTTCCTGGCTGGGGCCAAGGTGGTCAAGATAGGCTTCGATGCCGCCTTGCCCGCCGCCAAGATGATAGGCCATGTGGGCGCCCACCACCGACCAGCGCAGGCCGGGGCCATGAACCAGCGCGGCATCCACATCGGCAACCTCGGCAATGCCCTCGGCAACTATATGGACTGCTTCGCGCCAGAGTGCCGAAGCGAGACGATTGGCAATATGGCCGACCGCACATTTCTTGAGCCTGACAGGCTGGCGGCCGAGGTCGCGGTAGATTTCCTCCGCGGCATCGAGATTGGTTTCGTCAATTCCGAAGGTTTCGACAAGCGGGATGAGATGCGGCGGATTGAAGGGATGCGCCGTGATCAATTGCGCAGGATTGGCCAAGGTTACGGAAAGATCGGCCCAAGTCAGCGACGACGTGCTGGATGCAATGATGGCGGCTGGCGCAACCGTTTCGATGTCCCGGAAAAGCGCCTGCTTGAGCGCAATGTTTTCCGGAGCGTTTTCCTGGACGAGGTCTGCACCTGTCACCGCATCGGCGAGATTGTCGACGATGGCAAGGTCTCCGCGCGGGCGGGCTTTTGTGGCAAGCTCACCCAGTTGTTCCAATGGATGGGCAATGCGCCCGGTGAATTGGTCACGGACGCTGGCAAGCGGATCCCATGCCCGCACGCTGTAACCATGGGCGATGAACAAAGCGGCCCAGCTTTGGCCAATCAGTCCGCAACCGATGATGGCGATGGATTGCCGCTGCAATGATTTTTCCCCTGCACCCGACCGGACAACGCGCTGGTTGAGTTGGTTCCTTTAATCCAGTGCATTGCGACTTGTGATCGCATTAATAACTTGAAAGAAGACCGGGGCAAGCAAAAACCCTTTCCGCGGCGGCAATCAACCGGACAGCGTTGACGTTGGATCTGCGGCCGTTCAGCCCGCATGCCGACTGCCAAGCTGAGGCTTCATATCTTGGCGGTATGGTTGAATTCCGCAATCGCTTTGCCGGTGAGAGCGTCAAGATCCCAGTCAATGCCGATGCCGGGCGTCATGGGGGCCTGGGCCTGGCCGTCAATGATTTGAAGGCGCGACGTGGTCAGGTCGTCGAGCTGCGGGATATATTCGACATATTTGCCGTTCGGCACGGCGCAGGTCAGGCTGACATGCAGTTCCATCAGGAAATGCGGGCACACCGGAATGTCAAAGGCTTCGGCGGCATGGGCCACTTTGAGCCAGGGCGTGATGCCGCCGATGCGGGCCACATCCACCTGAACAATTGAACAGGCGCCTTTTTGCATATATTCGCGGAAATGCCGGATCGAGTAGATCGATTCACCCACTGCTATCGGTGTTGAGGTTGAAGCGGAAAGGCGGATATGGCCATCCAGATCATCGGCCGGAAGCGGCTCTTCGATCCAGGCCAGATCCAGTTCGCGCAACCGGTCCGCCCGTCTGATGGCTTCATCTACCCGGAAGCCCTGGTTGCAATCGGTCATGATTTCAAAGTCGTCGCCTACCGCCTTGCGGACGCCCGAAAGCCGGGCATGATCTTCCGCGCCATGCGGTTTGCCGATCTTGATCTTGGAGCCGGCAAAGCCGTTGGCCTTGGCTTTCAGGGCGTCTTCGACCAGATCCTCGGCGGCAATATGCAGCCAGCCGCCTTCAGTCGTGTAAAGCGGGCAACTTGTCTTTGCCCCGCCGGCCAATTTCCACAAGGGCAGCCCCTGCTTGCGAGCCCGCAAATCCCATAGCGCAATATCAACAGCAGCCATGGCAAGCGCCGTGACGGCGCCAATGGTAGTGGCGTGGGTTGAAAACTCCATCCGGTTCCAGATCGCCTCGATGCAATCGGCATCCTGACCCAGCAGCACCGGCACCAGATGATCCTTCAAAAGCCGCATGACGGAAGATCCGCCGGAGCCGATCGTGTAGCTGTAGCCGGTGCCGGTGGCCCCGTCGCTGTCGGTGATTTTCACGAAAGGGGTTTCCTGGCTGACAAAGCTCTGGATCGCATCGGTCCTGAGAACCTTGGGCTTCAGATCGATCATCGACAGTTCAATCCGTTCAATCCGGGCCATGTCATTCTACCTTTCAAACAATTTCATGAAAAACGCAGTTCAATGGCGCCGAGCACGCCGTGTTGCAGAATGTCGGCCATCACCGCGGCAAGCGCAGACAAAAACACTTCGTTGTCGGACAGATCATCGCCCAATACCCCCCGATAGGTCCGGAAAGCGGTGATGATCCGGCCGGCGTCGAGTCCGGCCTGATCCGGTCGGCCGGCCCAGCGCTCCAGCATCGGGTCGTTGATGGAGAATGCCAGACCCCGGTCATTGATGCCGCCGCAGGAGCGCATCCAGACCGCAATCGCAAAAACCAGCGCCGGTGTTTCGCGACCGGCTTCCAGCGCCTCACGCAGTGCGGGCAACAGT
This sequence comes from Rhizobiaceae bacterium, assembly GCA_041742335.1. Lineage (GTDB taxonomy): Bacteria > Pseudomonadota > Alphaproteobacteria > Rhizobiales > Rhizobiaceae > Rhizobium_E. The sequence goes on from JBGSIT010000058.1 coordinate 13,010, forward strand.
CTTTGCGGCACCTTTTGTGATGCATCCGAGGCGATCTGGGCGGTTTTGTGCGGCAAGGCCGAATTGGCAAAGCGCGCCAGCAGGCCGTTCTTGTAATCCTGCGCCAATTTCGCATCAATCGGAACAGTCGGCAGCATTTCCTGCCAATAGGCCTCCAGAAACGCCTGAACCCTCTTGTCGGAAACGGCCTCGGGCACGGTTTCAAAACCGGCCAGCCGACCGATAGCGGCGATGGCTGTGTGGGCGCCGTTCAGCAGCCGCAGCTTCATTTGTTCAAAAGGATCAAGATCGTCGACAAACAGCACGCCGCTGGGCCCGAAAGGCGGCCGTCCGTCAGGAAACTCGCCTTCGATGATCCAGGAAAAAGCGGGTTCCGCAACGACGGGCGCTGCGTCGATCAGACCGGTCAGCGCTGCAATCTGGTCCCTGTCCTGTTCTGTCGTCGCAGGCACGATCCGGTCCACCATCGAGGAGGCGAAGGGGACCGATTTTTCAATATAGAGCGCCAGATCCGGGTCTGACACGGCGGCAAATTCCACCAGCATGGCCTTCAGCACCTGGCCATTGTGGGACAGGTTATCGCAGGACAGAAGTGTGAAGGGCGCAAGGTCCTTCAGCCTGCGTCTGGCAATGCCGAAAGCGAGAAAACCGAGCGCGGTTGTTGGATGGCCGGGATCGGCGAGGTCGGCCTTGATGGCGGCGTCATCATGGTCGAGCCGGCGCGTGGCCGGGTCCATGCCATAGCCTTTTTCGGTAATCGTCAACGTGACCAGCCGGATTGACGGGTCGCAAAGCGCTGCAATCAGCCGTTCGGGCTCTTCCGGCGCGACAATGATATCGAGGATCGAACCGATGATCCGGCACTCTGTTGCAGCGCCATTGCGGAAAGCAACCGTGTAGAGGCAATCCTGCGGAGCCAGTGCATCGCGCGCTGCAGGACTGCGCAAAGAGGCGGCAATGATTCCCCAATCGAGATGGCCGCGTTCCAGCGCATCATCGACAAACACCGCCTGATGGCCGCGGTGAAAGGCGCCGATGCCGAGATGAACGATTCCCGCCGTGACCTTTGACCGGTCATAGCCCGGCCGCCTGGTGCCGGCGGCAGCTTCTGCAATGCTGGCTTGCGATAAATGCTTCATCCGCTGCATCCGTCCCGCTTCGGCGGCTTTGCGTTCCTGTCAGTCAAATTGCAGCCCGCCATTCATGTCGATGACTTCCCCGGTAATGAACCCTGCAAGCGGCGAGGCCAGGAAGCTGACGGCATGGGCGACCTCCTCGGGCGCGCAGAACCGGCCCACCGGGATGGCCTGAAGCTGTTTGCGCCGCTCGTCTTCCGACAATTGTTCCATGATCATGGGAGAAACGACATAGGCCGGAGCCACGGCGTTGGCGGTGACGCCCTTGCCCGCAAGCTCGCGCGCAGTGGAAAAAGTCAGGCCGACCATGGCGGCTTTGGAAACCGAATAGGCCGTTCCGGCTGTCAGCCCGCCGGATTTCCAGGCCAGGGACGACATGTTGATGATCCGGCCCCAGCCGGCGTCGACCATGCCCGGCACGAAGGCCTTGGTCAGCAGCAAGGCGGCATCGACATTGATCGCCATCAGCCTGCGCCAGTCGGCAAGCGTCGTCTCGGCCAGTTTCTGGTTGGAAAGAATGCCGGCATTGTTAACCAGGATGTCAACCCTGGAACAGGTATCAAGAATCCGGCTGCAGCTTGCTGCCAATGCATCCGGATCACCAAGATCGACCGTTACCGCAGTTGCGCGCGGCCCGAGGCTTGCGGCAAGGTTTTCAAGGCCGCCTGCATCGCGATCAAGCAGTACTGTCCGGGCGCCCGCATTGTGTAGCGATGCCACGACGGCCTTGCCGATGGCGCCGCAGGCGCCGGTCACGACCGCGACCCGGCCTTCAAGTTCATTCATCAGTCTGTTTCCGATCCGCTGGCGCTGTTTGGTTGGGTTTCATTCTGCAAAGACCGACCGGTCTTTGACCGGCAGCGATTCAAACACCACGAAATTCTGGTTCAAATGAGCGCCGAGCAGGTTTTCCGCCGCATCCACATTGCCGCGGTCCAGAGCATCGAGAATGGCAAGATGTTCTTCAAGGACAATCGGCAAGCGGCGCGGCGTGCCTAAAAACCGGTAAAAACGCATCATCGGCATCTTGGCGGTCATGATGACATTCCAGACGCCTTCGCGACCGGCATAAATGGCGAATAGCTGGTGGAACCGCTCGTCGCTCAACAAAAAGGCGTCAACATCGTTGCGTTTGATATCGTTGGCCTGAATATCGACAACATCCCGCATCGCCTTGCTCTTTTCTTTTGTCCAGTCACGCCCGGCCTCGCGCAGCAGCGCCATTTCCAGATTGCGCCGGACAAAATGGCTGTCCTTGATGTCATCGATCCGGATCTTGGACACGAAGGTGCCCTGCTGCGGATAGATATCGACAAGCCCTTCTTCCGAAAGCCGTTGCAGCGCCGCCCGCACCGGCGTCCGGGAAACGTCGAACTGCCGGCAGATGCTGTTTTCACTGATCGGCGTGCCCGGCACCAGCTTGAACTGGACAATGGACTGGCGCAGCGCAGAATAGACCTGTTCGCTGACGGGGCGTCGCCGATCAAGCTTGAAACTGATCGACAGCAAAGCATCGGAGTCGTTGCCGCTGGCTGTCAACATGATTGCTCCTCCCCTTGTTTTAGCCCTTGGTACTTTACCTTTTGGGGCCGCGCAACAAAATCCGCTTGCTACTTGGATACAAGGATACTATGGTCTTCCTTGTTCGCGCAAGCCCAATCATTTCGAACAGGATGATTGCCCACGAGAGGACGGGTCAACGGTTATGCCAAATTGGAGGAATTCATATGTCTAGACTTACTACGCTTATGGCGTGCGCCTGCTTTGCTCTCGCCGGCGTTGGCACCGCTGTCGCATCCGACAGCAAGATCGCACTTGTACCGGGTGGCCCGCACCCTTATTTCGCCGCATGGGAACAGGCCGGCAAAGATGCCGCCAAGGATTTCGACCTTGCAGGCGCTGATTACAAGGTTCCCCAGAAGTGGGAATTGAGCCAGCAGAACCAGCTGCTCGAAAGCCTGCTGTCGCAGGGTTATAACGGCTTCCTGATTTTCCCGGGCGATCCGGTCGGCACCGTCAGCACCGCGCAGGAACTGACCGACAATGGCGCTCCCGTCATCGCCGGCGCAGGTTGCCTGAAGGATCCTTCATCGGCTGCCTTCTGCCTTGGCACAGACACGGGCAATTCGGCCTATCTCGGCACAAAGGAACTCATCAAGGTTCTGGGCGAACGCAAGAAGATTGCGCATTTCACCGGCTTCCTGGTGGATCCGAATACACAGCTGCGCATTGACGCCGTTGAAAGGGCCGCCAAGGAAGGCGGAGCCGAAGTCGTTCAGGTCATCGCCGACATCGACGCTCCGGAACCTGCTGAAGAAAAAATCAATGCCTATCTCGCCGCTCATGCCGGTGAAGTCGACGGCATCATCACCACTGCCTGGGTTCCTGCGGTCGTTGCGGCAAATGCGCTGCGCAAGATCGGCGACAAGCGCATCAGGAAGGTCGGCATCGATCATGATGAAGTTGTGCTCACCGCCATCAAGGACGGTTTTGTTGATGGCACGATGCTGCAAAATCCCTATGGTCAGGGCTATATCGGCGCTTTCGTGCTCGACAAGCTGCGCAGCGGTTGCACTCTGAAGGAAGATGCGCCTTGGAAGTCCAACGCTTTGACCGACAAGTTTGTCGATTCAGGCACTGTCTATGTATCAGTGGATGGCGTGGCGAATTATGTCGACTCGATGAAAGCCGCCACCAAGACGCTGTTTGACAGCTTCCCTGCAAACTACCTCAATTGCCCATGATCCTGCAGACACCCTTTATATGGTGGCCGCAGGCTGACTTTTCCTTCCGGTAGAGTTTGATATGGAGTGGCCCCGAAAAAGCTGATCTTTTTCGGGGCCGCATTTGTTTTAGTCCAAATATCTGCAACCATGTCCACGGCGAGCGTTAGCGGGTAGGATGGCGCAATCAATAAACCCCTTGAACGAGAAGAAGCGATGACCTCACAAGACACCGCGCAGACCAAGACGGAAGTGGCCGGCACAGACCCTACGCTTGGACGAAACAGGATCAACGCCCCGAAGTTCTATTTCAGCAACGAATTCGGGCTGTTGGCGCTGATCATACTTTTCGCCACCTTGTTCGGGCTCATGACAAGCGGGTTTCTGTCGCCCTTCAGCCTGTTTGCGCTGGGAAGAACGGCAGCCATCAACATGATGATCGGCCTTTCGATGATGGTGGTGATTGCCACCGGCGGGCTGAACCTCGCTGTCGGCGCGATTGGCGTTTCAGCGGCGATGTTTTTCGGCTTCATGGTCCAGGCCACCGGTCTGCCATGGGTTTTCGCAGTCGCATCGGCACTGGCGCTGGGCGCCCTGCTTGGCTTCATCAATGGCTGGGTGGTCGTTCGCTCCGGCCTGCACAGCTTCATCATCACGCTTGCCACAATGAGCATCTTCTTCGGAACGATGATCTTTCTTACCCACGCCGAATCCTATCGGGACATGCCAGCGGATTTCGGCATGCTCGGCCGGACGAAATTGCTGACCATCATTTCGCCCTTGCTGATTTTCACCATTGTCACCGCGCTTGCGCTTTCCTGGCTCTACCGCCTGACGGCACTTGGCCGGGAAATGCTGGCAGCCGGAGCAAATCCCAAGGCCGCCGAGCTTTCCGGTATTCGCGTCGACCGGGTTTTCATTTTCTGCCACATGCTCTCGGGCCTGATTGCAGCGCTCGCCGCCTTGATGCTGACCTCGCGCAATGGCGCGGCAATACCGTCCATGGCAGGCCAATTGGGCCAGGATTGGCTGTTGCCGGCGTTTCTCGGCCCGGTTCTTGGCGGCACGCTTTTGAGCGGCGGCAAGGTTTCGGTTCTGGGAACGTGCCTCGGCGCATTTCTCGTGACGATGCTGACGACCGGGCTTTTGCTCCTCCAGGTCGGTGAATTCTGGATACAGTCCTTCCTTGGCCTGCTCCTGCTGCTTGCCGTCCTTATTGATCTGGCCCGTCGCAATCTCTTGGCCCGGAGAAACCTGATATGAACCCGCGTTTGCGCACCATCCTGGAAACCGACTGGTTTGGCCCCCTGATCGTCGCCATTGCTGCCGTGATCATTGTCGGCGGCTTCAATCCGTCGTTTCTTTCACCTTACAATATCCAGGTCCTGCTGCTGGCCATCGCCGTCAATGCGCTTGTCGCCTTTTCGCAGATGATCATCATCGGCATCGGCCAGATGAACCTTTCGGTCGGCGCGATTGGCGGGCTTGCGGCCATCTCGTTTGCCGGCATGATGGAAGTCTGGGGCCTGCCTGCGCCGCTGGCGGCCGTGCTGGCTTTGCTGATCGGCCTGCTCTGCGGCCTGCTCAACGGCGTCATCATCGCCTGGACCGGCATTTCCGCCTTCATCATCACCCTTGCCACCCTGTCGCTCTACAAGGGGTTCAATCTCGGCATCACCCGGGCGGAGCCGTTTTATGGCGTTGCGGAATCGGTCAAGACGCTTGGCCAGACAACCGTCATCGGCCCGCTGCCCTGGATAGCCGTGCCGACCATCATCGTTTCGCTCGCCCTTTGGTACTTGCTGCGTCGCCAGCCGATCGGACGGTTCATCCTTGCCGTCGGCGGCAACCAGCATGCTGCGGAATTGTCCGGCATCAAGGTGGGAATGGTCATCACCATCACCCACGCGATCAGCGGATTCATCGCCAGCCTCGCCGGCATCTTGCTGGTGGCGCGTATCCAGATCGGCCAGCCGACCATTGGCGACGACTGGCTCATCCTTTCCTTTGCCGCTCCCGTCATCGGCGGCGCGCTTTTGTCCGGCGGCCATGTCAGTGTGGTGGCCACGCTGCTTGGCGTCGTCATCGTCGCCATCATCACCCAGGCCCTTGTGCTCTTCAATATTGATCCATTCCTGGTGCAAGTGGTGCTCGGCGTGCTGATCCTTTGGGCGGTCGGCGTCAACCGGCTGCGGGAAGCACGCATGCAAAAAACCGCCAAGAGGATTTGAAGCCATGTCCGAGCTGATACTGGAAGCCCGCAAGGTCTCGAAATTCTTTCCCGGCGTCAAAGCGCTGCAATCGGTGTCCCTGCAAATGCAGAAGGGTTCCATCCATGCATTGCTGGGCGAGAACGGCGCCGGAAAATCGACCCTGATCAAGATTATCACCGGCGTCTATCGGCCGGATGAAGGCGGGCTGTTTCTCGACGGCAAGCCTATTGAGCTGGCAAGTCCGCGCGAAGCCATTGCCCATCGCATCGGGGTGGTCCATCAGGAACGCAATCTGATCCCCCGTTTTTCGGTGGCCGAAAACATTCATCTCGAACGGCTGGCCGAAGCCCCGCTCAAGCCCATCGACTATTCGCTGCTCAACAGGATGGCGTCGGAGTGGCTCGATGAACTGGGACTGGATATCGATCCGTCCACGCCGGTTTCCAAGCTTTCCGTCGCCAAGATGCAATTGGTGGAAATCGCCAAGGCGCTGTCGATGCGTTCGCGCGTGCTGTTGCTCGACGAACCCACGGCTTCGCTGACGGCGCATGAAACCGACATTCTCTTCGCGCTGCTTGAAAAGTTGAAAAACAACGACACCAGCATCCTGTTTGTCAGCCACAAGCTGGAAGAAGTCCAGGCGATTTGCGACAGCGTCACGGTCTTGCGCGACGGACAGAATGCCTGCGACAGCCGCCCGATGGAAGGACTGGACCGTCAGGACATCGTCCGGATGATGATCGGCCGCAGCGAGCAGATCGCCCAATGGAGCGAGCGCGACCGCCAGCACAACAAGATCGCCCTGCAGCTGAAAAATGTCTCCACTGCCTTGGGCCACAAGAATGTCGACCTGACGGTGCGGCACGGCGAAATCGTCGGGCTTTACGGTCTGGTCGGCGCCGGACGGACCGAACTTGCGAAATGCATTCTGGGTCAATTCCCGATCACATCGGGAACAGTGGAACTGGATGGCACGGAAATCCACATCACAAGCGTGGCCGACGCCATTCACAATCACCGGATCGGCTATGTCAGCGAAGACCGTAAACAGGAAGGCCTGATCCTTTTGCATTCGGTTCTCGGCAATGCCGGCATATCGATCTGGCGGCGGATGGCCGGCTGGATGGGCTTTCTGGCCGACAGCAAGATCCAGGCCGAGACCATTCCTTTCATCAACAAGCTGGAAGTCAAGACGCCGAGCCTGTCGCAAATCGTCGGCAACCTGTCAGGCGGCAACCAGCAGAAGATCAGCGTCGCCAAATGGCTGGCCGCAGGTGTGAAGCTCTTGATCATCGACGAGCCTTCCGTGGGTATCGACATCAAGACCAAGGCCTATCTGCATGATCTGATCCGGGAGCTGTCGGACAACGGCACCGCCATCCTGCTGATCACCAGCGACCTGCCGGAAATGATTTCGCTCGCCGACAGGATTGTCACCGTCGACAATTACACGGTGGAAGGCGAAGTCATCAATACCGGCAAGCTGGGCGAGATGAGCGAAGCGGTGATGAACTCGATTCACAAGGTGGAACCGTCAGACCGGCCTGTGGAAAAAAACCGTTCCAATGCGCCGGCATAGCAATTGGCATCTGCCTGGCTCAGGCCCGGCCATCATCAAGACAATTGCTGTTGCCCGCTTTCGGGCGCTCCGCATTCACGGATATAAACTGCGTACCGGGTGAAGTCCGACGGCAAAGATGCTGATGAAGCCGAAAGGCCGGTAAAGTCGCCTTGACCGGGCCGCCGGACTTCAATTGAATTCATTGCGGCGCGACAGTGGCCGGACATCAGGGAGATCACAGATGAGCAAACCGTCGATCGGATTTATCGGACTTGGCCTGATGGGTTCAGCCATGGTGCAGCGGCTGCTGGATTGCGGCTATAGCCTGACAGTGCTCGGCAATCGCAGCCGGGCCGGCGTCGAGGCCGCGGTC
>JBGSIT010000059.1:0-59282 GCA_041742335.1 Rhizobiaceae bacterium
CGAGCGCATGTTCAACAAACTCAAGCAGTTCCGCCGCATCGCAACCCGCTTCGACAAAACCGCCGCATCATTCGCCGCATTCCTGGCAATCGCTTCAACAAAGATTTGGCTGCCATACTTTGTCAACAGGGCCTAGTCCGCCGAAGTCAGGGAGTCCGGCATTTTTCAGACGCCAATTCTCTCTTTATTGCTTGCGCCGGAACAAAGAAACATCCGCCCATCCGGTCTAGGTTCAGCCTGTCAATCCCTGGAGCACGATGATGACCGATACCACCCAGCCTCAAACCGTGTATCGTCCAGTCCCGCGTGGCCTGGCGCGTACGGGTCCGGTTCTTTTTTCCTATGGATTCCGGCCGTTCTTTTTTGGCGCGGGTCTTTGGGCAATGGTCGCCATGGTGCTATGGATCGCCTCGCTGACCACCAGTCTGGACCTTTGGGGAGACTATGGCGCAGTCCATTGGCATGCCCACGAATTGCTCTTCGGCTATTCGCCGGCCGTTCTTGCCGGTTTCCTGCTGACGGCTGTGCCTAACTGGACGGGCAGGCTGCCCGTCTCCGGGCGACCGTTGATTGTCCTGTTCGGGGTCTGGTGTTTGGGGCGTGTCGCCATGCTGCTGCCGCAAACTATCGGATCTGTACCGGCTGTTGTGATGGACTCGATTTTTCTGCCCTTTCTTCTGTTCATTTGCGGCCGCGAAATTGTTGCCGGCAAGAAATGGAAGGATCTCAAAGTGCTGATCGTTCTTGCCGTTTTGTCTGCGGCCAATATGTTCTTTCATGCGGAAGTCCTGCTTGCCGGCCATCCCGACATTTCGGTCCGGCTGGCAATCTCGGCCTATGTCGGCATGGTGATGCTGATTGGCGGGCGGATCGTGCCGAGCTTTACCCGCAATTGGCTCAACAAGGCCGGACGCACACAATTCCCCGCGCCCTATGCCCTGTTTGACAGCTTTGCGATCGGCCTTTCCATCCTGGCGCTGGCTTCATGGGTGGTCCTGCCTGATCATCCCAATACAGCGATAGCCGTATTCGTCGCCCTGCTTGTGCAGATCGCCAGGCTCAGCCGATGGAAAGGCCTGTCTGCCTTTCCGGAAAAGCTTCTTTTCGTCTTGCATGTGGCCTATTTCTTCGTTCCGCTCGGTTTTGCGGCGATCGGCCTGGCAGCAATCGGTGTCATTGACCAGGTGTCTGCCCTGCATGTGCTGACCGTAGGCACCATTGCGCTGATGATGCTGGCCGTCATGACCCGTGCGACACGCGGGCATACCGGGCGGACGCTGACGGCCTCCGCCATGACGGTGGCATCCTTCGCCTGCCTGATGGTGAGCGCCATTCTTCGCCCGCTTGCCGGTTGGTTTCCCGATTTCGCCCAAGGTCTTTATTCAGCGTCTGGATCGCTCTGGATCGCGGCTTTCGCCCTTTTCCTTGTCGAATACGGACCGATGCTCCTGACCGAGCGGCGGAAACTGGTTGGTTGAATTGCCTTGACTGTTCCGGTGTCCGGACAAGGCGTGCGCGAGCGTCGCCACGTCCGCAATCTGCGCCTGCCAGGCACGGAAATCGTATGCGCGCCGATGCTGACCGAATTGTCGCGACAATCCGCTAGCCGTTTGGAAAACACTCGGCATCGCAAGGCCGGTAAATATTGCGGTTGATGCCACTGAGCCATGGATTTTGTGCCGCAGCCATCAACGGCCAGGATTCCAGGACCGGTTTGAAAAACCCTGCCTTGGCCAGCCGGCTATCTGAAACCGGAAATGCCTGCCACTTGCCAATCACACCGATTTGCTCTGACAATAGACAATTCGTTCATTGCTTTTAATCAACGCGTTTATCTGAATTTCCCATCTGCGCTCCCGAATATTTGTGCCTGTGATTTGTTTCTTCGCAGATCGCCTTGATTTTCACCCTCAGATCCGATGCGGTTGACTTAGGTCAAGTCGCCGCCGTTCCGAACTCGACAATTTTGGACGAGGGAGCAATCGGGTTCTCGGTCATGGGGAGAGATTGAATGGTTGAGAGGGCATTGATTTCAGAGGCGGAGCGGACGAGGGCGCTTTCACTCAGTACGGCTGCATTCACCGCTTGTTTTGCCGTTTGGACGATTTTTTCGATCATCGGCGTTGAAATTAAGACGGAGCTCGGACTGAGCGAATTCCAGTTCGGCCTTCTCGTTGCGACACCCATTTTGACCGGATCGCTGACGCGCCTGATCCTTGGGGTATGGACCGAAAAATATGGCGGCCGGATCGTATTTACCGCGCAGATGCTGTTGACGGCGGCTGCGACATGGATGCTGACCTGGGCCTCGACCTATGAAATGTATCTGATCGCAGCCCTTGGCATCGGTCTGGCTGGCGGCTCCTTCATCATCGGTGTTGCCTATGTTTCGCGTTGGTATGACCAGGGCAAGCAGGGCACGGCTCTGGGCATCTTTGGCGCCGGCAATGTCGGCGCGGCGGTAACGAAGTTCGTCGCACCCTTTGTAATGGTCGCCTATGGCTGGCACGGCGTCGCCCATGTCTGGGCTGCGGCGCTGGGCCTTATGGCTGTCGCATTTTATGTCTTCGCCAAGGACGATCCGGAACTCGTGGCGCGTCGGCAATCCGGCGCAAAGGCGCCAAGCCTCGCCGAGCAGTTCGCGCCATTGAAGAACCTGCAGGTCTGGCGTTTTTCGCTTTATTATTTCTTCGTCTTCGGCGCCTTTGTGGCCTTGGCCCTGTGGATGCCGCACTACATGGTTGACGTCTATAATCTGGATATTCGTGCCGCCGGCATGGCGGCGGCCGCCTTCTCGCTGTCCGCATCGCTGTTTCGGGCCTATGGCGGCCATCTGTCCGATCGCTTCGGAGCGCGGGCGGTGATGTATTGGTGCTTCGGTTTCTCGCTGATCCTTCTGTTCATGCTGTCTTATCCTGCCACGGACTACGTTATCCAAAGCAAAAACGGACCGATTGCCTTCTCCACCCAGATGGATCTCTGGCCCTTCATCATCACGCTGTTCGTGCTCGGCTTCTTCATGAGCCTCGGCAAGGCTGCGGTCTACAAGCATATTCCTGTCTACTACCCCGCCCATGTCGGAGCAGTTGGAGGTCTGGTCGGCATGATCGGCGGTCTTGGCGGTTTCATGCTGCCGATCACCTTCGGCGCGCTTCTGGATCTGACCGGCGTCTATACAAGCTGCTTCGCACTGCTGTTTCTGATCGTGGCGATTTCCCTCGGCTGGATGCACATGTCCATCCGGGTGATGGAGCGTTCCGCGCAGGGCGTGTCGCTGGACGAATTGCCCGGCCTGCCTGAAATGCAGAGCATCCACCGTCCTGAACATGCCACGCAGGTGCGGACCTTGCAGGAATGGACCCCGGAAGACGCGACATTCTGGGCCGAAAAGGGCCGCCGGATCGCCAACCGGAACCTCTGGGTATCAATCCCCGCGCTTCTCCTGGCCTTTTCGGTCTGGATGGTCTGGTCGGTGGTGGTCGCAAGGCTTCCCGCGATCGGATTCAACTTCACGCCGGGGCAATTGTTCTGGCTGGCCGCACTGCCGGGCCTGTCGGGCGCCACTTTGCGCATCTTCTACAGCTTCATGGTGCCGATCTTCGGCGGCAGGCTGTGGACGACCTTGTCAACCGCCTCGCTGCTGCTTCCTGCAATGGGGATCGGCTATGCGGTGCAAAATCCGCAAACACCTTATCTGATCTTTCTGGTGCTGGCGCTGCTGTGCGGTTTCGGCGGCGGCAACTTCGCCTCGTCGATGGCCAATATCGCCTTCTTCTATCCAAAGGCGGAAAAAGGCAATGCGCTGGCCCTGAATGCCGGGCTCGGCAATCTCGGCGTATCGGTCATGCAGTTTCTGGTGCCGCTTGTTATCACCGCAGGCGTTTTCGGCGCCTTGGGCGGCCAGCCCCAGACCATGTCTGAAGGCGGCCAGCTCTGGATGCAGAATGCCGGCTTCATCTGGGTGCCATTCATCATTGCGGCAACGGTAGCCGCCTGGCTCGGAATGAACGATATCGCCGATGCCAAGGCCAGCTTCAGGGAGCAGGCGATCATCTTCAGCCGCAAGCATAACTGGATCATGTGCGTGCTTTACACCGGCACATTCGGCAGCTTCATCGGCTACTCCGCCGGCTTTCCGCTGCTGACCAAGCTGCAGTTTCCGGAAGTCAACGCATTGCAATTCGTCTTTCTCGGTCCGTTGGTGGGCGCGCTGTCACGCGCCGGAACCGGTTGGGTTTCCGACAAGTTCGGCGGCGGCAGGGTGACCCTCTGGACCTTCGTCGGCATGATTGCCGCCGTGCTCGGCGTGATCTTCTTTCTTGGCATCAAGGAGCAACCGGGCGCATTTTGGGGTTTCTTTGCTTCGTTCATGGCGCTGTTCTTCCTGACGGGCGTCGGCAATGCCTCGACGTTCCAGATGATCCCGGCAATCATGGGCAGCGAGATTCCGCGTCTGATGCCGGAATTGAAAGGTATCGAACTGCGCAGGCAGGCTGAACGCGAAAGTGCGGCGATCATCGCCTTTACTTCGGCAGTCGCCGCCTATGGGGCCTTCTTCATACCGAAAGCCTATGGCACCTCGATTGCCATGACAGGCGGGCCGGTGGCCGCATTGTGGGCATTCCTCGGCTTCTACGTGATCTGCCTGGCCCTGACCTGGTTTTACTATACCCGGCCCGGCACCAGTTTGCACAATTCCGAACGGGCAGCACGTCGCGCTAATCCCGTCCCCGCAGCCTGACTTGAAAGGAGAGCAAGGTGAGCCATCTTCTCGACCGATTGAACTTTCTCAAATCCACCCGCAAGGATACCTTTGCGGACGGTTACGGCCAGACGACCATCGAAAGCCGGGACTGGGAGGACACTTACCGGAACCGCTGGCGTCACGACAAGATCGTGCGTTCGACCCATGGTGTTAACTGCACCGGATCCTGTTCATGGAAAATCTTTGTCAAATCAGGCATCGTCACCTGGGAAACGCAGCAGACCGATTATCCGCGCACCCGCCCCGACATGCCCAATCATGAACCGCGCGGTTGCGCCCGCGGAGCGAGTTACAGCTGGTATCTCTATTCGGCCAACCGGGTGAAAACGCCGCTGGTGCGCAGTCACCTGATGCGCTTGTGGCGCAAGATGCGCCAAAACATGAGCCCTGTGGAAGCCTGGGCGGCCATTCAGGCCGACCCGGCCAAGCGGGCCAGTTACACCAAGACCCGGGGCAAGGGCGGCTTTGTTCGCGCCAGTTGGGACGAGGTGACTGAAATCGTTGCGGCAGCCAATGCCTATACGACGAAAAAATATGGCCCCGACCGGGTCTTTGGTTTTTCGCCAATTCCGGCAATGTCGATGGTCAGCTATGCGGCGGGTTCGCGCTATCTAAGCCTGCTGGGCGGCACTTGCATGTCGTTTTACGATTGGTATTGCGATCTGCCGCCGGCTAGTCCGCAGACCTGGGGCGAACAGACCGACGTGCCGGAAAGTGCTGACTGGTACAATGCCGGCTTTCTGATCCTTTGGGGCTCCAACGTGCCGCAGACCCGCACGCCGGATGCGCATTTTTATACGGAAGCGCGCTATCGCGGAGCCAAATCGGCCGTGGTCAGCCCCGATTATTCCGAGGCCGCCAAATTTGGCGATATCTGGCTGAACCCGCAAGCCGGCACGGATGCCGCGCTGGCAATGGCCTTCGGTCACGTCATCCTGCGGGAATACCACCTTGACCGTCAGGTGCCCTATTTTGAAGACTACACCCGCAAATACTCGGATTTCCCTTTGCTGGTGCGCCTGGATGAGAAAGATGGCCGCTACATACCCGGCCGGATGCTGCGTGCAGCCGATTTTGCCGATACGCTGGGCCAGGCCAACAATCCCGACTGGAAGACGGTCGGCATTGATGAAAAGACCGGCGACATTGTTGCGCCGAATGGCTCGATCGGCTTTCGCTGGGGAGAGGCGGGGCACTGGAATCTAGAGGAAAAAGGTTCCGAACGGGACATAGAGTTGAAATCTACCCTGATCCTTGATGACGACCACGACGATGTCGTCGGCGTCGACTTCCCCTATTTCGGCGGCGAAGCGACGGAGAATTTCACCAAATGTGATCACCCCAACATCTTGACCCGCAACATTCCCGTGCGCCGCTTGAAGCTGAAGGACGGCGAAGCGCTGGTCACGACGGTTTTTGATCTCTTCTGCGCCAATTACAGCCTTGACCGCGGACTGGGCGGCGACCATGTCACAATGTCGTTTGACGCCGACGTGCCTTTCACCCCTGCCTGGGCCGAAAAGATCACAGGCGTCAAGGCAGACCGCATCATTGCGGTTGCGCGTGAATTTGCCACCAATGCCGAGAAGACCAACGGCAAGTCGATGGTGATCCTCGGCGCCGGCTTGAACCATTGGTATCACATGGACATGGCCTATCGCGGCATCATCAACATGCTGGTGATGTGCGGTTGCGTCGGCCAGTCGGGCGGCGGCTGGTCGCATTATGTGGGCCAGGAAAAACTGCGTCCGCAAACCGGCTGGACGGCGCTGGCCTTTGCGCTTGACTGGGCGCGTCCGCCCCGGCACATGAACTCCACCTCGGCCTGGTACGCCCATACCAACCAATGGCGGTATGAAACAGTCACGGCGGGAGAGATCCTGTCGCCAACAGCGCCCGCCGGCAATTGGGCCGAGCGCAGCCTGATCGACTACAACATCCAGGCCGAGCGCATGGGCTGGCTGCCGTCAGCGCCGCAATTGAAAACCAACCCGCTGGAAGTCGGGCGTGCGGCCAAGGCCGCAGGCAAGTCGCCGGCGGAATATGTTGCCGAGGGCTTGAAGTCGGGAACATTGGAAATGTCCTGCGAAGATCCCGATGCACCGGAAAACTGGCCGCGCAATCTGTTCGTCTGGCGTTCCAACCTTTTGGGCTCCTCAGGCAAGGGGCATGAATATTTCCTGCGCCACCTGCTGGGCACAGATCACGGCGTGCTCGGTAAGGATCTGGGCGAGGAAGGCCGGGTCAAGCCGGTCGAGGCCAAGTGGCATGAAGCTGCACCGGAAGGCAAACTGGATCTGCTGGTCACGCTGGATTTCCGCATGTCGACCACATGCGTCTATTCCGATATCGTGATACCGACGGCCAGTTGGTATGAGAAGGATGATCTGAACACATCCGACATGCATCCCTTCATCCATCCGCTTCAGGCGGCCGTCGATCCGGCCTATGAGAGCAAGTCCGACTGGGAGATATTCAAGGCGATTGCCAAGAAATTCTCGGAAGTCGCACCCGAAGTGCTCGGCGTGGAAGACGATGTGGTGTCATTGCCGATGCAGCATGACAGCCCCGGCGAACTGGCCCAGTCTGTCGTCGCCGACTGGAAGAAAGGCGAGTGCGAGCTCATTCCCGGCAAGACAGCGCCAAACTACATTGCTGTCGAACGCGATTATCCCAATCTCTACAAGCGCTACACTGCGCTGGGACCGCTGATGGAAAAGATCGGCAATGGCGGCAAGGGCATCGCCTGGGACACCAAGGAGGAAGTGCATCTTCTGGGAGACCTGAATGGCCGGGTCACCGAAGAGGGCGCGACCAAGGGCATGGCCAAGATCGATACGGCGATTGACGCCTGCGAAGTCATCTTGATGCTGGCGCCGGAAACCAATGGCGAAGTGGCGATGAAGGCCTGGCATGCGCTTGAAAAGATCACCGGGCGCAAACATGCGCATCTGGCCGGGGCCAAGGAAGACGAAAAGATCCGTTTTCGCGACATCGCAGCCCAACCGCGCAAGATCATTTCGTCGCCGACCTGGTCGGGGATTGAAAGCGAGACGGTCTGTTACAATGCCGGCTATACCAATGTGCATGAATTGATCCCGTGGCGTACCCTGTCGGGCCGCCAGCAACTCTATCAGGATCACGAATGGATGCGGGCCTTCGGTGAAGCGCTCGTGACCTGGCGTCCGCCGGTCGACCTGAAAACCATCGCTCCGGCGATAGGCCAGACGGACGGCGGCAAGCATGTTGTGCTGAACTTCATCACGCCGCACCAGAAATGGGGCATTCACTCGACCTATTCCGACAATCTGCTGATGTTGACGCTGAACCGCGGCGGCCCGGTCGTCTGGATGTCGGAGGTCGATGCGAAAAAGGCCGGGCTGATCGACAATGACTGGGTTGAAGTCTTCAACGCCAACGGTGTCTTGACGGCGCGCGTTGTCGTCAGCCAGCGCATCAAGGAGGGCAACCTCTTCATGTATCACGCCCAGGAAAAGATCGTGAATACACCCGGCAGCCAGATCACCGGCAAGCGCGGCGGCATTCACAATTCGGTCACGCGCACCGTTTTGAAGCCGACGCACATGATCGGCGGTTACGCCCAATTGAGCTACGGCTTCAACTATTACGGCACGGTCGGTTCGAACCGCGACGAATTCGTGATTGTACGCAAAATGGAACAGGTCGACTGGCTCGATAGCCCGGCCACACCGAAGGAGGCTGCGGAATGAAAGTTCGTGCACAGATCGGCATGGTACTCAACCTCGACAAATGCATCGGCTGCCATACTTGCTCCGTTACCTGCAAGAATGTGTGGACCAGCCGCGACGGTGTCGAATATGCTTGGTTCAACAATGTCGAAACCAAGCCGGGCATCGGTTATCCGAAGGATTGGGAAAACCAGAAGCGCTGGAATGGCGGCTGGGAGCGTACCAAGGCCGGCAAGCTTCGCCCGAAACAGGGCGCAAAATGGCGCATTCTCGCAAATATCTTCGCCAATCCGGACCTGCCGGAAATCGACGATTATTACGAACCGTTCGATTTCGATTATGACCATCTGAAATCCGCTCCCGAAATGGAGGCGTTTCCGACTGCCAGGCCGCGCTCGAAACTGACCGGCGAGCGGATGGAGAAGATCGAATGGGGCCCTAACTGGGAAGAAATTCTCGGCGGCGAATTTTCCAAGCGTTCGAAGGATTACAATTTCGAAGGCATCCAGAAGGAAATCTACGGCCAGTACGAAAACACCTTCATGATGTATCTGCCGCGCCTGTGCGAGCATTGCCTCAACCCGGCCTGCGCCTCGGCCTGTCCATCCGGCGCGATCTACAAACGCGAAGACGACGGCGTCGTTCTGATTGACCAGGAGAAATGCCGTGGCTGGCGCATGTGCGTCTCGGCCTGCCCCTACAAGAAGATCTATTACAACTGGTCAACCGGCAAATCCGAAAAATGCACCATGTGCTATCCGCGTCTGGAATCCGGCCTGCCGACGGTCTGTTCGGAAACCTGTGTCGGGCGCATCCGCTATATCGGCGTGATGCTTTATGATGCCGACAAGATCGCCGAGGCGGCGTCGGTGGAGAAGGACCAGGATCTCTATGACGCCCAGCTTGGCGTCTTCCTTGATCCGAGTGATCCGGAAGTGATTGCCGCTGCAAGGGCCGAAGGCGTTCCCGAAGACTGGATTGCTTCGGCCCGGCGCTCGCCGATCTGGAAAATGGCGATGGAGTGGAAGATCGCCTTCCCGCTGCATCCCGAATTCCGGACGCTGCCGATGGTCTGGTATATTCCGCCATTGAGCCCGATCCAGAATGCCGCCGAAGCCGGCCAGATTGGTGCCGATGGCGATATGCCCGACGTGAAATCGCTGCGCATTCCGGTAAAATATCTCGCCAACATGCTGACGGCCGGCGACGAGGCGCCGGTGATTTCGGCGCTTGAACGCATGCTGGCCATGCGGGCCTATATGCGTTCCAAAACCGTTGATGGGGTGATCAACCTTGGTGTTGCCAAACGGGTCGGCCTTACGCCTGCCCAGATCGATGAAATGTACCAGATCATGGCGATTGCCAATTATGAGGATCGTTTCGTTATCCCCACCACCCACCGGGAACTGGTGGAGGACGCATACGACCTCAGGTCCGGCTGCGGCTTTACCGATGGCAATGGCTGCTCGTCCGGCGTTTCCAGCGGCAAGCTGTTTGGCAGCCGCAAACACATCACGCCGGCGGAGGGCTGGAAATGACCCGTACATTCAACGCACTGTCGGCCCTTCTATGCTATCCGTCCGAAGACCTGCAGGCTGCCATTCCGGAAATAAGCTCCATTCTGGCTGCCGAGGCGCTTCTGACAAAAACGCAGATCGAGTCCCTGCAGCCTTTGCTGACAAGCATGGCCGGTTCGGATATCTTCGATCTGCAGGAAACCTATGTCCTGCTTTTTGACCGTTCACGCACACTCTCGCTCAATCTTTTCGAGCATATTCACGGTGAAAGCCGGGACAGGGGCGGGGCGATGGTGGATCTGCTGGAAACCTATCGCGCCGGCGGTTTTGATCTGGCCGGAACGGAACTGCCGGATTACCTGCCGGTGCTGCTGGAGTTCGCATCGACCCGACCGCTGGATGAAGCGCTTTCGCTTCTGGCCGATGCGGGGCCCATTCTCGCCGTTCTGGCAGAACGCCTGACGCGGCGCGAGACACCCTATGCGGCCGTTCTGGTGGCGCTGGCCGATCTCGGCCGGCCCGAAGGCGATTGTGAAGTGACGGCGGCCATGCTGCTTGAGACCGATGACGACCCTGAAGACCTTGCAGCCCTTGATGCCGTGTGGGAGGAGGCGCAAGTCACATTCGCGCCCGATCCGAATGCCGGCTGTCCGGTATCACGCGACATTCTTGCCAAGATGGATGCTCCCCAAAAACCGATCACGTCGCCGGCCCGCGCCGGCGTGCGCAACTGACGGAGGCCGGTATGAACACCTTTCTGTTCGGAATTTATCCCTACATCGCCATCACGGTATTGGTCATCGGATCGATCGCGCGCTACGAGCGCGATCCCTTCACCTGGAAATCATCCTCGTCACAGCTTTTGCGGCGAAAACATTTCATCATTGGCTCGGTGCTGTTTCATGTCGGCGTCCTGGTCATTTTCGCCGGTCATTTCGTCGGCCTCCTGACCCCGATCGCGATCTTTGATGCGTTAGGCATCAGCCATGGCGCCAAGCAGATACTGGCCGTGGTTGCCGGCGGGATTGCCGGGGTGATGGCGCTTGTCGGCGGGACCATCCTCTTGATCCGGCGGCTCTATGATCCGCGCGTCCGTGCCAGTTCCACCTTTGCCGATACCGGCATCCTGATATTGCTGATGATCCAGTTGCTGCTGGGCGTGGGTACGATCTTTGTGTCGCTGCAGCATCTGGATGGCCACGAAATGACCAAGTTCATGGGCTGGGCGCAACGCATCCTGACCTTCCGGGGCGGCGCTGCCGACCTGATCGCCGATTCCAGCCTGATCTTCAAGCTGCACATCACGCTCGGCCTTACGATCTTTCTTATGTTCCCGTTCACGCGGCTCGTTCACATGCTCTCGGTTCCGGTGCGATATTTGTGGCGGCCCGGCTACCAGATCGTCCGCACCAGAAAACGCGACCCGATCCATCCTGCGGAGTAAAAACCATGATGTCACTCTTTTCCGATATATCGGTGAATGGCGAGCCGATTCCTGCCGACATGATTGCCACCGAGGCGCAGAATCATCCTGCGCCAAAAGCCAAACCGGGACGGGCCTGGGCGGCGGCGGCGCGGGCGCTGGCCATCCGTACGCTGCTGCTGCAGGAAGCCAGACGGCGCGGGCTTGAGCCGGATCCGCAGGAGGTGGCCGAGGGCAAGCAGGAAACCGACGACGAAGCTTTGGTCAGGCAGGTTCTGGATGCAGCCCTCGATCCACCGACGCCGAGCGATGCCAATCTGCGGGCCGCCTATCAGGCCAATCCGGACCGCTGGCGCGCTCCGACGCTTTATGAGGCGGCTCATATCCTGTTTCCGGTCAGGCCGGGCGATCCGGCAGCCCTGGAAAAGGCGAAGGCGGAGGCTAATGCGGTCCTGTCGGTGATACAACGCGATCCCCGCGCTTTCGACGATCTGGCGCGCGAGCACAGCGCCTGCTCTTCGCGCAATGCCGGTGGCAGGCTTGGCCAGTTGATCAGTGGCGACACGGTGCCGGAATTCGAAGCGGCACTGGATGCGCTCGCCGAAGGTGAAGTCGCCGCCGAGCCGGTCTTCACGCGCTACGGGCTTCACGTCATCCGTCTGGATGCCCGCGCGCAAGGCGATGTTCTTCCCTTTGAAGCCGTGGCCCCCCGCATTCGCGAAATGCTGGAAAAAGTGGCTTGGGCCAGCGCTGCGCGCAATTTCGTCGCGGAGCTGACCGCCAATGCCGACGTCAAGGGCATCAATCTGGCGGCGGTATGAGGCCGAGGTGAGAAAGACCGGGATATGACCGTGAACAGGCGCGCCGGCCGGGGTTTGAAGATAGCCGCGATTGTCGGATTGCTGTTTGGTATCCTGACCATCGTTACAGGCGGCGTCGCGCTTTTCGGCGGCGCCGATGCGCGTGCGCCGCTTGGCAATATTGTGCCGTTCGTCCTGTGGTTCAACTTCCTGGCCGGTTTTGCCTATGTCGTTGCCGGGATTGGCCTCTTGTTACTGCACCGCTGGGCAATGTGGCTGTCGGTGTTCCTGTTTGTGGCAACGGCGCTCGTCTTCGCAGCCTTCGGCGCGCATGTGCTTCAGGGCGGCCTATATGAAATGCGAACTCTGGGCGCGCTCGTGTTGCGAACCACCCTGTGGGCGATCATTTCGGCGATGGCCTTCGCCGCGTTTCGACGTTGATGAATTATGGCGAGGTCTTCTATTTTGACCGCTCGTCAATCAGCGGATTTGGCTTGGCCAGAATTTCAAGCGACTTCAGGTCGGACAAGTGAATCTGCGATCCGTTGACCTCAACGCCGTAAGGCTTCAGCGTGTTAAAAGCGCGCGAGAGGTTTTCCGGCGTCATCCCCAGAAGTGATGCCAGGGTCTTCTTGTCGTAAGGAAGTTCGAAGGTGCAGGATTTGCTGTCGGATTCCCGATTGTAACGCAGCAGGCGATTGGCAAGCTGTTCAACGGATGTGCGTAATTTGAGGCTTTTATATTCCTTGACGACGGCGCGATAGCAAAATGAAAGCTCCGTCACCACGGATCTGGCGAATGCGTCGTCATTCTGGAAGGCTTCGCGGACGCCTTGCGAGGGCAAGAGCAGGACTTTCGATCGGGCGGAAGTTCTGGCGGACATCAGATAAACCGCATCGGTCAGCACGGCGGCCAGGATGAAGGTGCCGAACGGATGCACCATCGCCATGGTTGCTTCGCGACCATTCGACCTGGCGTAGAGTTCGACACACCCTTCAATCACCACATAGAGAAAATCGGCCGGCTCGCCTTCATGGATGAGATCAAGCTGGGCAGGAAATGTCTGCAGATAGGCGACCTGCATCAATTCTTCGAAGCTGGCGTCACTCATGGATTTGAAGAGCGGCAATAGGCGAACTTGTGGCAGATCGGAAGAACGCATAGGCAGCCTTGATGATTGTTTGGATCGAGTGCTGCGTTTTTATCATAGCCAATAACACACAGCAACGAAGGTCTTGATGACCGTATCCAGCGACCATGCATAATAGTCCCCTGGTTCTTGTAACTCAGCCGGGCGCAGGTAGAATTGACTCAGGTCAATGGTCGCCATAACGCTGAACCGTTATTGATCCGGCCAATAGCGCAGATGCAATGTTTCGACGCGCCATTGCGACCGTCGCGCATTGAATTGAATGCGCAATTTTTTATAGGCTACCCACAGGCAGGGCCACTGGCGTGGTCTCAAATCGTGCCAAGGGCCGGGATAATGGAGACAAAATATGCTGTCTGATCTGTTGGAGCATAACAGGCGTTGGTCGGAAGCCAAGCGTCGGGAGGACCGGGACTATTTCAAGCGGCTGACAGCGTTGCAGCGACCGGATTATCTCTGGATCGGCTGCTCCGACAGCCGGGTTCCCGCCAATGTGATCACCGGGTTGGAGCCGGGCGAAGTCTTTGTTCACCGCAATGTCGCCAATCTCGTTCATCGCGCCGATCTCAATCTGCTTTCGGTGCTCGAATTTGCCGTTGAAGCTTTGGATATCAAGCATATCATCGTCTGTGGCCACTATGGTTGCGGGGGCATCAGGGCGGCGATGGATGGAGATCGCCATGGCATCATCGATCACTGGCTGCAGCCGATCCGCGATGTCGCAGACCTGCATCGCGACGACCTGGCCGGAATTCTCGAAACCGAAGCCAAGCTGGATCGGCTTTGCGAACTGACTGTCCGGGCGCAGGTGGAAAGCCTGTCGAGGACGCCCATATTGCAGGCGGCCTGGAAGCGGAAAAAACCGCTTTCGATCCACGGCTGGATCTACGGCCTGAAGGACGGCCTGTTGCATGATCTTGATTGCAGTTGCGCCAATAGTCCGGATGACTGGCAATGCTCGGAGATCACATCCGGGATGTGAAAAGCCAAGCCCGGCCAACCTGCAGTCATTCGCCAACCCTTCTGCCTGCAGCAGGCATATCTGGCAGCCATGAGTGCCGGTCTTGAGGCGGACGTGGCGGAAAGGTGAACTGCCAAGCGCGTTTGCGATCACTCTGTCGGTTGGGGCAGCCCCGTTTTTGCAGCCCCTGTTTTCAGATTTGCGGCTACCGCCGGCAAAGCGGGGGCGGTAGCTTCTCCTTACAAGTCCAATCGACCCGTCATCAAATCATTGAACCGACGGATCATTGCAAGGAGAAACGCCATGCCAAGCACTGCCCTGTCCGATACCGTTGCTTTCAAAGCCTCCACCCGCGACCAATGGAACGCAGCCGCTTCAGGCTGGAACGCCCATGGCCCGGCCATCCGGTCATGGCTGCGACCGGCAACCGAGGCAATGTGTCACCTGACGGAAATCCGCCGCGGCCACCATGTTCTGGATATTGCTGCCGGCGCCGGCGACCAGACGCTCGACATCGCTGCCCGGGTCGGTCCCGAAGGTCGCGTGGTTGCAACCGATATTTCCCCCGCCATTCTTTCCCATGCCAAAGCCAATGCGACCAATGCCGGTTACCACAATGTCGAGACGATCGTTGCCGACGGGGAGGCATTGGGTTTTGAGGCCGGCATGTTCGACGCGGCCATTTGCAGGCTTGGGCTGATGTTCTTTCCAGAACCCGCCAGGGGCGTCGCCGAGATGGCGCGCATCCTCAAGCCGGGAGGTCGGGCGGCGTGCCTTGTCTTTGCCGGGCCGGAGACCAATCCGCTCATCAGGATTCTCATGTCGACGGCGCTGCGCCATGCCGGATTGCCGATGCGTGATCCTTTTGCGCCGGGCGGTCTGCTGAGCTTGGGAAAGGCCGATCTTGTCGACGCATTGTTTGTTGGGGCAGGTTTTCGCGATGTCGCAACCATTCGTATGGCCGCACCGTTTCACTGGCCGTCCAGTGCGCACTATGTTTCCTTCATCAAGACATCGGCAAGTCCGATACACGGTATCATGGCGTCTTTGCCGGAAGATGCGCGTCAGGCGGCCTGGGACGACATGCAGAGCCAGTTTTCGGCTTTTGACACAGGGTCCGGTTTTGTCGGCCCCAATGAGTTGCTTCTGACTGTCGGGCGTCGCTGATCCCTTTTCCAGTCCGGGAACCATGTCCATGCAATACCGATTTTCACGGCGGGTCTATGCTGTCTTTGCAGTCGCATGCGTCCTGGCCGGCTCAGGCCTTGTGCTGCTTCGCTACGTGCCCTTTTTCGACGCACCGCAGTTGACAGCGATGGTCAGTGGATTTGGCGCGCTCGGGCCGCTGGTCGTCATGATCCTCATGGCGCTGGCGATTGTCGTGTCGCCAATCCCCAGCGGTCCAATTGCGCTGGCAGCCGGCGCCCTTTATGGCCCGATGAATGGGACCCTGATCGTGATAGCGGGGGCGCTATCGGGCGCCCTTGTTGCATTCGCACTGGCCCGGCATCTCGGTCGACCGGCCATTGCCGGATCGTCAAACCGGTTTCTGGTTTACCTCTTGCGGCCGCATTCGCCACGCATCCTGATGGCGATCATCTTTGCATCGCGGCTTGTTCCCTTCATTTCGTTTGACGCCGTCAGCTATGCCGCCGGCCTGACCTCTATAGGCATCATGCGCTTTGCGCTGGCGACCACGCTGGGTATTGTCCCTGTCAGCTTTGGCCTGGCCTATCTCGGCAACAGTATGGAGCTGCTTTCCGGCGGCAGGCTCGCAGCGGTTTTGGCGCTTGCGTGCCTTGTCACCATCGTTCCATTCGCCATCGGATGGATTTGGCAGCGGGCGCATCGGCGGTAAAGCTCTATATTGCCTTCCTGCCGGTGTCAGCCGGTCAGGATCGGCCTCAAGAACTCGAATTCGGATTGAACGAAATCAAAGAAGGCCGTCACGCGCCTGGTCTTGCGAAGGTCCGGATGGGTCAGTATCCGCCATGCGCGGGTAAGCTCCGGTATGGGTTCGAGAACCCGCACCAGATCCTCTTCCGCATCGCCCAGGGGAACCGGCAAGGCTGCCAGTCCGAGTCCGGAGCGGGCCGAATGGATGAGCCCCAACACGCTGTTGGAACGGGCTGCATAATGGGCGTCCGGGGCAACAGCCTGCAGCCATTTGGATGCCCTGTGGCCGCTTATTTTGGCATCGAAGCCGATCAGCGGATGGAGCGCGATTTCGCTGACATTCATGGGCTTCCCGTGCGCGGCAACATAACGCTGACTGGCGTAAACCGCCCAGAACGAGTCTGCAATCTTGCGACCAACCAGTTCGTTGTCATCCGTGTCGCCGGAACGAAGGGCGATATCGGCTTCCCCGGCAACCAGGTCGACATAGCGGTCGCTCATGACAAATTCAACGGCAAGGTCTGGATGTCGGGCGCTGAAGCGGTCAATGAAGCCTGACTCGATCAGCCGCATGACGATGGGCTCTGGACAGGTCACGCGAATGACGCCGCCATGTTCCCGCGCCAACTCATCCACGGCCTGGCCGAAGCCATCGATTGCCGCCCCGACGCTACCGGCGTGACCAAGTACGGCGGTTCCAAGGTCCGTCAGCCGGTAGCCGGCCTTTTCCCGACGAAAGAGCCGGTGACCCAATGCCGTCTCCAACTCCGCAAGCCGGCGCTGGACTGTCGTTTGGCTCACTCCCAGATTGCGGGCGGCCATGGTCGTGCTTCCCGCCTGCGCCACGGCGAGAAAATATTTCAGGTCGTTCCAGTCAAAGGCGGGCAGGTCTGCAGGCTGGCTCATAGTGCGATTAAAGGCACAGAGACAGGGCAAAGGCAACGCGGCATATCTGGTCTGATGGGATGGCCGGGATTGAATCACGCCAACCCGTCTGCCACTGCCCGATCCGGTCATGGTTCCGTCCGCGATGATGAGTGCAGGTCCGATCCAGATGTGCTGCCTGTCAATGTGCGCAAATGATCAGTGACGGTGCAGAATTTCTGAATGTTCGCACAGGCGGCAAAGACGTATTTCCTGCTTGCGCCGGCCGATTGTCAGCGCATCCGGCATCAAGGAGATACAAATGCACAGACTGATGATCATCACTGCCAGCACCCGCGAGGGCCGAGTGGGCCCCATCTTTGCAGACTGGATCGCCAAGGAGGCCGGAGCGACCGGCAATTGGACGATTCAAAATGTAGATCTCAAGGATCTGGCCTTGCCCATGCTTGATGAACCCGCCCATCCCGCCATGCGCGCCTACAAGCATGACCATACCAAAAAATGGAGCACCACGGTCGACCGGGCCGATGCCTTCATCATCGTCACGCCTGAATATAATTCCGGCTATCCGGCCACGCTGAAAAACGCCATCGATCACCTGTTTCACGAATGGGCCTACAAGCCGCTGGGATTTGTAAGCTACGGCGGCGTTGCCGGCGGCACGCGCGCCGTACAGATGCTCAAGCAGGTCATTGCGACGCTGAAGGTCGTCCCTGTCCCCGAGGCGGTCCACATTCCCAGCTTCTGGCATTTCCTGGCGGCGGACGGCGCCTATACCCCCGACTATGCAACGCTTGCCATGGCGGATTCCATGTTGGCCGAACTGCATAAGTGGACAGCGCCGCTGAAGGCGATGCGCCAACCGGAAGCCCTTGCCTTGGCGTCCTGATCCGCATTGACCAGTGATCCTGCCAAACCCAGCCGATCCAATTGCTCAAACCATTGGAGTTCCAGCATGAACACACACGCTCTGCCGAAAACAAATACCGATGCGCACCAACAGGAGACGATTCATTTTCTCGGAAATCTCCTGACCATCCGGGCGGGTTCTGACAGCACCGCTGGACAGTTTTCGTTGATCGATTGCCTGACTGCGCCGGGCGCTGGTTCGCCGCCGCACCGCCAGTGAGATGGCGAGGCTTTTCTGGTGACCTCCGGCCAATTCGCTTTCATGCTCAATGGCAAGAACCGCATTTGCGGACCGGGCGAGACCATCTATGTCCGGCCCGGCGATGTTCATGCCTTTGTCAATCCCGGCAAATCTCCTGCCTCCATGTTGATCATCAATTTCCCGGCAGGTTTGCATGAAGGGTTTTTCCGGGCGGTCGGAGAAAGTGTTGCCGCCGGCACGACCCGGTTTCCGCCGACTTCACCGCCCGACGTGGAAAAGTTGAACGCTTTCGCTGCCGATTTTGGTATCGAAATCCTCCCGCCACAAGGTGCGTGAGTACCGTCGCCTGGCCGTCCCTGCCCAAACGACAGCAGCGCACCGACCCGCGCCGGCAGACTGGAAACCAACGGTCTGCCGGTTTTGCTGATGACGATATCATGGCGAAGTTGACACCGATTGAGCATGGCGCATAGATGTGACGCCGTTGACAAATCCCTGCACTTAGACTTCCGCTTGACTGCGGCGCCTTTTTTCGGCGTCCGGGCCAAGGTATTGGAATAGCCGGTCAATTGACCAAATGGAGAAACTGATGACAAATCTCAAAGTTACCTATTTCGATTTCGCCGGCAGTCGTGGAGAGGAGGTTCGATTGGCGCTGTGCATTGCCGGTCAGGCTTTTGACGACAACCGCGTCAACAGCGATGGCTTTGCGGCCATCAAGCCGGATTTGCCATTCGCAAGCCTGCCTGTTTTCGAAATGGAAGGTCGCGGAATCTTCGCCCAGTCCAATGCAATCCTGCGCCTGATCGGACGTCTAAACGGGCTTCACCCGGAAGACCCTTATGAGGCTGCCCGGCATGACGCCCTGATGGAAGTCGCCGAAGAACTGCGCCAAAAGATTGCAGCTACATTCTCGATCGCTGAGCCTGCCCTAAAAAAGGCCGCGCGCCAGAAGCTTTCGACTGACTACATCCCGCAATGGGGCCGCTGCGTTGACCGCTGGATTGGCGATGGGCCCTTTGTCGCCGGTGCAAAGCCAAGCGTCGCCGACATCAAAATCTATATGGTGGACAAATGGATCAGCAGCGGCGGTCTTGATGATATTCCGGCAGATTTGCTTGACCTCAACCTGAAGCTGAAGGCCTTGGCGAGAGGGATTGCGACCTTGCCTGCAGTGGCGGCCTGGTATGCCCGGCCATGACAATGCGGTGACGCGGTGAACCGCGAAACAGCCGCCGGTTAATGCCTGCCGGCGGTTTGCAATCTGGCCCAAATAAGCCGTTGTGGGCTGAACCGACTTTCAGTAATGCTTGGCGCATGCCTGAAATACTTGCCGTAGCCGGATTGGCAGGGCGCTGGACACGGAATTCGGAACCTTTAGATGACCAATCCCTGCATTATCTGCGTCGCCATCACTGGATCCTTGCCCACCAAAGCCAATAATCCTGCAGTTCCGATCACCTTGGCCGAACAGGTCGAAAGCACGCAGGAGGCTTTTGAGGCGGGGGCGAGCATTGCCCATTGCCATGTCCGCGATGACGCGGGAAAACCGACCTCCGATCCGGATCGTTTTGCTGCTCTGAAGGAAGGGCTGGAAAGGCATTGCCCCGGCATGATCGTGCAATTGTCGACAGGCGGACGATCCGGGGCGGGAATCGCCCGGGGCGGAATGTTGCCGCTGCGTCCGGACATGGCCAGCCTCTCGGTCGGCTCGAACAATTTCCCGACGCGCGTTTATGAAAATCCGCCGGATCTGGTGGACTGGCTGGCCTCCGAGATGTTGAAATATGATATCAAGCCGGAAATCGAGGCCTTTGACCTCAGTCATATCGTCCAGGCCGCCGCGATGGCGGCCGATGGGCGTTTGAAAAGCCCGCTCTATGTGCAATTCGTCATGGGCGTCAAGAATGCCATGCCGGCGGATGAACCAATTTTCGATTTCTATATCGAGACGCTCAAGAGGCTTGCGCCGGATGCGGTATGGTGCGCCGCCGGAATTGGCCCGGTACAGCGGGTCATCAACGAATGGGCGATCCGCAAGGGCGGCCATACGAGGACCGGCCTCGAAGACAATGTCCGGCTGGATCGCGACCGTCTGGCCCCTTCCAATGCCGCACTGGTTCGCCGCGCCGTGGAATTGTGCGAGAAATATCACCGACCCGTGGCCACATGGCGGCAGGCGCGGGCCATTCTCGGGCTTGAGAAGCCGCAATAACAGCAAAGTGGCGTGGTCCGGGCCGGAGCACCAAAAATAGCGGCCGCCAATGACGGCGGCCGCTTCGTGTTTTCAGATCGCAATTACTTGCTGATCAGGTAATCGACCGGAATGGGTTCGGAAATTGTCCATTCATCTACCACGCCGGGCTTGCCGTTGGTTGTTTCGACAATCTCGTAGCGGCCACGATTCTGGTGGTGGATTTCGCTTGTGAAGGTGCGCGGTCCAAACAGGGTCGGTTCGTCCTTCATCTTTTCCAGTTCTGCGACCACCGCGTCTGCATCGGTGGAATTGGCGCGTTCGACGGCCTTGGCCCAGACATCGATCAACACATAGCCGGGATAGACATATTGGCTGGAAGGATCACCGCCGGTGACTTCCTTGTACTTCTTGTTGAATTCATTGACGGCTGGATTGGGGTCGTCACCATAGATCGAGCCCTGCACGGGTGTGAAGAAGTTGGACAGGTCCGGAACAGCGCTCAGCCAGTAGCTGCCATCAACACCGGAGCCGTTCAGGATCATCGAATTGATGCCGGCGGCGCGGATCTGCTTGATGGCGCTGACAACGCCTGGCATCATCGAGCAGAGCATGATGGCTTCTGGTTCAGCCGGCAGGCTCTTGATGCGGGTGATCTGGGCCGCAATCGAGGCGTCTTCATTCTTGAACGTGTCTTCGCCGACCAGTTTGGCGTCGGCCAGGCGCGGCATCATCCAGTCAAAGCCGTCGCAAATGCCTTTGTTGTATTCTGTCCAGGTGTCGAGCAGGCGGTAGAAAGTGCGGACATTCTTCTTTGTGTAGGCCCATTCCGCCATGGTCGCGCCCTGGACGGGGCCCAGCACGGAAGCGGAGAAGGAATGCGGACCGACGCCCTGGATGCCGGCCTTGATGGATTCGGCGCACAGGAAGAAGGATATCTTGCCGGCAGCTTCAGCGGCCAATGCCGCAGGTGCGCCAAAATCGTAATCGCAGGAAACGACGACGAGATCGGCGCCCTTGTCGAGAACTTCAAGACCCGCCTTGGCGCCTTCGGCACGGTCGGTCTTGGTATCCGCAGTGATGACCTCGATCTGCTGGCCAAGCAGACCGCCGGCCTTGTTGATCTCATCGATGCGGATCATGGCGGCATCCTGAGCAGGCTTGTCATAGGCCTGCATGAAGCCGGATTCCGCAGTGGCAAAACCGACGCTGATCTTGCCGTCGGCAGCGCCCGCTGTCGTCGCCGACAGGGCAAGACCGCTGATGGCCATGCCTATTCCCAGTGTTTTCAGATAGTTCATCTTATTCTCCTTCGTTGTTACCCTCTTCATTCCGGCCCGGATTTCCCGTGGGTCATCAGGCGGAAAGCTTCTTGAACGGCCAACGGTTCCAGACCAGTTCCCTGTTGGCGGTCAAACCCGTTGGACGGAACATCAAAATGGCGATCATGATCACCCCGATTGCAATCTCCTGAATTCCGTTCGGAATGGTCAGTGTGGTCTGGCCGATGGCGACGCCCTTTTCGAACCAGCGCAGGATCTGGATGAGCGATGACAAGAGCACCACCCCGATCACTGCGCCCGACAGGCTGCTCATGCCGCCAACCACAAGCATCGACAGGGATGTAAACGTCAGGCCGAGATAGAATGTGTCCGGCGTCACGACGCCGACCGAATGGGCGTAAAGCGCCCCGCCCATGCCCATGATGGCAGCGCTCAGCACAAAGGCGCGAAGCCGTTCCTTGGTGATGTCGACGCCGGAAGCGCTTGCCGCGGTGGCTTCGTCGCGCGCAGCGCGCAGGGCAAGCCCGGATCTGGAAATCGCATAGAAATAGGCGACGAACACGGCAATGACGGCACAGACGAAATAGGGCCAGATGCTGCGATTGATCGGAATGCCGACCACCGAACTGGTGGCCCCCGTCACGTCTTCCCAGTTCGAATAGACCTGGTTAATGACGGCCAGCATGGCAAAGGTGGCGATGGAGGCGGCGATGCCGGAAAGCCGCATCAGGATCTTGCCGAAGAAATAGGCGCAGATTGCCGCAAACAATGCCGCCGCCGGAATGCCGATATAATAGGGCAGCTTGGCTTCCAGGATGATGCCCGGCAGGCCGGGCAGGGACATTTTCTTCATCATTGGCGGCATGGTCAGCCAGGCCGTCATATAGGCGCCCAGGCAGGTAAAGCCGATATGGCCGAAGCTGATGACGCCGGAATTGCCGACAAAGATGTAAAGCCCGACCACCAGGATCACGCGGATGAAGACATCGATGACAGTCTGGTTGAACGGACCAGAGCCGGCCAGCAGGGCAAGCCCTGCCACCGCGATCAAAATCACGGACAAAATGACTGGCGTCGAAACCGTCCTTGCGAGAACTGATACCCGTCCGGCCATTCTATACCCTCTGCTTTGCTGATTTCGGCACGAACAGGCCGTTGGGCCTCCAGACCAAAGTCAGGATGACTGCGCCATAGACGAAAGCATCGCGGAACGGCCTTGCGTCGGCTGGAAGAATGACCTGCATCAACACCGTGGCGCCGCCAATCAGGAAGCCGGCAACGACGGCGCCGGGCAGGCTGCCCAATCCTCCGATCACGGTGGCAATGAAGGCCACAAGCATCAGATTGGCGCCCATCTGGATATCGACCGTTCCGGTCTGGGTGACGAGGATCAGGCTTACCGCCGCAGCCAGCATGCCGCTGACGGCAAAGGCCAGCATGATGACGTAATTGGCCTTGACGCCCAGCATGCGGGCCATGGTGAAGTTCTCGGCCGCCGCGCGCATTTCCAGCCCGTAGCGTGTGCTTTTGAGAAAGGCGGTCAGCGCGATCAGGATCACCAGCGCCGTGCAGATGGTAATGACCTGCAGCAGCGGTATGCGCGCGCCGAGGATTTCGACCGGAAGGCTGAGGTTGGACCACAGGTCGATTGATTTGGGCCGGCTGGAATAGAGCATCAGCAGGAAGTATTTGATGACAAACCCCAGCGCGAAGGAGGCGATCATCATGGTTGCCGGATTGGTATTGCGAAACCGTCTGAAGACGATGATTTCCGACAATACGGACAGTCCCGCGCCGACAGCAAGCACCAGCGGTATCAGCAGATAGGCGGGCAGTTTGCCGGCAAAGACAATGGCAGCCGCATCGATTGAGGGCCACAAAAGGGCAAAGACGCAAAATGCGATATAATCGCCATGGGCAAAGTTGACCAGCCGCATGACGCCGAAGATCAGGGCGATGCCGAGGGCGGCCAGGGCGTAGAGGCTGCCAAGGCTGAGGGCGTCAAACAGGACTTGCAGGATCGCGGTCATTCTCCGGCCTCCCCATAACCAAAATAGGCCCGGCGCAATGCATCGCTGTCGGCCAGTTCGCGGGCGTCGCCTTCAAGCGCCACTTCGCCCGAACGCATCAGGATCATGCGCCCGCCGGTCAGCCTTGCCCGCGTGGCGCTTTGTTCGACGATCAGCAGCGTCAGGCCCTGTCGGTCCCGCAACTGGATCAGCGTCTGGTAAACGTCATCAATGACTTTCGGGGCAAGACCCAGCGAAGGCTCGTCGATGGCAATCAGCTTGGGTCCGGCCATCAGTGCCCGGGCAATCACCAGCATCTGCTGCTGGCCGCCCGATAGCGTGCCGGCATGCTGGCTTTTTCTTTCCAGCAAAATCGGAAACACCGTGTAGACATTTTCCAGGTCGCGGGCGACCTGATCCTTGTCGCTGCGCATGCCGGTGCCAAGCCGCAGGTTTTCCTCGATTGTCAGCGCACCGAAAACATCGCGGCCTTCGGGCACCATGGAAAAGCCCATCCGCGCGATTTCCTCCGGCGGATGACCTGAAATCGGCTTGCCCAGAAAGGTGATCGAACCGCTATGCGGGGTTACAACGCCGGCGATGGCTTTCAGAAGCGTGGATTTTCCCGCGCCGTTCGGCCCGGTGATGAACAGCGTTTCGCCAGCGGAAATCTGCAGGGAAGCACCGCGAAGCGCGATCAATCGACCGTAGCGCACCGTGACATTGTCAACCGACAGCATGGTCAAAGGATGTCTCCTTCCGCATCGGCCTGGGTTCCCATATAGGCATGGCGAACCTCTTCGCTGGATTTTATCACGTCCGGTGTTCCCGAAACGATGATCTCGCCTGAATCAAGCACATGGATGTAGTCGCAGACATTCAGCACAAGGCCGATATTGTGTTCGATCAGCAGCACGCCGCATTTCATTTCGGACACGATCCGGCCGATCATCGCCGAGAGGTCTTCGGCCTCTTCCGCCGACATGCCGGCCGCCGGTTCATCAAGCAGCACGAAGCTGGGCGCCATCATCAGCGACCGGCCGATGGCGACGCGGCGCTCGTCGGTATAGGGCAGGCCGCCCGCCAGGCGCTCGGCCAGATGCGGAATTCCGATCCATTCCAGCATCTGCTCGGCTTTGGCTGCGGCGTCCTTGCGAGACAGGCCGAGACCAATTCCTGTGACTTCAAGATTGTCGATGACGCTGAGTTCGGTAAACAGCCGACCGGATTGAAAGGTCCGGGCGATTCCCTGCTGGCGGACCTTGTGCGGTTCTTGGCCGCTGATATCGCGCCCATCCATTACCACCCGGCCCGTCGTCGGCTTTTGAAAGCCGGTCAGGACATTGACCAGCGTCGTCTTGCCTGCGCCATTGGGGCCGATCAGGCCGGTCACCCGCCCGCGAGGCATGTCCAGGCTTACATTCGAAAGCGCCCTGAGCCCGTCGAATGAAACCGAGACATTGTCTGCTGCCAGCGAGTTTGCCATGCGCTA
This sequence comes from Rhizobiaceae bacterium, assembly GCA_041742335.1. Lineage (GTDB taxonomy): Bacteria > Pseudomonadota > Alphaproteobacteria > Rhizobiales > Rhizobiaceae > Rhizobium_E. The sequence goes on from JBGSIT010000059.1 coordinate 25,197, forward strand.
CTTGTGCCTTTTTCGGGTTATGAGATAGGAATTCGTCTTGTCGAGAACGGCGGACCATCCCGGTTCGATGACGATGGTGGTCGTCACTTCCTCGATGATGGCCGGGCCGATGACTTCTGATCCGGTTCCCAGTTTATCACCGTCATAGACCGGCGTCTTGGTGGCCTTGCCGGATGCATCGAAAATGGCCTTTCTGTAGCCCTTCAAAGCATCCGCAGTCGAACCGCTCTTCTTGCGGGCGGGAAGTTGCGGCTTTTCGATCCGGCCAAACAGGGTGGATTCGATATTGACGACTTCCACCGCATTATGCGGCTCGTTGTAGGTGTAGAGTTCCTTGTGGCGCTTGTGGAAAGCGGCAAGCACCTTGGTGATCGACTTGGCATTGATGTCGAAGGTGTCGATATCGACGGTGCATTCATGCACCTGGCCGACATAGCGCATGTCGAGGCTGCGGCGGATATCAATCGTATCCTTGGTAAAGCCATCGGATTTCAGATGGGCGACACCTTCCTTTTCAATCGACTTGAACAGTTCGTTGATCTTTACAAAGGCCGCGTCATGGTCAAGGCGCAGCGGCGCCGTGGCCATGTAGTTGTATTTGACGTCGGAAATGATCTGGCCGAAGGCGCAAAGGCCGGAAGCGAGTTTCGGCAGGATGATGGTGTCGATGCCCATTTCGCGGGCAAGCGCCGTAATATGGGCCGCCGTGGCGCCGCCGGCGCCGACCAATACGAAGTCGCGCGGATCATAACCGCGTTCGACTGACACCCGCCGGATGCCGTTGACCATGTTGTTGTTGACGATCGTATACATGCCGTAGGCCGCACGCTCGATGGAGACGTCGAGAGGATCGGCGACTTTCTTGACGGCCTTGCGGGCCTTTTCCAGATCCAGCGGCAGCTTGCCGCCGAGAAGCCCGTCGGGGCTCAGATAACCCAGAACAAGGTTGGCGTCGGAAGTGGTCGGTTCGGTGCCGCCCTGGCCATAGCAGGCCGGCCCCGGCTCCGATCCTGCCGATTGCGGACCCACCTGGATGATGCCAAGCGAGTCGATCCAGCCGATGGAGCCGCCGCCTGCGCCCAGGGTTTCGACCTGGATCATCGGAACCCCAATCCGGTAGCGAAGAAAATCGATGTTCTTGTTGAGGTTCGTCTGGCCGTCCTTGGTCAGCGTGATGTCAAAGGAGGTGCCGCCCATGTCGACGGTGATGACATTGTTTTTCTTGAACGGCGCGCAAACGTAAAGACCGGCTTGCGGGGCGGATGCCGGACCGGAATTGATCGCATAGACCGATTTGTCCGTCATGACCTGGCCAACTGCCAGCCCGCCATTGGACTGGAAATAGCGCACCGGCTGGCGGGCGCCCAATGCCTTGAAATAGGCGTCGACCGCAGCAACATAGCGCCGCATGACCGGAGCGAGATAGGCATTGACCACGGAGGTTGAGGTCCGGGTATATTCCCGGATCTGCGGGTAAAGTTCGCTGCCGACAGTCAGGATGGCGTCCGGCAGCATTTCCCGGACGATTTCGGCAGCGCGCCGCTCATGGCCGGGATTGAGCACGGACCAGACGAAAGATATGGCGACGGTCTCGATGCCTTCCTTGCGGAAGATTTCGCAGGCTGCTCGCACATCCTCTTCTTGCATCGGCGTGCGAATGGAACCATCGGAGATGACGCGTTCGCGCACGCCGCGCCGCAGATGCCTCGGCACCAGCATGGTGGCCGCCGGATACTCAGGATCGTAACGGAAACCGTCTTCCTTGTGGCCGTTGCGGATTTCAATGGAGTCCTCATGGCCTGCTGTGCAGATCAGGCCGGTCTTGCCGCCCCGGTGAGTGATCAGCGCATTCAGTCCAACGGTGGTGCCGTTAATGCAAAGATCGCAGTTCGAAACGATTTCGGATGCCGTGACGCCAAGGTCGTCGGCGATCAGCTTGAGACCGTTCTCGATGGCCTTCGTCGGATCGGACGGCGTTGACAACGCCTTGAATAGCTTGACTTCGCCACTGCTGCGATCTGCAACCACGAAATCGGTGAAAGTGCCGCCGGCATCAATGCCCAAACGATATCTGGTGTTCATGTCCGATTTTCCCTTCACGCTGCCGACCGCAGAGCTTGCGTTGCTGCAAGGTCGACGTTCAGGGTTTCAGGATCGGAGATGACGACACCGTAGTCGCGCTTGGCGCCATCGACGGAGACAAGGCCGTTCTTGACATCCCACAGCACCTTTTCAATCGGTCGCTCATGCGGGTTGCCGTAGCCGCCCCCGCCGGGGTTCTTGTTGGTCACGGTCTGGCCGGGCTTGATTGTTTCCATGATGTTGGTGCGCTCAACGACGACCTTGCCGTCGCGCTTGAGTTCGACGCGGCCCACCTTGGTATCGACATCGGCAGAATATGCGCCGGCTGCGCCCATGGCCGGGATGCGGCGACCTTCGCCAAAGCCGATGCACAGCATGTCGCCGTCCAGCGGTTCCACTTCCCAGGCCGTGCCCGAGCCTCCCCGGAATTTGCCTGCGCCGCCGCTGTCGGTCATCAGCGCGTAGCGGTGGATGATGATCGGGTAGGAATATTCCAGAAGCTCGACATCGCCGGATGTCAGTGCTCCAAAGCAGCATTCCGGGCCGACGGCATGCCAGCCGTCCTGTTTCGGTGTGGCCCCGCCGCCCGAAATGATGGTGGCCAGCACCATTGTGACGAATTCTTCGTTCGATCTCTTGTCCCAGCCGGCAATATTCAGCCCGTTGGCGTGGCCCCAGGAGGCTGCGACCTTGGAGGGCATGGCCTTTTCGAAAGCCAGCCGCACGGCGTCTGTCAGCGTTTCCATCGGCGTAGTGGTGCAGTTCATGTGCGGCGCTGGTTCCTGGGCGTTGCAGATCGTGCCTTTCGGGCCGAAATCGAGGCTGACGCAGCGATAGAGACCTTCATTGTAGGGCGGCGGCAGGGCCGCAAACATCATCAGTCCGAGATAAACGCCGGAATGCGAATTGCCTTCATAGGAATTGATGAAATAGGGAATCTGCGGCGGGCTCTGGATGGCGATGTGACAATTGTCATTGGTAATGGTGACTGTCGCCTTGATCTCGAAATCGCCAAAGCCGTGTCCGGCGTCCTCCAGAATCGCGACACCCTCATAGACGCCGTCCGGCACTGTCCTGATCAGGTCGCGCATATGGTGTTCGGCCATGTCCAGCAGTTCGTTGATGCAGGTATCGACAACCTTCTCGCCATATTTGTCGAGCATGGCGATGAGGTTGCGTTCGCCGACCTGACAGGCGCCGATCAGCGCATTGAAGTCGCCTTCTTGGTCGCGGCGCGCGCGCATATTGGTGAAGATCATGTTCAGCACGTCGTTGCGCGGCTTGCCCTTGTCCCAGATCTTGACCGGGGGGATGCGCAGGCATTCTGCATAGATGTCCTTGGCGTTGGGGTTGTATCCCGCCGGCACCGGCCCGCCAATGTCGGTGAGGTGTCCCTTGCAGACGGTCCAATAGGCGAGCTTGCCCTTGTAGAAGACCGGCTTGTACATGCAGGTGTCGATGGCATGGCTGCCGCCAAACACAGGATCGTTGTGCAGGATCAGGTCGCCGTCATGGATGTCGCCTTCAAAAAACTTGGCGACGGCCTTCATGGCGGGGATCAGCGAACCCAGATGGATGGGGATGTCCTGGCCCTGCAGGATCATTTCCGGCTTGGCGTTGAAAAGCGCGGTGGAATAATCATGCGCCAGATTGAACACCGATGAGCGGGCCGTCTTTTCCAGCGCCAGCGTCATTTCGCGTTGGGTTGTTTCGAGCACGCCCCGGACGACGGATAGCGTAATCGGATCGACCTTGGATTTCTGCCTTGCCTTCATGATAGCCTCGCTTTTGCGGCGGTCGGCCCGGCATGATCGAACATATCAGATATTGGAGTCTGACGCCGAATACATGCGGCCAGGTACTGCCTTCCAGTTGGAGATTGAAGACTAGGAGCATAAGCGGCGGATGGTCTTTGCAGTCCGTGAACCAAAGTTTGGCCTGTGGCGCAGTCCCCGGTCCTGAAGGCATGCCGGGTTGTTGCGTCGCCCGGAATGACGTGACATGCTGTTTTCTGAATATGTGAGTGGAGCGCGCAATGAAGTCGATCATTACCACGTCCGATACGCCCCGGCATGAACGCAGCCGCCATTGGCATGAAGCGATCGCCAGCGCCTATTTTCCGCTTGATCTTCAATTCCGCAATGCCGAAGCCTTCTCCGGCGATCTCAGCCTGTGGACCCTTGGCGACGTCTCGCTGTCGCGCCTGACTTCCGCAGCATTGCAATATCGCCGGCTGCCCAAGCATCTGAAGAACGAGCGCGACGAGCATTTCCTGGTTACCGTTCCGGCGCGTTCTGAAGTCTTTTTCTCCCAATGCGGCAAGGAGGTGCGCTGCAATCCGGGCGGCTTCATTCTTGAGCGAAGCCACGAGCCCTATGAATTCAGCCATGACGAAGCGGCTGACCTTTGGGTCTTGAAAGTGGAATATCGCGCCTTGAGCGGCCGTATCCGCCAGCCGGACCGTTTCTGCTCGATGCAATTCAACGCCTCCGATGGAGCAGGGGGCTTGTTTGCCGATATGCTGCACCTGATACCGGGGCGGTTTGACACCATGACGGCGGAGGCTCGCGCTGCTGTCGGCAACCAGTTGACCGATCTTCTGGTGCTGGCGCTGAATGCCGATGAAAGAACCCTGACCGCCGGCGGCTCGTCGGTTCGTCTGGCGCATCTGTCGCGAATTGAAACCTATGCGCGGCGCAACCTCGGCAATCCTGAAATGGACCCGGAATCCATCTCCCGGGCCTGCGGCATTTCCACCCGCTACCTGCATGAACTCTTTCGCGATACCAACCAGACGCTGGGAAGCTGGATCCGCGACCAAAGACTTGCCGCCTGCCGCGAAGTGCTGGCTGATCTGTCCAACCGGCAGACGATGGCCGAAATAGCCTACCGTTTCGGTTTTGGCGATCAGGCCCAGTTTTCGCGTGCGTTCAAGGCTCATTTCAAGGTCTCACCAAAGGAGTTCAGGGATCAGGCGCGCGCCCGCATGGATGCGAGCGCCTGACAGTCAATCAGGTTTTCGCCTGCTTCCAGCCGATGCTGAGCATGGCGGCGGCAAGCACTGTCTTGAGGATTTCAGCGGGCACGAAGGGATAGACGCCGGCTGCGAGGGCTTTCTGCCAGCCGATGATTGTTGACAGCCAACCACCGCCGAGAGCGAAAATCGCGATTTCCCCCACGGCAATCAATGCCAGGGCGCTGACGACAGTGCGTCCATGGCCGCGATCGCTGAGCCAACCCATCAAGACAGCCGCAGCGATGAAGCCGGCCAGATAACCACCCGTGGGGCCGACCATATAGGCAAGGCCCGCGCCTCCGGCAAAGACCGGCAGGCCGGCGGCGCCGGCGGCCAGATATCCGGCCAATGTGGCTCCGGCGCGATTGGCGCCGTAGGTTGACCCAATCAGCAGCACGACAAGCGTCTGCATCGTCATCGGCACGGGCCAGAATGGCACCTGGACCTTGGCGGAAACAGTCAGCAGGCCGATGCCGCCAAGAACCAGCGCCATATTGGCGAGGGTGTTCTTGCGGGCGTCTGGCAACAGGGTGGCAATCAGGTTTTCTTGCATGATGGACTCCTCAAAGGCTGGATCGGATCTGGTCGATAATGCGCGCCCGGTCATGACGGGCCTTGAGCGCCTGATCCATCGTGACCTCGACAAATCTCGCCGGTGTATGGGGTTGCAACTGGCCGATCAGGTCCATGTCGGCCGAGATGACTGCGCCCACCATGAAATATCCGCCGCCGGAAACGGCGTCACGGTGAAGCACGATCGGCTCGGTGCCGCTGGGGATCTGGATTGATCCGTAGGGATAGCAGGCATCGACGATGTTGGACGGATCTGAACCTGCGCCGAAGGGCGGCTCGCGCGGCACGAATTCCAGCGGCTTGCCGCCGCGGAAACGATAACCGATCCGGTCTGCTTCCGGCGCGACTTTCCAGGTGTCGGCCAGAAACTGGCGGCCGGCAGCTTCAGTGATGCGGTGCCAATAAAGGCCCGGTATCATGCGCAATTCGGCTGGCGAACCAGGGCCGCGGCGCAGGTTTTCAGCCACTGTCCGGCCTTCTTTCGCGCCAGCGCCCTGCCCCAGTTTCAGCACGTCGCCGGCTGCGAGCTTGCGGCCTTCAAAGCCGCCAAGTGCGCCGAGCGTATAGGTCGAGCGCGAACCGAGCATGACGGGAACATCAATTCCGCCTGAAACGGCGATATAAGCGCGGGCTCCCTTTTTCAGAAAATCGAAGGAGAGGGTCTGGCCCTTCTTGACCGTGAAGGAAGTCCAGCCGTCCCTTGCCTCGCCATCGACTTTTGGCGGCAGTTCGGCGCCGGTAACAGCAACGGTGGCGTCTTGGCCGAATTCGAGTTCCGGCCCCATGAAAACCGCTTCAAGAACAGCGGCTTCCTCCGGGTTGCCGACCAGAATATTGGCAGCGCGGGCTGCCAGCCGGTCCATGGCGCCTGAAAGCGGAATACCGATGTGATAATAGCCCGGCCGGCCAAGATCCTGCACGGTGGTGGAAAGTCCGGGATTGACAACCTTAATGGTCATGGAGCGCCCCCATCAGTTTGGCATTGTAGCCGTTCATGTCCGCCTTGAATTCATCCAGCGAGAAGGTCACGTCGCGGATGATCGGCGTGTACTGGCCCTTTTCGACATCGGCGACGGTATCGTCATATTCCGCGCGGTCGATGGGCCTCCAGCGAACGATGTCGCCGGGCTTGAACATGCACATGAAGTCCTTGAGATATTTGATCTTCTGATTGGGATCGTAAATCGGCATAGGCGTGATGCCGAACATCTGGTAGCCGCCTGCGCCGCGCACCGAATAGATGCAGGCAAAGCAGCCGCCATGGCCGACTGTCAGTTTCGGCGTGTCGGTGCGTGGACGCAGATATTTGGGCGACTGGATCTGGCGTTGGCGTTCCACCATCTGGTAGAGGAACGGCAGGCCAGCCACAAATCCCACCATCGTGACAAACCACGGTGCGCCCGAATGCGCCTTGATAAAGCCGTCGATCCCGTCGAGATTGTTGATGCGCGCCGTATATTCGATATCCGTCGAAGTCGGATCCTGATGGCGCTCGCGAAACCGCATCAGCGTTTCATGGGTCCATGGGTCGTTGTAAAGCACCGGAATTTCAATGATCCGGGTGGCTATTTTGGACGGCGCATGGCTGGCGGCCTGTTCAATCGATTTCAGCTCCGCCAGCATGTCGGTTGGTGAAATGATGTCGGGATTGTACTTGACCTGCATCGAGGCATTGGCCGGGCAGATTTCGGTGACGCCCTTGATGGCCGCTTCCTTGACTGCGGTTGACATGGACAGTGACTTGAAAAAGGCTTCAAGCGACATTTCCTCGTCGCATTCGACGAAGATATGCTCGTCGCCGCCATAGGAATAACGTGTCTTCATTGGCTGGTACCCTCCATCAGGAATTCTATTTGTTCACTTTGCTCAAGCCATGGTTCGAGCCATCTCGTGTGGAATTGGGCCTTGCGGACCGACGGATCGGCCGCCAGCATCTGGTGCAGCCTCTTGGTGGTGGCAATGCCGCCAATGTCGAGTTCGCCGAGCGCACGCGTCAATCGCTCGATGGCGGCATCACGGTCATTGTCCCAGACAATCAGCTTGCCCAGCAGCGAGTCGTAAAACGGCGGAACCTGGTAGCCCTGGTAGAGCATGGAATCAAAACGCGTTCCCGGCCCGGAGGGAACATTCAGGCTTGAAATCGTGCCGGGCGCCGGGTGGAAATTCCGGGCTGGATCTTCTGCGTTGATGCGCACTTCGATGGCGTGGCCGCGAAGCTGGACATCCTGCTGACGAAGGGCAAGCTTGCGGCCTGACGCAATCAGGATCATCTCGCGGACCAGATCTATGCCGGTGATCATTTCAGTGACCGGATGCTCGACCTGGATGCGGGTATTCATTTCGATGAAATAGAATTCGCCGCTCTCATCGTCATAGAGATATTCGACCGTACCGGCGCCGCGGTAATTGACCGCTTCGGCCAAGGCGACGGCGGAGGCGCAGAGTTTCAGGCGGACATCTTCCGGCAGGCTGACGGAAGGGGCTTCCTCCCACACTTTTTGCCGGCGTCTTTGCAGCGAGCATTCGCGCTCAAAGCAATGGATCGCCCTTTCGCCGTCGCCAAGGATCTGCACTTCGATGTGGCGGGCTTTGGTGATGGCCTTTTCTATGTAGAGACCGCCATCGCCGAAAGCAGCCTTTGCTTCGGCACTGGCCTGGGCCATCAGGCTTTCAAATTCATCCAGATTGCCGGCTATGCGGATGCCGCGCCCGCCGCCGCCGGCCGCAGCCTTGATCATCAGTGGAAAACCGACCTTTTTTGATATCGCAATCGCATCTTCAGGGTTGTCGACGCGACCGTCTGATCCTGGCACGCAGGGCACGCCGGCCCGCAAGGCGGCCTGTCTGGCTGCCGCCTTGTCACCCATGACGCGAATGGAATCGCCTGTAGGTCCGACAAAGACAAGCCCTGCCGCCTCGACGGCATCGGCAAAGGTCCCGCTTTCGGCCAGAAAGCCGTAGCCGGGATGGATAGCGTCCGCCCCGGTTTGCTTGGCCGCATCGAGAATCGCAGGAATGTTCAGATAGGACTTTGCCGCATGAGGCGGTCCGATATTGATGCTTTCATCGGCCATCATTACGGCAAGCGAATCGACATCCGCCGCGCTGTGAACCTGCACTGTCCGGATTCCGAGTTCCCGCGCGGCCCGGATGATCCGAACTGCAATTTCTCCGCGATTGGCGATCAGAAGCTTGGAGATCGGCATGCTCAAGCAATCTCGACAAGTGGCTGGCCAGCCATGACCGGCTCTTCGTCATCGCAATGGAACTGGGTGATTTCACCGGCCTTGTCCGCCTTGACCTCGTTGAATGACTTCATCACCTCGATCAGACCTATGACATCGCCGACCGCAACGGTGTCACCGATATTCTTGTAGGGCGCCGCTTCCGGCGATGGCTTGCGGTAGAATGTGCCCGGTAGGGGTGAAAGGATCGTCTGTGCCATGGAAAACCTCGCTTCTTGAATCCTGGAATGGTCTAGCTGTTCAGGGCGTTTCGCACGGCCTGGGCGATATCGACGGCATTGGGCGTGTCGGAATGAACGCAGATTGTTTCGGCTCCCACCGAAATATCGCGACCGCCAACGCTTTTCACCAGACCCTCGCTGATGGCGCGCCTGGAGATGCGGGCCGCATTGTCCGGATCCTTGGCCTCATGTTCGCGGGTGATGATCAGGCTGCCGTCGTCGTTGTAATCGAGGTCGGCATAAAATTCGGCGACGAAAGTATGGCCGCGGCTCTTGTAGACCTTTTCATGCTGGGTATTGACCATTCCCAACAGCGGAACCTTGTAGACATCGGCGGCGTCGCAGACGGCATGGGCCATTTCTTCCATACGCGCAGCCATGCCGTAAAGCGCGCCATGCGGCTTGATATGGTTGAGCTGCATTCCTTCCGCATCCAGAAAGGCCTTGAGCGCGCCCAATTGGTAAATGATGCAATTGGCAAGCTCTTCGCGGCCGATCTTCATCTCGCGCCGTCCAAATCCCTGCAGGTCGGGCAGCGAGGGGTGGGCGCCGACCTTGACGCCGTGTTTCGCAGCCAGGCGCACCGTTGCGCGCATGTGGTTGAAATCGGAAGCGTGAAAACCGCAGGCAACGTTGGCGATGTCTATCAGTGGCATCAATCCAGTGTCGTCGCCCATTTTGTAGAGACCGAAGGCCTCACCCATGTCACAATTCAGCGTTGGCAAGATTATCTCCCTGTGATTTCAGATCCGGTTTTCCGGAATTATTTGAATGAAGCTTGCCGCAATACGAAATTATTGTAAAATATGAATATGTAATTCCTCGTATCGAAAAAACAGATAATGGCATTGTCTATAAAGCAGGTTCGCTACTTCATCGCCACCGCTGACTCGGGTCAGGTGAGCCTTGCGGCCATAGACTTGAATGTTTCACAATCTGCAGTCACGACCGCCATTCAGCAGTTGGAGCAGCATCTGGGCGTCGATCTCTTCAAACGGATGGCTTCCGGTGTCGCCCTGACGGCTGAAGGCAGGCGTTTTCTGCTGCATGCGCGAAATGTCATGGCGGCGGTCAATTCGGCCGAACGGGCGCCTTTGACCGAGGACAAGGCGCTGAGCGGCGTGGTGAAAGTCGGTGTCAGCTATACGGTCATGGGCTATTTCCTGCCGCGTCATTATGCCCGTTTCGTGCGGAGCTATCCGAAAATCCGGATTGAACTTTGCGAATTGCCGCGCGACGCGCTTGAGGCGCAATTGCTTGATGGTTCGCTCGACATGGCGGTGATGCTGGTATCCAACCTCCGCGAGCGCACCCAGCTTGCCTATGAAACCTTGCTGCATTCCCGCAGGCGGCTGTGGCTTCCCGCCGAACATCCGCTGCTGTCGGCCGACACGATCACGCTGGAGCAGGTCGCCTCTGAACCCTATGCGATGCTGACCGTGGACGAAGCCAGCGAAACGGCGTCGCGTTATTGGGAACCGACGGGATTGAAGCCCAACCTCATTTTCAAGACCTCTTCAGTCGAGGCTGTTCGAAGTTTCGTGGCTGACGGCGTCGGCGTGACGATCCTGTCCGACATGGTCTATCGACCGTGGTCGCTGGAAGGCCAGCGCATCGAGCTGCGAAACATCGTGGCCGAAATTCCGACCATGGATATTGGGGTGACGTGGAACCGGTCGGTGCCGCAGGCTCCGGCAACCAAGACCTTTCATGATTTTCTCAGCCTGTCCTTCTCCGGCGCGCCGAATGCCGGTTGAAGCCGGCGTCGCGTAGATTTGGCGCAGTCGCGCGCCAGCGAAAACAGCCTGAAATTATTCCAATTGCCCGTCACGCAGATTGAAGATGCGGTCGAACCGGTTGAATATCTTTTCGTCATGGGTCACGGCAATGATGCAGGCGTCATTTTCAACAGCGACCTTTCGCAAGAGGTCCATGACGATTTCCGCGCGTTTTGAGTCCAGCGCCGCCGTAGGTTCATCGGCAAGGATGATGCGGGGCCTGTTTGCCAGCGCCCGCGCAATGGCCACACGCTGAGCTTCGCCGCCCGAAAGGCTTGACGGCATGAAAGTTTTGCGATGGCCGACTTCGAGATAATCGAGCAGGTGTTCAGCCCGCTTTTTGGCGTCGCCCGGTTCCGCGCCCGCCAGTTCCAGCACCAAGGCGACATTGTCGACGACGTTCAAAAACGGCAGCAGGTTGTGAAACTGGAAAATGAAGCCGATCTTGTCGAGCCGCAGCCGCCGCAAATCGCCTTTAAGCCAGGCATTGTCATAGACCAGGTCGTCATCCAGCGTGATGCGTCCGCTGCTTGGCTCCATGATACAGCCGATGGCGTTGAGAAGCGTGGTCTTGCCGGAGCCGGACGGGCCGAGAAGGGCCACGACTTCGCCGGCCCTAATCTGGATGCTGACGGATTTGAGCGCATCAACGCGCGCTTGGCCTTCGCCGAAATGCTTGCTCACATCGCTCACATCGACGAGCACGCTGCCGCTTGGTTCCGTCATCGCCTAACCTCCCAAAGCCGTGGCAGGATCGGCTTTCAGCGCGGCCCTGACGCCAAGGCCGCTGGCGCCGAGGCAGACCACCAAGATAATGCCGGCCAGTATCAGCGCGTCCTGCGGATCAAGGACAACCCTTCGCGGGAAGAAGTCCTTGACGAAGGAGAGCAGCAGCAATCCGAAAACAAACCCGGTTCCACCCATCAGCAGCGATTGCTGGACAATCATGCCGATGATGGTGCGATCAGGGGCGCCGATCAGCTTCAAGGTCGCGATCTGCTTGATTTTCTCCACCGTCATCATGTAAATGATCAGCGCGATCACGACCGCAGAAACCACCACCAGAATGGCCATGAACAGGCCCAGTTGACGCCGCTGCCTTTCAATCAGGGAGCGGGTGAGCAACTTTTCCTCGTCGGCCTGCGTCATGCCTGCAAGGTGCTTCCATTGCCGCACGGTCGCAGCGACATCCTGCGGACTGGCACCGGGATGGAGGCGGGCGATTACCGCATTGACCGTGTCCTGGGACTCCGATCCCTCACCCTTGGCGCGCTTGACGCGCACTGCTGCCGGATCGATTTCAAACTGCAACACCTGGGCGTCGGCAAGCGAGATATAGACTGCCGGATCGCCGCCGGAATTGACATGGTTTTGAACAAGGCCGACCACCTGGAACTTGTTGCGGCCCAAATGCACTTCATTACCCAGTTTCAGGCCGGTTCGCATGTCGGCGATCATTTCGTAGTGGCTGCTGGTAATCGGTCTGCCACTGACCAGATCCTGCGGGCCACCCAGACGCGAGGGCTCAAAGCCGATGATGTACAATCGGCGTGTAACGCCGTCATATTCACCTTCCCCGGTCTGGTAGGTAACGCTGCCGGTCTCGGCAACGCCATGCAGGCGCGCGATGGCCTCCCGTGTCGAACCGGGTATCTTGGAGGATTCGGCGAAAGGCCCTTTTGTGTTGGCTTCAACGACCCAGACGTCGACATTGGGCGCGCGGGAAATCGTCAGGGCATCAATAACCGATCCGTTGTAGATGCCCATCATCGACAGCACAACGGCCATCAGCAGGCTCAGGCCGATGCAGGTCAGGAGGAACCGGAAGAAACTGTGGCGCACATCACGATAGGCAAGGTTCATTTTGCTGCCTGCCTGATCTTGGCGGACCGCCCGTCCCTGAGACCGGGTCCAACCGTGGTAACGATCTGCGCGCCCTCAGGCAGACCGTCAACGACTTGATGGCGGGCATCTTCGGAGCGAAATCCGAAAGTGAGTTCGGCCTGTCGCAGGACTCCATTTTCGACCAGCCACACTTTGCCTTTTTGTCCTGCAAGATCATGAATGGCGGCGCGCGGCACCATCAGGGCGTCCTTAAGCGTCGCAACCGTAATCCAGACCTCGGCCTGTTCACCGATGAAAGGCTGCTCCGGGCATATGTCGCATTTGATCCAGACCTTGCGCTCTTCATTGGCCCTGTCGCTTTCCAGCCCGATCCGGACCACCTTGCCGGTGGCAAGCTTGTTTGGCTGAGAGCGTTTCCTGATCTGGACTGCCTGACCCAATGCGAGCATTCCGGCCTGTTCTTCGTCCACATAGGCCAGCGTCCAGATCGATTGCGGATCCACCAATGTGAAAATCACTTCTCCCGCATTGATCACCGAACCCGCTTCCTTGTGGCGCTCGATGATCACGGCGTCATAGGGCGCCCGCAGAACGTGCTGTTCGAGGATGGTTTTTTCAAAGCGCAACTTGGCAGCCGCATCGGTCAACTGGGCCTTTGTGACATTGACTTCGCTTTCAGCAACCGAAAGGTCGGCAGCAGCCACTTTTTCAATCAGCACCGCTTCGCTGGCCTCCTGCTGGGAAATGGCGTTGCGATTGACAAGGTTTTTCTTTCTCTCGCTGTCTTCCTTGCGTTGGTCAAAGACTGCCCTGGCGCGGTCTACATTTGCCCTTGCCTTTTCAATGTTCATCTCTGCCGCAAGCCGGGTGGCATCGGCCTGATCGACGCGTGCCAACTGTTCGGAGACATTCAGCCGTGCCAGGACCGAGGCGTGGGCAACCTTGTTGGCGTGGTCCGCATTCAGCTCGACCACGGTTCCGCTGACTTCAAAGCCAACTTTGGAAAGGACCCGTGCTTCAACGCTGCCAAGACCGAAGACCCGTATGGGCACATTGTCAGAGGGCGCGGCAACATCAACCGTCACCGGCCGGTTCTGCATGAAGGTGTAGCCGCCGTATCCCAGGCCTGCCAGAATGAAAACAATGAGAAGGTTGCGAAGATGGCTCTTCTTGAACGTCATGCGGTTTCATCTCCGGTCAATAACAGTGTCTCCCCTGCCGGCGAGCGAACCGTTTGTTCCATATCATATTTTCTATCTTTAACCTCTATGATTGAAATGGCGCATTGATTGATGTCAAATCTGAAATAATTGTCATGTTGCAAAACTGCGGGCTGTCCGACGGGATCGGGCATTCATTCCCGCCACGACAGAGATTGCATGAAGGGTGGAGAGATATAAGACCGGCTTGGTGATGGTTTGGCCGCAGGGATCCGGCTTCATCCTGCGACATGCGTCAGGCCGGGCTTTAACCCGTGGTCTGCGCGCTTCATCATTACGCCGCGGGACATTCGGCGACAAGCCCCGGCCGGTCTTGCGCGACGGCGCAAAACTGTTTGTCCGCTTCGGAAATATAGGGGACACCGCTCCAAATCCGTTCTATTGTCCGGCTTGATCAAGAGCAGGAGAAAGCAATGCCCGGACTTCGTCAAGATGTGGATCCAGACGGACTGCAGGAATTTTCAGTCGTCTTCACCGACCGGTCTCTAAACCACATGTCGGAGAAATTCCAGAAGGCGATGCGCGATATTTCGGACGTGTTGCGGCGGGTTTATGGCGCTGATGCGGTCGCCATTGTTCCCGGCGGCGGGACCTATGCGATGGAATCGGTTGCCCGGCAGTTTGGCCGCGGCAAGCGCGTCATGATCATCCGCAACGGCTGGTTTTCCTATCGCTGGACACAGATCTTCGATGCCAGCCAGATTGCAGCCGACACCATTGTGCTGAATGGAAGGCAGGTCGGAAACAGCTCGCAATCACCCTACGCGCCGCCGCCCATCGAAGAGGTGGTGGCAAAGATCAGGGCGGAGCGTCCGGAGGTCATCTTCGCGCCGCATGTGGAAACCTCGTCGGGCATCATCCTGCCAGACAGCTACATTACCCAGATGAGTACGGCGGCCCATGAAGTCGGTGCGATGATGGTGCTGGACTGCATTGCATCGGGCGCCATCTGGGTCGATATGCGTGCAACCGGCGTTGACGTGTTGATTTCGGCTCCGCAAAAGGGATGGTCGGCATCGCCTGCCGCAGGTCTGGTCATGTTGTCGCCACTGGCGGGTGAACGGCTGGAAGCAACGACGTCAGACAGCTTTGCGCTTGATCTGAAGAAGTGGCGATCGATCTTCAAGGCTTTCGAAGACGGCGGACACGCCTACCATGCCACCATGCCGACCGATGCATTGCTGGGCATGCGCGACGCCATGATCGAGGCAGAAACAGCGGGTTTCGAAGTCTTGCGCCAGGCGCAATGGTCCCTGGGCAACGGCGTGCGGGCGATGTTTGCCGCAAGAGGCGTGAAATCGGTCGCAGCCGACGGCTTTGCCGCGCCCGGCGTGGTTGTCCTTTATACCGATGATCCGGACATCCAGAATGGCAAGAAATTCCGCGCCGAAGGCCTTCAGATAGCCGCCGGCGTGCCGCTTCAGGTCGGCGAGGGACCGGATTTCCGGACATTCCGGATCGGCCTGTTCGGCCTGGACAAGCTTGCAGACGTGGCCGGAACGATAGGACGGCTGGAATTGGCCGCCGAAGCGGTGTTCCCACGCTGAGCATCTGACGCCGGAGAATTCCTCGCCCCGGCAAAAGCATGGTCGAGCAATCCAGTCTCATCGGCCATGACTTCGCGGCGGCCACTGTTTTGGTCCAGTTGAAAGCGAAAAACGCACCGATTTGGCCTGACGATGATTCATGATGATCATAATTGGAACTTTTGAAACAATTGTTGCAAAACAATTCCGGCGGGATTATTGATCCTGCATGGAAGCTTCACCACTGGGAAAATCGCTTGTCGAGAAATTCGACACCATGTCGGCGCAGTTGCAATCTGCGGCGCGCTACCTCGTCGATAATCCGCGGGATGTAGCACTGCTTTCAATGCGCGAACAGGCGCGCCGGGCCGGGGTTCAACCCGCGACAATGACCCGGCTTGCCAAGCATCTGGGTTTTGCCGGCTTTGAGGCGATCCGGCAGGCCTATGCAGAGGCGCTGCGCAATGAAGGTTCGGGTTTTGCAGGCAAGGCCGATGCGCAGGTTGCCGCCCAAAGGCTGAAGGGTGACCACGCAATGGCTGCCGACATGCTTCAGTCAATCGGCAGGCAGATCGCCGGGTTGGCGCAGCCCGCTTCACTCGGGCGCATTGTCGATGCCGCCGTCTGCCTTGAAAAAGCGGAGCGGATCTATTGTCTGGGTCTGCGATCGAGCCATTCCATTGCCTGGCAGTTGCACTACATGCTGGCGCTGATCGACAGCAAATCGGTCATGCTGGACGGCATTGACGGCATTGGTGTCGATGCGATCGCCAAGGCCGGTCCCGGCGATGTCTTGTTGGCTGCAAGCGTCCTTCCCTATACCCGCGCCACCATCGAAATTGCTGAATATGCGCAGACTCTCGGCGTGTCCGTGATTGCCGTGACTGACAGCGAAGTCTCTCCGCTTGCGCAGATTGCCGCCAATGTCATCACCGTGCCGACCGAAAGCACCTCGTTCTTCCATGTCATGTCGCCTGCTTTTGCGGTCGCCGAAGTTCTTGGCGCCCTGATTGCCGGCCACCGGGGGGAGCGGGCAGTGGCGGCGCTGCAGCGCTCGGACCGGATGTTTGCAGCGCTCAAAACCCACCTTACACAACGAAACCCGAAGAAGCGGCCATGACCCATATCCTTCACCGTGCCATTCACTCCAAACTTCCTGTTGCCGTAGGCGGCTCCGGAATCCGGATTTTCGACGAAGACGGCAAAGCCTATATCGATGCTTCGGGAGGGGCCGCGGTTTCCTGTCTCGGTCATTGTCATCCGGAAGTGCTGGCAGCACTTCACGCCCAACTCGACAAGATCGCCTATGCACATACCAGCTTTTTCACCACCGATGTCGCCGAGCAATTGGCCGACCATCTGGTTGCCAATGCGCCTGACGGCCTGGATCATGTCTATCTGGTCAGTGGCGGATCGGAGGCGGTGGAAGCGGCGCTCAAAATGGTCCGGCAATATTTTGTTGAAATGGGTGAGCCGCAACGCCGGCATTTGATTGCCAGGCGCCAGAGTTATCACGGCAACACATTGGGGGCGCTTGCCACCGGCGGCAATGAATGGCGTCGAACGCAGTTCCAGCCGCTATTGATCCAGACACACCACATTGATCCCTGCTATGCCTACCGCCTCCAGCTGGACGGTGAAAGCGATGAGGCTTTCGCAGCACGGATGGCGCAACAGCTGGAAGACAAGATTCTCGAACTGGGTGAAGATCAGGTGATGGCTTTTGTCGCAGAGACTGTGGTAGGCGCAACCTTGGGCGCCGTTCCGCCCGTTGCCGACTACCTGAGGCGAATTCGCTCCATATGCGATAAATACGGGGTTCTGCTGATCCTTGACGAAGTGATGTGCGGTATGGGGCGTACCGGAACCTTGCATGCCTGCGAGCAGGACGGCGTGACGCCGGATCTGATGACAACCGCCAAGGGTCTCGGCGGTGGTTACCAGCCCATCGGCGCGGTGCTGCTGTCTGGAAAAATCCATGAAGCGTTTTCCCTCGGCTCCGGCTTCTTCCAGCATGGACACACCTATATGGGCCATCCGATGGCGGCTGCGGCGGGCCTTGCCGTGCAAAAAGTCATCAGCGAGAATGATTTGCTCGCCAATGTGGCGGGCATGGGCGACCATCTGGAAAGGCAACTTCTCGAGCGGCTGGGCAACCACCGCCATGTTGGCGACATCCGCGGCCGCGGCTTGTTCCGGGGTGTCGAACTGGTGCGGGACCGGGTTGCAAAAATGCCGTTTGAGCCGTCGTTGAAGCTGCATGCGCGCATCAAGAAGGAAGGAATGACGAGGGGTCTCATGGTCTATCCGGTGGGCGGCACCATTGATGGTCAAAATGGCGACCACGTTTTGCTGGCGCCGCCCTTCATTGTGACACAAGATGATGTCAATGAAATCGTCGGGCGTCTGGGCGACGCGATTGACGCCGCAATTGCTCCGCTTTTGTGAAGGGCCTCATCCCGCCGGGCAAGCAGCAGGGTGGCAACACCGGCAGGTCGGATTGGCAGCGCGCCCATCGTCGCCCAATCGAGCGCCGGGATGATGGATTGGCCGACTTGTTCTTCCTTACCCGATGGGCAGTTGACTCCCGCCGATGACCGCTTCTAAAACGCGATGGGGAGAATTGGGCATGGCGGGGACGGAAAGCGGTCGTGATATCAAGGCGCGCTTTGGCAAGGCCCGGCGAATTGCCCTGGCTTTTGCCCTGGTCCTTTCCGCATTGGTCATCTATGCCGCTGTCAATTACTGGACAGAACAGGCGGCAGCACAAATCCGCCAGAAAGCTGCTGAAACACTGGCGGTCCAAACCGAGATCCTCAGCGGGGTCTTGCAGAAATATCGCCTGTTGCCGCCGTTGCTCGGACGTCAGGATGACATTGCCGCGCTGTTTACCAGCGATTGGCCCTGGCCGCAAAAACAGGCTTTGGCGAAATTGAAGGCCGAAGAAGTGGCTGGCATGTCCGGTGCGCGCGAGGTTACTTTCCTGATGCCGGATGGTGCGCTTTTTGCCTCCGCGCGTGACATTTACCGGCCCGAACCGGCTGGAAGCGCAGAATTGACATCTGCCGCACGACACGGAATTCTGGGTCGCATCGCCGTCTCCCTGGACAATGCGGATCGTGCTTATGCCTTTGGTGCAGGCGTTCGACGCGGTGGAGAACTGCTCGGCGTCATCGCCGTCTATGCTGGCTTTGAAGGTATTGAAGAAGCCTGGTCGCTATCGACCAATCCGGTTTTCGTCAGCAATGAGAGCGGCATCGTCATATTGACCAACCGACCGGAATGGCGTCTCAAACCGGCCGCTTTGATCCTGAATGACCGCTCCAATCAGCGCCGCTATGTCGATCTCCTGCGTGACCTGCCCTTGCTCGGCTGGCAATTGCATGTATTGGCAGAGCAGGCGCCAGCCAGAAACGCCGGCCTGATTGCGGCGACCGTCACCACGCTGTTATGTATTGTCGCCGGCGCAACGGTGCTGCTGGTGCTCAATCGTCGCGAAGGCGTGCAACTCCAGATGAGAAAGGATCGCGCCCAGTCGCTCCGGCTCGAACGACTGGTCCGGGATCGCACCAAGGCGCTGAGCCTGATCAACCAATCGCTGAGCCACGAAGTGGACGAACGCATCCAGGCAGAGCAGAAATTGCGCAAGGCCCAGACGGAGCTGATCCAGACGGCGAAACTGGCGGTGCTCGGGCAGATGGCGGCGACGCTGAGTCACGAAATGAACCAGCCGCTTGCCGCCATGCGCACCTACGCCGACAATGCCGGACGCCTGCTTGCTCTGGATCGTCCGGCCGATGTCGCCTCGACACTTGACCGGATCACCGCCATGGTTGACCGCATGGCCGAACTCTCCGGCGCGCTTTTGTCGTTTTCCAGAAAGCCGGGAGTTGAAAAGCGGCAGGTCAGCCTTGCAGCCGTGCTGAACGAAGCGCTGATCCTGGTTCGCCCGCGCGCCGCCAGAGAGGGCGTAAAACTCTCGGAATCAGCAGGCCTTGAAGATTTCAAGGTTCTCGGAGGGCGAATCCGCCTGTCGCAGGTCTTCGTCAATCTCATCAACAATGCCATCGATGCCTTGCGCGGCCAGGCTGACGCGCAGATCGTGATTTCGGCACGCCGTGAGGGCGATGACGTCGTCACGTTGATTGCCGATAACGGCCCGGGCATTCCAGCTGAAATCCACGACGCCATATTCGATCCGTTCTTCACCACCAAGCCGCCCGGCGAAGGCATCGGGGTTGGCCTGTCAATCGTCTATAATATCGTGCAGGATTTCGGCGGCAGCATAAGGCTGATTGATCGAGGCGAAAATGGCTGCACCTTCGAATTGCGGCTTCGCGCCGCCGATGGAGACTGAATGGGCAACTCGCTGAAACCCGTGGTGCATCTTGCAGACGATGATGACGATCTTCGCCACGCTCTGGCCCAGGGCCTCGAAATCGAAGGTCTTCCCGTCGTGCTCCACAATTCGCCTGAAAACCTGTTGTCACAGATTTCGCACATGGATTATGCGGTCATTGTCAGCGACATCCGGATGCCGGGCATGGATGGGTTTGAACTCCTCAAAGCGGCGTTGGCCATCGATTCAACCTTGCCAGTCATCCTGATCACCGGCCATGGCGACGTGCAGATGGCCGTCGACGCCATGCGGGCCGGCGCCTATGATTTTATTGAAAAGCCTTTCCAGTTTTCACGCCTTCACACCGTCATCGAACGGGCGCTGGAAAAGCGAAGGCTGGTGCTGGAAAACCGGTCTTTGCGCTCCGAGCTTGATGGCCATGACGCGCTGGCCATGCGCCTGGTGGGCCGCGCGCCGGAAGTCGTCAAGCTGCGTGAGCAGATAGCCATGCTCGCCGATACCGACGTCGATATCCTGATCCATGGCGAGACCGGGTCCGGCAAGGAAGTTGTCGCCCGCGCGCTGCATGATTTCGGCGGCCGCGCCGGCGGCAATTTTGTCGCGATCAACTGCGCCGCCTTGCCTGCCGATATCATCGAGGCGGAATTGTTCGGTCATGAGCCGGGCGCCTTTACCGGGGCGCAGAAACAGCGCATCGGCAAGCTTGAACATGCCAATGGCGGCACGATCTTTCTTGACGAGATCGAATCCATGCCGCTTGATCTTCAGGCAAAGTTGCTGCGCGCCATCGAGACGCGCTCGATCGAGCGTCTGGGGTCCAACAAGACCATGACCCTCGATGTCCGCTTTGTCGCGGCCACCAAGAGCAATCTTGCAGAGGAGGGCAGGCGGGGCGCATTCCGCGCTGATCTTTATTATCGGCTCAATGTCATTACGCTTGAATTGCCGGCGCTTCGACTTCGGCGCGAAGACGTGCCGCTGCTGTTCTTTCATCTTGCCCGAGAAGCGCGCGCGCGATACCGCCGCGAAATTCCCGACGTGCCGGCATGGCTGGAAGCGCAACTGATGGCCCATGACTGGCCGGGCAATGTGCGCGAATTGCGCAATTATGCCGACCGTTTCGTGCTGGGCATGTGGCAGGGTTTTGCAAAGCCCGAGGAAAGTTCCGCTTTTGCCGGAATGGATACTTTCGGCAGCCTGTCGGACCGGCTTGCCGCTTTCGAAAAAGCGATCATAGAAAGCGAACTGGCCCGCAATGGCGGCGCCTTGAAGCCTGTCTATGAATCGCTGCAGATTTCACGCAAGGGGCTTTACGACAAGATGAAGCGGCTCGGCATTGCCAGTCCGGACGCCGAAGACGGGCAAGACGATGTATCGCTGCGGTAACATGGGCGGCTCTTTTATGGGTAGCTGACTACCCATTCGGTCCGGGCGGCGCGCATTCAGAAATTTGCATCTCATCGTATCTAGCTGATATATTATAGATAATCTGGAATCGCACACACGCGCTTGGATCTGGCACGCGCTTTGCACCGCTTTAGACACCGTGCTTGCTGGGAGGCTTTGCGGGAGGAGCAAACAGGATCTATGCCGGTGCTTGCATCGATTGACCATCCTGCCCGGATCAGGCCTCCAAATTATGGACATGCGCGGCGCGACCGATCAGCGGTCAAGCTGTCAATAGCGGCCTCATGGCCGAAATGGAGGATTTACTACAATGAAGAAACTGCTTCTCGCAGCCGTATCAACCCTTGCACTCTCATTCGGCGCTTCCGCCGCAATGGCCGAGGATTGTGATTCCGGCGAAATGGTCATCAAGTTCAGCCATGACGTGGCCGAAACGCACCCAAAGGGTGTTGCAGCCAAGCTATTGGCTGAGCGCATCAACAAGGAGATGAACGGCACGGCCTGCATGCAGATCTTTCCGAATTCGACTCTTTTCGATGACGACAAGGTGAAAGAAGCCATGTTGCTGGGCGACGTCCAGCTTGCCGCTCCGTCGCTTTCCAAATTCGAGGCCTATACAAAGAAATACCGGCTGTTCGATCTTCCCTTCCTGTTCAACGATCTTGCCGCCGTCAATCGCTTCTTCGGAACCGAGGCTGCGTCAACCTTGCTGCACGCCGTCGATGATGTCGGGTTTACCGGCCTGCATTTCTGGGCATCGGGAATCAAGCAATTCTCCGCCAAGAAGCCGCTTCTGGTTCCCTCTGACGCATCGGGCCTGAAGTTCCGCATCCAGCCCTCCGATGTGGCCCAGGCCATGATTGAAGGCATGGGCGCATCGGCCCAAAAGCTGGCCTTCAAGGAGGTCTACGGCGCCCTGCAGACCGGCGTTGTCGATGGTCAGGAAAATTCATGGTGCAACATCTACACCCAGAAATTTTATGAGGTGCAGGATGGCATCACGGAAACCAATCACGGTCTTCTCGGCTATCTGGTCGTGACCTCGAAAGACTGGCTGGACGGGCTTGAACCCGAAGTACGCGACCAGTTCCTGTCTATTCTCGACAGCGTCACCAATGACTTCAACAACGGCATTGCCGCCCAGGAGCAAAAGTGCAAGGCCGACATGATGGCCGCCGGCGCCACGGTGCGCGAATTGACCCCGGAACAACGCAAGGAATGGGTCGAAGCCATGAAGCCGGTTTGGGCCAAGTTCGAAGCCGATGTCGGCGCCGACATGATTGCGGCCGCATCCGCATCCAATGACGGCTGATGATTGAATGAACGAAGCCGCCCCTGGCCTGTCGGCGAGGGGCGGACACTTTGAAGCTGGAGGGGGCTACAGTGTCATTCCTACCTTACGGACCATGGGCGCTTCTGACGCTCTTCGTCATCATCTATGCCATTATTGACCGACGCGCGCCTGACCGCCTTGCACGGTTTGAAGAAAACACGCTGGCCATTTTATTGGCGGTGATCACTCTGGTCGCATTTACCCAGGTTATTGCGCGCTACAGCTTCAATTCCGGCTGGAGCGGCGCGCTCGAATTCCAACGCATCCTGTTTGCATGGCTGATCCTTTTCGGCATGAGTTACGGCGTTCGCACCAAGACCCATCTCGGCGTCGATGCCGTTGTCCGGATGTTTTCGCCCAGAACCATGAGAATTGTCGCAATGCTGGGCGCTGCCGCCTGCGTCGTCTATGCGGCCATCCTGCTCGGTTCCGGCTGGATGACGATTCTTGGTGCCAAGACCAAGGGCGGCGCCATGCTTTATTGGTCGACCATCTATCGCACGGGCGCGGGACTGGACGAAATGAAGTGGCCGCAATTGATGGTGGATCTGTTCGGTTTCAAGGAACGCCTGCCGCGCTGGTCGGCCTATCTCGTTTTGCCGGCGGGCCTTGCTCTGTTTGCCTATCGCTCAGCCCAGGCCCTTGTGCAGATTGCCCGGGGTGAACGTGACCTGATGATTGCCAGCCATGAGGCCGAAGACCTCGTCGCCGAGCACAAAGATGCATTGAAGGATTGATGCCATGGAACCGTTGATCCTTTTCATACTCGTTCTGTTTTTCCTGTTTTTCGGCGTCCCGGTTGCGGTATCGCTGGGCCTGTCCTCAATCCTGATCATCGCCTTTTTCTCGCGCGACTCGATGTCCTCGGTCACCGTGCAGATGATGGACGCCTCGCAGAACTACACGCTGCTGGCCATCCCCTTTTTCATCCTGGCTTCGTCCTTCATGTCGACCGGCGGGGTTGCGAAACGGATCATCCGATTTGCCATTGCCAGCGTCGGCCACATACGCGGCGGCCTGGCCATCGCATCGGTGCTTGCCTGCATGTTGTTTGCCGCCTTGTCGGGTTCGTCGCCGGCCACCGTTGTCGCCATCGGCACGATCGCCATCGCCGGTATGCGCCAGGTCGGCTATTCCAAGGAATTTGCCGCCGGCATCATTGCCAATGCCGGAACTCTCGGAATTCTCATTCCGCCGTCCATCGTCATGGTGGTCTATGCGGCGGCCACCAATGTCTCGGTCGGGCGCCTGTTTCTGGCCGGTGTC
This sequence comes from Rhizobiaceae bacterium, assembly GCA_041742335.1. Classification (GTDB taxonomy): domain Bacteria; phylum Pseudomonadota; class Alphaproteobacteria; order Rhizobiales; family Rhizobiaceae; genus Rhizobium_E. The sequence continues at coordinate 49,069 of JBGSIT010000059.1, forward strand.
GTGCCGGGCATCGTGGCCGGCCTGATGCTGATGGGGACAATCTATATCTACGCACGCATAAAGGGCCTGCCATCAGGAAAATGGGCAGGCTTTGATGAATTGATGAACGGCTGCAAGGAAGCCGGTTTCGGCCTGTTTTTGATCATCATCATCATTGGCGGCATCTATGGCGGCGTCTTTACGCCGACAGAGGCTGCGGCTGTCGCGGCGGTCTATGCCTTTTTCGTTTCAATCTTCATCTATCGCGACATGGGTCCGCTCAAGGACATGGCCTGGATCGAACCTGGCGACAGCGCCAGCGCCCGCCTCGGCTTCAAGGCGCTGGTCTATGCGCTGTCCTTCCTGTTTATCTGGATGGTCCTGAGTTATTTCGCCACCGCCGACAGCGCTGGCGTCACTCCGGGGGGCAGGCTTTCGGTCGGATCGATTTTGGCGCTTGTCATTCTCATCGCCTATGGAACCTGGCGCGATCCGCATCACAACGCTTTTGCCTTGCCGGGCCATCTGGTTGCGAGCCTGCCGATCTGGGGGCGCAACCTGAAAGGAATGGCGCGGGCTTTCTTTCCCTCCATGGTCAATGAAGAGACCCGCAAGGTGTTGGTCGATGCGTCCCGCACCACGGTGATGCTCATGTTCATCATCGTCAATGCGTTGCTTTTTGCGCATGTGCTGACGGCCGAGCGGATCCCCGATACGCTGACGAGCCTGATGCTCAGCTATGGGTTCAACTGGTTTACTTTCCTGCTTGCCGTCAATCTGCTGCTGCTGATCGGCGGGCAGTTCATGGAGCCTTCGGGCCTGCTGTTGATCGTGGCGCCGGTCGTCTTTCCGATTGCCACCCAGCTCGGGGTTGATCCCATCCATCTCGGCATCATCATGGTGGTCAATATGGAGATCGGCATGATCACGCCGCCGATCGGGTTGAACCTCTTCGTGACTTCGGGGATCACCGGCATGAGCCTGGTTCAGGTGGTGCGTGCCTCCATGCCCTTTGTGGCGGTGCTCTTCGTGTTCCTGATCCTGGTAACCTACATTCCCGGCCTTTCCACCTGGCTGCCTTACAGTCTGATGGGACCGGAGACGGTAATCCGGTAGCACTTGCAGCATGACCATCTCAAGACAGGGGCCAAAACGACGGTTTTGGTCCCTGTCTGCTTTTGGATCGATGAAAATTATTGCAATGGATGGCTTTCGGGTCTGTTAAGCTAATGTTGATTGCCAATGACCGGAGCTGAAATGCAAACAACAACCGCCACCGATAATGAGCGTTTCAGCATTCGCGGCAGTGTCGGTTCGCCTGTGTTTCCTGTCTGGATCATGCGCCATGGCCGCCGCCTTGGCCTTGAGGTCAAAATTCTCAGCCAGGCGCCGGACAGGATTGACCTGTCAGTCGGCGGTCCCGCGGCATTGCGCGATGCAATGGCGCTGGGATGCAGTCTGGGGCCTCGTGAAGTATGGGTTGAAGAAATCATCAGGAACAACGGCGGCAACAATTCCCACAGTATTTTGTGAGCTCCGGTATCCCTGCATAAACAATGACGTTGTTTCATGATCTACGCCAATTGACATAGAGTTTTTTCTTGGCAACTATGATTTATATTCAGTCATGACTATGAATGTGCTGGCGAAATCCAAGTGGCAATTGTTGGTCTTTCCGCCCATTTTAGTTAAGCGAGTTCGTCCGCAACGTGAGGTGCCAGATGTCGGCAAACTGGGAAGCCGTCGGCCTGTCCAATGACCTGAAGCCCGGTATTGTCGTGCATGCAACATGGCGCGGGGTTGAACTGGCCCTGTGGCGCAGCCAATCGGGAAGGCTCAGTGCCTGGAAAGATCGCTGTCCGCATCGCGGCATGCGGCTTTCGCATGGTTTTGTCCGGGGTGAGACACTCAACTGCATTTACCACGGCTGGACATATGATACCTCCGGCGGCTGCGTGAAAATTCCGGCCCATCCCGATCTCGTGCCGCCTGCCGCCATTGGCGCGGAGGTTTATTCCTGCCAGGAGAAATCCGGTATCATGTTTGTATCGGGCGATGGAGATTTCCGCGCCTTGCCCGATCTTTCCGCTTACATGCCTGTCCGCTCACTCTCAATTGACGCATCCCTTGCCGACATCGTCGCCGCAGAGCCGAATTTGACGGAGTATGGCAGCGGCGTCCTCAAGGGTGCTGTCGCAATTGGCGGCCAACCGGTTGATATCTGCCTGTTGACGCAAAACTGGGTTGCCGGCGAAACAAGGATCCATGCATTGGCGGAAGTCGATGCAGATCCGGTAGGTCTTTCGCGCTGGCTGGAAGGCCTGCGGCGGCGGGTGGAAGAGCAGGTCATGGCATGATCCCGAAATCAGTTATGGATGAATGGTATCCGGTCGCGATGGCCGCCCAGGTCGCGGCTTGGCCCGGAGCGGATACCCAGCTTCTTGAACGCAATATCACCGTATTTCGCGATACAAGCGGCCAGATCGTCGTACAAGCCGAGGATGGGACCATGCTGCCATCCGTCGAGCGGTTTGGCCATATATGGGCCTGCCCTGGAACGCCGGCGCATGATCTCTTTGCCATTCCGGAAGCCGACCAGCCTGGCCGGCGGCTTGTGGATTGCGGCGTGGTCCGGGTCAAATGCTCTCCGCTGCGCGCCGTCGAAAACTTTCTCGATATTGCCCATTTCCCCTTCGTGCATACCGATATTCTGGGCGCGGAGCCACATACCGAAGTCGGCAAATACGATGTCCGGATTCGCGAGGAGAGCGATGAGGTCTGGGCAACAAAGGTGCATTTCTATCAACCGCAGGCGGCCAAATCGGCCGACGGCGGCATTGTGACGGAATATATGTACCGTGTCGCCGCCCCCACTGCGGCGGTTTTGTACAAGACTTGTCCGGCCCGTCCGGGCGAATGGGATGTGATCGCCATTTTCGTGCAGCCGCTGAGCGAAGAATTATGCGACGTTTGGCCGTGGATGGCGCTTTTTGACGACGAAACCCCGCAGGCATCCCTGATCGAATTCCAGCAAATGATTTTCGTTCAGGACCGCTCGATCCTGGAAAACCAGATACCGAAATTGTTGCCGCTTGATCCCGGAATGGAAATCCCGACCCAGGCCGATCTCACCTCGATCGCGTACCGGCGCTGGTTGAAACGCAAAGGCCTGACCTATGGCGCGCAAATGGTGGCTTCATGAGTCTGCGCCTGTATGATTATGTCTTGAGCGCCAGTTGCTACAAAGTGCGGTTGATGGCCTCGCTTCTTGGCGTCAGGCTTGAGACGGTGTCTGTGGATTTTCATCCTGGGCGGCAACACAAGGGCGCTGTCTTTCGCGACATGAATCCCGCAGGAACGCTGCCGGTTTTGGTGGCTGGCGATCTGGTGATGACCGAAAGCACGGCAATGCTGGTCTATCTGGCGCAAAAATATGACCCTGGCGGATATTGGCTTGGAAACGGCAGCGCAGAAACATGGGCGGCGCTGCAGCATTGGCTGGCTTTTGCCGGACGTCTCAATGCCAGCCTTGGGGCGGCACGCCTGCATGACATGCTGAAAATGCCCGCCGATATACAAGCCGTCCGCAGGGTCGGCATATTGTGTTTGCGGGAGCTTGAGGCGCATCTGGCCGAGGCGCGTTTTGGCGGACGCATCAATCTGGTGGGCGATCATCCCACCATTGCCGACATTGCCTGTTTTCCCAATGTGGCGCTAGCACCGGATGGCGGTGTCAGCCTCGATCCCTATCCCTCGATCCGGCTCTGGATGCGATCGATCCGCTTGCTTGACCGCTTTATTGAAATGCCGGGCATTCATCGGCTGCATGAATTGCGGCCTGCCCCTGAAATGGTGGAGGCGTAGATGCCCGGATATCTTTTGAAAAACTGCGCTGCCATTGTGCCCTCGGCTTTCGCGCCGGTATTGCGCGGTCAGGACATTCTGGTCAGCGGCCGCCAGATTTCCGCCATGGGACCGAACCTTTCCGCACAATCGTTGGAGACCGGTATCGAAGTGATCGATGCGACCGGCTGGTTTGTCTATCCCGGACTGATCAATACCCACCACCATTTCTTCCAGTGCTTCGTGCGCAACCGGGCCGATCTGGACTGGACCAAGCTGTCCGTCATTGAATGGCTGGACCGGATATACCCGATTTTTTCACGCCTGACGGAAGACGCGTTCTACCATGCCTCGGTCGTCGCCATGGCGGAACTGATCAAGCATGGCTGCACGACGGCTTTCGATCACCAATATTGCTTTCCGCGCAATGCCGGATCGAGGATTGTCGACCGGCAATTCCAGGCCGCCGATCTTCTTGGCATGCGTCTGCATGTCGGACGCGGCGGCAATACGCTTCCGAAATCGGAAGGCAGCACCATTCCCGATGAGATGCTTGAAACAACGGACGAATTCATCGCCGATTGTGAAAGGGTGATCGATCTCTACCATGATTCCGAACCTTTCAGCATGCGCCAGGTCGCTGTTGCTCCGTGCCAGCCGGTCAATTGCTACAAGGACACCTTTGTCCAATCCGTAAAGCTTGCCCGCGACAAGGGCGTGCTTCTGCACAGCCATGTCGGCGAGGGCGAGAGTTCAACCATTCTGGGCAGAACCGGGCGACGCACGGTGGAATATTGCGAGGAGATCGGTTTTGCCGGCCCTGACGTCTTTTATGCCCATTGCTGGGAACTGACAGATGAGGAGCTGGCGCGGATGGCTGCCAACAACACCGGTGTGTCCCATTGCCCTGAACCGGTCTATCTGGTTGGCGCAGAAGTGACCGACATCCCGGCCATGCAGGCAGGCGGGCTGAGAATCGGTCTTGGCGTCGATGGCGCGGCCTCCAATGACAATTCCAACCTCATGCACTGCATACATTCCGCCTACATGCTGCAATGCCTGGTGGCCGGCAAACGCAGCCATCCGGTTCCCGATCCCGCAGCCTTTCTGGGTTACGCCACTGAAGGTGGCGCATCCCTGCTTTCGCGGTCAGATCTTGGAACCCTTGCACCCGGCAAGGCGGCCGATCTTTTTGCCATCGACACGCGACGCCTTGATTATGTCGGCACCCGGCATGATCCAGTGAGCTTGCCCGCCAAGGTCGGGATCGGCATGCCGGTCGACCTGACCATGATCAATGGAAAAATCGTCTGGCGCAATGGCGTCTTCCCCGGGCTTGACGAAGGCGAACTCTTCGAAAAAGCCGAGAAAGTCTTGAACAGCATCCACATCTGAACCCCAAAAGGAAACCGAGATGACAAACACAATCAGCCGTCGAACTTTCATCGCCTCGTCACTGGCGGCAGGCACCGCAATGAGCCTGTCAATGCCGGCCATGGCCGCCGACGAACCGCTCAAGATCGCGCTGATCGTGCCATCGCCTGCTGCCGATGTCGGTTGGTCGCATACGCTTGAACTGGGCACCAAGGCGGTAGAGGAGGAATATGGCGACAAGGTCAAGGTTACGCTGCTGGAAAACATCGCCGAAGGACCGGATGGCGACCGCATCATGAACAAGACCGTTGCCGACGGCAACACCTTCATCATTCTCGGTTCCTTCGGCTATATGAATGGCGGGCTGAAACTGGCGAAGGCGCATCCGGAAATCAGCGTATTGCACGCTTCCGGTTATCAGGTGGCGCCGAATTTTTCGCCCTTTGGCGCACGTTATTATCAGGCAACCTATCTGATGGGCATGGCGGCGGCATCGCTGACCAAGACCAAGAAGCTGGGCTGCGTCGGCGCTTTCGCAATTCCGGAACTGATCACCTCGATCAACGCTTTTACCTTGGGTGCGCAGAGCATTGACCCTGATATCGAAGTCAGTGTGGTTTGGGTCAATTCGTGGTTTGATCCGGCCAGCGAACAGGAAGCCGCCAAGGCGCTGCTGTCACAAGGCGTCGACGTCATATTCTCAAATGCGCAGGACACGCCTTCGGTCATCACGGTGGCCGAGGAAGCCGGCGCCTATGTCTTCAACCTGAATTCCTCGATGAAGGCCTATGCCCCGAAGAAATATCTCGGCGTGGTCGGAACCGACTGGTCGCCTTATTTCAAGGCCAGCGTCGCCGCCCATATGGCAGGCGATTTCAAAGGTGCTGCGGCCTGGCTCGGCATGGCCGATGATGTGGTGTTTGTGGCCGATTGGAGCCCGGACCTGTCACCGGAAATGGTTGCCAAGATTGATGCGGCCGAAGCGACCATCCGTGACGGGAGCTATTCACCCTTTACCGGCCCGATCACCAATCAGGCAGGCGAGGAAGCCGTTGCCGCCGGTGTCGTGCTGGGCGATGACGCCATCCTGTCGATGGATTGGCACGTCAAGGGCGTGACGACTCCGTTGCCGAAGTAAGGTTCCGGAACCTTGATGGCAACGCCCGCGACTCCCCTGCTTTCCTTGCTTGCCGTTTCCAAGAGTTACGGCAGGGTTGCGGCGAATACAGGGATCGACCTGGATGTGCATTCCGGGTCGATCCACGCCATCCTCGGTGAAAACGGCGCCGGAAAATCCACCTTGATGAAGCTGATCTACGGCGTCGAAGCGCCGGATGACGGCCGAATATTCTGGGAAGGTCAAGCCGTTGACCTTTCCAGCCCGGCTGACGCGCGTCGTCTCGGTATTGGCATGGTGTTCCAGCATTTCTCGCTGTTTGAAACACTGACGGTTGTCGAAAATATCGCCCTGATCGTGCCGGGCAAGCGCTCGGTGCTGGCTGCGCGCATTCGCGCCCTTGGCGAAGAATTCGGCCTTTCGGTGGATCCCGAAGCCATGGTGCATTCGCTGTCGGTGGGCGAACGCCAGCGCGTCGAGATCATCCGGTGCCTGCTGCTCGATCCGCGCTTGCTCATTCTTGACGAGCCGACCTCCGTGCTGCCGCCGCAAAGCGTGATCAAGCTGTTTGAAACCTTGCGAGCCCTGCAGGCAAAAGGCATGGCGATCCTGTTCATTTCCCACAAGCTCGAAGAAATCAACGAGCTTTGCAGCACCGCCACTATCCTGCGCTCCGGCCGGGTGACGGGCCGTGTTGATCCGCGCCAGCACAGTGCAGCAGAACTGGCCACGATGATGATCGGTCGGCCGATGGCGCCGCCGCTGCACCCCACGCCGCACGGATTGGGAGACACCCGGCTGGAAGTGAAAGGGCTGGATTATGTCAATGAGGATCCCTTCGGCATATCGTTGCGCGATGTGTCCGTGGCCGTCAAAGGCGGGGAGATCGTGGGGATTGCAGGCATCTCCGGCAATGGCCAGCAGGAATTGGCAGCGCTTGTCTCAGGTGAATTGCTGCAGCCGTCCGCCAAGCGCGACGCGATCCGCATCATGGGCGAGCCGGTGGGAGACCGGGGTGCTGCCGACCGCAGACGACTGGGTTTTGCCTTTGTGCCCGAAGAAAGACTGGGCCGAGGCGCGGTGCCCGAAATGTCGCTGAGCGACAATGCGCTTCTGACCGCACATGGATACGGATTGGTAACGCAGGGTTTCATCTCGCGCAATCGCGAGCGCGCCTTCACGGAAGATTGCATTTCCCGGTTTGATGTCCGCACGCCCGGCCCGGAAACCGAAGCGGGAGCCTTGTCGGGCGGCAATCTGCAAAAATTCATCATGGGCCGCGAAATCATGCTGGAGCCTAAGATCCTTGTGGTTTCCCAACCAACCTGGGGGGTGGATATCGGCGCGGCAATCGATATTCGCCAGCGCCTTGTCGCCATGCGCAATGCGGGCGCCGCAATCCTGGTGATTTCCGAGGAGATCGAGGAACTGTTTGAAATCTGCGACCGCAAGGGCCGGCTGTCAGGTTCGCTGGTCACAAACGCGGTGACGGTTGATGAAGTCGGCGCTTACATGATCGGGTCCGGATCCGGCCCGCAAACCGGGGGCCAATCATGAGACTCGCTTTCGTGCGCCGCGAACGCGCATCGACATTGGCCATGATCGCCGCCCCCGTGATCGCATTCATTCTCAGCATATTGGCCAGTCTTGTGCTTTTCATTGTGCTGGGCAAGCCTGCGGGGCAGGCGCTTTATTCGCTTCTGCTGGAGCCGTTTTTGACATGGTATGCCTTTTCCGAAGTTCTGTTGAAAATGACTCCGCTGCTTTTAATCGCGCAGGGGCTGGCCATCGGCTTTCGCGCCAATGTCTTCAATATCGGCGCAGAAGGCCAGTTGATCATCGGTGCGATTGCCGCTTCCGCTTTGCCGGTCTGGTTTCCCGAAGGCGACTCGATATTCATGCTTCCGGCAATGATCGTGTTGGGCGCCCTGGGCGGCATGGTGTGGGCGGGACTGGCCGCAGGACTGCGCTCGCGCTTCAACGCCAATGAAATCCTTGTCACCTTGATGCTGACGCTGATCGCCACGCAGGTGCTGAACTATCTCTTGCTCGGACCCTGGAAGGATCCGCACGGCTTCAACTTTCCGCAAAGCGTGATGTTTCCCGATGCCGCCCTGCTGCCGGTCCTTTTGCCCGGAACCCGCGTCAATATTTCCCTGGTCGGCGCGCTGATCTTCAGCGCCTTGGCCTATATCCTGATGCGGCATCGTTTCTCGGGCTTTCAGCTGCTGGTCGGCGGTCTTGCGCCGAAGGCCGCAGGCTATGCAGGGTTCAGCGAGAAGCGGGCCATCTGGTTGAGCCTGCTGATCGGCGGGTTGGCTGCCGGTCTTGCCGGGGCCGGTGAAGTGACAGGTCCGCTGGGCCAGCTGCAGCGTTCGGTGTCTGTCGGATACGGCTACTCCGCCATTATCGTGGCCTATCTGGGCGGGCTCAATCCTATTGGCATTGTCGTTTCTGCGTTTTTGATGTCGGTCATCTATATTGGCGGCGACAATGCCATGGTTTCGGCCAACTTGCCGATTGCCGCCGTCTGGGTGTTTCAGGGATTGCTTCTGGTTTTCTACCTGGCCGGACTGACCTTCATCCGCCAGCGCATCGTCATTGTCCGCAAGCCGCAAAGGAGTGCGCCGTGAACGCCGTCGAATTCATTCTCGCCGGAATGCTGGCCGCAGCCACGCCGCTTCTGCTGGCGGCTCTTGGTGAAATGGTGGTCGAACGGTCGGGCGTCCTCAATCTCGGTATCGAGGGGATGATGGCGCTGGGGGCCGCCTTGGGCTTTGTCATTACCTATACTTCTCACAATAACGCCTTGGGCTTTCTGGTCGCAGCTTTGGGCGGGGCGGGTCTGGCGCTGGTTTTCGCGGCGCTTGCTCTTGGCTTTGCCGCAAACCAGGTGGCTGCGGGGCTAGCCGTCGGCGTGCTTGGCCAGGGATTGTCCTCGCTGATCGGCAAAAATTTCGAAAGCCAGACGATCCTGGCCATCCCGAAACTGCCGCTGCCGCTGCTTTCCGACATTCCCTTTATTGGCAGGACATTGTTCAATCAGGATATTGTCGTCTACGCGACGATCCTGCTGGCGGTGGTGATCTGGTGGGTCTTGATCAAGACCCGGCTCGGCCTGATCATCCGGTCGATCGGCGAGAATCCGCATGCGGCGCGCGCCATCGGTTTTTCTGTCATCTGGATCAGATGCGCGGCCATTGCCTTTGGCGGCGCGCTTGCAGGAATAGCCGGCGCCTATGCGTCAACGGTCTATACCCCGCTTTGGGCCGACGGCATGATTGCCGGTCGCGGATGGATTGCGCTGGCGCTGGTTGTGTTTGGAACATGGCGCACCGGGCGGGTGTTCTTTGGCGCGGTCTTGTTTGGCGCCCTGTCGCTGGGCGAATTGGCCGCGCAAGCCGGTGGGGTCGGACTGCCGTCGCAATTGCTGGCAAGCATCCCTTATCTGGTGACCATCCTGATGCTGGCCGTCATTTCGTCCAACCGCAGGATGATGCGCCAGAATGCCATCGCGTCGCTGGGACAGCCGTTTCGCGGATAGACCAGGCTGTGGTTGCTGATTTTATCGATCAGCCGCCGACAAGATGAGGCAGCAGGACCACCTCGTTTTCATCGGAAATCGGGGTGAACCAGGCATCTCGAAACACCACGCCGTCCACGGCGAGCGAAACGCCGCGGTTGATCTGCGGCTTGAGGGCTGGATAGTCCTCACTCAGCCGGTCCAGCAATTGCTTGAAATTGCTGGCCTCGACTTCCACTGACCTTGCCCCCAAGTTTTATCCAGTTTTGAGTTCGTTTCCGGCGTTTGATGTGACGGGCTTTGGTGCGGAGTTATCCACATTGCGCAGCGCCAAAGCCCGGCGCGTTGCGAAGGTGTCGGCAAATTCGCTTGGAGTCA
>JBGSIT010000060.1:0-5513 GCA_041742335.1 Rhizobiaceae bacterium
TGACTCCAAGCGAATTTGCCGACACCTTCGCAACGCGCCGGGCTTTGGCGCTGCGCAATGTGGATAACTCCGCACCAAAGCCCGTCACATCAAACGCCGGAAACGAACTCAAAACTGGATAAAACTTGGGGGCAAGGTCACAGCGGCTTCGAGTTGCGGGTCGCGCCCTTCCGTAATGAAGTTGGGGTCAGTCGGGATCAGGATGTCGGGCACAATCTCGGTGTTTTCGAAGAATGTGCCTTCCTTGGTCCGGAAACCAAGCTGGGCAACCCCGAGCTCCAGTCTCGGCTCGATCTGCGGAATATCCAGCACCGCGGTGCCTGTGCCCGGCACCCGGGCGCCTGCGATCGGTCCAAGCTTCTCGCGCTTGTAATAGGACGGAAAGATCGAGCCGTCGGAGTAACTGAACGCATCCTGCACCAAAGCGGTCGGGCGTGCCCAGCGGTTGATTGGTGACAGGCCGAGATCGACACCGTTGCGGGTGTAGAGACCGGAATGGCGCTCACCCGTCAGAAAGTCGATGAGCTGGTCGTGCAGGAAGCCGCCGACATTGAAGCGCACATCGACGACGGCAGCCTCTTTCTGGGCATAGCGGCCCAACAGTTCGGAATATACCTTCTGCATCTCCGGATTGTTCATGCCAGCGACATGGACATAACCAAGCCTGCCATTCGACAGCTTTTCCACCATAGCCCGGCGTTGAGCGACCCATCGCTTATAGGCAAGCGTTCCCTGTTCGGCGATCGACACGGGGATGAACTTCTGCTTGAATAGCCCAGAGATTTGTAGACACCTTCTTCAACCGAATTGATGAAAGGCACATGGCGAACTACATATTTACAAACGAAAAGGGTGGTGCCATGGAAGGCGCATATCATAGCGCAGGAAGTGAACTGACATTTCGATTTACTGGCGCATTGTTTTTTGTTGGTACTTGCGCAACCGGGTTCTCAGTACCAGTCCCTTTTCAAGAATTCCAAACTGAGAATATATTTGAGGTATCCTTGGCGCATCTATCGAGGAAATGATTTGTAGCAAAAGAAAAGTGGATCGGCGGGTGGATTATAAAAATTATGATTTCTATATGTTATTAGAAATAAATAATATTTAGTAAAAAATGGTGCCCCCAGCAAGATTCGAACTCGCGACCCCCTGATTACAAATCAGGTGCTCTACCAACTGAGCTATAAGGGCATTGCGGGGTTGAGTTAGCATATTTTCGCTGGGAGTAAAGAGCGTTTTTGGCAAATTTGGAATTTTTTGCCGCTCGACAACGCAAATGGGATCCGCGTCCTGGCGGCAGGATGCGGATCCCCTTGCTGAAAACCAATGCTGTTCACAGCAGCGACTGGATGAAGTTGTCGACTTCCTGGGTGTAGGCGGCTGAACTTCCCAAGGCCGAGTTGATCTGGTCCGGAGACAAGGCTTGTTGGGATATTGTGGCCGGCACGGAATGCTGCTCGGCGTCATATTTGAATGAAGCCGCCCGCCCGCATGTGTCAGACTGGTTTTGCTGGGAACACACCAGCAATATGGGCAGGCCGGAGCTTGAAAGGGATTGCTCGGGTGACGCATCCAGCCAGAAACTCTGGTCCTGTCCGAACACCTGGTCGTAAAGGGACGCATGATTTGCATTCATGATGGAGGGCACATCAAGCGCGACTGCGTCCAGCACCACTGTGCCGGCCCAGGCTGAAGTTCCCTGCGCGGCCGCATAAGTGGGGTTGGATGACAGCAGCGCCGCCAGATGGCCGCCGGACGCATATCCCATCAGAATCATCTTGTGGCTGTTGCCGCCCCAATTGGCTGCATTGACTTGAATATGGGCAAGGGCGGCGGCCACGTCGTCGGCTTGCTGGAGCGGACCGGTTTGCGGCGCCAGCCGGTGGTTGACCGAGATAAAGATGTACCCCTTCGAAACCCAATAGGCTGATTTCGCTGCAGCCACATCGGCGTCCTGCTTGTCGCCCGCTGTCCAGCCGCCGCCATGGATCATCACGATAATCGGCGCATTATAAGCTTGGGCAGGGAGATAGACGTCATATTTCTGCTGAGCATCCTGCCCATAGGGTATGTCGACATTGACAGTAGGATTTCCACTTTGCGGATAGTTGTTGCGGAAATGCTCGGTCAATATGCCGGAATAGTAATCGCGCAACGGGTTTTCGGTTGATGCGGCAGCAGGGATCTGCAAAGCGCAAGACATCACCAGGGCGCCGGCAAGAATTCGTGCTTTCAGGGACTTGGAAATAGGTTTCGATCGCATCGCTGTTTGCCTCCGCATATATCCATCATGGATCATTCCCGTGACTAAAAGCCGGTCCTTGAATTTTCGCAAATGCTTCCTGTCGAAATGGTTGCATTGACGTTTGCGGCAACCGGGTAAATCGACTATTCCTGTAGCAAAACGGGACGTCCCGTCTTGGCACGGGAAATTGAGGGTGAAATCATGCTTCGCTTTATGTTGTTTGTTGTTCTCGTTTTGGTGTCCACCGCGGCTTCCCCCATCATCGTTCTGGCGTCGGAATCACGTCCGACCCGCTTTGAATGTGAAGACGGCACCAGTTTTACCACCCGATTTGAAGCGGATACGGCGGCAGTTGAGCTGCCTTCGGGCGCTATTGTGGTCCTGCAGGCCCGAATGGCGGGTTCGGGCTTTCACTATGCAACGCCGCAATATGACATGCGCGGCAAGGGCGATGAAATCCAATGGACCGCGGGCAAGCAGGCGAGCCTTGCCTGCCATGTTGTGCCAGACGCTGCGGCGCTGTTTGATGCGCCAACCAGGATTGACGAGGTTGGTTTGCCGGTCGACCCGGCCAATCCGGATACCAAGCGCCGGATCCGTTGCTATCGCTACCCGGATTTTGCAGTCAAAGAGGTCGATTACGGCGAAAAGGGCGCGCAAAAACTGGCAGTTATCGCTGCAGGCGATGCCTGCCGGGAAGAGGGGGCGGATGATCGGATTCCCGCCGGTTTTGAAGGCTATTACCTCGGCGCCAAGGGCGATTTCCTGTTTTTCACCGCTTCCGACGGATGGAACGGCGCCATGCCGTTTTATGTCCATGACGCCAAAACACTCGCTGTGTTGTTTGAAGACAGCTTTGAAGGTTCTGGATTTGGAAGCTTGTCAGTTGACGGCCGGTCATTGAAGATTGAATTTCGGCGGGCATTTTCCGCGTCCTGTTCTCTCTATCTGGATGGCGGCAATTGCCCCGACCAGATCAAGAGCGCCATTCCGGGTCTGGGGGATGTGGCGGCGCTGCCTGAATGCGGTCCTGCCTATGATGCAGAAAAACAGCGCACGCCCGACCACGCGAAGGAAATTGAAATGCTTCCCAGCGTGATTTCCTATCAGGCAAGGCTGGTCTTCGATGGCAAGGCCGCCACGGTTCTGACATTGCCGGGCCCCACGTCCTGCAGACCGCCAGATTGATGGCATGCTTCGGCGTCGGCGGTTTTTCATCGACCTGAATATTTGGGTCGACTCCGGCTTTTCATGCGATTAATGCCACAGTCAGGAATCAGCTGCCTGCAACCGAGCAGCGCAACTGTCAACAAACGGAGTTTTATTATGGATGTAAAAGATTCAAACGGCGCAGTGCTGGTTGACGGCGACAACGTGACCCTGGTCAAGGATCTGAAGGTCAAGGGAACATCGGAAACCCTCAAGCGCGGAACAATGATCAAGGGTATCCGGTTGACGGACGATCCCGACGAGGTGGAATGCCGCCACGCCAAGATCAAGGGATTGGTGCTGAGAACTGAATTCCTGAAGAAGGCCTGAAATCAGGCTTTCAGGTGTTTGCGGGTGGCATACATGGCAATGGCTGCAGCATTGGAAACGTTGAGTGACTTGATCTCACCCGGCATGTCCAGCCTCGCCAGCTTGTTGCAGGTCGTGCGGGTCTTTTGGCGCAGGCCTTTGCCCTCGGCGCCAAGCACCAGGGCAATTTTCTGGCCGGCCAGGGTGCTTTCGAGAGGGGCAGGGCCTTCCGAATCAAGGCCGATCGACATGAAGCCCAGACCATGGAGTTCTTCCAGGGCGTCTGCCAGGTTTGTAATCTGTATATAGGGGATCATTTCCAGCGCGCCCGACGCCGATTTGGCAAGCACGCCTGATTCGGTCGGTGAATGGCGTTGCGTGGTCATCACGGCGCCGGCGGCGAATGCCACCGCTGATCGCATGATCGCGCCGACATTGTGCGGATCGGTCACCTGATCCAGCACCAGGATAAGCGGGCTGTCATTGAGAGCCGACAATTTGCGGATCGGCAATGGTTTTGTTTCCAGCATTGCGCCCTGATGAATGGCGTCCGGACCCAGAACTTTCTCGATATCCTTGGGCAAGACGATTTCCACCGGATATTTCAGATTGCCTGCATCGGCCAGTCCGAGGCGGGCGAGGGCGTTTTCTGTTGCCGAAAGCTTGATGATCTGCCGTTCGGGATTATCAAGAGCTGCGCGTACCGTGTGCAGGCCATAGAGAAAGACCTGGTCGGGCGCCAGTGTCGGGGCCTTCCAGTCACCGGCAGAGTGCCTGCGCCTGTGCTGGTCGGGTTGCGGTATCTCGCCGCGCTCGCGTTTCCCGTCGCGGTGGGCTCGCCGGAGATTGGCATAATGGGTGTCGCGGGGCGTCTTGTCGTCTTTGCTATCTTTGCTCATGACGCTGCTATATCGCGTTACAATCAACAGGTCACGCTGCTTTACGCTAAATTTTCATTGATTTTTTGGAGCGGCGTGTTGACAGGAACTTTTGAGCCGGTCATATACCCGCCGCAGGCCGAAGCAAGAATTGGCCTGCAAACTTGGACGCGAGATCCAGACAGAATCTGGAGGGATGCCCGAGTGGTTAAAGGGGACGGACTGTAAATCCGTTGGCTCAGCCTACGTTGGTTCAAATCCAACTCCCTCCACCATTCTGTTTCCGGATCGAACGCCGCGGGTATAGCTCAATGGTAGAGCAGCAGCCTTCCAAGCTGAATACGCGGGTTCGATTCCCGCTACCCGCTCCAGGCATCATCAATCCTCATAAATTAGATGAACTGCTGATACTAATTTGGCGTATGGAAACAATATTTTGAAATTCTGGCAAGCGATGGCTTGAGCCTCATGAGGGCGAATCTTTTTACGGATAGCCAAGCAAATTGCCTTCAAATACCGAGATCGGGATCGAGGTTGCATTACGTCATGCGCCATCCGGAACATGTTCGCTACCTTCCAGACATAAGGGATTCTTGAATTCCCCGGTCTCCCGTGGCCAAGGCAACATTTTTGCTTGCGCATTTGTAACGAAAGCCTTAAACGCCTGCCCAAACCCGGCCACACTGTTGGGGCCGGAAGCCGAATTTTATGCTGAGGGAAAAAATCAGATGGCAAAGAGCAAGTTTGAGCGCAACAAGCCTCACGTCAACATTGGCACGATTGGTCACGTTGACCACGGCAAGACGTCGCTGACGGCTGCAATCACCAAGTATTTTGGTGAATACAAGGCCTATGACCAGATTGACGCA
>JBGSIT010000061.1:0-90804 GCA_041742335.1 Rhizobiaceae bacterium
TCGGGTCGCCTCTTTTCA
The DNA here is from genome assembly GCA_041742335.1 of Rhizobiaceae bacterium. Classification (GTDB taxonomy): domain Bacteria; phylum Pseudomonadota; class Alphaproteobacteria; order Rhizobiales; family Rhizobiaceae; genus Rhizobium_E. Next base: position 19 of record JBGSIT010000061.1, read on the forward strand.
TGACAAATTGTGCTGAATGGACAGATTATGAGCGGCAACAAGAAAACCGTATCGGCTGAATCCGGTAAAACCCTGCAAACCATTGTCAATCTCTGGCCCTATATGTGGCCGGCTGACCGCCCCGATTTGAAATTACGGGTCGTTTGGGCGACGGTATTTCTGTTTTTGGCCAAGATTGTCCTGCTTTCGGTTCCCTATTTCTTCAAGTGGACCACCGACTCCCTGAACGGCAAATTGCAGATGCCGGGCTATGTGCCGCAGATCATGCTGGGCGCGCTTGTGCTTGTGGTTGCCTATAATTTCGCCCGCATTTTCCAATGGGGCCTGAACCAGTTGCGCGACGCTTATTTTGCCAGCGTCGGCCAATATGCCGTCCGACAGCTTGCCTTCCGCACCTTCGTGCACTTGCATCGCCTGTCGCTGCGCTTTCACCTCGAAAGGCGCACCGGCGGCCTGTCGCGCGTCATAGAACGCGGCACCAAGGGCATTGAAACCATTGTGCGCTTCACCATTCTCAATACTGCGCCGACGATTCTGGAATTCGTGATGGTAGCGGCCATTTTCTGGTGGGGATACGGTTTTTCCTATCTGCTGGTGACGGCGCTGACGGTGTGGTTCTATATCTGGTTCACGGTCAAGGCGAGCGACTGGCGCATCAACATCCGTCGCACGATGAACAATTCCGATACCGAGGCCAATACCAAGGCGATCGATTCGCTGCTCAATTTCGAGACCGTCAAATATTTTGGCAATGAAGAGATGGAAGCAAAACGCTTTGATTCCTCGATGGCGCGCTACGAAAAAGCCGCCACGCAGGTTTGGACGTCGCTGGGTTGGCTGAATTTCGGCCAGGGCGTGATCTTCGGCATCGGCACCACGATCATGATGGTCATGTCCGTCATGGCCGTCCAGCGCGGCGAACAGACACTTGGTGATTTCGTTTTCATCAATGCCATGCTCATGCAGCTTTCCGTGCCGCTCAACTTTATCGGTTTCGTCTATCGCGAAATTCGCCAGGGCCTTACTGACATTGAGCAGATGTTCGATCTGCTGGAAGTGGACGCGGAAATCGAAGACAGCCCCGATGCCGCCGATCTCGTCATCACCGATGGCGCGATTTCCTTCAAGGATGTCCATTTTGCTTATGATCCTTCCCGGCCCATCCTGAAGGGGATTTCCTTCGAGGTGCCGGCTGGAAAGACGGTGGCTGTGGTCGGGCCTTCCGGCGCTGGAAAATCCACGCTTTCCCGCCTGCTTTATCGCTTCTACGATGTGCAGGAAGGGACCGTGATGATTGACGGTCAGGATGTCCGTGACGTCACGCAGAAAAGCCTGCGCGCCGCCATTGGCATGGTGCCGCAGGATACGGTGCTTTTTAATGACACGATCGCCTACAACATCCGTTACGGCCGTCCGTCGGCAAGCGACGAAGAAGTCCGCGCCGCAGCCGATATTGCCCAGATTGATGCTTTCGTCACCTCATTGCCGGATGGCTACGGCGCCATGGTCGGCGAACGCGGATTGAAATTGTCCGGCGGCGAAAAACAGCGCGTGGCGATTGCCCGGACGGTGCTGAAGTCGCCGCCGATCCTAATCCTCGACGAGGCGACCTCGGCGCTTGATACCGGCACCGAACAGGAAATCCAGGCAGCGCTTGAGATCGTCTCCAAGGGCCGTACCACGCTGGTGATCGCCCACAGGCTTTCAACCGTGATTTCCGCAGATGAAATCATCGTATTGCGCGAGGGCGTGATCGCCGAGCGCGGCAATCATCAGGATCTGCTTCAGCGCAATGGGCTCTATGCCAATATGTGGAACCGCCAGCGTGAAGCCACCCAGGCAGAGGAGCATCTCAAGAAGGTGCGCGAAAGCGACGAGCTTGGAGTTGTGGAGAGGCGCAGTCCGGCCATGTGAAGGAGTTGCGATATGGCGGCTTTTACTCTAATGCCTGACGTTTGTACCGCAGGAGAACCAGTCCATGAGCTTGATCGACACCGTTCGCAGCACTCTCGTTCCTGTTCATAAACAAGGCTATATCTTCATTGCCGGGTTTTTCGTGGCGTCACTGGTGCTGGGGCTGATCTGGTCGCCGCTGTTCTGGATAGGGTTGATCCTCACTTTGTGGTGCGCCTATTTCTTCCGCGATCCCGAGCGGATGACACCGCAGGACGAAGATCTGGTCGTCAGTCCTGCCGACGGCCGCGTCTCGGCCATCACCCGAACCATTCCGCCGCAGGAACTGCAACTCGGCAGCCAGCCGATGCTGCGGATTTCCGTTTTCATGAATGTCTTCAATTGCCACGTCAACCGCGCGCCGATGCGCGGCCGGATTGCCACCATTGCCTATCGCGAAGGCAAGTTCCTCAGTGCCGATCTCGACAAGGCCAGCCAGGAAAACGAGCGCAACGGCATCGTCATCAAGACGGCCCATGGCGAAATCGGCGTTGTCCAGATCGCCGGACTGGTGGCAAGGCGGATCGTCTCCTGGGTCAATCCGGACGACATGATTGAAGCAGGCGAGCGCTTCGGCCTCATCCGCTTCGGATCGCGCCTGGATATTTTCCTGCCAGAGGGCAGCGAGCCGCGGGTAGCCCTCGGCCAGACGGCTATTGCCGGTGAAACCGTGCTTGCCGAATTCGGTTCTCAAAAAGGGCCGGTGGTATCGCGCCGCCAATAGGACTATGAAAGCGCATCGCCGGTTTTTCGGCGCGCATCGACTCCTATGGCTGCTATGGCTTGCATTCTGGCAGATCGGGCAATGGAGCCGCCGTTATTGAGAAACTGGAAGACAAGATGATGGATGGTGAAAAACCGGACCCGGCGACATTGGCGGATGACGACAGCGCTGGTGGTTTTGACACCGGCGGTGGTGCGCGCGGACCGAGATTGAGTGAAATACCGCTGCGGCTGATGGTGCCCAACCTGATTACCGTGCTTGCCATATGCGCCGGTCTTTCAGGCGTCCGTCTCGCGTTTGAAGGTCGTTACGAACTGGCCGTCGGCATGGTTCTCCTGGCGGCGTTTCTGGACGGAATCGATGGCCGCGTGGCGCGGATGATGAAGGCCACATCCAATTTCGGCATGCAGATGGACAGCCTTGCAGATATCATCAATTTCGGGGTCGCTCCGGCGCTGGTGCTTTATGTCTATATTCTTGATCAGGCCGGTTCCATTGGCTGGATAGCCGCGCTGATATACACCATTTCGGCCGGACTGCGGCTTGCGCGGTTCAATGTCATGGTCGACCGGCCCAACAAACCGGCCTGGCTATCGGAGTTTTTCGTCGGCGTGCCGGCGCCGGCCGGCGCCTTGCTCGTGCTGCTGCCGGTCTATGCCGGCTTTCTGGGGCTGGAAACGAGCAACAGCTATTCCTATCTGGCCTGCCTTTACACGGTGGCAATCGGGTTTCTGATGGTCAGCCGCATTCCGGTCTGGTCAGGCAAGACCCTGGGCAAGATCCGCCGCGACCTTGTGCTGATGTTCATTCTCGTCGTCGTCATCTACGTCACGCTGCTGATGAGCTATACCTGGGCCGTGCTGGTGGTGACGGTCATTGCCTATCTGGCTACTTTGCCCTTTGGCGCACGGCTTTGGTACAAGAATTACGGCGCGATGGCTGATTCGGATGTGGGCCTTGAAGAGGGAATCGTGCCGCTTCACACCCCGGAAGACGATTGATCAGCAGCGTTTGCCCGCTGCTCACTTGGTCGGATCAACAACCACAAGTCGTGATTCGACCAAAGTCCGTGTCGTCTGGTAGTCGGTCTTGCCCGAACCGAGAACCGGAATGGAATCAACGGTCACAATGTCGTTGGGCACCATGAGTTCGGTCGCGCCAAAGCGGCGGGAATGGGCTTGCAGTTCATCTTTCAATGCCGGCATCTTGGTGGTCACCAGCACGATCCGCTCACCCTTGCGCCGGTCAGGAAGCGTTATGACGGCATGTTGGGCCTCCGGCCATAATTGTTGCACCATCAATTCCACAGCGCCCAGCGAGACCATTTCTCCGGCAATCTTGGCGAAACGCTTGGCGCGGCCACGGATGGAAATGTAGCCCTGCGCATCAATGGAAACAATGTCGCCTGAATCATGCCAACCATCGCCAAGCGGTTGCAGGACGCCAGGTTGATCGGCTGTCATGTAGCCGAGCATGAGATTGGGTCCGGCAATATGCATGCGACCGCCTTCCTCAATGCCTTCCACCGGCTCCAGGCGCAGCTTCATATCCGCCATTGCGCGGCCCACAGAGCCCTCGCGGCCATGGGTCGAGGAATTGACCGCCACGACAGGCGAAGCCTCGGTCATGCCGTAGCCTTCGACAATCTCTGCGCCGAAACGTTCGCGGAAGATTTTCCGGGTTTCAGACCTGACCGGTTCGGCCCCCGACACGATCAGCCGGAGGCTGTCAAAGTCGCCATCCTTGGCGGCGCGACCGTAGCCGGCGAGAAAAGTATCCGTGCCGAACATGATGGAGGGTTTGATCTTGCGGGCCACTGCCGGGATCAGCTTGTAATGCAGCGGCGAGGGATAGAGAAACAACCGGATCCCGTAGAGCAGCGGAAGCAATGTGCCGCCGAGCAATCCGAAGGTATGAAAAACCGGCAGCACGTTGAACAGGACATCGGAGGGTGAAATGTCGATGCGGCAATCGGCCTGGCTGGCATTGGCCAGCAGATTGGCCGAAGACAGCACCACACCCTTGGGCGTGCCTTCCGAGCCGGAAGTAAACAGGATGACTGCCGGGTCGCTGCTCCTGCGGCGATGAACCGCTTGACGCCATAGGAGCGCGCCTTTCAGTTTTTCAATAGGCCGCACCGCATCGCGGATATCCTCGATATAGACGATCCGCGTGCCATTCGCCTCGATTGCCGCGATCAGTGAATGCAGTTCGGCTTTTTCCACAAAGCCTCTGGAGCACAACACGCTTTGCAGCCTGCCTGTTTTGATGGCCGAGACAATCGCGGCAGGCCCCGCAGTATAATTCAGCATGGCAGCCGGCCTGCCGGCGGAAAAAAGCGCGAAAAGCGTGACAACCACGCCATTGGCATTGGGCAACAGCACACCGAGCGCCTCGTCCGGCTGGCTCAAGGCCGATATCCGCCCGGCAAAGACGCGCGCACCGATCATCAGGCGACGATAGGTCAGCTTGCCGCCGAGCGCATCCTCCAAAATGGCGCGACCCGGTCCGTACAGCCTGCAGGCATGGGCGATCGCTTCAAAAATGCTTGCGTCGAAATTGGTCGAGCGGAATTTGGCCAATGCGAGTCCGTCATAGATTTGATCGGCCATTTGCCCGGCATGGCCGGACGTGATGGTGAAGGGTTCAGCCGCAGCAACTGTGATCTGCGGCAGCAAATGGCGCGGCGCTTTGGCCGGTTCCCAGGCAGACAGCAACGAATGACGGCTGCCACGCAGATAAACAGGGACAATGCTGGCCTTGGCATCGCGGACAACGCCGGCAATTTCCGAAAATTCCTGCATGGCCAGTGGCGAAGGCTCCATGTCCTTGCCGACATAGAGGCAAGCCACGCCGTCGCGTAAAAGGGCGGCCGACAAGCGGGCCCGCGCGGTCAAGCCGATGTTTCCGCTTGCCCGTCCAAGCCGACGGAACGGCGCAAGCAGCCTGCGCCGGTCATCGCCTTCACCATAAAAATGTTCGCAATCGCGCGGCAGCAACGCCGTCATGATCATCGCATCCAGCGCCGATTGGCGCATCAACACAAACACCCGGGCGCCGTCTGTCTCGGCAAGATGTTCGAGACCCTTGATCCGGATTCGGAATAAAGCCCGCAAAACAGAAAATGCCACGGATTGCAGCAGCGATAATCCCAACCGCTTTTTATTCAAAAAGACAAATCCAGTAAAAATGGCAGCGGCAATGCATGATGCCGCCAGAATGATCAAACCCACACGGTCCTCCCGATCCGCAATTCCCGATAGTGATCTTGGCAGAAAAAAACGCCCTGTGAAGGTGTCGCGTCGACTATCGACAAAACAAGTTCGAAAACTGCGCCAATTGGCGGCGATATGCACAAGTTCCGGTTTTGCGCGGCAGGATCGGCCAGCTGGGACCAGCCCGTGGCGGCAGTGCGTTGGCCGGATGCAACAGGACGCCATCAATTGAAACAACGATATTCTAAATCAACTTCAAGAAGTGCTTTGTTTTGCTGAATTTCCACGTTATCCGTTTGTGCATTGAAGCTAAGCAAGTAAAGTGGATAACGGAAATTATGAGCAAGAATATTTGGAACTTCATTGGTGCGGTTTTGATTGCAATAGTGTCGCTGGGGGCCTCACAGACGGCAGCGATGGCGCAGCAAAAGAATTTGGACTTTTCCGGTAAAGGCAAAAATATTGCCTTTTCGGTCATTGGCGTCGAACCGAACTTTTTCGGTGGTCGCTATGCAGATCTGAAAAGCAAATTTCCCGAACTGTATCTTCAACGGGTCGCAACAGCCAATGGCGATGATTTCCTTGCACTTGCAGTGCTCAGCGATGCTGATCCCGCAGAATCCCTGGGGGGAATATTGTCCGAAATCGACCAGCTTGACGGCGTCAAATCAAGTCGCAGCTGGCTTGGGAGTGTGAAGCATTTCGCCACGCCCCTGACCAACCAATTGCAACCAAAATTTGGTTATGTTGTCGCAAAACTGCCAGTCTCCGGACCGGCCAGGGCAAATGCAATCGACAGGATCTCCACGCAATTGGGGAAGAATGAAAATGTCGTATTGGTTGCCGAAACGAGCCGGGGCGCCGACCTTCTGGTCCTGTATCGCTTGGACGCCGGGGATATTTCCGGGCACAACGCCTTCATGTCTTCCCTCGACGATATATTCGGGGCCGAGACAATGCGTGTCAGCGAGGGCTATTGTCTGCCTGTGGGCTGGCCAGAGTGACGGCCGACCGCTTACGGCATGTGATATTCGCCAAAGCGCTTTTCGCGCACAATATAAACCTTGCCGGTTTCCGTCATTTCCGGCGAGGTGAGCGGGATCAGCGTTTCGGCAACGTCTTGCGGACGCGGCAGGGTATCTGGGTCTTCGCCGGGGACGGCTTGGGCGCGCATTGCGGTGCGCGTGGCGCCAGGATCGATAGAGAGAACCCTGAGCGGGCTGTTTACTGTTTCACCGGCCCAGGTGCGCGCCAGCGCTTCGACAGCTGCTTTTGATGCCGAGTAGGGGCCCCAGAACGGCTTGCACTTGTGTGCCGCTCCTGAAGACATCAGCAGCGCCCGGCCGGCATCGGATTTCATCAGCAGGGGCCCGACGGAACGGATCAGCCGCCAGGTGGCCGTAACGTTGATTGTCATCGCCTTTTCAAAGACTTTGGCCTCGATATGATCGATGGGTGATATCACGCCGAGAATACCGGCATTGGCCACGAGAATGTCAAGCTTGGCCCAGCGCTCGAAAATCGCACCGCCCAGACGGTCGATAGCGTCCATGTCGGCAAGATCAAAAGGCACCAAAGTTGCGGTTCCGCCGACAGCCTTGATGGCGTCGTCCAGCTCTTCCAGCCCGCCGACAGTGCGCGCCGTGGCAATGACATGAGCGCCGGAGCGGGCGAGGGCGAGGGCGGTGAAATAGCCGATGCCGCGCGAGGCGCCCGTTACCAGCGCTATACGGCCTGTCAGGTCTGTCATGAGTGTCTATCCGTTCGAGGCGAGAAGATTGAGTGTGCGCATATTGGCCAGCCCGTCCTTGTCGGTCAACTGGGTCGGGTATTCGCCGGTAAAGCATGCATCGCAAAATTGCGGGCAGCCGGCGTTGCGGCCCGGTTCGCTGACGGCGCGGTAAAGTCCGTCAATAGACAGGAAGCCCAGCGAATCCACCTTGATGTAATTGGCCATTTCCTCAATCGACATGCGTGATGCCAGCAGTTTGGATTTCTCCGGCGTGTCGACGCCGTAATAGCATGACGACATGGTCGGCGGCGAGGCGATGCGCATATGCACTTCGCGCGCGCCGGCTTCGCGCACCATCTGGACGATCTTTTGCGAAGTCGTGCCGCGAACGATGGAATCATCAACCAGCACGACGCGCTTTCCCTCGAGAATGCGGCGGTTGGCATTGTGCTTGAGCTTGACGCCCATGTGGCGGATAGCGGCTGTCGGCTGGATGAAGGTTCGACCGACATAATGATTGCGGATGATACCAAGTTCGAAATCGACACCGGATTCCTGTGAAAATCCGATGGCCGCCGGCACGCCCGAATCGGGAACCGGCACAATGATATCCGCATCGACCGGGGCCTCGCGGGCCAGTTCAATGCCGATGCGCTTGCGCACGTCATAGACATTGCGGCCTTCCAGAATGGAATCGGGGCGGGCGAAATAGACATATTCGAAGATGCAGAAGCGCGGGCTGACCTTTTCCATCGGGAAATAGCTTTCAACGCCCTTTTCGGTAATGACGACAACTTCGCCGGCCTTGATTTCACGCACCAGACGCGCCCCGATGATATCCAGCGCACAGGTTTCCGAAGCCAAAATATAGGCTCCATCCAGGTCACCCAGGACCAGCGGACGGATGCCCAGCGGATCGCGCGCGCCGATCATCTTCTTTTCGGACAGGCCGACCAGCGAATAAGCGCCTTCGATCTGGGTGATGGCATCAACGAACCGCCCGAGAAAATCGTCCTTGTTGGACAAGGCGATGAGGTGAAGGATGGTCTCGGTATCGGAAGTCGACGAAAATATCGCACCGCGCCCTTGCAGTTCCTTCTGCTTGGTCAGGGCATTGGTGATATTGCCGTTATGGGCGACGGCAAACCCGCCGCCGGCAAATTCCGCAAAGAAAGGCTGGACATTGCGCAGGCCTTCGCCGCCGGTTGTCGAATAGCGCGTATGGCCGATGGCCCGGTCGCCCGGCAGCCGGTTGATGACCGATTGCTTGGTGAATGTGTCGCCGATCAGGCCGACATGACGTTCAACACGGAACTGCTTCTGGTCATAGGAAACGATTCCGGCTGCTTCCTGGCCGCGATGCTGTAGCGCATGCAAACCGAGGGCGACGACGGTGGCGGCATCGGGTTTGCCAAAAATGCCGAACACGCCGCATTCATCATGAAATGCGTCGCCTTCGGCTTCATCGACAGAAAAAGCCCCGGAAGTGGAATCGTTCATTCAATCTGACCTTATGTGGTTATCGTCACATTCGTAACCAAAGGCGACAGGAGCACTATTGCGCGGGCGCCGTATCGGTTGAATCTTCGGCCGGAGCCGTATCGCCAGCGCCATCGGCTGGGGTATTGACGTCAGCAGGATCTGCTGCTCCGCCATTGGTTATCTGCTCTTCCACCTTCTTCTTCAGAAGGGCCGCCACATCTTCGGGCAGAGCATTCTTGAGCTGGCTTCCGAGGTTGTCCAGGAAGGGCTTGGACTTGGCCCCTGATATCCATCCCGGCTGTTTTGTCGGGTCGGGGACCCATTCATTGAAGAATTGTACAGCGACAACGATGATCAGAATACCGCGTGCGGCGCCGAATATAAACCCCAAGGTCCGGTCCAGCGCCCCTATGCGGCTGTCGATGATGAAATCGGCCACCCGCATGGTAATAAAGGAAATGACGATCAGGGCAATGAGAAAAATGGCCGCAGCCGAACCGACCATGGCAATTCGGTCGTCGTCGATGAAGTTTTTGGCATAGGGCACGCCCAGAGGATAGAGCTTGTAGGCTGCATAGGCCGAACCGGCCCAGCTGACGACTGACAAAACCTCGCGCGAAAAACCGCGCACCATGGCCAACACCGCTGAAAAAAGCGTAATTCCAAGAACTATACCGTCAAAACCTGTAATGGGCATATTCATTTACTCCAAGTCCGGCGCTTTGAATGCTGCCGGCAAGCCATAGTCTCAGCAAGTCCTATATCACCCGTATTGCCGGGGGGGAAAGCCTCAATCCTCGTCTTCGCTCAACTGTCCAACACGTTTTGAACCCGCGATGGCCGCGACCATGTCCGGAAGGTCCTCAATCTCTTTCCATCTGCCTGCAAGCCCCTTTGGCAGTTCGGGCGATCCGCCCGGCAGGACCGCTTGCATGAAACCCAGTTTTTCGGCCTCTTTAAGCCTCTGGGCCGTATGGGCGACCGGCCTGACGGCGCCCGACAGGCTGACTTCGCCGAAATAGACGCAATCGTGCGGAAGAGCAATACCGGCAAGCGAGGAAACAAGAGCGGCGGCAACCGCAAGATCGGCGGCGGGCTCCGTAATGCGATATCCGCCGGCAATATTGAGATAGACATCGTGGCTGCCAAGCCGGACGCCGCAATGGGCTTCAAGTACCGCGAGAATCATCGAAAGGCGCGCCGAATCCCAGCCCACGATGGAGCGGCGCGCCGTGCCAAGCGTCGTTGGCGCGACCAGCGCCTGAACTTCCACCAGAATCGGTCGCGTACCCTCCATGCCGGCAAAAACAGCAGCGCCCGGCGCCTTGGCGTTGCGCTCGCCCAAAAACAGTTCCGACGGGTTGGCCACTTCGCGCAGCCCCTTGTCGCTCATCTCGAACACGCCGATCTCGTCGGTCGGCCCGAAGCGGTTTTTCACTGTGCGCAGGATGCGGTAGTGGTGGCCACGATCGCCTTCAAAATAGAGCACGGCATCGACCATGTGCTCGACCACCCGCGGCCCGGCAATCTGGCCGTCCTTGGTGACATGGCCGACCAATACGACGGCGCATCCTGTCTGTTTGGCAAAACGGACCATCGCCTGTACGCCGGTGCGAACCTGGGTTACCGTGCCCGGTGCTGAATCGGCGAGATCGCTCCATAGAGTCTGGATGGAATCGATGATGGCCAGATCGGGCCTCTTGTCCTCCGACAGCGTGGCGAGGATATCCTCGACATTGGTTTCGGCCGCCAGCAGCACGTCGCTGTCGGCCGCACCCAGTCTTTGGGCGCGAAGGCGCACCTGGGCGACCGCTTCTTCGCCGGAAACATAAATGACGCGGTGGCCGCGGCGCGAAAGGGCGGCTGCGGCCTGCATCAGCACGGTTGATTTGCCGATGCCCGGATCACCGCCGATCAACACGGCCGAACCGCGTACAAAGCCGCCGCCGGTGGCGCGGTCCAGTTCTCCAATGCCGGTGGCGACGCGCGGCGCGTCTTCGATTTCGCCTGAAAGCGAGGTCAGCGCAACGGCGCGGCCTTTCTTCGGCGTGCGCTGCGGCCCGCCGCCGATGCCGCCTGTCGGGTCTTCCTCGATTATGGTGTTCCACTGGCCGCAGCCATCGCATTTTCCCGCCCAGCGCGAATGGACGGTGCCGCAGTTCTGGCAGATGAATTGGGTGCGGGCCTTGGCCATCGTCTGTCGCTATCCTCGAAATTGGCCGATGGCCGCGCGCGCTCAGGCTTTTCGTGATTCGGAAAAACAGAGTAACGCTCTAACACATTGTTTTTACGCATATCCGGACGGAAAACCGTGTCACATTTTTCCTGGAAATGCTCTAGTTAGTTCGGATTGGCGGGCGGTGCAAGTCGAACCGGTCCGTTGCCCGCGGACAATCATCCGCCGCGATAGCGTCGGGCATAGCGCTGGCCAATCGACGTCAGCAATTCATAGCCGATGGTGCCTGCGGCGCGTGCAACATCGTCGAGGCCGACATATTCGCCGAACAATTCGATATAATCGCCGCTGCGGATATAGTGTTCGGGTGCTGCCGATATGTCGAAAACGCTCACGTCCATCGTGATCCGGCCGATCTGGGGCACGCTGAAACCCTTGACGACGCCGTGAACACCATTCGATTTGTCATTGCGAAGCGGTACGCCCGAGCCCGACATGGCGCGATGCCAGCCGTCAGCATAGCCGGCGCCGACAACGGCGATGCGCGAATCGGTTTCAAAGCGGTGGGTCGCGCCATAGCTTACGGTTTGGCCGGCCTTCATTGATTTGACCTGCAGGATGCGCGCCTCGGCGGTGACGCCCGGCAACATCGGATTGGCCATTCCGCTTACCGCTTCGCCGCCATAAAGGGCGATGCCCGGGCGTACCAGATCGAAGTGATAATCCGGTCCCAGAAAAATGCCCGCCGATCCGGCCAGACTGGATTCAACACCTTCAAAAGCGCGGGCAACCTCTTGAAAGGATTCAAGCTGGGCGCGGTTCATCGGATGATCTTTCTGGTCGGCGCAGGCAAGGTGGCTCATGATCATGGCAGGCTGGAAGCGCGAGCGGAAGCGTGTATCAAGTCCAAGCCGGATGGCATCTTCCGGCAGGAAGCCCAGCCGGCCCATGCCGGTATCGACATGAAGCGCGAAAGGCGGGTTGGCGCCATCCATGCAAAGGCCGAGAAACAGGGAAAGCTGCTCTGCCGACGCCAGGATCGGGATGAGCTTGTAACCGATGATTTCCGCCTGCTGGCCTTCCCACATGCCGCTCAGAATGAAGATGCGGGCCTCGGGGACAATCGGGCGCAAACGCACGGCTTCATTCAGGCCGGCCACGAAAAAATCATTGCAGCCCGCCCGATAGAGCGTCGAAGCAACATCTTCCAAACCCAATCCATAGGCATCCGCCTTGACGACAGCGGCCACCTGGGCGCTGCGGGCTATCCGGCACAGGCTGCGCCAATTGTCGACGATATGGTTGAGATGAACCGTCAATCGGGCGGCGGCCGTTTCAAAAGGTTCCACACCGTTGTTTCGCGTGCTGTATTTCATCATTGCTCAATACAAGCTGAAACGCGCCGACGCAACGGCGCGCGAAGCCAAGACGCCAAAATCCGGCTGCTGATGGAATTGCCGGAAGCTGCAAAGGCCGATCAACCGGAGATCAAATGGTTTTCCGTGGGATTTTTGGCTGAAGCCAATCGCCATGCAGCTTGATTGATCCGCCGCTTTCACAATTGCCTTGATGACGGCGACATGATTTTAGGTTAGAATATCAGAATAAACAAATTTTAACTATTGGATTGCCCGTGCCCATTTCCATCAATTTGCCAAATGACGTTGAAACCAGATTGAACAAGCTGTGCGAGAAAACCGGTCGCAACCGGAACTATATTGTCACCCAGGCGGTACTTGAGCAACTGGATGATATCGAGGATGAGTACCTGGCGACAAACAGGATGAAAAGCATTTTGGCCGGACGTATCGTGACGGAGTCGCTTGCCGATGTCGCAAAGAAAAAGGGCCTTTGAAGTAGAATTTGATCCTGGAGCCCTGCGGGTCATGGATCAATTTCCCCATCCGGCTGCCCACGAGATCGTCACCTTCATAGCAGATGAATTGAGCAGCCTTGAAGCGGTGCGCAGCATCGGTATCAGACTGAAGGGTTCGCCGAGGCACGAATTGTACAAATTCCGGTTTGGCCGGTATCGCATTGTCGGCTGTATCGAGCGCAACAGATTGATCATCCTAACCGCAAGAGTCGGCAGTCGCCGCGATATCTACCACTGACCGCCGGAAGCGGGTTTGAACGCCGCACACTCGATTGAAACGCATTAATGCTCGTAACTGACGAAGGACGAATCCGCCAAATCGGTAAACCGCGTGAATTCGGCCTGGAAGGCCAGCCGCACAGTGCCGGTTGGTCCATGGCGCTGCTTGCCGATAATGACGTCGGCAGTGCCCTTGACCTCGTTGAACTTGGCTTCCCACTCGGCATATTTGGGATCGTCGGGATTGTTGGGCTCGGCATTCTTGACGTAATATTCTTCGCGGAACACGAACAGCACCACGTCGGCATCCTGCTCGATCGAACCGGATTCGCGAAGATCGGAGAGTTGCGGACGCTTGTCCTCACGGCTTTCGACCTGACGCGAAAGCTGTGAGAGGGCTATGATCGGCACGTTGAGTTCCTTGCCGAGCGCTTTCAGGCCGGTGGTGATTTCAGTGATTTCCTGAACCCGGTTCTCGCCGGCTTTCTTTGAACCTGTCATCAGCTGGATATAGTCGACCACCAGCACGTCGAGCCCCCGCTGGCGCTTCAGCCGGCGGGCGCGGGCGGCAAGCTGGGCGATGGAAATGCCGCCGGTCTGGTCGATATAAAGCGGGATCTTCTGCATCATCTGCGAGCAGGCCACCAGCTTGTCAAAATCGGCCTCGGTGATCTCGCCGCGCCTGATCTTGGATGAGGACACTTCGGTCTGCTCGGAGATGATACGGGTCGCCAGCTGTTCGGAAGACATTTCCAGCGAATAAAACCCGACGACGCCGCCATTCTTGGCCTTGAAGGAGCCATCCGGCTGAACTTCGGGCTGGTAATTGGCGGCAATATTATAAGCGATATTGGTGGCAAGCGAAGTCTTGCCCATGCCCGGGCGTCCGGCGAGCACAATCAAATCGGAGCGCTGCAGGCCGCCCATCTTGCCGTCCAGCGTGTGAATGCCGGTGGAAATGCCGCTCAGGCTGCCGTCGCGTTCATAAGCGGCCCCGGCCATGTCGATGGCGAGCGCAACCGCATCGGAAAAGCTCTGGAAGCCGCCATCGTAGCGTCCGGTTTCAGCCAGTTCGAACAGCCGCCTTTCGGCATCCTCGATCTGGGATTGCGGGGGCATGTCCAGCGGCGCATCAAAGGCGATATTGACCATGTCCTCGCCGATGGTGATCAGCGAGCGCCTCAACGCAAGATCATAAATGGCGCGGCCGTAATCCTCGGCATTGATGATGGAAACAGCGTCTGCCGCAAGCCGCGCCAGATATTGCGCAACCGTCAGATCGCCGACCTTGTCGTCAGCGGGCAGGAAGGTTTTGATGGTGACGGGATTGGCGGTTTTTCCCATGCGGATGATATCGCCGCCAACCTCGAATATGCGGCGGTGCAATTGTTCATTGAAATGTACAGGCTTGAGAAAATCCGAAACGCGATAAAAGGCGTCGTTATTGACCAAAATGGCGCCGAGCAGAGCCTGTTCGGCTTCCAGATTGTTGGGTGCCTCGCGGTAATGGGGCTGGACGTCCATCAAAGGCTGTGGCGTCAGCTTGCGCGCTGCATCATTCATGTCTCACCTGATTCCCGATTTTTTCAATGTCACAGCTTGATAGCGCCTTGGGCGTCAAGATGCGCGATTCAATCTCCCTTATGCCTGATTCCCACAGGCGAGGGAAAGTGGTGGATAAATCAAAATGAAACAGGCCCGGAAGGTTGACTGCAATTTCAACCGAATCAGCAACGCCCGGAACGGCAAAAGCAAATCCGGGCGTTGCTGGAAATGGACTGCCTTTATTCGGCGGCCTGGTTTGGAAACTTCTGTTTTACCGCGCCGTCGGCCTCTTCGCGCTGGCGCAGCGCTGCTTCCGCCTTGCCGATATAATCACGTGTCAGAGGCACGCTTTGCTGATCATGAGCCATTTGCACCTGGAAAACCACCAGGTCCTGCCAGCGAAACGCACTTTCCGATGAAGCCAGATAGAACTCCCAAATCCGGCAGAACTTCTCGTCATAGAGCGCCTTGGCTTCGTCGCGCCGGGCCATGAAGCGTTGACGCCAAGCTTTCAGCGTCTCGGCATAATGCAGCCTGAGGATCTCGATGTCGGTGATTTTCAGGCCGGAAGTTTCAACCGCCGTCATGACTTCTGAGAGCGCAGGGATATAACCGCCAGGAAAAATGTATTTTTCGATGAAGGAATTGGTGGTGGTCGGCTTGTCGGTGCGGCCGATTGTGTGCAGCAGCATCACGCCGTCCTTGCGCAGAAGGCTGGCGGCTTTTTCGAAATAGGCCTTGAAGAAAGGCCTTCCGACATGTTCGAACATGCCGACCGAGACGATCCGGTCAAAGCCTTCGGTCACATGGCGATAATCCTGAAGCTCGAAACGGACTTCCTCATTGAGGCCTCCGGCGGCAGCGCGGCTTCTGGCAAGCGCCAATTGTTCGTCGGACAAGGTCACCCCTTTGACCCGGGCGCCGAGGTGGCGGGCCAGATAAAGCGCCATCCCGCCCCAACCGCACCCGATGTCAAGCACGGAAAGTCCCGGCCGATCCATCACCATCTTGGCGGCGATATGCCGCTTCTTGGCCAGTTGGGCTTCTTCCAGTCCGGTTTCGGGCGTTTCAAAATAGGCGCAGGAATATTGCCGGTCGCTGTCGAGGAACAGGTCATAGAGCGCGCCGGTCAAATCATAGTGGTGCTGCACATTGGCACGGGATTTGCCAACCACATTGTATTCGCGCACATAGCGGAAAACATAGCGGAAGCCTGCAATCATGCGCATCCACGCAGCCTGCTTGAAACCTTCGTCGGATCCGGTGAAAACCGTCTCCAGCAGATCGTACATGTCGCCTTCAATCAGGTCGATGCCGCCATCCGCATAACATTGCCCCAGATAATACTCCGGGTTGAATAAAATGCCCCAGGCCGCGGAGGAAGAGTTGAAGCGCAAATGCACCGGCTTGCCGGTGCCGTCGCCATAAGTCTTCGTCTTGTTGTCGGCATAAGTTACCTTGAGAGATCCACGACGGACCAGCCTGCCAACCATCTTGTCAACGAATATGTTCATCTGTCCAGCTCCGGTCGCCACTCAAACCTGGCATTCCGTCAAACCGGTCCCATGCAAACCGGCCTGACTGCCTGCACCACTGCTTAACACCCTATTAATCTATCAAATTTGCTCAAAAATTCAACCGGGTGTCAATATCGCACAAAAAAACACCGGCAAACGAATATTTGCCGATGTTTTGGGCTTTGGTTCGCGCTGATCTGGCTGATCAGGCTTCTTCGTCGTCACCGTCAAGATCGGGGTCGAAGAAGTCTTCAGGCTTCAGGGCGTCTTCGTCGATGCCGTAAACGGCGTCGGCGGAATTGAGGTTTTCACCCTTGGCCTGACGTTCGGCTTCTTCGGCGGAACGGGCAATGTTGAGGCTGATCTGGATTTCAACTTCGCCATGCAAAGCCAGGGTGATCTGGTGCAGGCCGATGGTCTTGATCGGGTTGTTAAGTTCAACCTGGTTACGACCAATGATGAAGCCTTCGCCGGCCAATGTTTCAACGATATCGCGGGCAGCGACCGAGCCGTACATCTGGCCTGTTTCGCCGGCGGCGCGCACGACGAGGAAGGACTTGCCGCCGAGCTTTTCAGCAACCTGCTGGGCTTCGGACTTGCGCTCGAGGTTGCGGGCCTCAAGAGTGGCGCGCTCTGTTTCAAAGCGGGCCTTGTTGGCGGCGTTTGCACGCATGGCCTTGCCCATGGGCAGGAGGAAGTTGCGCGCATAACCGTCGCGAACCTTCACGACTTCGCCCATCTGGCCGAGTTTGTTGACGCGTTCAAGAAGAATGACTTGCATGGTCTGTTCCTTTCATCAAGTTCAATGGTTGTTTTCGGATGTGTCCCGGTTTTTGGTAATGGCAATCGCACGGCGGGTATTGGCAAGCCCGCCAATGAGAAAAACGATGGTCATGGGCATGGTAATGATCGCCGTCAGCAGATAGGCAAGCACCAGTCCCGGCACGCGCCAGGATTTGCCGCGGCTTGCAAGGTGGAAGACGGCATAGCCGGATAACATGAAACCCGCCCCGTAAGCGCCGGCGATGCATGCGCCGATTTCCGAAATCGGCCCGCCGAACGCCATCAGCAGAACCCCGCCGACAAACGGAAAGATCGCATTGCGGTTCATGCGCAGCGCATGCGGAATGTCTTCGCGCGGCCTGAGGCCGAGATTGAAACCGGACACGATGCGAATGCCGAAATAGTAGGCGGCAAAGATCAGCACCAGCAGTTCAGCGCCTTGCGCCATCGGCCAGACAAGCCTGATCATGGTCTTGAGCATGTCTTCGTTTTCCGGCCTGATCTCCAGTTCCGGAGCCAGTTGACCCATCATCAGCTTGATCTGGGTAAACGCTTCGGCATAGAGCGCGTCACGCATCGGATTCATCGCAAGCGTGATCCAGGTCGAAAAAGCGACGGCTGCGGCGCAGAAAAACAGGATATCGGACAGCGGATACCAGGCCATGGCATTGTCGGGGCCGCCGATCTCGTCGGCCGGGCGGGCAAAGTTTGCGAGATAGGCCATCAGTCCGGCAGGCGCCAGTGTCAATGCGATATTGATGAAGACTTGCCCGGAGGACATCATCGCCGACACGGCGCCGGCGGCGACAAGGACGGCAATCAGGGAGGAAAGTGCGCCGGCGCTGAGGCCGGCGACAACGATGGCGGCAAATGCCATCGTCAACAGGATGGTAGAAAACAAGACCATGCTCTGCCCGACCACCATAAGCAGGGCGCATACAATGCCGGCCAATATGCCGACTGCAATCTTGTTGTCTTTCAGCTTGTGCATTGTCTCGCTGTCCTGCCGGGCGCCTTGCCCGTGCAGTTAGGGGTCGCCTTCCATATGGAAGCCAGTCCCCAACATGGGATTTCAAGTTTCCGAACCGCGCCCATCGCGGCAGGGAAGGGCAGGGCGGCGGGCCGCCTTGCCGAGAGTCAGTTTACGCAGAGTCAATTGCCGCTGAGTCAGGCCCGCGACAATGCCTCGCCTTACGCCACGACGTAGGGAAGCAAGCCCAGAAAACGGGCGCGCTTGATCGCACGCGCCAATTCGCGCTGCTTTTTCTGGCAGACAGCGGTAATGCGCGAAGGAACGATCTTGCCGCGTTCGGAAATGTAGCGGCTCAGAAGACGAACATCCTTGTAATCAATACGCGGCGCGTTGCTGCCGGAAAAAGGGCAGGTCTTGCGACGACGGTGAAAAGGACGGCGTGCAGGTGCGGAAGAAACATCAGCCATTGTCAGATCTCCTTAAACTTCGCGCGGACGGCGTGGACCACGATCTTCGCGCGGGCCACGGTCTTCACGGGGACCACGGTCTTCGCGGGGACCGCGCGACGGACGGTCATCGCCATCGCGGCGCGGACGGTCATCACGGTCACGCTTTTGCATCATGGCGGACGGGCCCTCTTCGTGGGCTTCAACCTTGATGGTCATGTAGCGCAGAATGTCTTCGTTGATGCGCATCTGGCGCTCAACTTCATGAATGGCTGCGGCCGGAGCATTGATGTCCATCAGGACATAATGGGCCTTGCGATTCTTGCGAATGCGGTAGGTGAGGGATTTCAGTCCCCAGTTTTCTGTACGCCCGACTGTACCGCCGAAGGATTCAATGACGCCCTTGTATTGCTCAAGGAGGCCATCAGCCTGCTGTGCGGTAATATCCTGCCGGGCAAGGAAAACGTGTTCATAAAGTGACATGAAGCGTGCCTTTCTTGCGTGCTTACCAAATCCCACCCGTCCATGACGCCTAGCCTCAACGACAGGTCTTGGAAGGAATTGCACCTTCAGGCAAGAAAAGCGTTAGTCTGA
This sequence comes from Rhizobiaceae bacterium, assembly GCA_041742335.1. Taxonomy (GTDB): domain Bacteria; phylum Pseudomonadota; class Alphaproteobacteria; order Rhizobiales; family Rhizobiaceae; genus Rhizobium_E. The sequence continues at coordinate 19,254 of JBGSIT010000061.1, forward strand.
CACGGTCGAGAGCGGAGACACGGGAGGCTGGAACCCTTTGATTCCGAACGTCCTGCACAATGCAGGCCGGCCCTCCGTACAGCCACCAGTCATGAGACCGGGTGTTTCGATGAGCGGGCTTATACGGAATTCTGGCCGGAAAGCAAGTCTTCGAGCGAAATAGATGCCGGTAATCTGCCGTCGTCAGGAAATTTTCAGCACATAGGCGCCCTTGTCCATGACGAATTGGAAGGATGGCGTGGCCGATGCGAGCTTGCCGGGCTCGAAATTGACGGTAATCTTGTCCTTGCCGTCGTTGGAAGCAATGGTCAATTGATTGTCGGCGACCGTAATCGACAAGTCTTCGGGGCCATAGCCTGTCGCTTCTGTTCCATCGACATTGGCGAAGAAATCCGAAAAACCGAAGCGGATATTGATCGGGCCGTCGGTATTGACGGTGTCGTTGCCGTCGCCGCGCAGGAAACTGAGCACGGCCGGTTCGTCGCCTGTCTGCTGGATGTTGATGGTGTCGTCGCCTGCGCCGCCGCCGGCATGAATCCGTTTGCCGATGAGATTCAACGTGTCATTTCCCGCACCGCCATTGACGTTGAGGATCGTGTTGGCAGTCACATTGAGCGTGTCGTCGCCTTCACCGCCGAACACGCCGTCGGCCAGCCTGCTTGCCAGCAGCGTCAGGGTGTCGTTGCCCTGGCCGCCATCCACCCCATTGATGTAGCGGGCGACAATGCCCACGCTGTCGTCGCCGTTTCCGGCATCAAGATAAGCCAGGTTGGCGGCGGCAACATCCAGCCGGTCATTGCCGTCGCCGGAGGAAATATTATAGGCGGACCTTGCCGAGACATTGAACGTGTCGTCATTGCCGGTACCTGTCGCTTGCAGGATATGACCGGCAAATTCCGTGACCGATGACTTGCCTTCGGCATCACTTTGCGGATTTTGCATGTTGAAGATGATCGACATGATCTTGGCCATGGCGGTTTCAAACGCGCTGCTGGCGCCATATTCCTGCTGCTCCCCGCCTTGGCCATAACGACCATGACCATGACCACGACCATGCGGTTCTTCGCTCCGACCGTGGCGGCCATGGTTGTTTTCACCAGAAATCCGGCCCGATTGGCCGTCCGTCCGGGACATTTCGCCCTGGTCGACGCCTGACTGGCCGGAGGAGAAAGTCACTTGGGTAAACGTGAAGGAAAAAGACGAAATCGTACTGGTCATCGCAATGCCGTTTCTGGCAGCCTCCCACGATCATCGTGAAGGGGTTGCTTTTGGCAGCCGTCATCATGCCGGACGCGCATTGTGCCATTCAGGCCTGGTTCATGCCAAGACTATGTCGCGATAGGGTTATCAAGCCGTTAAGGCACGCTGGCCGCAACTGACCGGCCGCAAGCAGCCCACCTCAAATCGGCATGGGATGGGCGCGGATGGCCTTCTGGATGGCGCGCAATGTTTCGGGCTGCAAAACCATGTCCTTGGCGCTGATATTGATCTTGAGTTGCTGCATTGTCGTCGCACCGATGATCGCCGAGGTCAGGAATGGCTTTGTCAGGCACCAGGCCAAGGCCATGGCCGAAGGGTCGAGTCCGGCCTCTTTTGCGATATCGAAATAAGCGGCCACGGCCGGCTCCTGCAGCGCCTGGTTTCGTCCGCCCAGTTCGGGATTGATGCTGGCGCGCGATCCGGCCGGTCTTGCGCCGCCGAGATATTTTCCAGACAGCAGGCCGGCTGCCAAAGGCGAATAGGCAAGAAGGCCGATTTCTTCGTGATGGCTGATTTCGGCGAGATCGAGGTCATGGGGTCGATAAAGCAGGCTGTATTCGTTCTGGATTGATGCGACGCGGGGCAGGGCCCGGCTTTCCGCCAGCCTGATGAATTCCATTGTGCCCCAGGCGGTCTCGTTGGAAAGGCCGATGGCGCGAATCCTGCCGGCTTTGACCTCCCGGCCCAATGCCTCCAGAATATCTTCCATATTGTCCCGGATCCTTGCGGCATCCGGTTGCCTTGTCGGATCATAGGTCCAGGCCTGACGGAAATGATAGTGGCCGCGATTTGGCCAATGCAGTTGATAAAGATCGATGTAATCCGTTCCCAGGCGCTTGAGGCTCGCTTCCAGCGCCAAGGGCACCTGCTTGCCGTCAACCGGTGCGCCGCCCCTGATATAGCTGCGTCCGGGCCCGGCTATCTTTGTCGCGACGATGACCTTGTCGCGATTGCCGCGCGCTTTCAGCCAGGTGCCGATATATGTCTCGGTCAGTCCCTGGGTGGACGCATCAAGCGGCGTTGTGGGATAGAGCTCCGCCGTATCAATAAAATTCACGCCTTGCGAAATGGCATAATCCATTTGTTCATGCGCCTGACCTTCGGAGTTCTGGCTGCCCCAGGTCATGGTGCCGAGGCATATTTCCGACACCATCATGCCGGTGCGGCCGAGCGGCTTTAATTTCATCAGTGGAATTCCTTTGCAGTGCGGCACAAAAATGTGCGGTGCGGCCGCGCGAATTTAGGCACTATTTGCCAAAGCACAAGTCTTGCTTCCGCTAAAAGCAATGGAACTGCAGACCGCCAGCCTTGACTCAACAAGCCATACAGTGAATGGAAAAAGTCAAAAAGCAGCATTGGGGGACACTTCATGGCGGTCGCATTCACATTTCCCGGTCAGGGCAGCCAAGCAGTCGGCATGGGCAAGGAACTGTCGGAGACTTTTTCCGAAGCCCGGCAGGTCTTTGCCGAGGTTGACGAGGCGCTGGGCCAAAAGCTGGCGGCGCTGATGGCCGACGGGCCGGAGGACGAGTTGACGCTGACGGCCAATGCGCAGCCGGCGCTGATGGCTGTTTCCATGGCCATTGTCAGGATCATGCAGGCACGGGGGCTGGATCTTTCCAGGCATGTCTCCTATGTCGCCGGCCATTCGCTTGGCGAATATTCGGCGCTGTGCGCGGCTGGGACCTTTACAATCGCCGATGCCGCCCGCCTGCTGCGCATTCGCGGCAACGCCATGCAGCAGGCCGTGCCTGCCGGACAAGGCGGGATGGCCGCCATCATCGGGCTCGAACATGGTGATGTCGAAGCAGTTTGCAAAGCGGCTTCAACAACCGGGCCTTGCCAGATTGCCAATGACAATGGCGGCGGCCAGATCGTGATTTCGGGCCAGAAAGCCGCCGTCGACGCGGCCATGGCGCTGGCAACGGAAAAAGGCGCCAAGCGGGCGATCGCGCTTTCGGTTTCCGCCCCCTTCCATTCAAGCCTGATGGCTCCGGCGGCCAGCACCATGGCGCAAGCCCTTGCCGAAGTCACAATGAAAGATCCGGTTGTGCCCCTTGTTGCCAATGTGACAGCGGTTCCGGTCAGCGACGCAAAAACCATTGCGTCGCAATTGGTGGCGCAAGTCACCGGACAGGTGCGTTGGCGCGAAACGGTTGAATGGTTTGGCGCCAATGGCGTGACGACGATCTATGAAGTGGGTTCAGGCAAGGTGCTGAGCGGGTTGGCGCGCCGGATCGACAAGACCGTCAGTCCGGTTGCCATCAACAATGCTGCCGATATCGATACGGCCCTTGCGGCGCTGCTGGGCTGAAATGCAAAGACACAAAGGATATGCGAGATGTTTGAACTGACAGGCCGCAAGGCATTGATCACCGGGGCCTCGGGCGGCATTGGCGAGGAAATTGCGCGTGCGCTGCACGCCCAGGGCGCAATCGTCGGATTGCACGGAACCCGCGTCGAAAAACTGGAAGCGCTCGCCAGCGAACTGGGAGAACGGACCCATGTGCTGACGGCCAACCTTTCGAACCGAGAAGAAGTCAAGGCGCTGGGCGCCAAGGCAGAATCCGATCTCGGCGGCATCGACATCCTCGTCAACAATGCCGGCATCACCAAGGACGGCCTGCTGGTGCGCATGAGCGAAACCGACTGGGACCAGGTGATGGATATCAACCTGACGGCCATGTTCCTGCTGACCAAGTCGCTGGTGCAGCCAATGATGCGCCGTCGTTATGGCCGTATCATCAACATTTCCTCCGTTGTCGCCACCATCGGCAATCCCGGCCAGGCCAATTATTGCGCCTCCAAAGCCGGCATGATCGGTTTTACCAAGGCCCTGGCCCAGGAAATCGCCACACGCAGCATAACGGTCAATTGCGTTGCGCCCGGCTTTATCGAATCGGCCATGACCGACAAACTGAATGACAAGCAGAAGGAAAGCCTCCTCGGGCCGATTCCGATGCGCCGCATGGGCTCCTGTGCGGAAGTGGCGGGCGCGGTGGTCTATCTGGCGAGCGAAGAGGCGGCTTACATGACCGGCCAGACGTTGCATATGAATGGCGGCATGGTGATGATCTGAAATTGGTTTGCGGCCGCCAAACCTCGCGGTTGCGGGCCAAGCGGCCCAAACTGGCGCAAATGCATGTTGACCAATCCCTGAATGGCGATTTTCGGGCTTTGCGACGGACTTAAAGCGTGTTAATCGGGCCAAGACTATAACAGTCATGACGGATCCCCTTTCTTCAAGGAGTTCAATTCAGCGAGGGCTGACTATGATCAGGAGAAGGGGTAAACAGGTTGCCGAACGAGCCACTCTATATGAACGGCGGCTTAAACTTGGTATAGATGCTCCCTAGCATCGACAGGAAAGACGAAGGTCGAGGAAGCGACATGAGCGATATCGCAGAACGCGTAAAGAAAATTGTTATTGATCATCTTGGTGTCGACGCCGACAAGGTTTCGGAAGGCGCCAGCTTTATCGATGACCTCGGTGCAGACTCGCTCGACACCGTCGAACTGGTCATGGCTTTCGAAGAAGAATTCGGCGTGGAAATTCCGGATGATGCAGCAGACTCCATCCTGACGGTTGGTGACGCTGTGAAGTTCATCTCCAAAGCCCAGGCCTGATCAAAGCATCAACCCGGCCGTCCGCAGACAGTCGGCCGGGTTGGCTGCATTTGCAGTTTTCGTAATTTTTTCTTCAAGTATGTAATAAGCATGGGGGATTAGAGGCCATGAGACGTGTCGTAATCACGGGGATCGGCATGCTAACCCCGCTTGGCTGTGGGGTTGACGCTACCTGGGCCAATATACTGGCCGGCAAAAGCGGCGCGCGCCGTGTCACCGAATTCGAGGTCGAAGACCTTCCGGCGAAGATTGCCTGCCGTCTGCCCTTTGGCGACGGTTCCAACGGAACCTACAATGCCGACGACTTCATGGAGCCCAAGGAGCGGCGCAAGGTTGATCCTTTCATCATCTATGCGGTCGCGGCCGCCGAAATGGCGCTCAACGACGCTGACTGGCATCCTGCGACTGACGAAGACCAGGTAGCCACCGGCGTTCTCATCGGTTCGGGAATCGGCGGCATCGAGGGCATTGTCGAAGCGGGTTATACGCTGCGCGACAAGGGTCCGCGACGGATATCGCCGTTTTTCATTCCCGGTCGCCTGATCAACCTGGCTTCGGGCCATGTCTCCATCCGTCACAAGCTGCGCGGACCCAATCATTCGGTTGTGACTGCCTGTTCCACCGGCGCGCATGCCATTGGCGATGCGGCGCGACTGATCCAGTTCGGCGATGCCGATGTGATGGTGGCTGGCGGAACCGAATCTCCGGTAAGCCGCATTTCACTTGCCGGCTTTGCCGCCTGCAAGGCGCTGTCGACCAATTTCAATGACGAGCCTGAAAGAGCCTCCCGTCCTTACGACCGTGACCGCGACGGGTTTGTGATGGGCGAGGGCTCGGGCATCGTGGTTCTCGAAGAACTTGAACATGCCAAGGCGCGCGGCGCGAAAATATATGCGGAAGTGGTGGGCTACGGCCTTTCCGGTGACGCCTTCCATATCACCGCGCCGTCCGAAACCGGCGAAGGCGCCTATCGCTGCATGGTGATGGCGTTGAAACGCGCCGGATTGAGCGCCAGCGACATCGACTATATCAATGCCCACGGCACTTCGACCATGGCCGATACGATCGAATTGGGCGCCGTTGAGCGGCTGGTCGGCAACCATGCCGCCGCTGTATCGATGTCGTCGACCAAATCGGCGACCGGCCATCTGCTGGGTGCTGCGGGCGCCATCGAGGCGATTTTTTCGATTCTCGCCATCCGGGACAATATCGTGCCGCCGACGCTCAATCTCGACAATCCCGAAGTCGAAACGGCAATTGACCTGGTTCCAAAACAGGCGCGTCGCCGCAATGTTGACATAGCACTCTCGAACTCTTTCGGCTTTGGAGGCACCAATGCCTCGCTGGTGCTCAAGCGCTTTTCGGAATAACCCTTCATGCCGGTCCAGACCGGCCGTGAAGGCACAAAATGCCCTGTTCCTGTTTCTGCCGCAATCAATGCGCAGATTGTCGGGATTCGGGCCATATTTGCCAAACCTTTTGAGGACTGCCTTTGACTGACAACAATTCACACAGCGACCAACAGGCGGGCCGGCCGTCCAACGGTCAGCACGCGCGCATTTTGCCCAAATCGGCCAATGACGCATTGCGCCCTGAAAAGGTGCCGTTGCCGCCCAAACGGTCGCGCAAGGCCCGCAGCCAGCTGGTGATTTTCCTGAACTTCCTGATGACCATGGTGACATTGGTAACCGTTCTGGCCGTCGGCGCTGTTTATTATGCGACGCGCGAATACCAGGCGCCAGGTCCGCTCAAAACCAATTCCAATTTCATCGTCCGCAATGGAGCCGGCATCAAGGAAATCGCTGAAAGCCTGCTGCGCGAAGGCATCATTACCGATCCGCGCGTCTTCCGCTATGTTTCATTAAACAAGCTCGACGGCGAGACGCTGAAAGCCGGGGAATATGAAATCAAGGCCGGCTCCTCGATGAACGACATCATGGAACTGCTCAAATCCGGCAAGTCGATCCTTTTTTCGGTAACATTGCCGGAAGGCTTGACCGTCAAGCAGATCTTCAAGAAGCTCGCCGATGATCCGGTATTGGAAGGCGATCTTCCCAGTGAACTTCCAAAAGAAGGCAGCCTGCGCCCCGACACCTACAAATTTTCGCGCGGCACCAAGCGCGAAGAGATCGTCAAGCAGATGCTGAACGCCCAGAGCCGTCTGGTCTCCGAGATCTGGGACAAGCGCGACGAAGGCCTGCCGCTGGCCTCGCAGGAGGAAATGCTGATTTTGGCATCCATCGTCGAAAAGGAGACCGGCAAGTCAGACGAGCGCACCCTTGTCGCATCAGTATTCATGAACCGGCTGGAAAAGCGGATGCGCCTGCAATCCGATCCGACGATTGTCTATGGCCTTTTCGGCGGAGACGGCAAGCCGGCAGACCGGGCGATTTACAAATCCGACATTGAAAAAGAAACACCCTACAATACCTATTTCATTGACGGCCTGCCGCCCACACCGATCGCCAATCCGGGCAAGGCGGCGCTTGAAGCGGTCGCCAACCCGTCGCATACCGGTTATCTGTATTTTGTCGCCGACGGTACAGGTGGACATGTGTTTGCCGAAACTCTGGACGAGCACAACGCCAACGTAAAAACCTGGCGCAGGATTCAGGCCGAGCGCGGCGCCAAGCCGGATGTCGAAATCGAGTAGGCCGGCGTCGCACGCCACCCACCTGTACATTTGCGGCAAGTCATGATCTTTTCGGCTCAAACCCGCAATCAACTGGAGCGCTATTGATGGCCCTGCAATCCATGACCGGCTTTTCCCGACAGGAAGGCACGAGCGGCCGTTATCGTTGGACATGGGAACTGCGTTCGGTCAACGGCAAGGGCCTGGATCTCCGACTGCGGTTGCCGCAGGGCTTCGAGAGGCTGGAACCGGTGGTCCGCTCAACGATTGCCGGCCATATCGGCCGCGGTAACCTCCAGGTCAACCTGTCGGTACAGGTCAGCGAAGAACGGGTCGAGGCGGTGGTCAATCACGCCGCTTTGGCCGCGATCATGGGTCTGCGCGAACAGTTGAAAGACGTTCTCGATCCTGCTCCCCTCAACATCAACAGCCTGCTGTCATTGCGCGGAATCGTCGATTTCAAGGAAAGCGGAGAAAGCCCCGAGGAACTGGCGGCTCTGGACAAGGACATTGTTTGCGGGCTTGAATCTGCTGCAGCCGGAATTGCCAGGATGCGCGAAACCGAGGGCGCCAAGCTTGCCGAGATCCTGCTCTCGCAGGTCAGGCAGGTTGAAGCATTGGTCGATGTCATCGAGTCCGATCCATCCCGTTCGCCTGCCGAGATACGCAGCAAGCTGGTCGCCCAGATAGACAGCCTGATGGAGATGGCAGGTGGCCTGGACCGCGAGCGGCTGCATTCCGAAGTTGCGCTGATGGCCACCAAGGCCGATATCCGCGAGGAGATCGACCGATTGAAAGCCCATGTCTCGGCGGCGAGGGAACTGCTGTCAAAAGGCGGGCCGGTGGGCCGCAAACTTGATTTTCTGGCGCAGGAATTCAACCGCGAATCAAATACAGTATGTTCGAAATCCAACAGCGTTGCGGTGACGGCCGCAGGCATCGAGCTCAAGGTCATTGTCGACCAGTTCCGCGAGCAAGTGCAAAATCTGGAGTAGATGATGACCGAACCAAAGCCGGAAACCACGTCCATTGCGCGGCGCGGCTTGATGCTTGTGCTTTCCTCGCCTTCGGGAGCGGGCAAATCCACCATCGCCCGCAACCTGCTTGAGGCCGACCCGCAAATCCGCCTGTCGGTCAGTGTCACGACCCGGACCCGCAGGGGCAGCGAGATCGACGGCGTGCACTATCATTTTGTCTCGCAGAAGGAATTTGCGCGGCTGCGCGACAGCGACGCCCTTCTCGAATGGGCCGAAGTCCACGGCAATTTTTATGGAACGCCGCGGGAGTCCACAGAGCTTGCCATGAGCCATGGCCGCGACATGCTGTTTGACATCGACTGGCAGGGCGCGTTGCAATTGCAGGAGAAAATGGCGGCCGATGTGGTTTCGATCTTCATCCTGCCGCCGTCTTTGACGGAACTGCAATCGCGCCTGCAGCGACGCGCCGAAGACAGCGCGGACGTCATTGCAGTCCGGCTGGCCAATGCGCGCGACGAAATCCGCCATTGGCGGGAATATGACTACGTGGTCATCAATGACGATCTCAACCTGGCATTTGCCTCCATCCGGTCCATCATCGACGCCGAACGCCTGCGGCGCGATCGCAGGCCGGGCCTGTTTGATTTTGTCGAGAGCCTGCTCGACGAAGCCTGAGACCAGTTCGTATAGCAATGACCATTGAGCGTGACCCGTCGCGTGGGTCGCGCATAAGGGGCCATCGGTTTTACAGCAGGTTGGCGATCCGGCAGAATTCTTCGACCGACAAGGTCTCGGCACGGCGCGAGGAATCAACCTCCGCCTTTGCAAGCAAGGTTTCGCCGCCAAGCCCTTTCAGGCTCTGGCGCAGCATTTTCCGCCTCTGGCCGAAGGCTGCCTGGGTAACGCGTTCCAGCTTGGCAAGGTCGCAGGGCAGGGGCAAGGCTTTTGGCGTCAGGTGGACAACGGTGGAGGTGACTTTGGGCGGCGGCCAGAACGCTTGCGGGGCGACGTCAAAAGCCATATGGGCATCGGTTCGCCACCCGCAAAGCACCCCGAGCCGCCCAAAATGATCATCCTTCGGCAGTGCGACTATGCGCTGGGCGACTTCCTTCTGGAACATCAAGGTCAGGGATTGCCAGAATGGCGGCCAGTCGCCGGTCAACCAGTTGACCAGCAATTGCGTGCCGATATTGTAGGGCAGGTTTGCCACGATCCTGACCGGGTCTTGGCCCTGTGCCAGAGCGGCGAAATCGGTTTTCAGGGCGTCACCCTCGATCACCTCCAGCCGTCCGGGATAATGATCGGAAATTTCCTCAAGCGCCGGAATGGCGCGGCGATCGCGCTCCACGGCAATCACCTTTCGGGCGCCAAGAGCCAGCAGCGCACGCGTCAGCCCGCCGGGTCCCGGTCCGACCTCGATGACGGTTACCCCTTCCAGGCTGCCGGCCGCGCGGGCGATTTTCTGGGTGAGATTGAGATCAAGCAGGAAGTTCTGCCCCAGCGCCTTGAGCGCATCCAGTCCGTGTCTGGCAATAACATCGCGTAGCGGCGGCAAGCCGTCGAGCGTTGTCATGCCAGGCCATCCCTGTTGGCGGCGCTCATTTTTCCGGCCAGTAGAAGAGCCGCGATCAGACTGTTGGCGCGCGCCTGTCCGGTGCCTGCCAGGCTGAAGGCGGTGCCGTGGTCGGGTGAGGTGCGAATGAAGGGCAGGCCCAAGGTCACGTTGACGGAATCATCAAAGCCCAGTGCCTTGGCCGGTATCAGCGCCTGGTCGTGATACATGCAGATCGCCACGTCATAGCGGCTTCGGGCCTCGGGGTGAAACATCGTATCGGCAGGCAGGGGGCCTGTCACATCCATGCCCTCTGCAAGCAGGGCGTTGATCGCCGGGCGGATGATCAACTCATCCTCCTCGCCCATGGTGCCGTTTTCGCCGGCATGGGGATTAAGACCGGCCACGGCCAGACGCGGCCGGGATATGCCGAAACGGCTTTTCAGGTCATGTTCGGTGATCCTGCAGGTGGCTTCAATCAATTCTGCGGTCAGCGTCCCGGCCACATCCTTGATCGGGATATGGATGGTCACCGGCACGGCTTTAAGCAGCGGGCCGGCCAATAACATTACGGGCATGACCGGCTTTCCGGTGTGAAGGGTGGCGAGATCGGCCAGGAATTCCGTATGACCGGGAAAGCCGAAGCCGGCTTCATAAAGCACGGACTTTGCTATCGGATTTGTGACCAGGCCGGAAGACTGCCCGGAAAATGTCATATCGACTGCCAGCCGGATGGCCCCGATGGTGCCCGATGCCGTTGCGCTGTCAGGCATGCCCGCCACAACTGCACCGCCTGCAGACAATGCGATAACCGGCAAGCTCAGGTCAAACAGGCCGGACGCCTGGTCTATGTCGCACGTTGCTATCGGCACATCAAGGCCAAGCTGCAAAGCGCGGCTGCGAAGAACGTCGGGATCGCCGACATAGGCAAATGCCGGCAAGTCGAATTGGCTGCGGCACAGCCAGGCTTTCAACGCCAGATCCGGGCCGATGCCGGCGGGATCGCCTTGAGTGAGGGCAAGTGGCGCGCTGTCCCGCCCGGCTGGATTGTTCATGATGCCTAGCGCATGACGATCTGCGCTTTTTTGCGCAGTTCATCGAGATATTTCTGGCTCTTGGGATCAGCATTGGCGGCTTCTGCCTTGGCAAGGTCCTGGGCGCCGAAAACCATTTCGGCGGCGAGATCATCAGACACTTCGCGTTTTTTACAGACAGCTATATATTCCACGCCCTTGTCGGTGACCTGAATGGGCGTGGTCCCGCCCTGTTCGGTCTTTTCAATCTCGTCTTTCCAGTTGGCCGGAAGCTCCTGGGTCAGGAACCGCCCGAGATTTCGGACGGATACATCATGCATGGTCGCCGCAAAGATCTTGCCATTTTCGCAGCCGGGATATTTCGAGCGCGACGCCTGGGCTTCAGATTTGCGCTTGCCGGTGATCTTGCCCCGCCGGGCTTCCGGAATGACGAAAATCATCTGCTGCAGGATATATTCGGTCGATGTCGGCTTCTGGCCGTTATTCGCCTTCAGGCGCGCAACCAGATCGTCGTTGGACATTTTCTGCGAGCCGCCATAGCGGGCGTTCACGACGCGCGGCCAACTCATGGACACGCCGATATAGGCCTTGAAATGGTCGGCGCCGACGCCTGCCTGGGCCAACAGCTTGGTCAGTTGTTCGGGAGACATGTTGTTGTTGCCTGCAAAGCGGGCGAAGGCGGCATTGACATCCTCCGTCGATACCGACATGCCGGTGCGGATAATTTCTTCCCGCTCCAGCACTTCGTTGACCAATTCTTCACGGGCCTTTTCAGCGAGGTTTCCGCCGGTGCGGCGCAATCGCAAAAAGCTCACGCGTCGGGCGATGTCATTGTTGGTGATGGCAATGTTGTTGACGACGGCCTTGACCTGGCTGTCGGCCATGGCGGTTCCGTTCAGCGACACGGAAAAAGCTGTGACAATCAGGGCTGCTGCGCCTGCTATCAAGCAACGCATTGCGGCTTTGGTCGGCATCATAGTGTTTCCTTTCCAGTCCGGAAGTCATCACGCTTGCATGTGGGTGTGAGATGGAATTGCACATTCCTTGCGGCAAAACAATGACAAAACGATGTTATTGAAAGCCTGCCAGCGTCGTATCACCGGCTTTGATATCGCCGAGCGTGCGGAAACTCAGTCGCGCGCCGATTTGCCAATCGCTGGCCGAGGTGCCGGCAGGGTCGCGATTTTGCTCGAAAGCCATTGTAAACACCGTGCAACTGTCATCATAGGTAAAACCGATACCCTTGCGTGAAAGCACCGAATTGTTGATATCCCAGGTCACAGAGCCGAAAATAGCCCATTCATCCTTGATCTTGATGGTGCTCATCGCCTGGATTTCATCGTTGGACGTCGGAAATCCATATTTGGGCTGGGGCGCGATCTGCGTGTAGGTCAGGCCTGTTTCAAGACGGTCATTGTGAAAGCCGATGGTCGCATCCGTGCGGTTGACCTTGAGGGACTTCTGGTCGAGCCGTTCGCTCCAGGCCAGCGAGATGCCATTGGGCATTTCTATGCCGGCCATGCCGACATAATCCGACTTGTCGTGCTGCAGTCCGGAATTGGCCCCGACATTGACAAGATCGGCGGTGGCGAAGGAATTCTGCCCGGCCAGCTGGAACGATTGGCCGATAATGCTGCGGGCCGTGAAACCATTGTCAAATGTGCCGGTGTAACGAATGCCGATATTGGCGCGGGTGCCGCCCTCGATCCGGTCAAAGCCCGAAAACTTGTCACGCTCGAAAAGGTTGGTGGCGTCAAAGACAAAGCTTTGGGAATCTTCGTTCGGCAGGGCGCCGGCAAGCTGTTCATCGGGCCGCGCATAAATCTGGGCGATAGGCTCGAAGACATGGCTGGAATTGTCGGTTGTCACCAGGATCGGGTAACGGACTTCAAGGCCCGCCGTCACCATCGATCGGGTGGGCGAAGTGCCGCCGTAAAAACTGCCGCTATAGGAAAGCGGAGAATTGACATCGAGCGCATAGCCGTCGCCGCGCACCGCCAGCAATGGCGTCAGCACCAGGCCGCCGGGGGCAACGAAGGTTCTTTTCCACTCCACTTCCGTCGTCAACCGGTTGGAGTTGCCACCCAGACCATTGAAGCGCTCAAAAACCGGGGTGCCGCGCAATATGGTCGTATGGTCTGCCGATGTTCGGGTAATGCTGGTCATGTTGACCGTGGCGCTCAACTGGCCGCCGGCAACCGGTGTGGGGTGGAAATAGCGGTAATCGACCACGGGATGGACAATGGCTTGGCGATGCTCGGCCGAATTTTTCGGATCAGCATCCTGCACGTCAAAGTAAAAAGACCGGATATCCAGCGAATTGCGCTGACCAAGGCCGGTCAGATAAACCTGATTGGCATGAATCAGGTCGTCATTTCCAAGCAGGCTGTAGGTTCGCGCAAAGTTGTTGTCGGTCTGGGCCATCACGTCCCAGCCGAATGTCCAGCGCGGATTGATCTTGAATTCACCCTTGGAGGAGACCATGGCGCGGCTGGTTACCATGGCGTCACTTGTGCCAGCGTCGAAATTGGTCCGGTGCATCTGCTTGATGCCGGCAATGGTCAGGGTATACGAGCCGTTTTTAAGCTGCTGGCGAAACTCGCTTGACATCAGCAGGCCCTGGCTGGAATAGGCCTTGGCCGTCACCGTCGCGTCCATGCTGGGCGAGATGACATAGTAATAAGGGACAGAGAGACCGAAACCGAGATTTTCCGACGTGCTCATTTCCGGAAACAGAAAGCCTGATTTCCGCTTGACGGTATGGTCGGGCAATTCGAGAATGGGTATATAGGCTATCGGCGCGCCGAAAAGCTCGAAGCGGGCGCTTTCCATCCTGATCGTATGCGTCTTGCCGTTTTCGATGACCTTTTCGGCCTTGATCTGCCAGAGGGGCGGGCGCTCCGGATGGTCCTTGCAGGGCTCGCAGGCAGTATAGACGCCCTTGGTGAGGATCATCTCATCGGTATTGACCCGTTCGGCGCTCTCTGCAGCCAGTCGCGTATTGTCGGTTGTCTCGATCCTGAGGCTCTGGATGAAACCGTTGGCGAAATCATCGCTGACATTGAGTTTGTCGGCATACATCCGGTTTCCGGATGGTTCGACAAATTCGATTTCACCAAAAGCGGTCATCTTGCCGCTTTTCTGGTCGTATTCCACTTTGCGGGCGACCAGTTTGTAGCCGCCGTAATTGATCTGCACGCCGCCCAGCGCGACAATCGTCTGGCGATCGCGATCATAGACAAGTTGTGAAGCCGTCAGCAGCATCTTGGCATCGGCGGGAATTTCGGCGGTCAGGCCGCCAATTTCGGCATTTTGTGCAAAAGCGGGCCCGGCAAAAGATGCGCACAGCAAAACACCGGCCAGAAGCGTCGCTCCGGCCGCGTTCCCAGCGCCTTTCTTTCCGCGGTTGCCTGCCGCCACTAACCATCCTCCTGATGGAGCAGAATCGTCGAACCCAGAGCCATTGCGACCACAACCGGAATCCAGGCTGCAACGAACGGAGGTACTACACCGCTGCTTCCAAATGCTTTTACCAGCACGGTCACGACATAAAGCACGAAGCCGGAAACGATGCCACTGAAAATCATGGCAGGTGATTGATTGAAACGGGAAAATCTGAGGGAAACCGTGGCCGCGATCAGGGTCATGGCCACCAGCAGGAAGGGTAGGGACAGCAGTGAGTGAAACTGCGTCTCCAACTCGCTGGTTGATACGCCGAATGATTTCGCAGCCGCAATCTTTTCAGGAAGGTCAAGAAAAGCAATGGCTTCCGGCTGCGACAAGCGCTCCTGAACAAATTCCCGCTGCAGATTGGTACGCACTTGTGCCGTTTTGACAATGCGCGGAACCTGACCGGGGCGCATTTCGGTTACGTCGTTAAGCAACCAGTAACCATCTTTCAACTTAGCTGTCGCTGCATCCTGCCTGAGCACGATTCTGGCATTGCTGTCGAAGTGGATGAAGACCGGGTCCACCAATAATGTACCGCTTTCGCGAACGATCTTTGCGCCGGCAATCGTGTCTTCCTGGCCGGAGATCTGGCGCATCCAGGGCACGATATTGTTGCGCTTGGCTCCCGATTTCGCTGCCCGCCATGTGGTCTCCAATTGTTCGCTTTTCCGCGTTCCGCCGGCGGCCAGCGGATTGATCACGAAGATGGTGAAAAGTCCGATCATGAAGGATCCGACGACAAAGGGCAGCATGAATTGCCAGACCGAAACGCCGGCCGCGCGGGTGACCACCAATTCATAGCGGCGGTTGAGCGAGACAAGCGTCGTGATCCCGACAAACAGCACGATGAAGGGAATGGTCTGCTGCAGGATGAGCGGCAGGTGATAAAGCGTTACCGTGATGGCGCCATAGAGACTGAAATTGGGCAGGGAGGCGGTACGGCTGGTGGTTTCGCTGAAATCGACCAGGAAGATGATCGATATGACACCGAGGAAAAACCACAATGCGGTCATGACGTAACGGCGCATGAAATAGCGCGACAGCGTGCCAGCAATCATGGTGTGTCTCCGGGTCGGTTGCCCGCCGGCGAATGGTTTTTCTTCAACAGCCTGTTGGTTAGCTGATTGAAGCTGTCGGCCAGCACGGTTTCGGCCACAGCGGTAACCTTGAGACGGCGTGAACGCCGCAGGAGATAGACCGCAAGCACGGTTGTGACAATCGGAAGCAGGTAAAGCAGCGGCAAAAGTTCTGTCGATTTCTCCAGCCGGTTACCCAGATAGAAAGAGCCCCAACGGAGCGCGAATGCCAGGCCCAGGGATGCGATCATCGGATGCAACCGCGCCTCCCGGTGAGACCGGGCATCGCCGGCTATGACCAGTGTGACCAGCGCATAGATGAATGGAAAACTCCACTCCGTCAGTCGCCGATGCAATTCGGCGGTATATTCCAGCGGCTTGGCTTCGACATTGCTGTCTTTGGGGTCGGGGTGCAGCAAAAAGGTCAGGTCACGGTCAATGGCGCGCAGGGTTGCCTGTCCGCGCGATTGCGCCAGTTCGGAGAGGTCAAATGCGTAGCTGTCAAAGCGGATGACGTTGACATTGCCGTCCAGGGTTTTCCGGTGAACTTCGCCGTCCTTCATGATCAGGGTCGTGCCCTTGTCATCCACGGCGCCCTCGCGGGCATAATAGATCAGTTCAAACGCCGGATCGCGGCTGTCGGCCACAAACAGCCCCTGCAGCACCCGACCCTGCACACGCTGCGAGATCTGCACATACAACCCGTCCTCGACACGGCGAAAGGTCTTTTCCTCGATCACTGATGACAACAGGTCGGCATAGACGGCTGCAATCATCTGGCGTGCGCCGACTCTCACTTTCGGTTCGACAATATTGTCGGTGAAGAAGGAGAAGACCGACAGGAACCCGGCAAACAGCAATACAGGTTTGATGATGATGGAGCGCGAGGCGCCGGCAGCATCGATCACCGTCAATTCGCTGTCATTGTTCATCGCCGTCAAGGTTTGGGCAATGCCGATCACCAGCGCGAATGGGATGACAATCGGCAGGATGGTCGGAAGAATCAGCGTTGCCAGCTTGAAAAAGGAGCCGATGGACTGACCGTTGTCGGTCACCAGGTTGACCCGCGCCAGGACTTGTATCGTCCACAATACCGCCAATACCGGCAGTAATGACACAAGGAACATCTGCGTGACGCGGCGGAGTATGTAGATTTCCAGAATCTTCATGAACGGCTTTCAACTGGCTGCTGAGGCAGAACCGCCCCGCCGAAGGCGGCTGCCACCTTGGCGATGTATAGGACAGTTGATCCCAAAAAGCGACAGTCGGGCGCATCGCTTTTCATTGACGCTTCTCAATTCCGTCCCGCCTGTGGCCAACCGGCAATGACTGCCAGCAACAGGAAAACCACGATGGAAGAAAGCCACCCAAGCAGGGCGTCCGACGCATAATGGCCGCCAAACATGACCCGCATGGATGAGGCAAGCATTGTCATGGCCAGCAATGGTGGAAAAACGATGGCGCGCCAGGGTCGCGGTATCAACATTGCCGCGCAGACCAGCCAGCCCATGCCGGAAGCCTCTCCCGAAATGAAAGAACAGTTTCTGGCGCAGGAACCGGCAAAGTCGCCGGCGGCCACAAATCCCGTATCGCCGCCGAATGGCAGGCTGTCATAGGGGCGGGGGCGTCCCGACCAGCCCTTGAGCAGTCCGTTTACCAGTATGACAGGCCCCAGCAGCAGGGATGCCAGCAAGATCCAGCTTCGCTTGATGAAGATGCGCCCGGAGAAATCGCCCTGCCGCCGGGCCCGGACCGTCAATGCAATGATGATCAAAGCTGCGGCATGCGGCAAATAGTAAAAACTGTAACGCAGCCCGATCATCCAGGTCTTGTCGCCGAGGGGAAATGTTCCGCAGCTTTGCAATGGCGCAGCACCTGCAGGACATGGCGCCGGTTCAAAAAAAAGGCCGGCTACCGCAAGGTCCAGCGCCGGGAAGGCATGAAAAAGCCAAAGCAGGCCGAACCACAGCATGGCGGCCAACAGAAGCAGTCCGGTCGGCCTTTTTAACGTCGGTGCCTCACCACTGTCGCCTATAGGGATATTGTCGCTTGAAATCCGCACTTTTATTTGCCTGACGTCATCAATGCCTGTTGCCATTCCGGCAGGTCTGCCCCTTGGCCGGGCAGCACACAGGGGTCCTATCAGAGGCAAAAACCACCGGCAAGCCGACGGCGCTACCGAGTCTTGCTTGCATTCTGTCGGAAAAGCCTCAAAACTGCGAATCTGGATATTATGGCATTTTAAATCATGGAGTTAATATGTCTGCAGCTTTCGAAATATCTTTTGCGCGAACAGCCAAAATCAGCGGCGGCCTTGTGGTTGCGCTCAAGGCAGCCGACGGAGATTCTGTTGCTGCCGAAGCTGTGGTCGATCCGGCGGGAACGCTGCCGCGCGCAATCAAGATTGCGAAATACAATGCCCGTTTCGGCGCCGTGCTTGATCTGGTCGCGCCGCAAGGATCGCCGGCGGACCGGTTGATCGTGACGGGCTTGGGAAAATCAACCGAAATGATCGGCCACGAATGGGTAAAGGCCGGCGGAACAATTGTTGCCCGCGTGCAGGGTGCCGACACCGTGACCATTTTTACCGATGTGCCCGGCATGAAGATTGATGGCGACCAGATCGCCGATTTTGCGCTTGGCATGGTGTTGCGCTGCTATGATTTTGACCGCTACAAGACAACCCGGAAAAATAATGACGAAGAACAGGCAAAGTCGCGCAAGCCTGCGCGCGTGACCATTGTCTCGGCCTCTGCCGCCAGCGCCAAGAAGGCATATGAAAGCCGCAGCAGCCTTGCTGAAGGTGTATTTCTGGCCCGCGATCTGGTCAATGAGCCACCCAATATCCTCGGGCCGGAGGAATTCGCCGCCAGAGCCCTGACGCTGGATCGTCTGGGGGTGGATATAGAAATCCTGACCGAGAAGGAAATGACCCGGCTGGGGATGGGGGCCATTTTGGGCGTCGCCCAGGGGTCGGCGCGCGGCGCGCGTATGGTTGTCATGCAGTGGAAGGGCGGGCGGGCCAAGGACAAGCCGTTGGCTTTCATTGGCAAGGGCGTCGTATTTGATTCTGGCGGCATATCCCTCAAACCGGGATCCGGCATGGAAGAGATGAAGGGCGATATGGGCGGTGCGGCCGCAGTAGCCGGGCTGATGCATGCTCTGGCGTCACGAAAGGCGCGTGCCAATGTGGTTGGTATCATCGGACTGGTGGAAAACATGCCGGACGGCAATGCGCAAAGGCCGGGCGACATCGTCACGTCCATGTCCGGCCAGACCATCGAAATCATCAATACCGATGCCGAAGGCCGGTTGGTGCTCGGCGATGCCCTCTGGTATTGCAATGACCGGTTCGCCCCGCAATTGATGGTCAATCTTGCAACGCTGACAGGCGCGGTCGGCGTTGCACTGGGCGGTTTTCATGCCGGCCTGTTTTCCAATCAGGACATTCTGGCTGAAAACCTGCTGCAGGCCGGTCTGACGACCAATGAAAAATTGTGGCGGATGCCGCTGGGCAAGGAATATGACAAGCTCATCGACAGCCGTTTTGCCGATATGAAGAATACCGGCGGCCGCCAGGCAGGCTCAATCACCGCCGCCCAGTTCCTCAAGCGCTTTGTCGGTGAAACGCCCTGGGCCCATCTCGATATCGCCTCCACGGCAATGTCGGCGCCCAGCGATGAAATCAATACCAGTTGGGCTTCCGGTTTCGGGGTCCGCCTGCTCGACGAATTCGTCCGCACCTTCCACGAATCCTGAGACCCATGGCCGAAATCCTGTTTTATCATCTGACCGAGTCCAAACTGGATGACACGCTGCCCAAGCTTCTGGAGCGCAGCCTGGAGCGCGGTATGCGGGCAGTGGTACAAACATCGTCGGATGAGCGCGTGGAAGCGATTGACGCGCTTTTATGGACCTTTCGCGACGACAGTTTCCTGCCGCATGGCTCCAGCAAGTCGGATTTTGCAGCTGATCAACCGGTCTTGCTGACGACGGGAACCGACAATCCCAATCAGGCGACCATCCGCTTTCTGGTCGATGGCGCCGAACCAGGCGGACTGGATAGCTACCAGCGGGCGGTTTTCCTGTTTGACGGGTTTGACAATCAGCAGGTCGTATCGGCCAGGGGTCATTGGAAGCATTTGAAGGGGGAGGGGCATGACCTGTCCTACTGGCAGCAGGATAGCGACGGTCGATGGAGCAAAAAAAGTTGATTGCCGGTCGCACTGCATGGCGCAGGCGCGCAGACGATTGCCCGCTAATCCAATGCAACTGTGTCGGAATTGCGCGGACGCATGAAATAGTAGCGGTTATAGTTGTATTTCTTCATGCCGGTCACCGATTCAAGCAGACCTGAAAACGGTGTCGAAAATCCAAATTCGGCCTTGACCAGGATCATCTGGACGCCGGCGGTTGCCATGTCGGTGGGCAGTTCTTCCGGCGACGGCTTGCCCTTGATATAGGTGCCGCCATTATAGGAGACAGACCAGTCGACGGTGGCGACCAGTTTTGAATCCACATTCAGGACAACCAGTTTGATAGACAGGTCATTGACGTCATAGGGCTGGATGATTGTCGCAACGCCCTTGAGAAGGGTGTTGATCTCGTCGGTTTTCCAGTCCGGACTTTGAGAAACGATGTCGGCGGCTGACGCGACAACCTGGTTCATTTTCCGGCTGACCATCAGAGCTTGACCCAGATCCACCGTTCCGGCAAACAGCCCCACGAGGATCGGAAAAATCAGCGTGAACTCAATGGCGGAAACGCCGCTTTTGTCGCGACAGAAAACGCCCATCCGCTTGCTGCTTGTGAACTTGTCGGTGATTTTCTTGAGCGTTTTCTTCATCAGTACGGCTCGTTCTTGAAAATGGCGGATGCCCCGAGAACATAGGTGCCGTCCGTCAGCTTGCTGGATGACAGCTTGTAAAATGACACGACCGGGTTCCATGGCAGGAACACCTGCACCAGCACATAATCGCCCGAACCGCCAAGAGTGAAGGATTCAACAACCGACAATTGGCCGGCCGTGACTGGCGTCGCATAGTTGATATTGCCTACGGTGGTAACCTTGATGGCGCGAACGAGTACCGAATTGGAGCAACTGAAGGAATAAGCGAGGTTCTTGCACAACTCCATCTTGAAGCGGCCCATATCCCAAGCCTGGGCCGTCGCCGTGCCTGTCCGGATATTGCGAATGGTTTTATGCAGGGCCGAATCCAGGGCGGAATCGACGAAGAACATCACGGCGACTTCGACAATTGAAAACATCACCACAATGAAAGGAATGGCCAGAAGTGCGAATTCTATCGCTGCCGAGCCCTTTCTGTTCTTGATGAATTTCCCGAAAATACGCATGTCCCTTATTTCCAATCGGACTGTTTCCGATCCACATTGGTTCTGGATAAATGAATCGCCTGTAAATCGGCATTGCCGGAATTGTGCCTGCCAAGGGTCAATAAAGTGTCAATTGCCTCAAAACGGTTGCCTACCGATGCCTCAAGGCCCGCACCGGCGTTGAAATTCAGCGCCTGCCGTCTCTGCGACGAAGGTTGTCGAGTAACCGCGGCGCCACCAATTTGCCCCAAATGCATGCAGTTTCCTCAAAGTCGTTACGGAAGTATTAGTATGTAAGCGTTGAATTTCTATTAACTTAGTGCCCAAATTCTGAGCATTTATTTATATCTATATTTGTTAATATAATAAGTCGAAAATAGAGATATGCGGCCGATATTCGGGTCGACCGTTGCAAAGCAGGAAATCTGGCGTGGATAAGGGGAGTCTAGTCGGTAAAGGCTTCGACGAATTTTCTGCGCCCGAGCATGAAGGCGTCGGCGACATGGGTCAGGGGGGCGAGATCGACATCCGATTGACCTGAGCGGATGATTGCGGCAAATCTCTGGTAGAGCTGTCTATACTCCGCTTCCGGCGCTTCAAACCGCAGCGTGCCGTCGATGACAAGCTTGCTTCCGCCTTCGCTGAGCAGCATATGTCCATCGGCGGTTTCCGCCTCGATATCCCAGCTTTGCCTGCCGGTCTGGCGCCAGTCGAATGCAGCAGTGACGGCCAGTTTTTCGCTGTCGGTAAAGGTCAGGTCGGCAGCGATGGGCGCGTCGCGGTTTTCAGGAAATTCGAGCGTGGCGGCTGTCAGGAAAATCGGGCGCGGCAGGATGTGGGTGACAATGGAAAGCGCATTGATGCCCGGATCAAACACGCCGAGGCCGCCCGCCTGCCAGATCCAGTCCTGACCGGGATGCCAATGGCGAACATCTTCCTTCCAGGTGACGGTGACCGAGCTGATGCTGGTGGCGGCAAGGAATGTGCGCGCGGCGTCGACTGCGGGTGCATAGCGGGAATGCCAACTGGCAAACAATGAAACATTGGCATTGGCGGCCAGGCTCTGCAGGTCATGAACTTCAGAAAGGGTGGCGCCGGGCGGCTTTTCAAGAAACACATGCTTGCCGGCCTTCAGTGCTGCCACTGCGGCCTCATGGCGGAACTGCGGCGGCATGCACAGTGAAACCGCATCGATCTCCGGCACGGTCGCAAGCATGTCGCCGATGGTCTTGAAGTTGGCAATTCCGTCAATCACACCGTTTCGACTGGCTGCCGCTACAAGCTCAAAATCCGGATTGGTCGAAATTGCGGCCAAATGCTGGTCGCGTACGATCTTGCCGACACCGACAATGGTAAGCTTGATGGGAGAATGTGATGCAGCTTCCATTGTGGCGCGCCCATTAGTATGATTTTTAATCGGACCGTTTTTAGCAGATTGAAGATGGCAGGCAAGCGCGAATTCTGCGCGCCGGCGACATGCGCTTCCTTACCCCGCCATGCCCGCTTCATATTCCGCCGTCAGGGCCAGCCACTGTTCTTCCAGCCGGTGCAGCTTTTCCTTCATGTCCGAGCGGATCTTGGCCTTTTCGGTCGCCTTGTCGGGGAAGTTGGCATAGAGATCCGGCTCCGCAAGTTCGGCGTCCACGAGTTGAATCTGTTTCTGTGCCTTTGCCGTCAAGGATTCAATTTCATTGATCTTTTTCTTGAGCGGCGCAAGCGAAGCGCGCTTGTCGGCATTGGCCTTGCGCTGGTCGGCCTTGGACAAGGTCTCGCCGGATGAACCGTTCTTGGAGCGGCTCTTGGAACCGCCGATAATAAGGGTGCGGTATTCTTCAAGATCGCCTTCAAAGGGTGAAACCGTGCCTTCGTTGACAAGCCACAGCCGGTCAACGGTTGCCTCAATCAAGTGGCGATCATGCGAAATCAGGATGACGGCGCCCTGATATTCATTCAGAGCTTCAATCAGCGCCGCGCGGCTGTCAATGTCGAGATGGTTGGTCGGTTCGTCAAGGATCAGCAGATGCGGCGCGTCAAAGGCTGCCAGGCCCATCAGCAGGCGCGCCTTTTCGCCGCCGGAGAGATCCTTGGCGGGCGTTGCCATTTTCTCCGTGGCTAAGCCCATGCGCGCCACGCGCGAGCGAACCTTGGCTTCCGGCTGATCCGGCATTTTGCGCCGGACATGTTCGACGGCGCTGTCGCCGGGGACAAGATCTTCCAGCTGGTGCTGGGCAAAGAAGCCGATTTTAAGCCCTGGCGCCTGCCTCATCGTGCCGCCGTCCACGGAAAGCTTGCCTGACAGCAATTTGGCAAATGTCGACTTGCCGTTGCCGTTGGAGCCGAGAAGGGCGATCCGGTCGTCATTATCGATCCTCAGCGTCAGGTTTTTCAGGATCGGCTGGCCAGGCTGGTAGCCGACGGCCGCACTGTCAATCGAGATGATGGGCGAGGCGGGCTGGCGCTCGGGATCAGGAAACGAAAAGCCCTGGACATGATCCTCGATGACAGCGGAAACCGTGCCCATGCGCTCCAGCGCCTTGATGCGGCTCTGGGCCTGCTTGGCTTTGGAGGCCTTGGCCTTGAAGCGGTCGATGAAGCTTTGCAGGTGCTGGCGCGCCGCATCGCTCTTGACCTTGGCCTCGGTCTGCAAAATGTCGGCTTCAGCCTTCTGTCGTTCAAACTGGTCGTAGGAGCCGCGATAGAAGACGAGTTTCTTCTGGTGCAGATGGATGATCGAATTGACCGCATTGTTGAGCAGGTCGCGATCATGGCTGATGATGATGACGGTATGGGCGTAATGGCGGATATAATCTTCCAGCCACAACGTACCTTCCAGATCGAGATAGTTGGTCGGTTCGTCAAGCAGCAGCAGGTCTGGTGCGGAAAACAGCACTGCGGCCAGTGCGACGCGCATCCGCCAGCCGCCGGAAAAGCTCTTGGCGGGCCGTTTTTGTGCTTCGTTGTCAAAGCCGAGGCCGGACAGGATGGAGGCGGCCCGCGCTTCTGCCGAATGGGCGTCAATATCGACCAGGCGCATCTGGATATCGGCAATGCGGTGCGGGTCCGTGGCGATTTCGGCTTCCGCCAGCAAGGCGGCGCGTTCCTTGTCGGCGGCCAATACGATATCGATCAGCGGCTCGTCGGTTCCAGGCGCTTCCTGGGCAACCTGACCGATGCGGGCATTGCGCGGAATGGACACGCCGCCGGCTTCGGGCGCAAGATCGCCTGTGATGATCCTGAACAGCGTCGATTTACCGGCGCCGTTTTTACCGACAAGACCAGCCTTCGTGCCCGCCGGAAGCGCCACGTTGGCCTGGTCAATGAGAAGACGCCCGGCAATACGGGCTGAAAGTCCGGAAATTGAAATCATGCCTGCCCTTTAGCGCAAAGTTTGCGCAATTGGAACAGGGAGTGAGCGGATTTTGCTGCCATGCAGCAAACGGCATGTCCGGCCCGCTTTACCGCCGGTCAAGACAATGTCCGCTAAGGTCGATCATCCACCGGATGACGAATAACGCCAATGGACATTTTGATCTCCGTGCGGCCATTGAATGCTGTCGCTGCGAGGCATTCAATCGATTGCACTTAGAGCGAGCATAAAAAATACTTTACAAGTATTTGATGCATGATATAGTCTGCAATGTTCAGGAAAATTCGGAAAACAATCCAAAGTTGGTGGTGGTGGCAATGAAAAAAGCCAAGTCGCAAGGCGATCACCATGCCCATGATTGCCTGTGTGGGCTGGATATCGCGGAACATGAATACAATTCCGATATCGATCTGCCGCCGGCATCCGGCGGCGTAGGCCAAGCGCCGGAACAGGAATCCACAGATCCGGAAGCCGGCGAGTGCGCAATCAACCCTGCAGTCGATGAACAAACGCCGGATCATCTTCTGCCTGTAGCTTCGGGAGGGCATTGAAATGGTTTATGCGTTGACATGGTTGCCGGAAGTGCTGGAAGCCGCCACATTGAAGGTAGCGGAAGTTCCCGGCTGGCCAAGCAGGGGTCGATCAGAAATGGGGCCTGTCAAAGGCGTCATGTGTCACCATACCGCCGGTCCGACAACCGGCAACATGCCCAGCCTGCGCATCGTAACTGAGGGACGTAATGATCTTGCCGGGCCATTGGCGCAACTTTGCCTGGGCCGGGACGGGACCTTTTATGTTGTTGCCGCCGGAAAGGCTAACCATGCCGGGCGTGGCAATTGGCAGGGGCAGGGGAACGGCAATTCCAACTTTATCGGCATAGAGGCTGAAAACAGCGGTGGCGAGAACGATCCGTGGCCGGACATCCAGATCGATGCCTATCAGAGGGGCGTTGCCGCCATTCTGACCAAGATCGAGGCCGACAGCATCATGTGTTGCGGCCACAAGGAATATGCCTTGCCGATGGGACGCAAGCCCGACCCGAATTTTGACATGGCCAAGTTCAGGTTTGCCGTTGCCGCCATCATGAATGGCTCCGCACCGGCGCCGTCAAAAATACCGGTCGCCGATTCCGAAGGTCGCCCGACTTTGCGCCAAGGTTCGCGCGGAGAACTGGTCAAGCTGGTGCAGGCGAAAGTCAAGGTCACGCCAGACGGTGTGTTTGGCGGTCACACGGAAGCCGCAGTCCGCCAGTTCCAGCGCGATCATTCCCTGGTGCCCGACGGCATTGTCGGTCCCCGTACATGGGCCGCCATCGTCTGAACCGGCAAGCCGAGGCTGTCGTTAGAGCCACTTTCCGCCCTCGGGCGCCCTGAGAAAATAAGCCAGATCGAGCACAACGGACGGCTTGCCGAAGGATGTCAGGATCATGTGGCAATGTCCTCGGTGATGAGTCTGGTGGTTGAAGAAATGCGCCAGTGCAGAATTGAGGCGTTGGGTGATCCTTTCCGGGGTGCTTATCGGCGTATAGCTGAAGAGGTCACCCAATTCTTCTTCGGAGATATCGGCAATATAGTCGATAATCCTTTGGTCTTCGGCGCTGCGCAAACGCGCCAGTTCATCCCGGTCGCGGCTGATGATCTCGTCAAGGCTGCGCGGCTTCGGGCCTTCGCCGGTAAAGCGGTTGAGCCAGACCCTGTCGGCCACCAATATGTGGTTGAGCGTATTTTCCATGGACCCGAAAAACGCGCCACGATTTTCGTGGTATTGGGCGTCATCAAGTGTTGCGGCTGCTTCATAAAGGCGTTGGTTGGCCCATCGATTATAGGCCGCCATCATTTCGAAATGGTCTTTCATGGCAATCTTTCCTGTGGTTTTCCCCATCATGATCGCTGCATTTGCGTCCCGCAAGCCATTCAAAGAATGATATTAAATGATTGCATTGATCAAAAAGAATTATGGTCTATGTTCGCCCCACCCATTGGAGGACAGAGATAGATGACACGGAAACTGTATTCGCTTTGCGGCGCTGACAGCGCCAAAAGGTTTTCACCGCATGTTTTCAAGGCGGCGATGGCGCTGGCTCATAAAGGCCTGGATTTTGAAGAGGTTCCGACGGCCTTCACGGCCATCCCTGCCATTGAAAACGGCTTTTCTCCGACTGTTCCCGTGCTCAATGACCAGGGCAAGCTTGTCCGCGACAGCTACGACATCGCCCTTTATCTCGAGGACGCTTATCCCGATCGTCCAAGCCTGTTTGACGGCATCGGCGGCCAGTCGGTCACCCGCGCCATTGAAGGCTACACATTGACCATTCTCCAGCCGGCGATGATGAAGATCATCATCTTGGACATTTACAATTCCCTCGCGCCGGTCGACCAGGACTATTATCGCTCAAGTCGCGAGAAGCGTTTTGGCAAATCCCTCGAGGCGGTGACCGAAGGCGCGGCGGCGGAATTGGCCGCTTTGCCCGCCAAATTCGAACCGGTCCGCCATGCATTGAAGTCGGCTCCTTTCTTGGGCGGGCAGCATCCGCTGTTTGCCGACTATATTGTTTTCGGTGCGCTGGCCTGGGCGGATGTGATATCCGACACCCGGATGCTTGCCGCCGATGATCCGGTTTCGGACTGGTATGCGCGCTGCATGGATTTGCATGGGGGTGCGCCGCGCTCCTGGATGGCGGCATGAAATGGAAACGGCCCCCTTGTCAGGACGGCGGAAGGCGGCTATTGACCGCCCAAACCCGAATTCAACTCGCAAGGACATGTAAACATGGCAATTGAACGTACTTTTTCGATGATCAAGCCGGACGCCACCAAGCGCAACCTGACGGGCGCCATCATCAAGATGCTCGAAGAATCCGGCCTTCGGGTCGTCGCATCGCGTCGCGTCTGGATGAGCCGCCGCGAAGCTGAAGGCTTCTATGCCGTTCACAAGGATCGCCCCTTCTTCGGCGAACTGGTGGATTTCATGTCTTCCGGACCGACTGTCGTTCAGGTTCTCGAAGGTGAAAACGCCATTTTGAAAAACCGCGAAGTCATGGGCGCCACCAATCCCGCCAATGCTGCGGAAGGCACGATCCGCAAGGTTCATGCGCTGTCGATCGGCGAAAATTCCGTTCATGGCTCAGACGCCCCTGAAACTGCTGCCGAAGAAATCGCCTATTGGTTTTCGGGTACCGAAATCGTCGGCTGATCTGCCTGATATCGAAAGACTGCAAGGCCGGGATGGAAACATTCCGGCCTTTTATTTTGGGCAGCCGGCGTTGTCAGTCATCACGATCTTGCCGTCCTTGCCAAACGCCGCCTCGTTGCGGTCATAGGCCGGCCCGGTCACAAGGCTGTATGCCGGCAGAAATGTCTGGTCGATTGTCGAGGCCAGCGTGGTCTCGATCTTCTGCAGCACCACGCCCTCGGGGTCTTTTAGCTCAATCACGATTCTGTAAGGCCTGTCCTTGACGATGCATGTCGCATCGGGACTCTGAAGGTCGATCCGCGTCATTTTCGGAAAAACCACCTGGCTTGCGACAAGAGGCGGGCCGCCGGCCGGGTTTTCAAACTGCGCAAAGACCGTGGAGCCATCAGGCACGGCCTCATGGCGGTTGAGGGTGACTTCGTAAAACGCCCGCGCCAGCCTGACATTGAAGATAAAGATCTTGCCCTTGATGGAAACATACCCCTCTGCCTCCTCGCGTTGGCAGGCGGAAAGCGCGCCGAGCAAAATCGTCAATAGGGCAATTGCAACCAATCCTCTTCTCATGAAACAGCCTCCCTGTTTTTCCGGTAGTGCCGGCTTGCCTTGGTCCTGTTGCCGCACACGGCCATGTCGCACCAGATGCGGCTTTTGTTGCGGCTGCGGTCAATGAACAGCCAGCCGCAATTGCCGCAGATCTTCATCCGCTCGCGCGCCTCGCCGTTCAGAAGCGCCAAGGCGGAGGTCGCAGTGGCAAGGTCGAGCGGTATGGCGGTCGCTGTTGTGTTGCCGTGCCTTCTTAAAGTCGCCGCTATGCTCTCCAGCAATTGGGCAAGCGCCATCGCATCATCGCGGCCGTCTTGAATGACCCGTTGTCTAAAAAAGCGGTCAACATGCTCGCGAAGCACAATAAAAGCCCCTTGGTTTTCCCGACCTACCGGGGCGAGGGCCCCCGGCAGGGTTTCATCGTTGCAATAGCGGCGGGCGGCATCGCGGAAGTGGTCAAGCTGGGCCATGACGGCAAAACGATCAATTCGCCGTTCGGCGTCATGGCGAAGAATGACGCTGTTGGCCACGTCAAGCGCCAATGCGCCACCTGAAAAGCGATGTTGGTTCCATTCAAAATCCATACTGAATTATAACTGGTAAAACGCATATTACCAGTTATAATTTCCCGGATGCCAAACGATGCCGTCATTGCCTACAGCCTTCAGCAACTGTTCAATGCCATGCCGGTGGCAGCGCTTTATGGCGCGCTTGCCTTTGCCTATGGCCTGGGATTCGGGCTGACCCGTCGCGCCGACTTTACTGTCGGCGCGCTGTTTGCCTTTTCCGGCCAGGTCTTCGTGCTGTTTGCGGCTTTCTTCTATGAACGTTTGTGGCTGACTTATCCGGCCGCACTTGCATTGGGCGCGATTGCGGCGATTTTCTACGGTCTGGGTGCGGCGGGCCTTGCGACGAGGATAATGGCGCCCATCGGAATTCGGTCCGCCAACCGGATCATTATCGCGTCATTGGGAATCATCATCGTGCTGATGGAGGCGGTGCGGATATCCGCCGACAGCCACGAGACCTGGCTGTCGCCCTTTCTTGCCTCCCATTTGGTTGTCTGGAACCAGCCGCAATTTCCGGTCATCGTGACCGTCAACAAGATGCTGGTGACATTCGCTTGCCTGGCGATGATCGGGGGCGGCGCCTGGGTGATGGGCCGCACGAGAGCCGGACTATACTGGCGATCTGTCGCCGACGACCGGCTTGGCGCGGCCCTG
This sequence comes from Rhizobiaceae bacterium, assembly GCA_041742335.1. Classification (GTDB taxonomy): domain Bacteria; phylum Pseudomonadota; class Alphaproteobacteria; order Rhizobiales; family Rhizobiaceae; genus Rhizobium_E. The sequence goes on from JBGSIT010000061.1 coordinate 48,521, forward strand.
TGCGGCGTCGATGCGGGCAGGGTGGTCCGGCTTTCCGGCCTGGCGACCGGGTTGATGGCGTCCGTCGCGGCAGTTCTGGCGACCGGTTATTATGGCACGATGGATTTTGGAGCCGGACTGATCTTCGGCCTGAAGATCGTCATGATCGCAGCCATCGGCGCAAGTTTGTCGCCCGCAAAGGCCGCCTTGGGCGCGATCATCTTCGGTATTTTTGAAACCTTGTGGTCTGGTTGGTTGCCGCTTGCCTGGCGCGATCTGGCGATGTTCGGGGTGCTGGTGGCTTTTGCCGTCATCCGCGGCCGTCAATCCAGCCTTGGCTGAATCATTGTTTTGACCAGCGGTCCCGTGCGGCGTTATCGGCATCCTTGGCGCTGACCCATTGGCCGGCGCTTCCGTCGATGAGATGTTCTTTCTTCCAGAACGGAGCCGAGGTCTTGAGAAAGTCCATGACGAAATTGGCGGCGTCGAAGGCTGCCTGGCGATGGCTTGAAGCGGCGATGACCAGCACGATATTGTCGCCGGGCGCGATTTTTCCGTGGCGATGAATGGCGGTGATTGCCATCAGCGGCCAGCGTCCGGCCGCCTCAAGGCAGATCCGGGTAATTTCGGCCTCCGCCATGCCGGGATAATGTTCGAGTTCCAGCGCCGCCAGGCTTCCGCCTTCATCCCGGCAAAGTCCGGTGAAGGTAGCGATTGCGCCAATATTGGTTTGGCCTCTCGAAATGGCGGCGATTTCGGCGGCGATGTCAAAATCGTCGGCCTGGATGCGCACCACGGGTTGCAGTGTCGCGGCCATCGGCCTAGCCTCCGGTCATCGGCGGAAAAATACCGATTTCCTCGGCGCCAACAATGGAATCGTCATGATCGGCATGTTCATGGTTGATGGCAACCCGGATTACGCGGTCGTGGGCAAGCGCTGTCGCATATTCTTCCCCCAAACCCTTGAGAAAAGCCAGAAGGTCACCCACCCGGACGATCTCTTCAGGAACATCCAGCACTTCACCGGGTTTGCCGATTTGTTCGCGCACCCAGGCAAAATAGACAAGCTTGACCTTCATTCGTCATCCATCATGTGTTTCAGTCCGGCCCGGAAATAATCATAGCCGGTATAGATTGTCAGCAATGCGGCAACCCAAAGCAACACGATGCCGATCTCGGTGGTGTAAGGCAGCACCTTTTCACCGGCCGGACCGGCCAGCAGGAACCCGATGGCAACCATTTGGGCCGTCGTCTTCCATTTCGCAATCCAGGTCACCGGTACGCTGACCTTGAGCGCGGCCAGATATTCCCGCAGACCGGAGACAAGAATTTCTCGGCACAATATGATGATGGCTGCCCAAAGCGACCAACCGGCGATGGTGCCATCGGCAGCCACCAGCAACAATACGGAAGCAACCAGCAGTTTATCGGCGATCGGATCGAGCATGCGGCCAATGTTGGATGTCTGCTTCCAGATCCGCGCCAGATAGCCGTCAAAAAAATCTGTGATGGAGGCTAGGGCGAACAGGCCGAAGGCGGTCCAGCGCGCAAAATCCGAACTTTGCAGCCGACCTTCGATAAAAAAGCACAAAACGATCAACGGAACAGCGACGATCCGACCGTAAGTCAGCATATTTGGTATGTTCATTGCGCGTTTGGCCATGGAAATCGCTTTAGACTCGTGAGGTTTCAAATGACGGCTTTGATACAAAAAGGTCAAGATTCAAAATCAGACTTTCGGCCTATAGCTATGTGCCATGGTGAAATTGTTCGCGCAACCGGCATTATAGGGGGTTTGTTGATTCTGCCTGCCGACCCATTGGCCGCAGGTCCAGTCATGAACCCGGCACCTGTTGAAATTGTGACGATGTGCCGCCCGGTCGCAATTTGCGCAAGACACTATCGGGCCTGACGCGTCTCAAATTTATTTTTCCGTCATTTTTAATGGCGAGAATCATTGTACTTCCCTAATCTCAATTTTGCGCGGATGATTAAATTATTCTGCAAATCCTACATGGTGTTTCAATGGGCGGATGCTAGCTTTCCAGGCTCCGGCAATGCGGTTTGACAAGAATGGGCAGGGGCTTTTCATGAAACGGCTGATTGCAGCGCAAACAATAATAATGCTCATGTCCACCGGTGCTTTTGCCGGAGACGCCGTTACCGTCGACAACTTTGACCTCACCGCAACCACCGGCACATTGGGAACCGGCCTTGAGGCAAATTGGCGTCTCTCTTCCGAATGGGGGGTGCGGGCCGGCATCAGCGGCGGTTCCTTCAGTTATGTCTATCACGATGTCAAAGCGGATCTGCATTCCAGGGTGACACTGCTCAATGCCGGCGTGACAGGCGACTATTACCCCGGCGGCGGTGATTTTCGGTTTTCGGCAGGGGCCAGGCTGTCGGCAAACCGGATCAAGGGCGAAGTTCGCAAGGTCAAGACCAGTCTCAATGCCTTTGGCCGTCGCATCAATGTGACCATTGATGATCCCTTGACCACTTATACGGCGACACAAAATCCTGTGCAGCCCTATCTGGGCGCGGGCTACGGCTACAATGTCAACAACCGGATGCGGCTCAACCTGGATTTCGGTGCGCTATATACAGGCCGGCCCGATATCAATGTGACATCGCATGCGACGAAACTGGGTTTTTCCCGCGAGCAGATTGATCGTGAAATCAGCCGTGCCGACCGCCGGGCTTCGGCCTTCCGGTTTTACCCGGTCGTGCAATTCGGTCTCAAGGTGCAGTTCTGAATGCGGAGCGCGATTTTTCCTGCGGCCTATTCAATGCCGCAAGGCTCTGCTCCATAGTCGCGCAGCCAATCGTCCACCCGAATGAATCGTGCCTCGGCGGAAAAAGCTGTATCGTTCTTCTTGCCCTTGCCGGTCATGACATTTAGGTCGCAATTGCCATTGGCTTCCGGATCCAGCGTATCGTAATAATCATAGGTAAATCCGGCGACGATGAAATCGGAATTGCGATAAGCGATTGTCAGCCTCTCGCGCCAGCGGCTGCGGCCGATGCCCTCGTTCATGCTGTTGATCGCCACCGATCCGTTGGGCATGATTTCCACACTCGGATCGCTGCCGAATGAGCCATCCAGACTGACATTGCCCTCTATCTTGTCGCGCGCCACGGTATCGGGCCGAAGCAAATCGTGTGCTTTGTCGCGCAGGAAGAAGTGGATATTGATTACGTCATTGTCCTTGTTCGCGACAAGCATGACCAGATCGGTGCGCCCGTCGCCGTTGAAGTCGCCGCTGGCCGCAGACAGGATTGACGAGGTTTCGATCGTCTCGGCATGTGCGAACGCAGTTGTAAATAACAATCCGGTGACCAGCAAATTTCGCAGCAACATCGACGCCTCCATTTTTGTCGACACCCTAGCCCCGCCGGACGGACTGGTCCAGCCTGCCGATATTTGAAGTTCAACAATTTTTAACCAAGTCACAATTGCAACATTGACACCAGAACAAAAATAGAACAAATTATAAACATAACGGAACAGGAGGCTCACATGTTGGATTTTATGCGGGATTTGGCGGCATTCGCTTCGATGATCATGTTCATTACGACCGTCTCGGTCATCATGATTTCCCTTTGATCTGATCTGGTTGACGACCTGCTGGCGCAAGCGCCGGCACGGCATGGCCGGTTAGCGGCCTGAAACATGGCGGTTGCGGCGGTTTGAAAAATCCGGCGCGGCGCGGACCCGGTAAACGCATCCGGAAAATCTTGTCTATTTGCCATCAGGCTTTTGACGAATCGGACCTTGCCGTGCTCAATGCTTCTTTAATAAAAGGAGCGGCCAACCATGAGCAACGTCAAAGCTGCAATCGGCCCGGACGCCGGTTCCGGTCTGTCGGTCTCTCCCTCCTTTGTCCATCTTCGCGTTCATTCGGCCTTCTCTTTGCTGGAAGGCGCGCTTCCGGTCAAAAAAGTGATTTCCATGGCGGTGGCTGACCAGCAGCCGGCCATAGGCATTACCGACACCAACAATCTGTTTGCAGCACTTGAATTTTCAAAGACGGCGTCGGCTGACGGCCTGCAACCGATCATCGGCTGCCAGATGTCCATCGACATGCAGGATGACAGCGGCGAAGAACGCCGCAACCACAATGCCCATATGCAGAAGCATCCCGCCATTGTCGTGCTGGCCGCCACGGAAGCGGGCTACGCCAATCTCGTGGATCTCGTCAGCCGCGCTTATCTCGACGGCGAGACGCAAGGTCCGGTCCATATCTGTCTTTCCTGGCTGGAGGGTAAGACCGAGGGCCTGATCGTCCTGTCCGGCGCCCATGCCGGACCTGTCGACATGGCGGTGGCTGCGGGCAATCGAAGCTTGGCGGAAAGGCGGCTGCAGGCGCTGTCGGGTCTGTTTGACAAGTGCTTCTACATTGAATTGCAGCGCCAGGGCACCTATGACCGACGCCATGAAGGCCGGATGATCGACCTGGCCTACCAGTTCGAATTGCCGCTGGTGGCCACCAACGAAGCATTCTTTCCGACAGCGGCCGATTTTGATGCCCATGACGCGTTGATGGCTGTTGCCCACAATGCGGTGGTGTCCGATGACCGCCGTTTTCGGCTGACACCGGATCATTATCTCAAGAGCAGGGCGGAAATGGCCGCGCTCTTTGCCGACCTGCCCGAAGCGCTGGAAAATACCGTCGCCATCGCCCGGCGCTGTTCCTTCATCCTGAAAACCCGCGCCCCCATCCTGCCGCGCTTCACCGGCGCATCCGACGACCCGGAACAGGCCAACCTGGCAGAAAGCGGCGAATTGCGCCGGCAGGCGGAAGAGGGGCTGGATACGCGCCTTTCCCTGCTCGGCATGGCGCCGGGATATGAGGAAAAGGATTACCGCGACCGATTGGCCTTTGAACTCGGCGTCATCGAGCGGATGAAGTTTCCGGGCTACTTCCTCATCGTTGCCGACTTCATCAAATGGGCCAAGCAGCATCATATTCCGGTTGGGCCGGGTCGCGGCTCGGGCGCGGGTTCGCTGGTTGCCTATGCGCTGACCATCACCGATATTGATCCCTTGCGCTTTTCCCTGTTGTTCGAACGGTTCCTCAATCCCGAACGCGTCTCCATGCCCGATTTCGACATCGATTTTTGCCAGGACCGGCGCGATGAAGTCATTCGCTATGTGCAGGGCAAATACGGGCGCGAGCAGGTTGCCCAGATCATCACGTTCGGCTCGCTGCAGGCCCGCGCGGCCCTTCGCGATGTCGGCCGTGTTCTTGAAATGCCTTATGGCCAGGTCGACCGGATTTGCAAACTGGTTCCCAACAACCCCGCCAATCCGGTCACCCTTGCCGAAGCCATCAAGGAGGAGCCGCGGTTTCAGGAGGAGGCGGACCGTGAGCCGGTGGTGGCGCGGCTGCTTGATATCGCCCAGAAGATCGAAGGTCTTTATCGCCATGCTTCCACCCATGCCGCAGGTATCGTGATTGGTGACCGGCCGCTTTCCAAGCTGGTGCCGATGTATCGCGATCCGCGTTCCGACATGCCGGTGACCCAATACAACATGAAATGGGTCGAACAGGCCGGGCTAGTCAAATTCGACTTTCTCGGACTGAAGACCCTGACGGTGCTGAAGACTGCGGTGGATTTCATCGCGGCCCGGGATATCCATGTTGATCTCGCCGCGCTGCCGCTTGACGACACGCTGACTTATGAAATGTTGTCGCGCGGCGAAACGGTCGGCGTCTTCCAGGTTGAAAGTGCGGGCATGCGCAAGGCGCTGATCGGCATGCGGCCTGACTGCATCGAGGACATCATTGCGCTTGTGGCGCTTTATCGACCGGGCCCGATGGAAAATATCCCGGTCTATAATGCCCGCAAGCACGCCGAGGAGGAAATTGAATCCATTCACCCGATGATCGACCAGTTGCTCAAGGAAACCCAGGGCGTCATCGTCTACCAGGAGCAGGTCATGCAGATCGCCCAGGTTCTGTCGGGCTATTCGCTCGGCGAAGCCGATCTTCTGCGCCGCGCCATGGGCAAGAAGATCAAGGCCGAAATGGACCAGCAGCGCGCCCGCTTCGTCGAAGGCGCCATGGCCAACAAGGTGCCCAAGCCGCAGGCCGACATGATCTTCGACCTGCTGGCCAAATTCGCCAATTACGGTTTCAACAAGTCCCATGCCGCCGCTTACGCGGTGGTTTCCTATCAAACGGCATTTCTGAAAGCGCATTATCCGGTCGAGTTTCTCGCCGCCTCGATGACCTACGACATGAGCAATGCCGAAAAGCTCAACGACTTCCGGCTTGACGCCGGAAGGCTGGGAATCACGGTGGTGCCGCCCTCGGTTCAAACCTCGTTCAGGCATTTCCAGACCGGCGACAATTGCATTTATTATGCGCTCGCAGCACTCAAGGGCGTGGGCGAGGCGGCGGTGGACCATATCGTCGAATGCCGGGGCGACACGCCCTTTGCGTCGCTTGAAGATTTCTGCCTGCGTACAGATCCGCGCCAGATCAACAAACGGGTCTGGGAAAGCCTGGCCATGGCAGGCGCGCTCGATTGCTTCGGTATCGATCGCGCCCGGCTGGTCAATGGTCTCGACCGTGTCATGGGCTATGCCCAGCGCGCCCAGGGCGACAAGGTCACCGGCCAGAGCGACATGTTCGGTTCGGGCGGCGAACAGGGTCCGGAAAAAATCCATCTGGCCGAAACCCAGCCCTGGCTGGCGTCGGAAATGCTGCTGAAGGAATTCCAGGTTCTCGGCTTTTACCTCAGCGCCCATCCCCTGGACGCTTATGGTGCGATCCTGGGACGGATGCGGGTGCAGAACTTCAACGATTTTTCCGCCGCCGTCAAAAAAGGCGCGTCAGCAGGGCGATTGGCCGGCACCGTAATCGGCAAGCAGGAACGCAAGACGCGGACCGGCAACAAGATGGGCATCGTCACCTTCTCCGACGCCAGCGGCGAGTTTGAGGCGGTTCTGTTTTCCGAACTTCTCGCCCAGTATCGCGACATGCTGGAAATCGGCAAGTCCTTCGTCATTACGGTTCAGGCTGAGGAACGACCGGAAGGAATCGGCATGCGCGTCCAGACCTGCCAGTCCTTGGAAGAAAAATCGGTGCAGATGCAAAAGGCCATCCGCATTTTCGTCCGCGATTCCGGCCCGTTGAAAAGTGTGGCCGCCCACCTCAATGCCAAGGGCGAGGGACTTGTGTCCTTCATCGTCATCAAGGAAGACGGCAAGCGCGAAATCGAAGTGGAACTGGCTGAAAAATACCGGATCTCGCCGGAAATTGCCGCTGCTTTGCGCGGTACGCCCGGCATCATCGATGTCGAGCTGGTCTAAGCATGCAGATTGGTTCAGCCGTTGCTGCGCGGCTTGTTGAGAATGGTGATGAAGTCGGTTCCCAGGCCGGTTTCGTCGCGGCTCCAGACATCGCTTATGGTCAGCGACGAGCCGTTGCCGAGCATTTTTTCAACATGCGAACGCACGTCCGGCGCGATGGTCAGCCGGTCGAGCGCGGCTTGCGCGCCGTTGGCGGCATAGGCGTCACTGTCCTGATCGATTCCGAACCTCTTCATCGTCGCAGGAGACAAGGGATTGTCGAGGCTGACGGCAAACCAGTCGACCGATTGGCTGGCCGGGCTGACATGGCTGGCAGAGAAGAAATGGGTTCCAAGCGCCAGTTGCGGCTCGGCAATGACGACCGGCGCCTCATAAATCTGCTTGAAGTTGCTGCGCACAAACAGGCGTCCATTGGCCGGCGGCTGGGTGTTGACCACCTTGTGGACGGAGGCCGACAGCTCCGGCGTCACCAATCCGGTTTCCTTCTGGCCATGCAGGGCCTGATAGGCCTTGATTGCGGCTGTGGTCTTGCGCCCGATCAAGCCGTCCGCCGGGCCCGCATCATATCCCAGCTGGTTGAGGATCTGCTGGATGTCTGCGATCTGGACGGATTGCGGCGTGCGGGTAATCAGGATGCGCACCGCGTCTCTCGGCTCAGGCAAGGTCGCCACAGCAGCAGCGCCCGCTTTCGGCAACACTTCCGCCATTGCAAGCTGGGTGCCGGAATCAAGCGCCCCGGCTGCAGGCCTGAGGACGGCGTCGCTCAAGAGTTCACCAACCGGCGCATCCGGGCTTGGAACAAAGAGCATCTTGTGGCGGATGGCGGCAGGCGTCAGCGGCTGATCGGAAATCACCACATGAAAGCCGCGCTGGGTCATTAAATAGAGCGACTTGGCAAATTTTCCCGGCATGCGGACGCAACCATGCGAAGCGGGATAGCTGGGCACATGGGCGGATTCGTGTAAAGCCACGCCCGACCAGGTCAAGCGCTGCATATAAGGCATCGGCGCGTCGTCATAGGTGCTGGAAAAATGTGTCCGCCGCTTTTCAAGGATGGAGAAAATGCCGGAAGGGGTGGTGTGTCCCGGCTTGCCCGTGGAAACCTTGGACGTCGCCACCGGCATGTCGCCGTCATAGACCACCAGCGACTGGTTATCCTTGGAAACGAAGATCTGAAGCGGATCGTCACCGGCTGCTTGGGACGCGGATGCGCCGGCCATGACCGAAAACAGGGCGGCGCTGAAAACAAGGCGGGAAAACATGGAGGACCTCACGCAAAACTTGTCCACCAGATTAGGATCTGATGTTTAACGAAGATTGTTCTTTTCTAATCGAAGACGAAAATTGACGCTGTTTCCCATGGAACAGGGTTAATTTTCCGTTGCCGGTATTGTGCGCCATTTCAGCAGTTTCCGGCAGGATGCATGCCGCCGGAGACTGTTGATAGAGATTGGTCCGGCCTGAATCAAAACGGCAGGCGATGGTCTCAACAGGCTTGAATTGATGACTTAATTCCAGTTTCCGCAAGCCGCCTGCGGATATTCATTCGCTGCGGTTTGTGCCCTTGCCGAAAGTGTAGCCGGTCTCCACGCTTTGCTTGCCGAATTTGTCGCGAAGCCGGTCCATGGCAGCCTCCGCCGCCGCCCGGCGTCGGGCCTGCTCGTCCACAAGATCCGGCGGATCAGCCAGAGCAGGGTCGCCAAGATCGCTGACGCCGATGCCGATAAGCCGGAAGCGGGTGCCGTCGGTTTCCTTGTCCAGCAATTGCAGGCCGGTGCGAAAGATGCGGTCGGCCAATTGCGTGGTGCTGTCGAGTTTGCGGTTGCGCGTCCTGCTCTTGAAATCGCCGGTCTTGAGCTTGAGCACCACGGTCTGGCCGGCGAGGCCGGATTTCTTCAGTCTTCTTGCGACCTTTTCCGAAAGCGATCTGAGATGGACGACCAAAGCGTCATGGTCGCTGATATCGTCAAAAAAAGTGGTTTCCGACGACACCGACTTGGCGCCGTCATTGAGATGGACGTGGCGCTCGTCGATGCCGCGCGACAGGTTGAAAAGCCGCTTGCCCATCACGCCATAGGCCCGCATGAGATCGGCCTCCTGCATGGTTTGCAACTGGCCGATGGTGCGGATGCCGTCGCGCTCCAGCGTACCTTCAAACGCCTTGCCCACGCCCCAGATGAAGCTGACCGGCTTGTCCTTCAGGAATCCGACTGCCTCGGCTTCGCCGATTACCGAAAAGCCGCGCGGCTTTTTCAAATCCGAGGCGATCTTGGCGAGAAACTTGCAATAAGACAGCCCGACGGAAACGGAAATGCCGATTTCGCCTTGTACCCGCAGCGCAAATCTGGCGAGTGTGCGGGCAGGGGGATCATGGTGCAGGCGGTCGGTGCCGCCGAGATCCAGAAACGCCTCGTCAATCGATACCGGCTGAACAAGCGGCGTCAGGTCCTCCATCATCTGGCGGATCTGGCGACCAACCCGGACATATTTTTCCATGTCAGGGCGGATGACAACGGCCTGTGGGCAGGCCTCCAGCGCCTTGTACATCGGCATGGCCGAGCGCACGCCGTGAATGCGGGCGATATAGCAGGCGGTCGACACCACGCCGCGCTTGCCGCCGCCAATGATCACCGGCTTGTCATTGAGTTCCGGATTGTCCCGCTTTTCCACCGAGGCATAAAAGGCGTCGCAATCAATATGGGCAATCGACAGCGCATTGAGTTCGGCATGGCGCAGAAGCCGGGGACTGCCGCAGGCGCGGCAACGCATGGCCTGCGGCGGGGCCGCCGCCAGACAGTCTCTGCAAAAGCCGGGCATTGGTTCTTTTTCGACGGTCATTTTGAGAACAAACATTGAACAAACGGACATTACCTTCTATGGTTCAGACACTCAAGCCCGGGGAGTCGCTCATGCAGGATCAATTTTCGGCCCATCCACTGACGCCAGCCCGCTGGGATGATTTTGAAACCCTGTTCGGGCCGCAAGGCGCCTGCTACGGCTGCTGGTGCACCCATTTCCGGATTCCTCCAAGCCTGCGCAAGACGATGGACGGCAATCAGAAGAAGGCCTTCATGAAAGACCGGGTTCTGGCCGGCCCGCCGCCAGGCGTGCTTGGTTATCTGGATGGCAGTGCTGCCGGCTGGGTGCAGGTAGGCCCGCGAGCGGAAGTCGTGCAGTGGAATTCCGAAAGGACTGTTTCAAGGCCGATTGCTCCATCCGATGCGGATGATCCTTCAATCTGGGCGGTCAGTTGTTTCTTCATTGCCTCTAAGATGCGCGGCAAAGGCGTCAGTCATCTGTTGCTCGAACACGCTGTCCAATTTGCGAGAGCAAGCGGCGCGCGCCTGCTTGAGGCCTGCCCGATGGACCGTGCCAGGCATTCAAAATCCATTGGTCTCTATGTCGGTCCGAGCCGAATCTTCCAAGCCGCCGGCTTTGGCGAGATCGCGCGACGCAAGGATGGCCGACCGCTGGTGCGTTTGGTCCTGTGAGACATTCAGTCGGAAAGATGCGTCCTGATCAGGTTTTCGGCTTCTTTCCAGTCGGCGGCCGCAGCGATTCCCTTGCCGGGCGAGGGCAGCAGCGCCCTGAAAGCCTGATTGGCCATGATATTGATCAACAGGCAACCGGGCACATGATCGCGGACCGAATCAAGGTTGTGAAAGATGTCGTCGAGAAAGACGACGCCGGCGCTGCGGTTTTCAGCCAAACGCGAGACAACCGGGCCCTTCGCCTCCTCGGTGGCAATCATCGGCCAGGCAAAGCCGTTCGTATCAAGGAGTCTCTGGCGCACAGGGCGGTAACGCGGCGGCATGGCGGTCAGAAACACGATATCGGCAATGCCGGAAAGCGCAGTCAGCGCGCCGTGCGCGCCGTTGACGCTGGTCTGCCAGCGGTCCTGGGTATCAAAAAACACGTCCTGGAGTTCATCGACCATGTCCACCGGCGCAACGCTGCCGTCATCCAGCCGGCGTACATTGCCGTGCAGCTTGAAGGAATCAGCAACAAGGTGGTAATCGCGGCTGCGCAGGAAGGTGTCAAAGGGTGTCAGGAATTCAAACACCACTTCGTCGATGTCACTGACGATCAGCGGCCGGCCCGGGTTCATACCGTAGTGACGGTGAATATCGTCTACATCCATGGGTCTGCCTGTCCGCCGTTCAATGTGTGCTGGCTGGCAACCACGCGCTCCGGCCGTGTTCCGGTCTCTTCGCAAAAAGCCATCAGGGTCGGTTCGTGGGCCATGACGAAGTCGACGATGCCGGCCAGAAATCCCGGATCAGCGCTTGCCTGGCGCAATGACAGCGCCGTAAGCCCCGACAAAGCCAGAAAACGCTGCATCAATTCTTCCTGGTTGGCAAGCCAGACAAGAATGGCCACGGCGACTTGCTCGGCCTCTTCGGCACTGGCAGTACCAATTTTGGAATTCACTTGCAGTTTACATTCGATCTTACGTCTTTTTCAACCAAATATCGCTAACGTGGATTGCAGACGAGATAAGGAATCGGCTCCAACCAAACTAATGGTGACTGGAGACGAATTCAATTCGTGGTGCGCAAAAAGTGAGGCGACATGCCCAAGCAGGTAATGATTGTTGAAGACAACGAGCTGAACATGAAGCTCTTCAGGGACCTGATCGAAGCGTCCGGTTATTTGACGATCCAAACCCGCAATGGGATGGAAGCCCTTGATCTCGCAAGAAAACACCGGCCGGATCTGATCCTGATGGATATCCAGTTGCCCGAAGTGTCGGGCCTGGAAGTGACCAAATGGCTGAAAGAAGACGATGAACTGCATTCGATCCCGGTCATTGCCGTGACCGCCTTTGCAATGAAAGGCGACGAGGAACGCATCCGCAGGGGTGGTTGCGAGGCCTATGTTTCCAAGCCGATTTCGGTTCCGAAGTTTATTGAAACCATCAAGACCTATCTCGGCGATGCCTGACGGAATTAACTCATGACAGCACGAATTCTTGTAGTTGACGACATACCGGCCAATGTGAAGCTGCTGGAAGCGCGGCTGCTGGCGGAATATTTCGATGTCCTGACGGCGGAAGACGGCTATCAGTGCCTGTCGATTGTCGAAAACACCCAGGTCGATCTCATTCTTCTTGATATCATGATGCCCGGCATTGACGGTTTTGAAGTCTGCGAAAGACTGAAGGGCAATCCGAAGACGGCCCATATACCGGTGGTGATGGTGACGGCGCTCGATCAACCCGCTGATCGCGTGCGCGGGCTGAAAGCCGGCGCGGACGACTTTCTCACCAAACCGGTCAACGATCTGCAATTGATGAGCCGGGTCAAAAGCCTGGTCCGGCTGAAAACGCTGAGTGACGAACTGCGCCTGAGAGCCGATACCGCCAAGGCCATCGGCATGGAAGACATGCTGAGCGGCGACGGCAGGGCGGAAGAACCGGCCCTGGTGCTGCTGATTGACGGTCGCGCGTCGTCGCAGGAGCGCATCGTGCGCACACTCAAGCCGATTGCCGAAGTCGTGACCATGTCCGATCCGCAGGCCGCGATTTTCGAGGCTGCCGAAAACCCGTTCGACCTGGTTATCGTCAATTCCAATTTCGACGATCACGATCCCTTGCGGCTCTGCTCGCAATTGCGCACGCTGGAGCGAACCCGTTTCATTCCCGTTCTTCTCGTCATTGACCAGGGGGGCGAGGACATGGTCGTCCGTGCTCTTGATCTCGGCGTCAATGATTATCTGATGCGCCCGATCGATCCCAACGAACTTGTGGCGCGCAGCCTGACGCAAATCCGCCGCAGGCGGTTTAACGAGCGGCTGCGCAGCAGCGTTCGCCAGACGATCGAACTTGCCGTGACGGACGCCCTGACGGGCCTCAACAACCGCCGCTACCTTGACCGGCATCTGAAGATCCTGTTTGACCGCTCCGTTGCCCGCAAAAGGCCGCTGTCGCTGTGCATCACCGATATTGACCGCTTCAAGCACGTCAACGACACCTATGGCCACGATGTCGGAGACGAGGTGTTGCGCCAGTTTGCCGGACGCATCCGTTCGACCGTGCGCGGCGCAGATCTTGCCTGCCGCTTTGGCGGTGAAGAATTTGTCGTCGCCATGCCGGACACCACGCCAGAGACCGCCCAGGCGGTCGCCGAGCGGTTGCGCGCCATTGTCGAGGCCGAGCCATTTGTCATCAAGAGCGCCGGCCTGTCATTGGCGATCACCGCATCGATGGGAATATCCTCCACTGTCTGGAGTGCAGAGACGCCGGAGTCACTGCTTAAAGAGGCAGACAAGGCGCTTTATGACGCCAAAGTTGGGGGCCGCAACAAAGTGGTTGCGGCAGCAGCCTGACCTAACCGACTGGCATGGTTGGCTTTTCCACAGAATTTTGAAAAGTGGCCAACTTATGACATTTTGCATCATTCTGGGTTGAATAATTGTGATCAAATTTAAACAGCATGGAATGTTTAAAATCAATGGAAGTATTTCTTTCTAAAAAGTGCCTCAGGGTTGTAGGTGAATAAAGCATTAATTACGTTATATTTCAATAAGTTGTAAGTATACATAGGTAATGCGGGTGTATTATTCTTTCAACAATTGAACTGAACTGTGATTTTCCTAATCACGCAACGTTTCAATTGTAAAATTGTGTTGATCATAAAAGTCTCTTTTTTCTCAAAGGGTTCACTTTAACCATGGGAAGAAACAAATTTGAGAAGATGTTAAGAAAACATTGATTTTTTCAAAATTTCGTACAATTGTTTCTCAAGGCCCGAAGAAATTGGGTCATGACATTGGTTTACCCCATGATGTTCAGGTCCGCCGCATCTCCTGGGTCGTGGGGTCGGTCGACTGGTTTGTAAAATAAGCGGAGTCCTCGTTCTGCTTTTACCCGCCGGTCGACCCCCTTTCAAGAACGCCATTTCCCGCCCGGGAAGTGGCGTTTTCGTTTTCGGAACCGAAAAGCGCTCAGCTCGCTGGCCCCTCGTGAAAATGATCATAGATCAATTTGGCCACGGCCTCGGATATGCCCGAGACTGCCGTAAGATCAGACAGACCGGCGCGTGACACCGCTTTTGCTGTGCCAAAATGTTGCAGCAATGCCCGCTTTCGGGTCGGACCGATGCCGGCTATTTCATCCAGCGGGTTCTTGACCAGTTCCTTCTTGCGGCGCGCCCGATGGGTGCCGATGGCGAAACGGTGCGCCTCGTCGCGCATGCGTTGAATGAAATACAGAACCGGATCGCGGGGCGGCAAGGTGAAGGAGGGCTTGCCGAGCATGAAAAACCGTTCCCGGCCAGCCTCGCGGTCAGCGCCCTTTGCAACCCCGATGGCCACGACATGCTCGCTCACGCCAAGTTCATCCAATATGCCGCGAACGGCGCTCATCTGTCCCTGGCCGCCGTCAATCAGGATGACATCCGGCCAGGCGGGGAAGGGAGCATCTTCCGCAACTTCAATGCTGCGGTCGGGCAGGCCTTCTTCCTTGACCAGGCGGCTGAAACGACGGGTCATGACCTCGCGCATCATGCCGAAATCATCGCCGGGCGTAATCTCTTCCGACTTGATATTGTATTTGCGGTACTGGCTTTTGACGAAGCCTTCCGGGCCTGCCACCACCATGCCGCCCACCGCATTGGTGCCCATGATATGGGAATTGTCGTAGATTTCGATGCGGCGCGGTACCGTTTCGAGCTTGAACGTCTCTGCCAGTCCGGCAAGCAATCTTGCCTGGGAGGCCGTTTCGGCAAGTTTGCGGCCGTGGGCTTCGCGGGCATTGGCCAAAGCGTGGTCGACGACATCCCGCTTGGCGCCGCGCTGCGGCACCTGCACCGTGACCTTGTATCCGGAGCGTTCGGAAAGGGCCGCAGCCAGAAGGTCCTGTTCTTCGATTGCTTCCGATAGCAGGATCAGGCGCGGGCAGGGTTTGTCGTCATAAAACTGCGCCAAAAACGCATTCAGCACATCCGCCGAAGTCAGCGAGGCGTCGGCGCGCGGAAAATAACCGCGATTGCCCCAGTTCTGGCCGGTGCGGTAGAAAAACACCTGGATCGAACTCAGGCCGCCCTCATGCTGGATGGCAAAGACATCGGCTTCTTCAACGGCATCATTGTTGATGCCCTGATGGCTCTGGACGTGCGAAAGGGCGGCGAGGCGATCGCGGAACACCGCAGCACGCTCGAAATCGAGCGATTCCGCTGCTTCGTTCATGGCTGTGGCCATGCTGGCCTTGACGTTCTGGCTCTTGCCCGAAAGGAACGAGCGGGCCTGATCGACCAACTGCCCGTAGGCTTCCAGGCTGATTTCCCCGGTACAGGGCCCCGAGCAGCGCTTGATCTGGAAGAGCAGGCAGGGCCGGGTGCGGCTTTCAAAGACAGAATCGGTGCAGGAGCGGATGAGGAAGGCGCGCTGCAGCGAATTGATCGTCCGGCCGACTGCCATGGCAGAGGCGAAGGGTCCGAAATAATCACCCTTCCGGGCGCGCGCGCCGCGATGCTTGAACAGGCCCGGCGCCTTGTGATCGCTGGTCACAAGGATATAGGGAAATGATTTGTCATCGCGCAAGAGCACGTTGAAGCGCGGCCGCAACCGCTTGATAAGGTTGGCTTCCAGCAGCAGTGCTTCGGTCTCTGTGCGGGTGGTCACGAATTCCATCGTGTGGGTTTCGCGGATCATCCGGGCGATGCGGTTTGAGTGGCCTCGACCCTGGGCATAATTGCCGACCCGCTTCTTGAGCGAGCGCGCCTTGCCGACATAGAGCACATCGCCGGCCTCATTCATCATCCGGTAGACGCCGGGACTGTTAGGCAGCAGCTTGACCAGTTCGCCAATCAGTTCTGCGCCGGTCAATCCACCGGTTTGCGGCTTGATCGTATCGATCCACGAAACCGAAACGGCGGGACCGGCGTCCGACGCGACTTCGACTTCATCCTCGTCTTCATCTATGAGGACGGCCTCAAAATCGATGCCGCCGTCAACTGGTTGACGCCCGCTCATTCATTGATCTCCATATCGGGCGTTTGCCAGCCGAGATGCTGGCCGCCATCCAGCGCAATCATCTGGCCGGTTATGGAAGGCGTGTCATAAAGATAGCGTATCGTCCGGCCAAAATCCGTCAAGCGCGGGCCCTGCTTGAGAATGAGGGCGGCCACCTGGGCGTCGAAATCTTCCTTCGATTGGCGCGGCGACGGCAAGGTCGGCCCCGGACCGATGGCGTTAACGCGGATGCGGGGGGCGAGATCCTGCGCCATGGTGCAGGTGGCCATCCACAAGGCCGCCTTGGACAATGTATAGGAGTAAAACCGCGGATTGGGCGCCCAGACCCGCTGGTCGATGATATTGACGGCAAGCCCGCCGAGGCCCTGCGGCAACTGGCGGGCAAATTCCCGCACGATCAGCGAGGGCGCTTTGACATGCAGCGCGAAATGGCGCTCCCATATCTCGTCATTGAACGTATCGAGGCTGTCATCGATAAAGACAGAGGCATTGTTGACCACCAGATCCACCGGACCGAGGGCGGCAACCGCCGAAGCCATAATGCCGGCCGCCTGGGCGGGATCAAAAAGATCGGCCATGATGACGGCTGCGCGACCGCCGTTCCGCCTTATTTCAGCCGCCAGGCTTTCGGCTTCGTTTGCTGATGATCCTGCGTGGATGGCAACGCCGAAGTCATGGCTTGCCAGATCGCGGGCAATGGAAGCGCCAATGCGCTTGGCGGCGCCCGTTACAAGGGCAGTCCTGGGTCTTTCGCCGGTCAAATTCATGCTTTCTGAATCAGGTCAACTTACTCGTTAAAGGATATAGTGCAGGAAACAAAGCTACAAAGGTCAATGCAGGGATTTTTTAACTATAATATACATTCTATACTATTATAAAAAAATAAGTATTACTGAAATATTTTGTGAACAATTATAATATAACTATTTGTTAACCATAATATTGGCAAGTGAAGACAAAATGATGCCTTGGTAATGCCGCATTTTATTCACCATTTGGTAACGTCAATTCCGCATTTTAGGATCAGAAATTCTACCAATCCCAGCGGGGATTACAAAAGAATTCTGGCAATGAGCCCTGCAAAAGTGGCCGACATCGCCAACACACAGGAGAATACAATGCGTAGTCTGATTAAAGCACTTTTGGTTTCGACACTTGCCATGGGCGCATATAGCGCCGCCCACGCTGCTGATGCTATCGACGAAATTCCGATGGCGCCGCAAGCCACAGAAATCGTACCCGGAAATTCCGGTTGGGATGGCGCTTATATCGGTGGCAACGCCACGTATCAATGGGGCAAGGTTGCCAAGGGCGGCGGTTATGGTGCCAAGGGTGCCGGCGCAGGCCTCTATGGCGGCTACAATCTGCAGGACGGCGCGCTGGTCTATGGTGGTGAAGCCGACATCAACTATTCCGGCGTTGGCCGGACTGTCGGAGGCGTAAAGACCAAGCAGGGCATCAACGGTTCGATCCGCGGTCGCGTTGGCTATGATGTCAACCCGGCGCTGATTTATGGCACAGCCGGTGTCGCCGCCACCAACCTGAAGTCCTCTGACGCGACTTCATCGGATACCAAGACGGTCTATGGCCTGACAGCCGGCGCCGGCATCGAAGCCAAGATCACCGACACGATCACCGCCCGCACCGAATATCGCTACACCAATTATGCCGATCAGACCTATGGCCTGAAAAGCGGTGCAGTTGATCGCGGCCTTGACGAGCACAGCATTCGCATCGGTCTTGGCGTCCGCTTCTGATCGCATTGCTGCAAACCAATAGTGAGAGGCCGGGCAAATAACCCGGCCTTTCTGCTGTTTGCAGAGATTTGAAAATGTTCAGGCCCTGGGCTTCAGTTCGCGGTAATCGGCGAAGAATTTCTCAAATTTAGCCGGCCATTTGCGCAATTTTGTCCGCCCCTTTTCCCATTCGCCGGGAAAGCGCAGATCAAGGTAGCCAAGCATTGCGGCAAGCGCAAAATGTCCACCATGCAGCGTCTTGCCGGTCTTGGGCACATTGCGGTCGAGATGATCAAGGCCGCGAACGACCTTCTGCCACTGCCGCTCGATCCAGGCTTCGTGAACCTTTTCCGGCGGATGGAAACGCCGCTCGTAAACAATGGCCAGCAGGCAATCGGTGATGCCGTCGCAAAGCGCTTCCAGCACTTCGGCTTCCGTTCGCTTGGCCGCATTGCGCGGAAAAAGCTTGCCGGCGGCCTTGCGGTTCAAATATTGCATGATGGCGCGGCTGTCATAAACGGCAGCACCGTCTTCTTCGAGAATCACCGGAATTTTGCCAAGCGGATTGTTGCCGATCAGGATCTCGGGCAATTGCTCTGTCTGGACAAGAACGCTTTCTGCGTCGAGATCGAGAAAGCGGGCAGCCATCCGCACCTTGGCGGAATAGGGCGACGAGCTTCCGTAGAGTATTTTCATGGGTCAGTTCCTTGCATTACTGGATAGGCGGCAGATTGACTTCACTTGCGGTGCAGCCCCGCTGCTCAAGCTGAGGACAGGTCCTGAAATTCAGGTCTTTTTCAAGGCATATGCGCAGCTCTTCAAGGTAACCGCCCTTGCAAGTCACAGAAATTCCCTCACTGCTCATCCCCGGATTGTCCGCCAGAATGGCCTTTTCCGCCTCATCGACGCCAATCCGGATCTTCTCCTTGCCGGCCCGGAGTTCGGGGGGAATGTCGACGCTGTTCCATGCCGACCGCAAGACCGAGAAATAGCTCTTCTGGTCAAGGCCTGAGCACGTGCCGTGCTTGCGCCATTCATGCCCGGCAAGGCCGGCGGAGGGGATGATGTCGATCATTGATTTATAGAGCGCATCCGGCACGCGCTCAGGTTCGCGACTGGCGCAATATTGCGGCGCACCTGATTCATTTTCCGGCCACAGGCCATGAACGATAAAGCCGTAATCCTGCGAGCCGTTGCATTGGGTGCTCTTGCCGCCCTGATCGTTCTGGGCGCACCAGGTCGGCGACCAGGAAAGTGAAAGAACGTAAAAATCAAATCCGGTGCCTTGCGGGACCGTCGGCCCCTTGTTCGGCTTCCTGCAACCCTCCTTGGCTTTGTCGCACTCATATCCGGTGGGGTTGGAACCGGCCGAAAGGTTCAGATAGGCTGCGAAGACAGCCAGGATACCGGCCCCGACAATGCTGGTAATGCTGCGGGAAGAAAGCATGACCTAGCGCACAGTTGAACATAGGCGGCCATAGACCCGGTTGGGATCCATGCCGGGAATGCAGAATTCGATATGGGTCAATTGACCGGAAAAGCCCCACGGATATTCGAGCGTGTAGAAAATATCGCGGATCTTGCGGTCGGTCATTTCCACCTTGGCCTGGCAATATTGCCGCCCCACGCGGTGCTCGTCGTCGCGCAGTCGCGCATAACGCAGAACCGGATCATGGATACGGGTGATAAACAGCTTGCTGTCGAGATAAGCACGGACCTTGCCGTCAAATCGTTCCTTGATATAGGCAAGCACCCAGCCAGTGTCGCATTTGTCTTCCAGCTTGAGATCAAGGCCCAAAAAGTCGGCGCGGGCGACTTGCGGCTGAGCGGCTGCGGAAGCGGCAATCAGCAAAAGGCTTGCAGCGACGCGGGAAATAGACATCAATAAACTCCATCAATGCAAATTTTAGCAACATTGAAACCAGCTTGCCTTCAACGTCAAGACCCCTTGTTCTGCGGGAAGGGGGCAGGGTGGCCATTGAGCGGCGACCGAGTGGCAATTTGGTGACGCCCGGACCGAGTCAAGGCCCGGCTATTCGCGCGCCAGCCACTGCAGCCGGAACCCTGCTGACCGGTCTTGGCCAAGCGTTTCGGCCAGAAACGGCAGGAGAACGTCAAGCTCGGTTTTGAGCGTGAAAGGCGGATTGACGATGATCAGGCCCGAGCCGGTCAATCCGGTCGTTTCGCGCTCGCTTTTAACGACCAGTTCGGCTGCCAGGATCTTGGGAATTCCGGCGGCCTGCAACGCTTCATGGAAGGCCTTGACCGGAGCGCCCTTCTTCAGCGGATACCAAAGGCAATAAACCCCGCCGGGAAAGCGCTTCCAGGCACGCTCAAGCCCGTCAACCAGCCGGTCGAATTCTCCATCTTCTTCAAATGGCGGATCGACCAGGACGATGCCGCGCTTCTCCTTTGGCGGCAGATGTGCGCCCAGCGCCAGCCAGCCGTCGAGTTCGGTCACGCGAACCTGATAGTCGCCCTCGAAATTGCGGCGCAGGGTCTCGTGGTCGATCGGGTGCATTTCCATGGCTGAAAGACGGTCTTGCGGCCGCATCAACAGACGGGCAAGCTTCGGGGAGCCTGGATAAAACCGGATGCCGCCATCAGGGTTGAGGCTGGAAACCGCCTGCAAATAAGGCTCCAGCAGCGGTGCTACTTCCTTGGGCAATGGCTGGTCGATCAACTTGCCGATGCCGCCCAGCCACTCGCCGGTCCTTTGCGCTTTTTCGGAAGAAAGGTCGTAAAGTCCGATGCCTGCATGGGTGTCGAGAAGGCGGAAGGCCTTGTCCTTGCCTTGCAGGTAGACAATCAGCCGCGCCAGCACGGCGTGTTTGAAAACATCGGCAAAGTTGCCGGCATGGTAGATATGGCGATAATTCATTCTGTTCCGTGATGTTGGGATGAAAAGTTTCGATCCGCTCATTCCGGCCTTTCGGCGGACCGGTGGATGACTTATACATTTTTCATCGCGCAAACGAGATGCTTTTTCATGAACATTGCACAAACTGTTACCAAGTCCGGCCATATTGCCCATTCGGCCTGCCCGCATGATTGCCCGTCGACCTGCGCGCTTGATATTGACATCAACGATCAGGGCCGCATCGGGCGCATGCGCGGTTCTGGCGACAACAGCTACACAGCCGGCGTCATCTGCGCCAAGGTGGCGCGATATGCGGAGCGCCTCTATCATCCCGACCGTTTGCTCCACCCGCTGACGCGCAAGGGTGCCAAGGGGGCGGGCCAATGGCAGCAGGTTTCATGGGATTCGGCGCTGGATGCGATTGCCGAAGCTTTTGTGAAAGCGGAGGCTGCGCACGGTTCGGAAGCGGTCTGGCCCTATTACTACGACGGCACAATGGGCTGGGTGCAGCGCGATTCCATTGACCGGCTGCGCCATGCCAAGCGTTATTCCGGGTTTTTTGACTCCATTTGCGTGGCACAGGCCTGGACCGGCTTTGCCATGGGAACCGGAACCTTGCGCGGACCCGATCCGCGGGAAATGGCAAAATCGGATTGCGTCGTCATTTGGGGCACCAATGCGGTTTCCACCCAGGTCAATGTCATGGTCCACGCCGTTCGCGCCCGCAAGGAGCGCGGCGCGAAAATCGTCGTCATCGATGTCTATGACAATCCGACCATGAAGCAGGCCGACCTGAAACTCATCCTCAAGCCCGGAACCGACGCGGCGCTGGCTTGCGCCGTCATGCATGTCGCCTTCCGGGATGGTTATGCCGATCGCGCCTATATGGCAAAATATTCCGATGACCCGGCAGGGCTGGAGACCCATCTCAAGGATCGCACACCGCAATGGGCGGCCGCGATCACCGGATTGTCGGTCGATGAGATCGAGGCCTTTGCCAGGCTGGTCGGCATCACGCCGAAAAGCTACTTCCGCCTCGGCTACGGCTTTACCCGCAGCCGCAACGGCGTCATTTCCATGCATGCCGCCTTGTCGGTTGCAACCGTGCTCGGGTCCTGGCAGCATGAGGGCGGCGGCGCCTTTCATTCCAATGCCAGCATCTTCACCCTCAATCGCGGCCTGCTGACCGGCGCAAGCCTCGCCGATCCGGACATCAGGCAACTGGACCAATCGGAAATGGGGCGCATCCTGACCGGCGATCCGGTAGCGCTTCGCGGTCGCGGACCGGTAACGGCGATGCTGGTGCAAAACACCAATCCGGCCAATGTGCTGCCTGAGCAGCGGCTGGTCAGGAAAGGCTTGCTGCGCGATGATCTGTTCATGGCGGTGCACGAACATTTTATGACCGAGACTGCAGAACTTGCCGATATCGTTCTTCCGGCCACGATGTTTGTTGAGCATGACGACATCTATCGCGGCGGAGGCCAGAGCCACGTTCTGCTAGGACCCAAGATCGTCGAGCCGCCGCAAACGGTGCGAAGCAATCACTTTGTCATAGAAGAACTGGCCAAGCGCCTGGGTGTGGCCGACCGCCCCGGCTTCGGGCTGAGCGAAAAAGAGATGATAAACATCATCCTGGCGGGCGACGACAGGCCGGATTATGACGGCCTGCGCGCAGCCAAATGGCTCGACA
This sequence comes from Rhizobiaceae bacterium, assembly GCA_041742335.1. Taxonomy (GTDB): domain Bacteria; phylum Pseudomonadota; class Alphaproteobacteria; order Rhizobiales; family Rhizobiaceae; genus Rhizobium_E. The sequence goes on from JBGSIT010000061.1 coordinate 71,083, forward strand.
TGCAACCGGATTTCCGCGCCTCCCATTATCTCGACGGCTTTGCCTTTCCCGACGGCAAGTTTCGCTTCGCGCCGGACTGGACAGGCCAGGCCTGCGCCACCAAGCCGCCGGCATCGATCGGCGCGCTGGGTCCCCACCAGGACCTGCCGCATTTTCCCGACCAGTGGGATGTCATAGAGCTCGCCGATGCCGATCATCCCTTCCGGCTGGCGACATCGCCGTCACGCAATTTCCTCAATTCGACATTTGCCGAAACAAAGACATCCAAAGACAAGGAAGGCCGCCCGGAAGTGATGGTTTCCAACGCCGACGCGGAACGGTTGGGCATTGTCACCGGCGATATCGTCCGGCTGGGCAATCCGCGCGGCCAAATCCGGCTGCATGCCCGGGTGACCGACGCCGTCAAGCCGGGCGTGCTGGTGGCGGAGGGCCTGTGGCCCAACAAGGCGCATCTGGATGGTGAGGGGATCAATGTGCTGACGGGAGCGGACGCCGTCGCCCCCTATGGCGGGGTCGGGCTGCATGACAATCGTGTTTGGCTGGAAGCTGCGGCCCAATGAAACGCAGGCCGGACGAACGGATCGAGATCCTCGATCAGGTTACGCTGCATCGCAAGTTTTTGCATTTGCAGAAGGTCACATTGCGTCACGCCACCCTTTCTGGCGGCACGCAGATTGTGGAGCGGGAAATTCATGACCACGGCAATGCCGCGACCATCTTGCTCTATGATCCCGCCCGGAAAATGACTGTCCTGGTGCGCCAGTTGCGGGTGCCCGCTTTTTTGAACGGCGATGATGGCTGGCTGATTGAAGCACCCGCCGGACTGCTGGACGGTGAAGCTGCGCAGGACGCCATTTGTCGCGAAGCGATGGAAGAGACCGGTTACCGGGTCGAAGGCGCGCGCCACCTCTTCGATGCCTATATGTCGCCGGGCACATTGACCGAAAAGGTCAGCTTCTTTGCCGCTGAAATCGACCTTGGAATCAAAGCGGGCAAGGGCGGTGGCCTTGCAGGCGAGGGCGAAGATATCGAGATCCTGGAAATGCCGTTGGCGACCGCGCTTGCCATGATGGCGGACGGCAGGATCATCGACGCCAAAACCATCATGCTGCTGCAATGGGCGTCGGGCCATTACGGCGTCAAACCCGGCAAGGGCTGATCTTAAAACCGCCCCCTGATCCCGAAGGAGATCGCCATTGACTGGAAGTTGCCGCCCGCGCCGTCCGGAAAGCGGTATTTGGCGCCGGAAATCGTATCGACCGCCTTTGTGTCGGCGCCGACGGTAAACATCTTGTCAAGACTGGCGGCCAGATAAAACGACGTCGCCGGACGGAAGGCATATTCTGCGGATGCCTTGATGGCGATGACCGGGGCGGTATTGTAGTAATCGTAAAACCGCAAGGAACGGACCCAATGGTCGTCAATATCATAGGCGCCGACCGCCAGGCCGCCCTGCAATGCGCCGGAAAAACTCCATGGCCCTGATGTGTGGTTCAGGTTGATGCCGATATAGGGAACGGGCAATGACTGGCGGAAGGAAATGCCTTTTTCATCAGCCGGAAATTTGCCGCGATAGTTGCGAACGCCGCCGGCGCTGTAGACATAGGAGCCGCCCCAGGCGCTCCATTTGACATCGGTATATTTGAAGCCGATCCCCATGCCTGCTGTCGTATCGTTGAAGACCGCAATGTCGCGTCCAAGTTCGACATTGGCCGTATAGAAATGGTCCAACCGTGTATCCGGGTGCTGCGACCTGTCCGACCACTGCTTGTCGCCGGTCCCAGCTGCCCATGGCGCAAGCCAGTCATAGTCAGTCATATGGCCGTTGCCGTTCATGCCAACTTGCCCGATTGCCGTCAATCGCCATTGTTGCGGCAGGTCGATCTTGAGTGTGCCGGTAAAAACCTGGATGTTGCGGCTTTTCCATACGAGTTGGGACAGGCGCCTGCCGCCGTCATAAACCAATTCATCAGACGTGATGTTCATCAGGCCGATATCGCCCGAAAGGGAGAATGCGGGATCGCTGGAAGACCCCTTGGCGGCATCGCCAGCCCGGGCCGCGCCTGCGAGGGCAAGTGCAATTGGCAGGGAAACAAACAAATAGCGCAGCATTCCGTGCCTCATGCCAATATCCTCGGTTTTGTTGGCTCTAGCATGAAGCAACACAGGTTTTCCAGCCTACGAATTGTCTATGAACCTGAAATTATTTGATCAACGAAGCAATTAGAATCGATCCGAAGGTTTTATTTGCCCTGGCTTGAAGCGACGACATCCTTTTTGACGAGGCTTGCAAATGTCGCCGAAGCCGCAAGCCGGACCATGGGCAGGCCCGGTTCGAGTATGGACGACAGGGAAATCCCCGTGACGCTGCAATTGCCCACCTTCTTGCGCATCGACTTGCAGGTCTCGGCGATGGCTGCGTAGATCTTCTTGCGCTGTGCCCCGGATTTCTTGAAATAGACCTTTCGCCCGGTCGCCGCCTTGCCCGCCAGCAGCTTGCTGACCACCAGATCATAGGTATCGGTCTGGTTGGTCTTGCCGAAGGGCGTTGCTTCGACAAAGGCCAGTTGCAATTGATACTGGAAGTTCTGCTGGCCGATGCTGCGGCCATTGGCCGATATGACCACACAATCAGAAGCCAGTTGCTGGCGCAGAACCGCACATTCATTCAGCGCGATTTCCTGGGTTTGGGCTGCAGCTTCGCTTTCCAGTTCCTCCAGCGGCCTGTCCGGCCGGTTCTTCAGGTTTCTCATTTCCGTCAGCGGTATTTCCAGCGTCAGCGTCACATTGCGTTCGGGCAACATTTCATCGTGGGCGACAACAAGACCATAGGCGTTGCGCGCCTGCGCGCTTTTCAGGCTGGCCGGTTCGACTTGATCGCTCAATGCCCGCGCCTCGGATTTCCAGACATTCTGAACATAGGCGACATCCGAGCCGACATGGGCCAGCAACAAGGCGTTGTAGATCTGGATGAGCATCAGGATCAGGAAGGGAGTGAAGAACAGCGCCCCGTAAATCTTGGCTGTTTTTCGCTGCCCTATGGTCAGGGTGGAAAAATCTGGCAGAAGTTTGAGCATTTCGGAACCGTTTCCCCGCATTTCGCATTCAGGGAATCATGAAGCACCCGAGGGGTTAAATGCGCATTAAAAAGGCTCTGCCAGCGGCCTGTTGCGCTGGTCCGACAGGGGATTTTCCAAGTTGCTGGTTAAGGTGTTGGTTGCCGTTTCAATACAATTTTCATGATTGAAGCTCAGCCGAACGAGACAAGCCTCTGATCGGGATCAGTCACCTTTCCGGTGCCATGGCCGCCGCAAATTGCGGCAAGCGCTGCCGGATAAAGCTGATGTTCCGCTTTCAGGACACGCGCAGCCAGCGTTTCTGATGTATCGCCAGCCAGCAGGGGCACGGCCGCCTGTGCGATGACCGGGCCCACATCCATGACCTCGGTCACCATATGGACTGTGCATCCGGCCAGTTTCATGCCCGCATCGATGGCGCGTTGATGGGTGTGAAGGCCGGGAAACAGCGGCAGCAGGGAAGGGTGGATATTGATGATGCGGTTGCGATAGCGCTCGATGAAATCATCGCTCAGCAGCCGCATGAATCCGGCAAGACACAGATAGTCTGGCGCCAGCGGCTCAAGCGCCGCCACGATGGCGGCTTCATGGTCCTGCTTGGAGCCATAGGCCCGGCGCTCGAAGGAGAGAACGGGAACACCGCGCGCCGCTGCCTTTTGCAGCCCGCCGGCGGTTGATCTGTCGGAGATGACCGCAACGATTTCAGCGGGATAGGCCGGGTCGGCGGCGGCGTGGATCAGGGCTTCCATATTGGAGCCGCCGCCGGAAATGAAGATGACGACCCGCTTTTTCGCCGCGGTCATAGTCCGAGCTTGCCCTTGTATGTCACGCCGCCTGCCTCGGTCCGCGCTGTCATGGTTCCGAGGGTAACGACGGTTTCGCCGGCTTTTTCAAGGGCGGCGCTGACCGCTTCGGACTGGTCCGGATTGACCACCGCGATCATGCCGACGCCGCAGTTGAAGGTGCGCAGCATTTCCTTTTCCGCAACGCCGCCGGTCTTGGCGAGCCACGAGAAAACCGCAGGAACGGATATGGCGTCAAGGTTGATTTCGGCGGCAAGATGATCAGGCAGGACGCGCGGAATATTGTCAGGAAATCCGCCGCCGGTAATATGGGCCAGGGCCTTGATGCCGCCGGTCTGGCGAATGACGGAAAGCAATGATTTGACATAGATCCGGGTCGGCGCAAGCAAGGCTTCTCCGAGTGTCTTGCCTGCTGCGAAGGGCGCGGCATCCTGCCAGCCCAGGCCGGAGATCGTGACAATCTTGCGGACCAGCGAAAAGCCGTTGGAATGGACGCCGGACGAAGCAAGTCCGAGGATCACGTCGCCTTCGGCAATATCTCCTGCCGGCAGCAATTGGCCACGCTCGGCCGCGCCGACCGCGAATCCGGCAAGGTCATAATCGCCGCCTTGATACATGCCCGGCATTTCAGCGGTTTCACCGCCAATCAAGGCGCAGCCTGCCTGCCGGCACCCCTCGGCAATTCCGCCGACAATGGCAGCGCCCTGGTCGGGGTCAAGCTTGCCGGTGGCAAAGTAATCCAAAAAGAAAAGCGGCTCTGCGCCTTGAACCACCAGGTCGTTGACGCACATGGCCACCAGGTCTATGCCGACTGTGTCGTGCCGGTCGGCGTCAATGGCGATTTTCAGCTTTGTGCCGACACCGTCATTGGCCGCCACCAGCACCGGATCGGTGAAACCTGCGGCCCTGAGATCGAACAGGCCGCCAAAGCCGCCGATCTCGCCATCGGCACCGGGCCGCCGGGTTGAGCGCACCGCCGGCTTGATTTTTTCGACCAGCAGGTTGCCTGCGTCAATATCGACGCCCGCGTCACTGTAGGTCAGACCGTTTTTTCCGGCTTGGCTCATCGTGTTGTCTCCACAAGATCCCTGTTGGTGTCGCCATTGCATGAAGACAGCCTTGTTGCAAGCATGCAAGCACAAGGCCGGTATTGTTTTCACTGTTTTGGGTGCGGCAGTTTCGAGATGGCGACATGTCGGCCAGTTTGACCTGCGCCCGGTGCTCATTTCGCAGCGACCGGCTGCCGCCTGCCTTATAGGTGAGGGACCGGTTCAAGCCGGGTTGACATGACAAGGGCAGAGTACTAGGTCAGCAAAACCAGTAATGAATATTCATTACTGGAATTGAGGTCGAAATGGCAAAACCCACCAAAGCGCAAATTTTGAACCAAATCCGCACCGCGGTAGTTGAAGTCGTTGCATCCAAGGGAATAGGCGCGGCTTCAGTTGCAGACATCGCCAGGGCCGCCAAGGTTTCTCCCGGTACCATCTATCTGCATTTCGAAAACAAGGACGATCTTCTGCAGAAAACCTATCTGCACATCAAACTTGATTTTCACAAATCGCTGATGACGGCCGCCGATGCGCCGAACTCGAAAGAGATCGTCAAGGGCATGTGGTTCAATCTTTTTGCCTTCCTGCTGTCAAAGCCGCTGGACTTCCGCTTTCTGGAATATGCCGGCGCGGCCCAGGTGCTGACGGAGGCGCAAAGGGCTGAAGTCGCGCCCTTGCAGGACGAAATCAATCATCTGATCCAGGCGGCGATGGATGATGGAACGCTGACGCCTATGCCGCTCAATGTGGCGGTCAGCCTTCTGATCGGGCCGGCCATGCATCTCGCGCGGACCGCAGCAATGACCGGGACGCCGGCCCGGCCCGATGAAGTCGACCAGACCTTTGATCGTATCTGGTCAAGTCTGCGGGCCTGAACAAAATCCTCGCACTCCAAATCATTCAAAGGAAAACAAATGCCCAAAATTGTCCTGATTACTGGTACATCAACCGGTCTCGGCGTTGCCATCTCTATCCAGGCAGCCAGGGCCGGCCATATCGTCTATGCTTCCATGCGCAACCTGAAGAAGCGCGAAGCGCTTGATGCTGCCGCAAAGGCCGCCGGAGTCCAACTCAATGTCCTGGCGCTCGACGTTCAGGATAGCGCCAGCATCAATGCCGCAGTCGATGCAGTGGTAGCAAAAGAAGGCCGCATCGATGTTCTGGTCAATAATGCCGGCGCCGGCTTTGTCCGCTCGACCGAACAGGCCAGCGAAGAAGAAGTCGCATGGATCATGGATGTCAATTATATGGGCGTGGTGCGATGCACCAAGGCCGTCATGCCGCATATGCGCGCCCAGCGCAGTGGTCATGTCATTACCATTTCCTCGGTAGGCGGGTTGGTCGGCCAACCGTTCAACGAACTCTATTGCGGCGCAAAGTTCGGTGTCGAAGGCTATATGGAGGCGATGGCGTCTTACATCACCCCGTCTTTCGGCATCCATTTCTCGACCGTCGAGCCGGGCGGCATCGCTTCCGACTTTGTCGCATCGGCGCTCAAGAACATGCAGGAAACCGGCGGCATACGCGACGACGAATATGCGCCCATCTTGCAGGCCTATATCGCCGGGGCCACAAAGCGCCTGTCGGACGGTGCCGGTCAGACAGCGGATGAAGTCGCAGCCGTCGTCATGGACGTGCTGGAATCTGCCGACCCGCCGATACGCACGCGCACCTCGAAATGGTCCGAAGCGCTTTGCGAACTCAAGACCGGTCTCGATCCGGACGGAAAGAAGCTGCAAGCCAAGGTTATCAGCCAATTTCTGGGCAGCTGACAACGCAATAGAGCCATGAGCGAGGCCCGCCGCCCCTCAACCGGTCGCAGCCGATTGTGGCCTGGTTGGCGGGTATCTGCGGCAGTTATCCATCCGGTTCGGGCTGTCGGCATATGGCCCGGTAGCCGGGACAGGCTTACGTTAGAAGAACCTGGCAAGCAGACATGCTTCAAGCGGAATGAACATTTTGATCGCGACCGCCCCGTGCCGGTTTGCCAACCGCTCTTGACCATTGCAGTGGGGCTGTCCTATCTGCATTTCAAATTCAGTGCCTCTTGTCCACGAAAACACTGTGCAGCAGGTATTGCGGTTCCGGCACGGTCTTACTGGAGCAAGGGCGACGGTTTGACCGCATTGTGATATTAGACTTGAATTTCCGATTTGGTTAAACCAAATCCACCATCCGAACCAAAATCGACCGGCTTCAAAGCCGCAGAAAGGCCGATTGACATGCCGACGCATATTTCAGGAACAGGCCTGCGCCGCCAGATCGTGTTCTGGCTTCTTTGCCTCGCCGGTTTTGCAGTCTTCCTGCTGGTTTTCCGCTCCATCTTGCTACCCTTCGTGGCAGGCATGGCGCTTGCCTATTTTCTTGATCCGGTGGCTGACTGGTTCGAGCGGCTCGGCCTCAGCCGGCTGCTGGCCACCATTGTCATCCTGGCATCTTTCGTTGTTATTTTCGCGCTGTCACTGATCATCGTCATTCCGCTTCTCGCCAATCAGGCCAGCGAGTTCATATCGCGGTTGCCGGGTTATATCACCTCGCTGCAGCACCTGATCACGGACGCCAATTCGCCCTTGGTGCCATCATGGTTGCAAGGGCAGATGGGCAGCCTGAAGGAAGATTTCGCCAAGATCCTCGGACAGGGCGCCGGCTTCATCGGCACTTTGTTTCAGCAGATCTGGAGTTCCGGCAAGGCGCTGGTCGATATCGCAGCGCTGTTCTTCATCACACCCGTCGTGGCCTTCTACCTGCTGCTGGACTGGGACCGCATGGTTGAAAAGGTCGACAGCTGGATACCGCGCAACAATGTCGATGACGTTCGGCGCATCGGCCATGACATGAACCAGGCAATTTCCGGCTTTGTGCGCGGCCAAGGTTCCGTCTGCATCATTCTCGGCCTGATGTATGGCGTTTCGCTGTCGCTGGCAGGGTTGAATTTCGGGCTTCTGATCGGCCTGGTCTCGGGCATGATCTCCTTCATTCCCTATGTCGGTTCGATGGTCGGGCTGGTGCTTTCGGTTGGCGTCGCGCTGGTGCAATTCTGGCCGGAATATACCTGGGTGATGCTGATTGCCGGCATTTTCCTGTTGGGGCAGTTCATCGACGGCAATATCCTGCAGCCAAAGCTGGTGGGCGAAAAAATCGGCCTGCATCCGGTCTGGCTGATGTTTGCGCTGTTTGCCTTCGGCGCCTTGTTCGGCTTCGTCGGATTGCTGGTCGCAGTCCCGGCCTCGGCGGCCATCGGCGTGCTGGTCCGTTTCGCGATAACGCGTTATCTCAACAGTGACCTTTATTTCGGGGACAAGCACCAGGTGTCGAGCGAGGAGGAAGAACTGGTCGAGGCGGTCAGGCCGGTGGCCAGGCGTCCCAGGCAGGTCAAAAAGACATGACCGAGCCAAAAACCGCCCGGTCCCGGCTCGCAGAACAATTGCCGCTGGCGCTGGGCCACCAGGCGCAGAGCGGCCGCGACGACCTGCTGATCTCCGATCCGCTCAGCGCCGCGGTGACAATTGTCGACCAATGGCCGCAATGGCCGTCGCCGGTGGTCATCATCGTCGGGCCGTCTGGCTCGGGCAAAAGCCATCTGGCGGGAATTTGGCAGGCCAAGGCGAAAGCGCAGCCGATATTGCCCCTGACCGGGTCGGACGCCGCGCGGCTTGCCGCCCACGGCCCGGTAATGTTCGAAGATGCGGATCGCGCAGTTTTTGACGATGCCGAGCTTTTCCACGCCATCAATGCCGTCCGCCAGCACAAGACCCAAATGCTGATCACGGCACGGGCCTGGCCACTGTCTTGGCCCGTCGGACTTGAGGATTTGAAATCGCGTTTGAAGGCCGCCACCATCGTGGAAATCGGCGAGCCCGACGACGCCCTGCTGGGGCAGGTGCTGATCAAGCTTTTTGCCGACCGTCAATTGATGGTGGATGACCGTCTGGTCGACTATATCGTCCACCGCATGGAACGATCGCTCAACGCGGCCATGACGGTGGTTGAGCAAATGGACAGGATCGCCCTGGCGCGCGGCAAGAAGGTCAGCCGGGCAATCGCCGCCGAAGTGCTGGATGATTTTGCCAAATTGGCATCTGGCGATTGACTGTCACCAATCTGTTGTCAAACTGTAATAATGCAGGACTGTTGAAGTCCCACCCTTTGCGCCAGATTTGCCGGACCGTGTCATAACTGTCGCCAGGCATGCCGCGCGCAAGATATTGAACCAGACGGCAGGCTGCCGCCAAACCGGGTTGCAGCCGCCGCGGAGATCCGAAGACATGAACATCGACATTACGGTTGCCAATGATCCATTGGATGGGGCGAAACAGGAGGTGAGCGACGACATCCTCTTCAAACCGGAACGGTTCATCAATCGCGAATTTTCCTGGTTGCAGTTCAACCGCCGGGTTCTCGAAGAAACGCTCAATACCGCCCACCCGCTGCTTGAGCGCGTACGCTTCCTGTCGATTTCAGCCAATAATCTCGACGAGTTCTTCATGGTCCGCGTCGCCGGCCTGGAAGGCCAGGTTCGCCAGAACATCGTCATCAAGAGCCCGGACGGCAAGACGCCCGCCGAGCAATTGGGCGCCATTCTCAGCGAGATCAACAATCTGCAAATGGAGCAGCAGGCGTCCTTTGCAGTGCTTCAGCAATATCTGGCCAAGGAAGATATCCTGATTGTTCGTCCCGCCGCGTTGAGCGCCGAGGACCGCAAATGGCTCGATCAGGAATTCGAACAGGGCGTTTTTCCGGTGATGACGCCGCTCTGCATCGATCCGGCCCATCCCTTTCCCTTCATTCCCAATCTCGGCTTTTCGATCGGCCTGCAATTGACAAGCATGCATGGCCGCGATCCGATGACGGCGCTGCTTCGCCTGCCGACGGCGCTGCCGCGATTTTTCCGGCTGCCCGATCTCAACGGCACCATCCGTTACATGACACTGGAAGATGTCGTGCTGCTTTATGTCGGCCAGCTTTTTCCCGGTTACGAATTGCGCGGTTCAGGCACGTTCCGGCTTATCCGTGACAGCGACCTTGAAGTCGAGGAAGAAGCCGAAGACCTTGTCCGCTATTTCGAGACCGCGCTGAAGCGCCGCCGGCGGGGATCGGTGATCCGTATTGAAACCGATTCCGAAATGCCGCATTCGCTGCGCCAGTTTGTCATGCATGAACTGGGCGTGCCCGAAAGCAGGGTGGCTATCCTTCCCGGCCTTCTGGCGCTCAACACCTTGTCGGAAATCACCAAGGCGCCGCGCGAAGATCTCCGGTTTGAAGTCTACAATCCGCGCTATCCCGAGCGGGTGCGCGAACATGCCGGCGATTGCCTGGCGGCAATCCGCGAAAAGGACATGATCGTCCACCACCCGTATGAATCCTTTGATGTGGTCGTGCAGTTCCTGTTTCAGGCCGCGCGCGACCCGGATGTCGTCGCCATCAAGCAGACCTTGTACCGTACGTCCAATGACAGCCCGATCGTGCGCGCCCTGATCGACGCCGCCGAGGCGGGCAAGTCGGTGACGGCGCTTGTCGAACTCAAGGCCCGCTTTGATGAGGAAGCCAATATCCGCTGGGCGCGGGATCTTGAACGCGCAGGCGTCCAGGTCGTTTTCGGGTTCATCGAGTTGAAGACCCATGCCAAGATGAGCATGGTGGTGCGCCGCGAAGAGGGCAAGCTGAGGACCTATTGCCATCTCGGCACAGGTAATTATCACCCCGTGACCGCCAAGATCTATACCGATCTTTCGTTCTTCACCTGCAATCCGGTGATCGGCCACGACATGGCCAATGTCTTCAATTTCATCACCGGCTACGGCGAACCCGAAGAGGGCATGAAGCTTGCCGTCTCGCCCAATACGATGCGGCCGCGCATTCTCCGGCATATCCGCGAGGAGACCGAACACGCCAAGGCTGGCCGGCCGGCAGCCATCTGGATGAAGATGAATTCGCTGGTCGATCCGGAAATCATTGACGCGCTTTATGTCGCCAGCCGCGCCGGCGTGCAGATCGAACTGGTCATCCGGGGCATTTGTTGCCTCAGGCCGCAGGTCGAGGGCCTGTCGGACAATATCCGCGTCAAGTCAATCGTCGGTCGCTTTCTCGAACACAGCCGGATTTTCTGCTTCGGCAATGGCTACGGCCTGCCGACAGAGCAGGCACTGGTCTATATCGGATCAGCCGACATGATGCCCCGCAACCTTGACCGACGGGTGGAAACCCTGGTTCCGCTGGTCAACAAGACGGTGCATGAACAGGTGATGAGCCAGATCATGCTGGCCAACTTGATCGACAACCAACAATCCTATGTTATCGATTCAGACGGAACTTCGCGCCGCGTGGAGTTGCGCGAAGGCGAGGAACCGTTTAATGCCCAATTGTATTTCATGACAAATCCCAGCCTGTCGGGCCGGGGCGAGTCCTTGAAATCGAATGCGCCCAAATTGATTTCCGGCGGGGCCAAATCCGGTCGGAAATAGCCCAGCGCGGATATGCCGACCGGAACCACCTGTTGCAAGGGTTCCGGAATATCCGTGCAAGACCGTGGATGACGATTGTATGGTTGAATCAGAGGCCCAAGGGCGCTTGCCCGGGATTGAGCCGATCGCCGTAGTCGATATAGGATCAAACTCGGTCCGGCTCGTTGTCTATGAGGGGTTAAGTCGGGCTCTGACCATGCTGTTCAATGAAAAGGTCATGTGCGGGCTCGGCAAGGGAATTGCGCAATCCGGCCGCATGGATGACAGCAGTGTCGAACGGGCGCTCGGCGCGCTGCGCCGTTTCCACGCGCTCGCCACGCAGGCCCGCGCCTCCACAATCTATGCCCTGGCGACAGCCGCCGCCCGTGAAGCGGAAAACGGCCCCGATTTCATCCGCCGCGCCGAACTCATACTCGGCTGCCGGATCAGCGTCCTTTCAGGCGAAGAAGAAGCAAGATACTCCGCCTATGGCATTATCAGCGGATATTCCGAACCCGACGGCATCGCCGGCGATCTTGGCGGCGGCTCGCTTGAACTGATCGACATTCGCGGCAAGAACTACGGCAAGGGCATGACCCTGCCGCTCGGCGGCATCAGACTGTCGGAATATGCCAACGGCTCGCTTTCCAAGGCCGCAACTTTTGCCCGCAAGCATGTCCGCACGGCTGAATTTCTCAAGCTTGGCAAGGGGCGGGCCTTTTATGCTGTCGGCGGCACCTGGCGAAACATGGCCAAGCTTCACATGGAAATGCGCAAATATCCGCTGCACATGGTGCAGGATTACCAAATGTCGCTACCGGATACCTATGATTTCATCGATCAGATCATTGCCAATCCGGATAGCAAGGACCCGGCCTATTCAACCATTTCCCGTAACCGGCGTTTCCTGATGCCCTATGGCGCCATTGCGCTGCGCGAAGTGCTGGATGTCATGAAACCTTCAATGGTGTCTTTTTCCATTCAGGGGGTCCGGGAAGGGTTTCTGTATTCGCTGCTGCCCGAACGCATGCGCCAGCTTGACCCACTTCTGGAGGCCGCCGGCGAATTGGCGATCCTCAGGGCGCGTTCACCCGAACATGCCCGAGAACTCGCTGCGTGGACCGGCGAAATGCTGCCTATGTTCGGCGTAACCGAAACGGCGGAGGAGGGGCGCTATCGCCAGGCAGCCTGCCTGCTCGCCGATATCAGCTGGCGGGCGCATCCCGATTATCGCGGACTGCAGGCGCTCAATGTCATTGCCCACAGTTCATTCGTCGGCATCACTCATCCAGGTCGCGCCTATATTGCGTTGGCCAATTATTATCGTTTTGAAGGCTTGAACGATGACAACGCCACCGGCGCGTTGTCGGCCATGGCAACGCCACGCTATATTGAACTGGCCAAGCTGCTTGGCGGCCTGCTGCGGGTGGTCTACCTGTTTTCCGCTTCCATGCCCGGCGTGGCCCGCAACCTGCGCTTTGAGCGCCCTGTAGATCCTGCGTCGGGTCTTGACCTCGAATTCGTGGTTCCGTCACGCTACCGCGAATTTGCAGGAGAGCGGCTGGATGGACGCCTGCAGCAATTGGCCAAGCTGACCGGGCGCAAACTGGCCTTCCGCTTCGAATAGCGGGCTGCCTGCTTTGCGGCAGGCAGCCCGGGACTCTATCGTCCTTGTTGCGTTTCAGAGGATGAAACTGTCTGCTTGGAACTGGCTCCAATTGACGTCTTCGACAACGATGCCATTGCCCTTGCCAAGATCAATGATCAGTGTTCCGTCATCATCCAGGCAGTGGTCGCCGAAGCGGATGTGGTTTGCCACGAATTCCTCGAAGTCGCCGCCGAAACCGTAGGCGGACAGATCAATGACATCGCCCTTGTGGAAATCCTCGATCCGGTCAAAGCCGGATTTCAGCCCGAAGACGAAGTGGTCATTACCGTCTCCACCGAAAAGAAGGTCGAAACCGCGACCGCCGTTGATGATGTCCTTGCCCGCGCCGCCCAGCAGCCTGTCATTGCCGCCGTTGCCCAGCAAAGTGTCATGACCCTTGCCGCCAAAGAGAAGGTCGTTGAAACCGGAGCCGGAAACTGTCTCATCGCCTGAAAGGAAAAGGTTCAGCAGCGTCTTGCCGTCAAGATTGAGCAGCGCCTTGTAAAGCTGCTTGGCCGGCATATCGAGACCTGAGATCGAATAGTCGGTCTTGCCGGGGCCGTCGAAGCTGAAGGAATCGATGGTTCCTCCGGTAATCTTCGGGAGTTTGGAGCCTTTTTCAATGTCGAATTCCAAACCGGAGCCTTCCACCGAGAGCGTAAATTTGTGGCCGAAAGTCACGCTCAGGCCGTGTTTGCTGATATCGTAGTCGGTGATCTTTCCAATGCTTTTCAGGTCGAATTTCGGCAGGTTGACATCCCAGCCGCCATGCCAGGGATCACGACGATCATCGGAACTGGAACCATGATCATCATCGTCGTCTTTTTCATGCTCATACTCGTATTCATTTTCCCAGTCTTCATCTCGGCTGAATGTTGCGCTCATCGGGGGATGCCTTTTGTTGACAATGATGACAAAGCGCCACGAAGCCGGAATCCGACCGGGCAGCTGTCCGGAAAACACTAGGAAGAACAAATGAACCCGGGATTAAACGCACAAATACAAATTGAACGAAGTGCAAAAATACAAATATAAAATATGCATAATCGAGTTTTCATTAAATTTATACTGATCAAAATAATCGAAACGGTAATAATTTTGATGGATTAATACATCGACGCTGAGAAACAGCCCAACTATTTATTCATGGAGTGAGCGATGGCTACGGTGAAGTTTGGATCCAAGAGTTCAGACAATAATTTCGATCTTGCACATCTGAACATGCAGTCGATCATGGGCAACTTTACCAAGACATCGATGGGTTTTGACAGTCATGGCGCTTATCTTGTTCTCAAGGAGAACAATCAAAACTATGTAGAGCTTCACGGGAAATTTGACTTCTCGCATGGCACCAAGAGCATCTCCAGCGTCATCCAGAAAATTACCGAGATCACCATCGTCGGCGACGGAAAACTGACCTATACCGCGACTGGCCTCGATATATTGAAGGCCGACATTGCCGATGAAGCAAGCTTCGCGCGATATCTCAAACACGAAGCCTATGAACTGATGGGCAACGACGGAAAAAACAGGTTCGTTGCTTCCGATCTCAGCGACAAATTCGACGGAATTGGTGGCAATGACTTTTTGAGCGGTCTTGGCGGCAAGGACAAATTGCTTGGCGGCAGCGGAAATGACCGGCTGATCGGCGGCGACGGCAACGATTGGATGTCCGGAGGCAGCGGCAGCGACACTTTTATCTTCAAGCGCGGTTTTGACTCTGACAAGATCACCGATTTTGATGCGAAGGGCCGGGACCACGACACCATCGACCTGTCAGGTTATTCCGGCATATCGAAATTTTCGCAGGTGGACATCCATCGGGTTTCGGGCGGTGTTGAAATCGAACTTGCCAACCACGACAGCATCACCTTGCTGCATGTCAATATCCATGATCTAGACAGGTTTGATTTCGCGTTCTGACGCTATATGTCACGGGGCGAAAAAAATGGCTGCGAGGCAATCGCAGCCATTTTGGATTCATCCGGCCGATCAAAGTTCGACGATTTCAACCCGGCGGTCAACAAAGCGCAGCGCCAGCGAACCATTGACCAGTTTAAGGGCCGGTTCTCCGAATAGGTCGCGCCGCCAGCCGTTCATGACGCCGATATCGGCTTTTTCGCCATGCACCGCAATCTGGTCGAGATCGTCGCCGGTTGCGATGATCTTCGGCGCGACACCGTGCTGTTCGGCTACCAGTTTCAAAAGCACGCGGAGCAATTCCACGGCCGCCGCTGTGCCTTCCGGCGGTGTCGCGGGCCTTGCAATACGCGGCAGGTCGGCTTTCGGGATTTCCAGCGCGGCATTGACGCGTTCGACAATGGCCAAACCGGCGGTGGACCGCTCCCATCCACGCGGTATGGAGCGCAGCCTTGCCATGGCTTCGGCATCGCGCGGCTGCTGCTGGGCGATCTCGAACAAAGCATCGTCCTTCAAAATACGGCCGCGCGGCACATTGCGCGATCTGGCCTCGCGTTCGCGCCAGGCCGCCACTTCCTTCAAAACGGCAAGCTCAACCGGTTTCTTGACCCGCATTTTCAACCGCGTCCAGGCCTTTTCCGGTGCCAGGTCATAGGTTTCCTGCGCCTCGAGAACGGCCATTTCCTCCTTGAGCCAAAGCGATCTGCCGGCGCGTTCCAATTCTGCTTTCAAGGTGATGTAAATGTCGCGCAGATGGGTGACATCGGCCAGCGCATATTCCAGTTGCTTGTCTGACAGCGGCCGACGGCTCCAGTCGGTAAACCGGCTTGTCTTGTCGATGCTGACGCCCTTGGTCTTCTGTACCAGCGTGTCATAGGAGACTGATTCGCCGAAGCCGCACACCATGGCTGCGACCTGGGTGTCGAAGATCGGATGCGGAATCAATCCGCCCCGGTTGAAGACGATTTCGATATCCTGGCGGGCGGCATGGAACACCTTGGTGACCGAAGAATCAGCCATCAAAGTGTAAAACGGCGCCAAATCCAGGCCTTCGGCAAGCGGATCCACGATCAATTCATCGTCGGGGCCGGCCATCTGGATCAGGCACAGAACCGGCCAGAACGTAGTTTCGCGCAGGAATTCGGTATCCACTGTGACAAAATCATGCTGGGCGAAGGCCTTGCAGCAGGTTTCAAGTTCTTTGGTTGTTGTTATGATTTTCATCGGTAATCGCATTCACCTGTTTTTTTAAACGCAACCGGCTGCTTGCGGATAGATCGGAGCCGATTGCCACCGGCGATCTCAGGAAGATGATGCCGGTCTCTGTATTATTCGGGTAATCGTATAAGCCACAAAACCGCCCTGAATGAAAGATGTGAAGACGAAAAGCATCTTGGGGCCGAACCATTGCATCAGCGCACCGGCGCAGAGCGGGCCGATGGCGGCGCCCAAGCCCCAGTAGAACAGGACGCCTGCCGAGATCATCGCATGCTGGCCGGGGCCTGCGCGATCATTGGCATGGGCCGAGCAAAGCGAATAAAGCGGCATGGAAAAGGCCCCAAAGACCATGATGGCAATCAGGTTTGCAGCCACGCTGCTGCCGCTGAGCCAGACCAGGAAAACACTGGCGAGCATTCCGCCGCCCGCCGATATGGCAATTCCGATGCGCCGGTCCACCTTGTCGGCGAGATAGCTCAGCGGAAATTGCAGCACGATACCGCCGATAATGCCGACAGACATGAAATTGGCCACTTCCGCCAATGAAAAGCCGAGCGTCTGGGAATAATTTGGTCCCAATGAGCGGTAGACTGTGTTGCTCATGCCGACCATCACGCCGCCAATGCAGGCCAGCGGCGATATCGCAAAGACATTTTTGAGATTGAACTTGACGGCATCAGGCGGGGAGGGGCTGGAGCGGTCGGCAAGTGCAATGGGCACCAGCGACAGCGCCAAAGCGATGGCGATGACGCCAAACAGGTTGAAGCCCGCAACCCCGATGATCAATAGATACTGAAACGCGGTGGCCGAAGCCAGGTCGACAAAGCGATAGATCGACAGGGTGCGGGCGCGAATGGAATTATCCACCCGCGCATTGATCCAGCTTTCAATCACCGTAAACAGGATGGCTAGGCCATAGCCGTTGACAAAGCGCAGCAACACCCAGAATGCCGGGCTGATAAACATGACCTGTAAAATGGTGGCCGCCGAGGCGATGGCCGCAAATGCCGCAAAAGTGCGGATATGGCCGGACGTGCGCAAATAGGACGTGACATGCATGCAACCCAGCGCGAAGCCAAGATAATAGGCGGAACTGATGAGGCCGATGCCGCTGGTGGGAATGCCTTCAAGCGCAGCTCTTAGCGAAATCACGCTGGAATGCAGGCCGCTTGCGCCAATCAGCAGGCCGGCGGTGATGAAGAGCGGGATGAGAGGCCGGAGTTTATCCATCAGGAAGACTTCATGGGCATGAGGACGGGCAATCGGGTCGGCTCGAAGATGGCCCGGTCCCTTGGATTGTTAGCTGATTCCCGTTCGCCCGGCCTATCTTCAAGCGTCATGGAATGGAATTTTTTTCACCCGCCGGGGTTTTTCTGCCGTAATCATCGGCACTTCAGCTTTTTGCCAATGGGCAAATCGGCTGAAGCCTTGACAAATCAGGTTCGCCATGCGCTTTTCCGGCAAAATTTTGAACGTCGGGCAATGTGTCGCCATGCGCCGTTGCCGCAATGAAAATGCAGGATTTAAACCATGCACCGTTACCGCAGTCACACTTGCGCCGCCCTTACGAAAGCCGATGTCGGCGCCACTGTCCGTCTATCCGGCTGGGTGCACCGTGTTCGCGATCACGGCGGGCTCCTGTTCATAGATCTTCGGGACCATTATGGCATGACCCAGGTCGTCGCCGATCCGGATTCTCCGGCGTTCGCCATGGCCGAAAAAGTTCGCGGCGAGTGGGTGATCCGCATTGACGGCGTTGTCAAGGCGCGGTCTGACGACACAATCAACAAGGCCATGGCGACTGGCGAGATCGAGCTTTACGCCCAGGAAATCGAGGTGCTGTCGGCGGCAAAGGAGCTGCCTTTGCCGGTGTTCGGCGAGCCTGATTATCCGGAAGACGTGCGGCTGAAATACCGCTTTCTCGACCTTCGGCGCGAAACGCTGCACAAGAACATTGTCCGGCGCACCCAGATCATCGCCGCGATGCGCCGCCGCATGAACGATATCGGCTTTACGGAATATTCGACGCCGATCCTGACGGCGTCGTCGCCTGAAGGCGCACGCGACTTCCTGGTGCCCAGCCGCATTCACCCCGGCACGTTCTACGCGCTGCCGCAGGCGCCGCAGCAATACAAGCAATTGCTGATGGCCTCCGGCTTTGACCGCTATTTCCAGATCGCGCCCTGCTTCCGCGATGAAGATCCGCGCGCGGACCGTCTGCCTGGCGAATTCTACCAGCTTGACCTGGAAATGAGCTTTGTCGAACAGGACGACGTGCTGTCGACCATGGAACCGGTCATGCGCGGCGTGTTTGAGGAATTTGCCGAGGGCAAGCCGGTGACCGGCAGCTTTCCGCGCATTGCCTATGACGAGGCGATCCGCAAATATGGCACCGACAAGCCCGATCTGAGAAATCCGATTGTCATGCAGGCCGTGACAGAGCATTTCACCGGTTCGGGTTTCAAGGTTTTTGCCGGCATGATCGCCTCCAACCCGAAGGTCGAAATCTGGGCGATTCCGGCCAAGACTGGCGGATCGCGCGCTTTTTGCGACCGGATGAACGCCTGGGCGCAAAGCCAGGGCCAGCCGGGACTTGGCTATATCTTCTGGCGCAAGGAAGGCGAAAAGCTCGAAGGTGCAGGGCCTTTGGCCAAGAATATCGGCGAGGAACGCACCGATGCGATCCGGACGCAGATGGGTCTTGACGACGGCGATGCCTGCTTCTTCGTCGCCGGCGAGCCTTCCAAATTCTACAAATTCGCAGGCGAAGCCCGCAGCAGGGCCGGCGAGGAACTCAATCTGGTCGATCACGCCCGGTTCGAGCTTTGCTGGATCATCGACTTTCCCTTCTATGAATGGGACGAAGAGGCCAAGCGGGTGGAATTCGCCCACAACCCCTTCTCCATGCCGCAGGGCGGCATGGACAGCCTGACGGGCGACAATCTGCTCGGCATCAAGGCCTATCAATATGACATGGTCTGCAACGGCTTTGAAATTGCCTCCGGCGGCATCCGCAACCACATACCGGAATTGATGCTCAAGGCCTTCGGCAATGTCGGCCTGGGCGCCGACGTGGTGGAAGAACGCTTCGGCGGCCTCTACCGCGCCTTCCAATACGGCGTTCCCCCGCATGGCGGCATGGCTGCCGGCATTGACCGCGTCGTCATGTTGCTGGTCGGCGCCAAGAACCTGCGCGAAGTCACGCTGTTTCCGATGAACCAGCAGGCCCAGGACCTGCTGATGGGCGCACCAAGCGCCGCCCTGCCGCAGCAATTGCGCGAGCTTGAACTCAGGATCATGCCGCCCGTCAAAAAGGGCTGATAGGGGCGGGTTATCTCGGTTGAATTTTAGCCGGCATGTGTTCATTCACATGCCGGTTTTTTGTTGCCGTCGGGTGACGATTGAAGTGTCATATTTGCAAAAAAAATACTAGGCCCTGTTGACAAAGTATGGCAGCCAAATCTTTGTTGAAGCGATTGCCAGGAATGCGGCGAATGATGCGGCGGTTTTGTCGAAGCGGGTTGCGATGCGGCGGAACTGCTTGAGTTTGTTGAACATGCGCTC
>JBGSIT010000062.1:0-35272 GCA_041742335.1 Rhizobiaceae bacterium
GACCCGAGCGTAGCTCGGGTCGCCGCATCAGAGAGATAGGTCGATGCCAGGCCGGTTGCAATGCCGAAGGCATTATTTGTGATGCTTGCCGACTTCTTTCCGGTGCAACTCTTCCGCATTGTCCAAAGGTGTTTCAGGAACGCCGAAAACCTGGCCGGGCAGGATTTCGTCGGGATCGGAAATCTGGTCTTGATTGGCAAGATAGATGGTCGTGTATCGAACCCCGCGACCATAGACCCGACGGGAAATCTGCCACAGCGTATCGCCCTTGCGGATGATGACCGATGTCTTGCTCTCCTTGAGCGGCGCCTGCTCGATCACCTTGGGACCGGATGCATCGTCCTGTGTGGTCTCGGCTGCAGCCATGTCGCTCGTTGTCGATTGCTCAGGGGTTCCGGCGGCAGTGTCGCTGGCCTCCTGATCGGCAGGCTTGGCAACGCTCGGCGCGACTTCAACAACCTTTGCGCCGGCATTTTGTTCGGTCGTTGTCTGTGCCGTTTCAACTGACGGTGTATTGGCAATTGCCTTGCTGTCGGCAGACTGGTCGGCAGCATTAGACGAAGCCTGTGTCTGCGCCACAATGTCAGCCGGTTTTTCGGCGGGTTGGAACGGCGCCATCAAATCATTGATCGGCTTCAATCCGGCCTGTACGCCGGCCGCATCGTCAGGCAGTGCCTTCAAGAGCTCAAGCGCCTTGGAGGCCATGGCGGCGACAGAAGCTGAATTCGCGTCCCCCGCAATGGTCATTTCAGACAGTGATTTCATGGCGATTTCGGTGCCTGAACGGGCAGCCGCCAATTCTTCCGCGCTCGGCATTTTACCGTCGGCAAACAATCCGTTCAGCAAAGCAAGTGCCTTGGAGGCTTCCTGCAGCCCGACAGCAAGCTTGGCGCTGTCAATGGAAACCATCGCAGCGCCGCTGCCGGCGTCAGCTGACGGGTCGGCAACAACGGCGACCTGTTCCCCGACCGGCCGGTCAAAAGGAACTGCGGCGCGGAATTCAACCTTGGAGCCATCGGCGGAAAGCACGTCGGCGCGTATCATGTGCGAGCCGACGGAAAGCGGCATCTTGTTGTCGATGACAAACCGGCCGCTCGCATCCGCTTTGCCCTCGCCAATCAGCTTGTTGTCGGCATAGACCCGAACCGTCGCGCCGGGCTTGGCTGCTCCGGCGATGAAAATATGGTCGCCTTCAATTTCAACGGCGCTCACCTGGACTTCAGGCGGGGTACGGCCGGCGTCTGCGGTTTGCGCCGTATCAGCATTGACGTTACCGGCTTCTGCGCCGGTCGTGGTCTGTTGCGCATCGGCGGCAGCATTTGCAGATTGGTCGGCCTGCCCCTGGATGGTCGGAGCCGTACCGGCAATGTCTTTTGAACCGGCCGGAAGGTCAGGCGTTGTGACAGTGCCGCCTTCTTGTGTTTGAATTTCGGCTGTGGTGCTGTCCTTGGTCGCGTCAGCCCCGCTTGCCGCATCTGCAACGCCATCGGCGGTTGCCTGTCCGCTCACCGCAGCCACTTCCGGCACCGTGATGATCCGGCTCGCTTCACCCGGCTTTGTGACCATGGCCAGCAATTCGCCCTCGCCCGCTTTGGGAACGGAAACCGTGGCTACTTCTTCAGATGTCGTGGACATGCCATCCTTGCCGGTGGCTTTCAGCGTGATCTGGTGATCGCCCGGCTCCAGCGGCTTGTCGAGCACGGCGGCAAAATCGCCGCTGGCATTGACTTCGGTGGAAGCGATGGCCTGATTGCCGTCAACAATTTCAACCTTGGTATCCGGCGGCGCCTTGCCGGCGATCACCGTCGAGCCGTCCTTTTCCACGCGCAATATATCGAATGCGGGAATGCGCGCGGTCTTTTCAGCCGCTGCGTCAGCCGAAGCTTCCGGAACAGTCTCGCCTTTCAAGGCGCTTTCGACTGCGTCGAACAGAAGATTCATCCGCATTTTGACGGCGTCGATTTCAACCAGCGCCTGGGAGGCGCTTTCAGACAGCTTGCCAATCACGATTCCGGCATTTTGTGCTTCCTGGCCCAGTTTACCGACAATTGAGGTGATGGCAGGGTCAAGCCCGTCGGGCAGCTTGAAAGCGGCAACGCCCTGAAGGGCCGATGCCAGTTTGTCCTTTGCTGTCGTCAAAGCGCCGGCATCGGAAGCCTTGTCGCCGGCATAAAGCGTCGCCAGTTCATCGGTAGCAGCTATGGTATCTGCTTTCAGGCGGCCCATTTTTTCCAGCAACGCGGATTTAACATCCACCTTGGCTGCTTCCACCGCGTCTCCGGCCTTGTCAGCCACATCACCGGCGGTCTTGGCCATGTCGTCCACTTTTCCCGCCATCTCGGTCACCGGTTGGTTACCATTAATGGTGGGCAGGACAACAAAAATCATCAAGACAGTAGCAACTGCAAGGACTATGAGTGCGACCCAAACGGCGCGGTTTTTATTCATGTCAAATCTCCAAGCGAACCAATTTTCGCCGTACCCCAACATTGTGCTAACGTTTTCCTCTGGATTTCTCAAGCTTTTCCAAGCGCTAGCCCGAGCAATCCAGTGTTTTGAGGCCTAAAAAGCTTGACTGAGCATGTGCAGCATAGTCAAGTCGGTCCATGCAAAACAAATCTGTCCCGATTCGATCCATCTGCGTCTATTGCGGCTCCCAGCCCGGGCGTGATTCGTCATATATGGAAGCTGGCCGCCTTTTGGGCAAGTCCATCGCCGACAATGGCCTTCGCCTCGTCTATGGCGGCGGCACCCGCGGCATCATGGGCGCAGTCGCCAATGGCGTCATGCAGTCCGGCGGCAAGGTCACCGGCATCATACCGGAATTCCTGATGAACAAGGAAGCCACAAAAGATGCGCTTGGCGAACTCGACGAACTTATTGTCACCGCCGACATGCATGAGCGCAAACACCAGATGTATGAGCGCTCGGATGCCTTTGTCACCTTGCCCGGCGGTATCGGCACCCTGGAAGAGATCGTCGAGATCATGACCTGGGCGCAGCTTGGCCGCCATAAAAAGCCGATGGTCTTTGCCAATATCAACGGCTTCTGGAATCCGATGCTCGAACTGCTCAAGCACATGACGGAGGAAGGCTTCATCCATACCGCCCATCTTGTAAAGCCGCTCATCATCGACGAGGTGACCGATATCGTTCCGGGTATCGTTGGAGCCTGGGGCGACAACGGGCAAAGACGCGGCGACGAGACCGTGATCTCGAAGTTGTGAGATCAGGCTTTCTTGCGGCTGGTGTGCAGCATTGAGCCGGTATAAATCACCAATGCGGCCCAAATCAGGACAAAGGATGCCAGCTTGGTCAGTCCGAAAGGTTCCTTGAACACAAAGATCGCGCTGATGAAGACAAGCGTCGGGGTCAGATATTGCATCACCCCGATCGTCGATAATCGCAGCAGCTTGGCGCCATTGGCATAGACCATCAGTGGCACGGCGGTGACAAGTCCTGCCGCCAGCAACAAGACAACGTCGCGCCAGCCGGTATGGCCGAAATGGCCTTGGCCTGTCGTTTCAAGATAGAGCACATATGAGGCCGCCGGAATGAACAGGATCATGACTTCCAGCATGAAACCCTGATTGGGACCAATCGGCAGCGTTTTTCGGAAGAAGGCGTAAAAGCCCCAGGAAACCGCCAAGCCCAGCGAAATCCACGGCAATCCGCCCGCATCCCAGGTCAGGATGACCACCGCAATGGCGGCAAGCAGGATGGCATATTTCTGGGCGCGGGACATCTTTTCGCTGAGCAGCATGGCGCCGAGGAAAACGCTGAACAGCGGATTGATGTAATAGCCCAGCGCAGCCTCGATAGCCCGGTTGGAACCAATCGCCCAGACATAGATCAGCCAGTTGATCGATACGAACACCGCCGTCACTGCGGCCATTCCGAGCATTTTCGGCGTGCGGATGGCCGTCTTCAAATCGGCTGTCCTGCCCTGGTAGAGCAGCACTGCGGCAGCCAGCGGCACCGACCATATCACCCGGTGGGCGACGACTTCCAGCGGCGGGATATGCGCCACCATCTTCATGTAATAGGGCAAAACGCCCCACAGCAGATAGGCGGCCAACGCAAAGGCAAATCCACGCGGCGTGTCTTCATTCAGCTTGACGGCATTGACGGTAGCCATGACACGACTTTCCTGGTCGGCAGCGGCACATCTCTGCCTTGTGGCCTTGCGTTATGCCATATTGCGTGAATAGGCCAATTCATTCCTTAGATGAATGAAAAAATCCGAAACCCGCTCATTCCGCAGCCAGAACGCCGACCTGATCGCGGTTTTTCATCAGTTTGTAGACAATCGAGTCCATCAAGGCCTGAAATGACGCATCAATGATATTGTCGGAAACACCGACCGTCCACCAGCGCGCGCCGGTGTCATCGGTGGATTCGATCAGGACCCGGGTGATGGCGCCTGTGCCGCCGTTGAGGATACGCACCTTGTAGTCCACCAGTTCCAGATCGGAAATCTCTTCCTGGTATCGGCCAAGGTCCTTGCGTAGCGCCAGATCCAGCGCGTTGACCGGTCCGTGGCCCTCGGCAACCGACATCATGGCATTGCCATCGACAATCACCCGTACCACGGCTTCGGAAACGGTCTTGAGTTGACCATTGGCATCAAAACGCCGCTCCACCATGACGCGGAAACTCTCCACCTTGAAGAATTGCGGAACGGTGCCGAGCATGCGTCTGGCCAGAAGTTCGAAACTGGCATCCGCGCCCTCATAGGCATAGCCGGTGGATTCCCGCTCCTTGACCAGGCCGATCAGCGCGTCAAGCTTGGGATCATCCTTGGAAACAGCAAGTCCGCGAAGCTTCAGGGCATTGATGAAATTGGCCTTGCCGCCCTGATCGGAAACCATGACCTTGCGCAGATTGCCCACGCTTTCCGGCGGCACATGCTCATAGGTGCGCGGATCCTTCAGCAATGCGGATGCATGGATGCCGGCCTTGGTGGCGAAGGCGGACGCGCCGACATAGGGCATCTGCTGGTCGGGCGACCGGTTGAGCAATTCGTCAAAGGCGTGGGAAAGACGAGTCAATCCGGTCAGTTTGTCCTCATTGATCGCGATTTCAAACCTGTCGCTGAACGCCGGCTTGAGCACCAGTGTCGGAATGATGGCCACCAGATTGGCGTTGCCGCAGCGCTCTCCGACGCCGTTCAGCGTCCCCTGCACCTGGCGGACCCCGGCCTCTACCGCCGCAAGCGAATTGGCGACAGCCTGGCCGGTGTCATTATGGGCATGAATGCCGAGAAAGCTGCCGGGTACGCCTGAATCGATCACCAAACGCACGATGGCCGCGATTTCCGACGGCAGCGTTCCGCCATTGGTGTCACACAACACCACCCAGCGCGCGCCGGCGTCATAGGCGGCTTTGGCGCAGGCAAGCGCATATTCCGGATTGGCCTTGAAGCCGTCGAAGAAATGCTCGCAATCAACCAAAGCCTCCTTGCCGACTGCAAGCGTGGCCTCGACAGACTGGCGAATGCTGTCGAGATTTTCCTCGTTGGTACAGCCCAGCGCTACCCGGACATGATAATCCCAGCTTTTGGCAACGAAGCAGATTGCATCGCTTTGGGACTGCAGAAGCGCAGCAAGGCCGGGGTCGTTCGATGTCGAGACCCCTGCCCGCTTGGTCATGCCGAATGCGACAAAACTGGCTTTCGATGTCCGCTTCTTTTCAAAGAAACCGGTATCTGTCGGATTGGCGCCGGGATAGCCGCCTTCGACATAATCCAGGCCGAACTCGTCCAGAATGCGTGCGATGGAAATCTTGTCCTCGACGGAAAAATCGATGCCCGGCGTCTGTTGGCCGTCGCGCAATGTCGTATCGAAAAGGTAGATGCGTTCTTTGGTCATGCGATATGTCCTGCGGGTGATAGGCCCATCCGCGCCAGCCGATGGCCGGTGCGGATGGAAATGTTTATTCCGGTCGATGACAGACGGCCTCGATATTGTTGCCGTCCGGATCACGGGCAAAAGCGCCATAATAATCTGCGTGGTATTGCGGGCGCAGACCGGGCTTGCCGTTGTCAGTGCCGCCGGTCGCAATCGCCGCCGCATAAAAGGCGTCCACCTCGTCGCGCGAACTTGCCGTGAAAGCAAAGTGGACCGGCGGGATCTGCTTTTCGCCTTCAGTCAGCCAGAAAACCGGTCTGTCACGGCCATATCCCCAGATATGCCGGCCACCGGTAAATTCAATCGGCACCTTCGTCAACACCGAAGATCCAAGCGGCGCAAGGGCTGCGTCGTAAAATTTCCTTGCCGCTTCAAAATCTGAAACGCTCAGGCCGGCATGGTCTATCATGGTCCATATCCTTTGAATTTTCCGGTTCAGGCAATTAGCTTGTCGCCGGTTTTCCCGCAAATTTGTCGGTGGCTTTGATCAGTGCATCAAGAATGCCGGGTTGCGAGTAAGCATGGCCGGCGCCTTCGATGATGTGAAACTCGGCCTCGGGCCATGCCTTGTGCAGCAACCAGGCATAACGCAAAGGACAGGGCATGTCGTAGCGTCCGTGGACGATGACGCCGGGAATATCCTTCAATTTATGGGCGTCCCTGATCAATTGTCCTTCCTCCAGCCAACCGGCATGGACAAAGAAATGGTTCTCGATCCGGGCAAAGGCCACGGCATAGTCCTCGTCCATAAAGGCGTTGCTGGTATCGGGTTCCGGCAGCAGCGTGATCGTTTCGCCTTCCCACAGGCTCCATGCCTTGGCAGCCGCCACCCGGGCTGACTTGTCGTCGCCCACCAGCCGTTTGCGGTAGGCCCCCATCATGTCGCCGCGCTCATTTTGCGGAATGGGTGCCAGGAACTGCTCCCATTTTTCCGGAAACATTTCCGAGACGCCAAACTGGTAATACCATGAAAGCTCGGCTTTGGTCAGCGTATAGATGCCGCGCACCACCAGTTCGCTCACCCGCCCGGGGTGGGTTTCGGCATAGGCGAGCGCCAGCGCCGAACCCCAGGATCCGCCAAAGACCAGCCATTTGTCGTGTCCGGCCATCATGCGTAGCCGTTCAATATCGGCCACCAGATGCCAGGTCGTATTGGCCTCAAGGCTTGCATTCGGCGTGGACTGGCCGCAGCCGCGCTGGTCAAACAGCAAAACGTCATAGAGTGCGGGATCAAACAGCCGCCGGTGGCGCGGCGAAATGGTGCCGCCCGGCCCGCCATGCAGGAAAACGGCAGGCTTGCCGCCCTTCGTGCCGGCGCGTTCCCAATAGATCGAATGGCCGTCGCCAACATCAAGATGGCCGCTGTCGAAGGGTTCAATCTCGGGGTAAAGGCTGCGCAAGGCTGTCATGATGGTTGGCTCTCCAAAGGCCAGGTCTCTGTATCGTGATCGGGATGCTGGTGGTTGGTCGCCCGGATGGCGGCGTAGCGCCGGCTTTCTTCTTTGCCGGCATCGGATTCGCCCGCGCCTTTGGGAAGGTCTGCAAGCCCAGAAAACCACGGCATTGCCATGTCCATATCCGAAAGCCATTGCGGCGCAATGTCCATCGGGCGGTCAAGCGAGCCCAAGGTGACGGCCATGCTGTCGTCACCGATCGTCTGGAAGAACAACGGCGTGCCGCACTGGCTGCAAAAGCCGCGCTTGACGATGTCGGAGGAATGAAACCACGATGCCTCGCCGCGTGTCATTGTCAAATCCGCCAGAGGAACACTTGCCAACGGCATGAAATAGTTGCCGGCGGCCTTCTGGCACATCCGGCAATGACACAGATGGGCGTTTTCGGGCCGGGAGCCCGTCCGGTAGCGCACAGCGCCGCATTGGCAGCCACCGGAAAATATCATGCCGTCACCCATATTCGTCATCTCCCGTGGATTTTCTCGGTTGCCAGTTTTCGGTGTCCCGGTCCGGATGCTGGTAGGAGACGACATCCATCAGAAAGGGCGCGGCCTCCGCATCCTCTTCCGTGCGGCGCGCAGGCAATTCATGCAGCTTTTCGAACCAGGCCACCTTGGCTTCCACTCCGAATTGAACCGTAGGAGCCAGATTGCTCGGATCGTCAAAAGCGCCGACTGCCAGTGCTATGCCATCCGGTGCTTCGTATGTCAGCGGCGTGCCGCAATTTTCGCAAAAGCCGCGAAAGCCGTGATTGGACGATTGAAAGTGCTTGGGCTTGCCCCGGGTCCATTGCAGTTCCGCCCCTTCAGTCGGCACAAGCGTGATGAAGATGTTTCCGGATGCCTTCTGGCACATCCTGCAATGGCATAATGATGATGCGGTCAATGCACCGCGAACCCGGAACCGGATCGCGCCGCATTGGCATCCTCCTGTCTGAATGATTTCGGCCATATTAATCTACCTTATTGAAAAATATAATGTAACGCCGATAAAAACCAACGCCAGGAGCCCTAGTTTGGCAATCAGGCCGTAAAGCAGCCATTTGGGCATTTTAGTCTTGTCTTCAGGTTCTGTCACGATCCCTGCTCCGGCCAGACTTGGGTATCGTGATCAGGATGCTGGAAGGTCTCAATGGAGGCAAAAAACGCCTCAGCTTCGGCGCTTTCAAGCAGCGGCTTTGAAAACAGTTGCTCAATCCACGGCAGGCGATGGCCGTGGTTGACCTGGATTTGCGGCTCCAGCTTTTCGGGCTGGTCGAAAGCGCCGATGGCCAGCTCAATTCCGCCGGGGTGGCGATAGGCCAGAGGCGTGCCGCATTTGCCGCAAAAACCGCGATGCACCTTGTTGGACGATTTGAACCAGGTCGTCTGGCCGCGCGTCCAGGACAGATGGGCCTGATCGACCGTCACCAGCGGCGCAAAAAACGAACCGAAAGCCTTCTGGCACATCCGGCAATGACAGATGGAAGGCCGACCCAGCTTGCCTGCGGAAAACCGGATAGCGCCGCATTGGCAACCGCCGCTCACTGCCAGGGTATCGCTCACCGCTTCATTTCCCATGTGGTTACCCGTTCGCCAGTTGCTAAGTCTTTTGAATCCTTTAGCTGGATTCCTTTCGCCAGAAGATCATCGCGGATCTTGTCCGCCTCGCCGAAGTTTTTCGCCTTCAGCAGCTCCAGCCGCGTTTGAACCGTGGAATCAACGCTGGCCTTCAAGGCGTCAGATATCTCTGTTTTTTTCTGCAGCAGGCCCATGAGACTTGCGCTGGCCGCATAATCCGCCATCGCCTGGGCGGAGGTGTCGGCGTTTTGCGCCAGCTGGTGCAGCGACTGGATGGCTTTGGGTGTATTGAGGTCATCGCAAAGGGCTGATAGCAGGTCTTGGTCTACGTGACCCCCAGCGACTTCAACCGCCGGCCATTTTGCCAAAAGCCGCTCGGCCTCCTCCAGCCGCGAAACCGAAAAGTCGATCGGCTCGCGATAATGGGTCATCAGCATGGCTAGCCGCAGCACTTCGCCCGGCCATTTGCGTCCACCGAATTTGTCGGTTTCAAGCAATTCGTGGATGGTGACAAAATTGCCTTCCGACTTGCTCATCTTGCGGCCTTCAACCTGCAGGAAGCCGTTATGCATCCAGACATTGGCCATCACGTCCGTGCCATGGGCGCAGCGCGACTGGGCGATTTCGTTTTCGTGATGCGGGAAGATCAGGTCCAGCCCGCCGCCGTGGATATCAAAGACATCACCCAGATAGCGCTGGCTCATGGCCGAGCATTCAATGTGCCAGCCCGGACGCCCCCTGCCCCATGGCGACGGCCAGCCGGGTTCGTTGTCGGCGGAAAGCTTCCAGAGCACGAAATCACCGGGATTTTTCTTGTGCGCCTCCACCGCAATGCGCGCTCCGGCCTGCTGCTCATCAAGGTTGCGCCGTGACAACTGGCCGTAATCAGCCATGGAGCGTGTGTCAAACAGCACTTCGCCCTCTGCGACATAGGCATGGCCGCGCTCGATCAACCGGCTGATAATGGCAACCATCTGGGCAATATTGTCCGTGGCGCGCGGTTCGACATCCGGCTCGAGGCAACCCAGCGCCTTGACGTCTTGATGATATTGAAGCTCGGTCTTTTCCGTGACCAGGCGGATCGCATCGTTCAGTTCAAGTCCGGGATAATCGCGCAGCGCCCGCGCATTGATCTTGTCATCGACATCGGTGATGTTGCGCACATAGGTTACGTGCTCGCCGCCATAGCTGCAGCGCAGAAGCCGGTAGAGCAGATCAAACACGATGGCCGGGCGGGCATTGCCGATATGGGCAGAATCATAAACGGTCGGCCCGCAGACATAGAGCCGGACATTGTTGGCGTCGATTGGCCGGAAAGCGGATTTCTCCCGCGTCAGCGTATTATAAAGCTTCAGTGTCGGCGTCGCGCCCATTGTACTTCTCCAGCCGTCGCCTGCCCAAATCACCAACCATCCTGCATTGTTCGACATGACGACCAGACCCAAAGATCGGGCAGACCGATTCAGTCCGGCTGACCAGTCGTTTTGAACTCTTGTATATCAGGAGACGAAAACGGCCCGGCCAGCACGAATGCTAGCGAATAATGTTCCGGCAAATGGGACCATGCGTTTTCATGGCGCTGTTATTGCGCGTCGCAAGCGGCAGGTCAAGAAAAACCTTGGGGCCACTGTTACCCCGGAAACACGCTCGCACGGTGTTTTCAGCCAATATTGATTTGCGCTTTGAAAATTCAGCCAACGCCTTGCTTTTGTCTTTTTTCTCATGTGGAAGCAAGTCTTGCCGACAAGCGGCGCAAACAAACGAGGAAACACCGTGCAACCTACTGATAAAAATAAACAAAACGTTAACATGCTGGAACAGTACTATCGTCCGTTGGGCGTCAAGGCTGTCCTGGCCGCAGCCATGATGATGAAAGCCGGCAACAAGGTTTCATCCACTCGCCCGGCAAAATCGGCCGCCTGAACCGAAAAGACGTTTCGGCCCTGATCATTCCAGTTCAGGGCAGATGGCGATTGCGGCGCGCCTGACGGGCGGCCTGCAACGTTGCAATAACCCTTCTGACCAGCCAATAGCAGGTTGCGGCACAAATCAATCCGAGCGGGATGCCGCCGATGATCATGGGCACGATAACCGATTCAAGCTTTGCCCAAAGCTCGCTTGCATATGCCCAAAGACCGGTCGCATAGGCATCACCCATGGAATAATCCGGTTGCACCGTGACGGCTGTCCGCGTTTCACGCCCCATCATGATGGCGCCGACATTGTAGGTCGCAAGCCAGATGAAAGGAAAAGTCAGCGGATTGCCGACCGCAGTGCCGACGGCGGATGCCAGGAGGTTGCCGCCAAGCAGATAGGCAAGAACCCCGGCCAAGATGAAATGAAAGCCGATGAGAGGCGTAAACGAAGCGAAAGCGCCGGCGGCGACCCCGATGGCCAGGCTGTGGGGGCTGACATTTTTTCGGGCCAAGCGGTGCATATGATAGAGCCATGCCCGCCTTACGCCGGTCTGGGGCCAAAAAAGTCCGCGCACTATTTCCGAATATGAACGTTTACGCTTCTTGAACATTGCTGATGCGGGCCTGATTTTGTTTTTTTGACACCATGGCAGATCATTCGCCGTCGTTTATGGCAACGGCAGCAAATCAGACTGATTTGCTGCCGACCGGTCAATGACCATACAGATATAATATATAGGAATTATACAAATAGATGATGAACAGCGTTATGCTGACCCAACCGGCAATGCCCAGCGGCTTGGTAGCCGGACGGTATTGCAGGCCGGCAGTGAACAGCCCGGTCATGATCACCGCAGAAATCGCGGAAACCACATGGGTCGAAGACACTGCGGCCATCAGCGAGCCTTTCGTATAAAGCACATCCTCAAAAGCCAGCACCAGCATGTTGAACAGGTTGCTGCCCAGCAGGCCCGCCACGGCCATGTTGAGCGCGCCGATGCGCACGGCGGCAATGGTCACGGCCAGCTCGGGCAACGAGGTTGCCGCAGCAATCATCAGCGTTCCCACGAAGGTGCGGTTCCATCCCATCGTTTCGGAAATGCCGTTGCCGGCAAAAGGCAGCGCCACGCCGGCAAGCACGATGAACAAAGCGGCCATGGCATAGCGCCGCGTCGCCATCTTCAGCGTTACATCGGGATGATGGCGGACGGTTTCTTCCGAGACATCCTGAATGTGGGTGCTCTCATAAATATAGACGACACGAACGGCCAGGAAGTAAAGCAGCGCAAGAATGATCGATGACAGGCCGATATGGGCAATGCTTACCGTCATGCCGCCTCCGGCGAGGATCAGGCTGAGAGCGACGAAACCCAGCAGTGCCGTACCGAAACCGGCGGAAATGATGTGGCCGACATTGGCCCGCGAATAGACCGGCGCACCGCGCAACATGAAATCGATCACCATCAAGATCATCAGGTTGAAAACGCAACTGCCGAGAA
The DNA here is from genome assembly GCA_041742335.1 of Rhizobiaceae bacterium. Taxonomy (GTDB): domain Bacteria; phylum Pseudomonadota; class Alphaproteobacteria; order Rhizobiales; family Rhizobiaceae; genus Rhizobium_E. The sequence goes on from JBGSIT010000062.1 coordinate 12,338, forward strand.
TATCGCCAACGGCAATGTTGGGCAGGTCAAAATAGAGAATGGCGCTGCTGCCGGTCATCAGTTCCGGCAGCGATGTCACGGTCGAAATCAGCACCAGCCCCACCCAGTTTCCGGATAGGCCGGTCTTTTCGGCGATAATGTCGCCATTTCGCGAGACATGCGGCCCGGCCACGGCGATAACCGCCGCAAGGCCTATGAAAAGCGCCCAATATCCAAAAGCCCCCATCTTTCAAATTTCCCCTGCAAATATAATGCGCTGCAAACAATTCCATAAAATTCATCAGCCGGCAGAACGAACTGCCCGCGTCTCAAAGAAACGACATCTGGCCGCCATCGCCGCCGTCAAAACCGCCGCCGACGGTCTTTGCTTTCGCGCGCAATTGCGGCTGGACGGCCAAAGGCTTTTGTATATCCGGCCCGGTATTGGCGACCTTGTTGACAAGATCGGCCACCGCGATGGCTTCAAAGAACCCGTCTTCCGCCGGCTTGAGCAGATCGGCAACGTCGCGCGGCTCCTGGCTCTTGCAATCCAGCCAGCGGGCATAATCCTCCGGTGCGATCACGACCGGCACCCTGTCATGAATGGCCCTGAAACCGGGGGGCGCGTCAACGGTCAGGATGGCGCCGGTATCGACCTCGGAGCCGTCGGCCGACGACCATGTTTCCATCAATCCGGCAAAGGCGACGATACCTCCATTTTTCGGCCGAACCCAAAAAGGCTGGCTCTTTTCGCCGCTCTCTTTGGGCGGCCGGTGCCATTCATAAAAGCCGGAAGCCGGAATCAGCACCCGCCGGTGGCGCATGGCGGCCTTGAACGAAGCCTTGCCGATGGCAGTCTCCGCGCGGGCATTGATCAGCAACGGGAAATCCTTGGGATCCTTGACCCAGGACGGCAGCAGGCCCCAGCGTACCAGCATGGCGCGGCGGTCTGGAAGGTTGGAGCCCCTGTCTTTTGTCTCCCCGGAAATAATCACCAATATGGGCTGCGTGGGCGCGATGTTGTAGCGCGCCGGAAAATCCTCCAGCTCGAGGAGGGAAAAAAGCTCCTGGACTTGCTCTGGTGTCGCCGTCAGCGAAAATCGTCCGCACATGCGGCAAGCTTATGCATTGCCGGGGTTGGCGGTCAAGCCGCCCTGCGCTGCAATTCAAAGCGTCCGATGGCCGGCGAGAATGATCACGGCGCCGCCCAGACACAGAGAAGCGCCCGCCATATCCCAGCGATCGGGAATCTGGCCTTCCACAAGCCAAAGCCAGAGCAGCGAGGCAATGATATAGACCCCGCCATAGGCCGCATAAGCGCGGCCGGCCGCGCCGACCGGAACCTGGGCCAGCAGAATTGCAAACAAGACAAGCGAAACCATGCCGGGCAGCAACCATGCGGGAGATTTTTCCAGTCGCCACCACGACCAGAAAGCATAGCAACCGGCAATTTCTGCCACGGCCGCCAATCCATAGATGATCGCTGTCCGCATTGTGTTTCCCCATAACGATTCGAACCTCGGCTACTGTTTGCAAGAAGAGGATCGATTGCAACTGGCGCTGCCCGGCTGCAGGCCGCACAGGCGGTTCCGGTTGCGATTGTTTTATGCGATAGCAGGACACTTGGTCATTATCCGAAGGAGTATCCATTGAGCCCGCATCCGGCCTCCTCCGCCATTCTTGTCCGCAACGGCAGGCTGCTGCTGGTCAAGCGCTCCAATCCGCCTGCGGCCAACATGTATGCCTTTCCCGGCGGCAGGGGCGAAATCGGCGAATCGCCGGACCAGACAGCAATTCGGGAGTTTTACGAGGAAACCGGCATCGTGGTCCGCGACCCTGTGGCCTTCATGACATTTGACCTCGATAACCGCCCTCATGGCGGCCATTTCGAATTGACAGTCTTCATCGTCGAATCGGACGACCCGTCGGAAGGCCTGGCGGGTGACGATGCGGCCGCTCTCGGCTGGTTCACGCCGGACGAGACAGCCAGACTTCCGGCCCCCGAAAGCGTGCATATCTGCATTCGCCGATTGGTGGCGGACCGCAGGATCTGACGCCCTCACCCAAAGTTGAAATGGCCGCAGGTCTTGTTCACTTTACCTTCATCGCGGTTATGCTAGACGGGACTCATGAGAGCGAACATCAAGACCATCACCATTCTGACGATCAACCTGTCCAGTCTTGGCGCGGCCAGTCTGACGGCTGGTGCGCAGACTGCGGAACCGGCAACGGAAGCCGCGCCCGCTGTTGAAAAACCCGCGCCTTATGATGACAGCCTGATGCGGATTTCCGAGATCCTCGGATCGGTTCATTATCTGCGAAACCTGTGCAAGGGCGGCGAGGAGGAATGGCGTGATTCCATGCAGAAATTGATCGATGTGGAAACCGAGAACGAGCCGCAGCGCAAGAGTCGCCTGACGGCGGCATTCAACCGTGGATATCGCAGTTTTGCATCCGTCTACACACGCTGCACCCCGCAAGCAGTTGCCGCTGAAGAGAAATATCGTGCCGAAGGTGCAACACTCTCTGCGGAAATCGTCGCGCGATTTGGAAATTAGCGGATTGTTAACCTCTTTTGATTGCGCCGCGTGCCGTTTTGAGAAAACCCTGTTAAATGTGTTAACAGTGCAGTAAGAATTGACGGATCGGCAAAGGAAGAAATAATGGAACCGAGCCTCAACGACATCGACGATATCATCGAACACGAGAAAATGCGTGCGGCGATGGAATATCAACATGAAGCATGGGCTGACGGCAGGGCCGATGGCATTGAACCGGAAATCATTGCTGACGCAGCCATTGCATTCGCGATGAGCGAGACCATCAGGCTTCATGGCGAAGCCGGGGCCCTCGCCCTTCTGGAATCGCTCAAGGAGCGCACGCAGGCCGGCGAATTTACATCAAACAAGACAATACAATAGACAGGGGCTTGGCAAATGGCCGGGCAAGTGCAGTCAATTCGAATGAGCCATCGGACATCGTTATTTTTGGCCTGCCTGATTTTTTCAACCAGCATGCTTGGCTTTGCCGGCAATGCCGATGCCTTGACAGAGCCAAAGAAGGAACCCGTCATTGAAGGCGGTCCCGACACAGGCCTGCCCGGCATTCAAAACACCGAGCCTGAAGATTCAGGGGCTGGAATCACCATGCCGATGCCGGACCCGCTGGTGAAATCGCCAGACGACCAGATGTCCAATCCCGATGCTACTGTCGGCAATGACAAGCCCGTCAATGTCGAAGTCCTCCGCGATATTTCAAAGGCTCCGGAAGCCGTCCGGAAAATGCGCGAAATGATCGTCGAGGCAGCCGCGTCAGGCGACATTGAACGGCTCCGCGACCTGATGAAGACCAAGGATGGACCTACCCAGGTCTCGCTTGGCGACCAGCCGGATGATCCGATTCAATCGCTCAAGGAAGTGTCGGGCGATCCCGAAGGCCGTGAAGTCCTTGCCATCCTTCTCGATATCCTGTCGACCGGATTTGTTCGCATGGACGCAGGCACCCCGGATGAGACCTATATCTGGCCCTATTTCGCTGAAAAGGAACTGGATTCACTGTCCCCGCCGGAAATGGTCGATCTCCTGCGTATTGTGACGGCTGGCGACTACGCCGACATGAAGGAATTCGGTGGCTACAACTTTTACCGGATCGGCATTTCCGCCACTGGCGAGTGGAAGTTTTTTGTCGCCGGCGATTGATCCCATCCCGTAAATGGCCGCACAGTCTTGCGGAAATGCAATTTCCGACCTACCTCAGTGTCCCGGAGCGCCCAGCGCTTCAGATTGGGAGTCGCCTATGCCCGCCGTGACACTTCAAGATCGCGCCTTCATCCAGATTGCCGGAAATGACGCAACATCCTTCCTGCAGGGACTGATCACAACCGACATCCAGCAACTGGCAGAGGATGAAGCCTGGCCCGGCGCGCTTTTGACGCCGCAGGGCAAGATCATGTTTGAATTCCTGATCAACAGGAAGGGCGAAGGATATGTGATTGAAATTCCGGCCGTCGATGCGGACGCCTTTGAGCGCCGGCTGACGATTTACCGACTACGGGCGCAGGTCACCATTACCAGGCTTGAGGACAACACCGCCACGGTTTTCTGGGACGGCGGACATCCCGATGGCGCCCGGCAGGATCACCGTTTCAGGCTGGCCGGGTTGGCGCTTTGGCGCGTGGCTGGCGATCAGGGCACAGACGTCCGCAATCTTTATGATCAATTGCGCATCGAGCACGGCATTGCCGAAGCCGGTGCGGATTACGGTCTGCAGGACGCATTTCCGCATGATGCGCTCTATGACAAGTCCGGCGCGGTTTCCTTCCGCAAGGGCTGCTATATCGGCCAGGAAGTGGTTTCGCGCATGCAGCACCGCTCGACCGCGCGCAAGCGCGTGGTCCGCATTGCCGGCAAACGCGATCTGCCGCCCTCCGGGACGCCTCTGACCATTGCAGGCCGCGATATCGGCATTTTGGGCAGCATTGTCGGCGCCAAAGGGCTTGGCGTTGTCCGGATTGACAAAGTGGCGGATGCGGTTGCCGGCGGCATACCGGTCATGGCGGGCGACATTGTTGTTGAAATCAGCCTGCCCGATTGGAGCGGACTGACCTTGCCGCAAGCGGCGGAGACCGGCGAACCATGAGCCGCAAGGAAATCGGGCGCGCCTGGCAGCGCATGTTGTCGGGCCGAAGGCTGGATCTGCTCGACCCCTCGCCGCTTGATGTTGAAATTGCCGATATTGCCCATGGTCTTGCCCGTGTGGCGCGATGGAATGGCCAAACCTCCGGCGAGCACGCTTTCTCCGTCGCCCAGCATTCGCTGGTGGTAGAGGAAATTTTTTCGCGGACGAGACCGGATGCCTCGCCCGACGAATGCCTGATGGCATTGCTTCATGACGGGCCGGAATATGTGATCGGCGACATGATTTCCCCTTTCAAGGCAGTTGTCGGCGGCGGCTACAAGGCGGTGGAATCGCGGCTTGAATCCGCCATCCACCTGCGCTTTGGCCTGCCGGCGCATTGCGCCAAGACGCTCAAGGACGACATAAAGAAAGCTGACCAGTTTTCCGCTTATTTTGAAGCCACCCTGCTGGCCGGGTTTTCCAATGTTGAAGCAACCAAATTCTTCGGCCAACCGCGCGGCATTTCGCCTGATCAACTGTCGCTGCAGCCAATGTCGACCTCTGAAGCCCAAAGCCGGTTCCTTGCCCGGTTTGAATCGCTGGAAGCGCTGCGTCTTTCTGTTCGGGAGGCCAATTGATGGCAACCATCATCGTCTCGCCGCTCAAGACCATTGCCGAGCAGGCCGTGCGCCACCGGTCACGCGAAATGATCACCTTGATTGCCGACAATCAGGATTTTCACAGGCCCGGCCTGATTGATCCGGCGCGCCACCTGATTGTCGGGGTCAATGACATCACCTTTGCGGGCAAGGAGGGCCTGGTGGCGCCGCAGGATATTCATGTCGCAGCCATCATTGAGTTTGCCCGCGCCTGGGATCAGGACCATCCGCTTCTCGTTCACTGCTGGATGGGCGTCTCGCGATCGCCGGCAGCCGCGCTGATTGCAGCGCTGGCCGTCAAGCCGGAACTGGATGATTTCGACATTGCCGACCGGCTCCGGCAAGCGTCTGCCCAAGCCTCGCCCAATACGCGGCTGGTCGATATCGGCGACCGTTTGCTCGGGCGTGAAGGCCGATTGATGGAAGCGGTCAAGAAAATGGGGCGCGGCGCCGATTATCACGGTGACGCGCCATTCGCCCTGCATTTTTGAAGGGCAGCGGCTGCCCTATTTCTTCTTCATTGCCTCGGCGAGCGCCGCGCCGAATGCCCCTTGCGAGGGCGCGGGCGGCTTGGGTGCGTGTTTCAGGTTTTGCACCTGATCACGCGGCGCGGAGGCACGTTGTTCGCGCGGCCCGCTGGCTTCCTTCTTCATCGAAAGTCCGATGCGTTTGCGCTTGGGGTCAACTTCGACCACCCGCACCTTGACCACGTCTCCGGCCTTGACCACTTCATGTGGATCCTTGACGAAGCGGTCCGCGAGTTCCGAGACATGCACCAGGCCGTCCTGGTGAACGCCGATATCCACGAAGGCGCCGAAGGCGGCAACATTGGTAACGGTTCCTTCCAGAAGCATGCCCGGCTTCAAATCGCTGATTTCGTTGATTCCCTCGGCAAAGCTTGCCGTCTTGAAGGCCGGACGCGGATCGCGGCCCGGCTTTTCCAGTTCGGCAATGATATCGCGCACCGTGGGAAGGCCGAAACGTTCATCGACAAAGGCGCGCGGATCAATTGCCTTGAGCGCCGCGCTGTCGCCCATCAGCGAGGTCACATCGCGGCCGCAGGAGGCAATGATCTTGCGCGCTACGCCATAGGCTTCCGGATGCACCGAAGACGCATCCAGCGGTTCCTTGCCATTGGTGATGCGCAGAAAGCCGGCGCATTGCTCGAATGTCCGCTGGCCCAGGCGCGGAACCTTCAGCAATTCGGCGCGTGACTTGAAGCGGCCCACCGTATCGCGGTGCTGGACGATGGATTCCGCCGTTGACGATCCCAGGCCGGAGACGCGCGCCAAAAGCGGCGCAGAAGCGGTATTGAGATCTACGCCCACCGCATTGACCGCGTCTTCAACGACGGCTTCCAGCGACCGGCCCAGACGGTTCTGGTCGACATCGTGCTGGTACTGCCCGACGCCGATGGATTTCGGTTCGATTTTGACAAGTTCGGCCAAGGGATCCTGAAGGCGCCGGGCAATCGAGACTGCGCCGCGCAGGGACACATCGAGATTGGGAAATTCGTTGGCCGCCAGTTCGGAAGCCGAATAGACAGACGCGCCGGCTTCAGAAACGATGACCTTTTGCGGCTTGGGCGCAGGCAACAGGGCCAGCATGTCGGCCACAAGTTTCTCGGTCTCGCGGCTGGCCGTGCCATTGCCGATGGCAATCAGTTCGACATTGTGCTTGCGGATCAAGGCGGCGATTTCGGTTTGCGCCCCCCGCAGGTCATTGCGCGGCTGGAACGGATAGACGGTGGCGGTGTCGAGAAGCTTGCCGGTGGTATCGACCACGGCGACCTTGACGCCGGTCCGGATGCCCGGATCAAGCCCCATCGTGGCGTGAGAACCGGCAGGCGCCGCCAGCAGCAAATCCTTGAGATTGCGGGCAAAAACACGGATCGCTTCTTCTTCGGAGCGTTCGCGCAATTCCCGCATCAGGTCGAGCGACAGCGACGTCAGCAACTTGACCCGCCACGTCCAGCCGGCCACCTCCAGCAGCCACGTGTCGCCCGGGCCGCTACCCTTGATATCCATCACCGAAGCGACAATCCGCTCGGCGTGTTTGACAGGTGCGGGATCATCGGAATCGACTTCGATATTGACGGAAAGCACTTCCTCGTTCCAGCCGCGCAACATGGCCAGCGCCCTGTGGCTCGGCGCTTTGGACCAGACCTCGCGATGGTCGAAATAATCGGAGAACTTGGCCCCCTGCTCCTGCTTGCCTTCCACCACCTTGGAAACCAGAAAAGCCTTGTCGCGCATATAGTTGCGCAGCCGGCCGATCAGATCGGCGTTTTCCGACAGAGTCTCGGCTATGATATCGCGCGCGCCTTCCAAAGCCATCTTGACGTCGGTGACTTCATCCTTGACGAAGGCAGCTGCCAGGAGTGCCGGATCGGCGCTGCGATTGGCGATAATGGCGTCTGCAAGTCCGTCCAGACCGCGTTCGCGGGCGATCTGCGCGCGGGTCCGCCGTTTCGGCTTGTAAGGCAGGTAGATGTCTTCCAGTTCCGCCTTGGTGGTGACAGCCGCAATGCGCCCCGCCAACTCGTCGGTCAGTTTGTCCTGACTGCGGATGCTTTCGACAATGGATTGCCTGCGCTGCTCCAGATCACGAAGATAGACCAGCCGTTCGGAGAGATTGCGCAACTGGGTATCATCCAGCCCGTCGGTGATTTCCTTGCGGTAGCGCGCGATGAACGGAATGGTCGCACCTTCATCGATCAGGCCGACCGCAGCTGCGACCTGCGCCGTCCTGGCATTGATTTCATTGGCGATTATTGCCGCGATCCGGGCCTGCGTCCGGCTATCTGTTACCTGCGTCGACATATGGTTTTCCTGACATTGACTGCCACTGCTCTATCACTGAAAGGCGGACAGAATGAAGGCTTGATGCAGGCATCCACAAAAAACCGGTTCCCGGTCTTGGCATCGCCGGGCTATTTGGAAAAATCGAGCCCCATTTCGCGGTAGCGTTCCGGATCGTCGCCCCAGTTTTCCCGCACCTTGACGAACAGGAAGAGATGCACGGTCTGGCCGAGGATTTCGCCGATTTCCTGGCGCGCGGAAGAGGAAATGGCCTTGATCGCATCGCCGCCCTTGCCAAGCGCGATCTTCTTCTGGCTGTCGCGCTCGACATAGATGACCTGCTCGATGCGCACCGAACCGTCCTTGCGCTCTTCCCATTTCTCGGTTTCGACATGGGAGGAATAGGGCAATTCCTGATGCAGCCGCAAAAACAGCTTCTCGCGGGTGATTTCGGCTGCCAATTGGCGCATCGGCAGATCGGAGATCTGGTCTTCCGGATAATACCACGGGCCTTCCGGCAGAGACTTTGAAAGATAATCCATTACATCCTCGCAGCCGGAACCGTTGAGCGCCGAGACCATGAAAGTGGCTTCGAAATCGATGACCTCGTTGGCGGCGGAGGCCAGTTTGAGAAGATCTTCATGGCGAACCTGGTCGATCTTGTTGAGCACCAGTATTTTCGGCTGGCGCACATCCTTGAGGCCTTGCAGGATGGTTTCGGCATCGCCCTTCAGCCCGCGTTCGGCGTCGATCAGGAACATGATGATATCGGCATCGCGCGCGCCGCCCCAGGCTGTGGTGACCATGGCGCGGTCCAGTCGCCGCCGCGGCTTGAATATGCCGGGCGTGTCCATGAAGACGATCTGCGTCCGGTCATGGATGACGATGCCGCGAATGATGGCCCGCGTGGTCTGCACCTTGTGGGACACGATGGTTACCTTGGCGCCGACAAGCCGGTTCATCAAGGTCGACTTGCCGGCATTGGTGGCCCCGATCAGCGCCACGAATCCGGAGCGGGTCGGTGCGGCGTCAACGATAGCGCCAGCGTCTTCTGTTTCAGTCATAGGAGATCCATTACCCTTCGGCCTCTTCGGCCTTCCAAATACCTTCCCGCACCAGCAGGCGGGTGGCTGCGACCTGTTCGGCCGCCCTCTTTGAACGCCCTGATCCCGTTTCCGGCTCCACGCCTTCAACTTCGACCGTTACCGTGAACTTCGGATCGTGATCCGGTCCACTGCGTTCGTCAACTCGATATGTCGGCGAAATGGCAAAACGGGCATGCGCCCAGTTTTGCAATTCCGTCTTGGCGTCACGCCGGGCCGCATCGGGCCGCGTTGCCTTTTCCTGCCAGAATTTCAGGATGAAGCTGCGCGCGGTCTCCAGACCGCCGTCAATGTAGATGGCGGCAATCAGGCTTTCGACGACATCGGCGCGAACATTCTTGGTGCGGTCGCCCGAACCCTTGCGCAGCGCCGAGTCGGTCCGGATATATTTGTGCAATTCCATCCGGTCGGCCACTTCCGCGCAGGATTGGGCGCTGACCAACTGGTTGAGGCGGACAGAGAGTTCGCCTTCATCGGCATTGCGAAACGTGGTGAACAGCAATTCGGCAATGCAAAGGCCCAGAACGCGATCGCCCAGAAATTCAAGCCGTTCGTAATTGTCGCCGCCGGAAGACCCGCGGGCGCTGGAATGGGTCAGCGCCCGGTCGAGGCGCGCCTTGTCGCTGAAGCCATAGCCCAGGAGCGCTTCCAGGCTATGGCGGTCTTCTGCAGAGAGCGCGCGCCCCTTGCTCATTTTATGCCTTTGAAAAAGCGGTCATATCTGAGATTTGCCGGCCAATCCCAGATTTTGAGAAAGGGCGTTCCCTTGCCAAGCGAAAACATGATGAAAGAGGCGCGGCCGACAAGATTTTCGGCAGGAACAAAACCCACTTCAAACCGGCTGTCAGCGGAATTGTCGCGGTTGTCGCCCATCATGAAATAGTGCCCTTCAGGCACGATGAATTCCCGCGTATTGTCGCCGGAAGAGACCGGGCTCAGGTCAAGCGTGTCGAAACTCGCGCCATTGTCGAAGGTTTCACGATAGACGGGCACATTTTCACCACGCTCTGAAGGCGTATCGGAGGAAAACACCCCGTCTTCGACCCGCGGAACGGCTTGGCCGTTGATGTAGAGCACGTCGTCCTTGACCTGGACGCGGTCGCCCGGCAGGCCGACCAGGCGCTTGATATAGTCAATGGACGGATTGGGCGGAAAGCGGAAAACAACAACGTCGCCGCGCTTGGGCTCGGAACCCAGCAGCCTGCCCTCAAACCAGTCGGGGGCAAAAAACGGCATGGAATATTTTGAATAACCATAGGCGAATTTATTGACGATAATATAATCGCCGACCAGCAAGGTGGGCATCATCGACCCCGACGGGATCGTGAAAGGCTGGATCAGCAGCGTCCGCAGCACAGTGGCAAGCACGAGGGCTTGCACAAGCACCACGATCACTTCCCAGAATGAATTCTTCTGAGCCTTTTCATTTTCTTGCGCCACAATAAATCCTTTCGTGGACTGTTTTCATTTCATTAGAACATCGGGCAATCAATTGGAACCATTGCAAAGCGCCCATACGCCAACAAGCTCACGGTTTTGGAAGGTTCGACAACAGGCTGTATGGCCGACACGGCCGCCATTGGCAATCGCTGATATGCGCGCAGTTTGTCGAAAGGGCGGCAAAGACGGGCGCGATCGAAAGGCAAACCTGCATTTTCAAGACGCACTCTCATCCCGCCGAAACGGCCTCGATGATCACAAGGGCCTGGGCGAGCGGAAAATCGTCGGTGATGGTCAGGTGGATCGATGCCTTGTGGCCGGCGGGCAGCATGGTTTCAAGCCTGAGCGCAGCGCCGCCGGTCAGCATCATTGTCGGCTTTCCACCCGGCAGGTTGACGACGCCCATGTCGCGCCACAGGACACCTTGGGAAAGACCCGTGCCAAGGGCCTTCGAACAGGCTTCCTTGGCCGCAAACCGCTTGGCATAGGAGGCGGCGCGATTCTTGCGGCCTTCCGACTTGCGTCGCTCAATGTCGGTAAAACACCGGTTCATGAACCTGTCGCCAAATCGCTCAAGCGTCTTTTCCACCCGCCTGATGTCGATGAGGTCGCTGCCTATCCCGATGATCATTTGTCTTGTCTTTCCAGGATTTCGAGGTCCTGCCTTATCATATTTTCTGAGCAGGGAGATAATCACAAAAGCGCGCCGGTCAAGCCCGCAATCACGTCAACGCGCGAAATCGAAGCAAAATACCATGCTGATGCCGGCAATAGCGCGCATTTGCCACCGCGTTCCGCCTGATTGCGCTTCCATGGCATTGCCGATGGTCCATTATTCATGGCGTCTACGGACTTTGCGTTGGCGCGCATCATTGCAATCCGGCGTCAAGGCGTCAAAACTGCTGTCTTTCGGAATTGAAAAGCGTGAAAGGTGCAAACCGTGGCGACAAGATTTCACCGGCTGATGCCGAAACATCCACTGGCGGTGTTTTTTCTGATGATGCTGACATCGCTGATTTTCGGGCTGAGTTCCTATAATCTGTTTTTTCTGGTTCAGGCGAATTTCAGTCTTGTCTTCAACAATGGCGTCATGGCGCTGATTGACGGCGCCCTGCTGCAGCTGCTGACGCTGATGTTTTACGGAATCATCAGTCTTTCCGCCTATCTGGTTTTCAAGGTCTGCGAAAAGCTGCTTGTCGAAACCCTGACGCCCAGGAAATGAATGCCATAAAACCAAAAAAGCCAGCGCTCAAGGCGCTGGCCGTTCGGAGTATGCTCGGCGTTCAAACCCTGCAAACCGATCAGAGCCAATTCTGGCCGCGGAACATGCCGCGATCAATCTGGCGCTGACGATATTCAAGATCGTAACGATCCCGGCTTTCGCACAAATAAGCCATTTCACGTTCTGAAGTCGACGGGATATGGAGCTTCTTGGCGATCTTTGATACAAATCCATTCATCGGATTATTCCTTTCGCTTTGTTAGCCTCCCGAATACAAAGTGAATATAGGCGTTATTTTGCACTGCACAATATTCGATGCAGTGATGCTGATATGCGATACATGCATGGCAAGTTACCAAAGATACGTCAAAAATTCATGATTGTGACAAATTCGTGTCGGAAATGGCTGCCGGATCAGGGTCTTATATAGAGATATCCCTCAGCCTGAAGGTCGGCGATGCGGACCACCCCGCCCTCCTCGGCCACCTGAAAACCATCAAAAAAATCGCCCTTGACGAAGTTTTGCGCCTTCATCGTATTGCCGCAGGCAACGAAAGAGACGCCATCCTTCATCGCCCGACCGACCATTTTGCTGACAATCGGGTTGGCTTTGCGCGTGGCAAATTGCGCCAGCGGCGCGCCATGAACGACCAGGACGATATTGACCTTGTCGGGACCACCCTTGCCGGCAATGTGGTTTCTGATATTGCCGAGCACGAAATTGACCTTGTCGAGGTCTGACAGGTGATAGACCACATTCTGGCGGCCGGATTTCGGTGCCGCGCCTGCAGGCGCCGCAGCGAGGGCCGCACCGCCGGCCATCGTGGCCATCATTCGCTTGAACAGCGATCGTCTGCTAGTCAGCATTTAAGGACTCCTGTGTCGGGATCTCCTGGATTCACCCGAAATCTCACTGACTTGGGGTTGATTGACCGGTGATCTGCGCCTTTGTTTCCTCATCATAGATAATTCCGACACAGTCTTTCAAATCAGTCCTGTCCAGCCGGAAGACCTTGTCATCGGAACCGAACCGGGCATGCTTGGGCAATTCCTCATCAGTGTCTTCTGCAGCGGAGGCATCGTAGATCCGCACGCTTTCGGGGATATCGATCAGGATGGATTGGTTGTCCCTGACCCGCACGTCGAGTTGGCCGCCATCACAATCGATGCCGCAACTCAGCGTCTTGCTGCCGCTTGCATCGAGACTGCAACTACCGGCCACATCAAAGGGCTGGTCAAGGTGACGGAAGCCAACCTGCAGATTAACCCCGAAATATTGATCCTGGCCTTCGTCCTTTGAAACAAAGGCCAGCATGCGTGTGACATTTTGTTGACCATGGCTGGCCAGATGCGCCTTGTCGTAGACCCGCGAAAAACAGGCCATGGCTTTGCCCGTGCCCGGGTTTTCGCCAAAAAGAGTGACAAGATCTTCGTTTGCCGATTGTGCAAACGCGGCTCCGCAAAGGTTCAAGGTGAGAAGAAATCCGATCGCAACACTTGTGACCATCTTCATGTTCGTACCCTTTTTCCCAAGATTTAATGAACCTTTCGTGGGCCTCGTCGACTGACAAATGCCCGTCCGTTTGAGGCTGTTTCAGACAGGGTCCGGCTTGCAGAGCTGCATGTCAACGGGAATCAATTCAAGCGTTTCGGTCTTTGATGCCGTACCGGTGGAGTCCTTGTAGTATTCGTTGGCCACGTTGACCCTTGCTTCGACATTTCCGCCATTCACAGCCCGCAGTTCCAATTCAAAGCCGTCTCCGCAGCCCGGGAAGCAACTCAGGCCGGAATCGCCCTTCTCCTGTAGGCAGTACAGAGCTATGGTGTAAGATCCCTTGCTGTCCTTGAAACCGAATTTCATGCTGGCGTCGTAAACACCGGAGGCACCTGCCGGTCTTTCCAAACCTATCGTCAGGTAAGTCATATTGGCGGAATTCTTTTTGTCCGCAAGCTTGTCTTTCGGTTCCGTGCTGGAAAGGCAGATTGAAGTCGCATTTGCGCCCGAACCACCGAGAAACGGCGGGAGATCCTTCTCTCCCGCCGTGACTGTCGTCACCAGCAGCGCCAAGGGGAAGGTCAGCATCACGACTGAAATGCTTTTTGAAACAAGATTCATGATGCTCCGCTCCGGGCCGGTTAATGGGACCAATAATGCAGGAACGGATGATGCGGGAGTTTTGTTCGCGAAGGGAAGAATAATTTACAACCTGCGCAAAGCGAGACTCAGCCGGATTGGATTTGGGTTTGCAAACGCCGCGCCGCCAGACTTAAAACCGCACTAAAGCGCGGAGAGCTCTCCTGCAAAGATTGATGACCTGATTCAATTCGACAATGTAAACCATTGTTTTTTCAATCAAAGACCCGCTGAACAGTGGCGATGCATTCCAGATCGGCGATCTGGGTCATCAAATGGCTGAGTTGCCTGAGATCCCATACTTCGAGATCAATCTGCATCTCGGTAAAGTCGGCCGCCACGCGCACCATGCTGAGCACCCTGATATTGACGTCGGCGGAGCCGATGGTCTGGGCGACGGTTGCCAGTGTGCCCGGCTCGTTGATGGCATTGACCATGATGCGCGCCATGAATCGGGATTTGTTGGCCTCGTCAAGGTCCCAGCGAATGTCGATCCAGCGGCCCGGTTCATCGTCAAATTTTTGCAAGGCCGGAGACTGGATCGGATAGATGATGATTTCGCCGCCTTTGCCCATGATTCCGACGATGCGATCGCCTGGAACAGCGCCGGACGGTGAAAAGCTGACCTCAACGTCATCGCCCAAACCGCGAAACGGCTTGTGACTGTTCATGCCCGGCGTACCGGCGTCAGCCCTTGCTTCCGCTTCGACGATTTTTTCCTTGGCCTGTTCGGGAATCTTGAAGATCATTCCCTGCGCCGAGCGCATGTTGAACCAGCCTTCTTCCGTATTCGGCTTAACCGTGACCCGCTCGTCCTGATAATCGGGGAATACGGCGCGAAGCACATCCAGCGACGACAATTCGCCACGCCCAACCGAGGCGATTGCATCTTCGACTTCCTTGAATCCCAGCCTGTGCAGCGCGGGTTTCATGGCGTCGCGGGAAAACTGCTTGCCCGCGCGCTCGAAAGTGCGGTCAAGAATGCGGTTGCCCAGGCCGGAATATTGCTTCCGGATGGCAAGACGGGTGGCCCTGCGGATGGCGGCCCGCGCCTTGCCTGTAACGACGATCTCTTCCCATGCGACCGGCGGCACCTGGACGCCAGAACGGATGATCTCGACTTCGTCGCCATTGTTGAGCCGGGTCACCAGCGGCATGATACGCCCGTTGATCTTGGCGCCCACGCAGGTATCGCCGACATTGGTGTGCACCGCATAGGCAAAATCAATCGGCGTAGCACCGCGCGGCAGCGCGATCAGCTTGCCCTTGGGCGTGAAGCAGAACACCTGGTCCTGGAACAATTCAAGCTTGGTGTGTTCAAGGAATTCTTCAGGATTGTCGCCCTCGGCAAGGGATTCGATGGTATGGCGAAGCCAGGCATAGGCGTTTGATTGCTTGGAAAGCCGTTCGGCCTCTTCAGGGCTGTTGGCATCCTTGTAGAGCGTATGGGCTGCTATGCCGTATTCGGCGATGTCATGCATCCTGAAGGTTCTGATCTGCAATTCGATCCGCTGGCGCGACGGTCCGACAATGGTCGTGTGAATCGATTGATAATCATTCTGCTTCGGCGTCGAGATGTAATCCTTGAACCGGCCCGGCACCACGCGCCACCTTGTATGGACAATTCCAAGCGCGCGGTAGCAGGAATCGATGTCGTCGACGATCAGCCGGAAACCGTAGACATCCGACAACTGCTCAAACGACAGTGACTTGGACTGCATTTTCCTGAAAATCGAATAGGGCTTCTTTTGCCGTCCCAGCACCTGGGCCTTGACGAGGCCCTTGGCGACCAGAAGATCACGAAGTTCTTCCTCGATCTTGCGGATCAGGCCTTCATTGCGCTCCGAAAGATCCTCAAGCCGCTTGTTGATGGTGGCATGGGCTTCCGGATTGAGATTGCGGAAGGACAGGTCCTCCAGTTCCTCGCGCATGTCATGCATGCCCATGCGGCCGGCCAGCGGCGCATAGATTTCCATGGTTTCCTCGGAAATACGCGCGCGCTTGTCTGCCGACATATGCTCAAGGGTGCGCATATTGTGCAGACGGTCGGCAAGCTTGACCAGTAGCACGCGAACATCATCGGATATCGCCAATAGCAGCTTTCGCAGATTTTCCGCCTGCTTGGCCTTCTTGGTGACGAGATCGAGTTTCTTGAGCTTGGTCAGGCCCTCCACCAAACGGCCGATATCTTCGCCGAACATCGCGTCGATTTCATCTCGCGTCGCAGAAGTATCTTCAATCGTGTCATGCAGAAGGGCCACTGCTATGGTGGATTCATCCAGATGCAATTCAGTTAAAATGGCTGCAACTTCAAGCGGATGGGAGATGTAGGGGTCGCCGCTGGCGCGCTTCTGCTGGCCGTGCTTCTGCATCGCATAGACATAGGCCTTGTTCAGCAAGGCTTCGTTGCAGTCAGGCTTGTATTTCTGGACGCGCTCGACGAGCTCGTACTGGCGCATCATTGCAGGGCTACTCCGGAGCGGACAGGTCAGTCAAAAACAAATCGTGCGCCAATCATAAGACGGGCGCACGATTGTGCAATCAGGATAAACGGCTACCCGCAAAAAATCGCGTCAGTAGTCGTCGTTCTTTTCCGGCGGAACCAGGCCCTCGATACCGGCCAGAAGCTCTTCTTCCGTCATCCGATCGAATGTCAATGTTTCCGGAGCTTCGTCTTCATCTTCGTTGGTCGCCTGAATCGCGCTGCCGTCGGAAGCGGTGATAACACCGGCTTCCGGTTCCGGCTCGTCGACTTCAACATGCTTCTGCAACGAATGGATGAGGTCTTCCTTCAGGTCGCCTGGAGAAAGTGTTTCATCCGCAATTTCACGCAGCGCGACAACTGGATTCTTGTCGTTGTCGCGGTCGATGGTGATGGAAGCGCCTTGGGATATCAGGCGCGCGCGATGACTGGCGAGCAGAACGAGCTCAAACCGGTTATCGACTTTGTCGATGCAATCTTCAACTGTGACACGGGCCATTGCCTGTCCTTTGCGGTCATGAACATTTAAGGATTGTGTGCGGATACAGTTTTTGAAGCAGAAATTCAAGACTTTCCTTCACATATCCATTTCTGACTGCAGAAAGATGCAAATTTCAACAGGTTACAATCAGTTAGTGCATCGAGATTTTTTGGAAGAAAAACCGCGTTCCAAAGACCCGGAATCAAAATTTCCCTTGGTTTTTACGCGATCATGTCTTAAATCGAACAAGGTGGATGATTCAGGAAGTATTTGAGTTATTCAGCATATACTTGGAACAATCGGTATATTTCTACCGGAAATCCGTCCTGCTCGTATAAAATAAAGGGATATCTAAGAATGTTTGATCCTAGGGAAAAAATTGCTTTATTTATTGATGGAGCTAATCTTTACGCGGCTTCGAAGAGTTTGGGTTTCGACATAGATTATCGAAAATTACTTAAAGCCTTTCAAAAGCGCGGTTACCTCCTTCGTGCCTACTACTATACGGCTCTGATTGAAGATCAGGAATATTCTTCAATACGTCCTCTGATCGACTGGCTGGATTACAATGGCTACAAGGTCATTACCAAGCCGGCCAAGGAATTTACCGACTCGCTCGGGCGCCGGAAAATCAAGGGCAACATGGATATCGAGCTGGCCATCGACGCGATGGAACAATCGGGAACCGTTGACCATCTGGTGATTTTCTCCGGCGACGGCGATTTCACGACGCTGGTTGAAGCCTTGCAGCGCAAGGGCCGCAAAGTCTCCGTTGTCTCCACCATGGCAACCCAGCCGCCGATGATCGCCGACGACCTTCGCAGGCAGGCCGATCATTTCATCGATCTGGTTACATTGAAGGCCGAGGTCGGCCGTGACCCGTCCGAACGCCCGGTTCGCCATGTTGAACCGGTTGCCGACGAAGACTTCGAACCCTGATCCGGCTACCCAACACAACAGTCCCCAATCAAAAACGACGCCACCCAGGCGTCGTTTTTTGTTTGAGATGAGCGGGTTGGCGTCGCAGCCTATCCGTGGTCGCGCATCAGGCGACCCTTCTGACGATCCCAATCCCTTTGTTTTTCGGTCTCGCGCTTGTCGTGCAGTTTCTTGCCTTTTCCCAGCGCGATCTCGATCTTGGCCCTGCCCTTGTCATTGAAATATACCTTCAACGGGATCAGCGACATGCCTTCGCGGCTGACGGCGATGCGCAGGCGATGGATTTCGCGCTTGGACAACAGCAATTTGCGCCGCCGGCGCGGTTCATGATTAAACCGGTTGGCCTGCAGATATTCCGGCAGATAGGAATTGATCAGCCAGATCTCGCCGCCTTCGTCGCTGGCATAGGATTCAGCGATGTTCGCCTTGCCTTCGCGCAACGATTTGACTTCCGTCCCGGTCAGCATGATGCCGGCCTCGAAAGTGTCAATGATTTCGTAATTGAAGCGAGCCTTGCGGTTCTCGGCGACAATCTTGAAAATGCCGGTTGGACGTCCCTTGTGAGTCATGTCAGTTTAAAAGACCCGCATGACGCAAAGCCGCATCCATGGCGGCCTCGGTGGATGCCTCAAGCGACTTCATGAGCGGCGAACGCACCATCCGGCTCATCCGCCCCAGGCGCGACAGCCCGTATTTCGCGCCGCAAACGCCAGGCTCAAGAAATATGGCCCGGTGCAACGGCATCAATATATCCTGATATTCCAATGCCTTGACGTAATCGCCGGCAAGAGTGGCAGCCTGCAATTCGGCACACAGGCGCGGGGCGACATTGGCGGTCACCGAAATGCAGCCCACGCCCCCATGGGCGTTGAAGCCAAGTGCGGTGGCATCTTCGCCCGACAATTGGATAAAGTTCTTGCCGCAGGTGATGCGCTGTTCGGATACGCGTTCAATCTTGCCGGTGGCATCCTTCACGCCGACAATATTCTTGTGTGCCGCAGCCAATTTGCCCATTGTCTCCGGGCTCATGTCGATGACGGAACGACCGGGAATATTATAAATGATGATCGGCGCCTTGACGGCTTCGGCAACGGCGGAGAAATGGGCGAACAGGCCCTTTTGCGTCGGCTTGTTGTAATATGGGGTGACGACGAGCAACCCGTCCGCCCCGGCCTTTTCGGCATGGCGGGCAAGCTCGATGGCTTCCAATGTATTGTTCGAGCCCGCGCCTGCAATGACAGGAACACGCCGATTGGCGACCTCAATGCACAATTCCACCACGCGCTTGTGCTCGGCATGCGACAAAGTCGGCGATTCCCCGGTGGTGCCAACCGGCACCAGGCCGCTGCTGCCTTCGGAAATCTGCCACTCCACATGGGCGGCGAACGCATCTTCATCCACACTGCCGTCGTCACGGAACGGGGTTAAAAGCGCGGGACAGGAACCCTTGAACATTACTGTACTCCAGACGGCGTCCCGGCGTTCTCACGCTTTGGCCGTATTTTGCCATTATTGAATGGCCGACATTAGCTTTGGCAAGCCTTTGCGGCAAGCTCGATCAAAGCGCTTTTAGATAAGTTTTACGCCGGTTTAAAGGCCTAAATATTTGTAATCGGGCCGAAACGGTAAAGTTGACGCGCCCTTGGTGCCTTGCTGCGGCGGATTGAAAGGTTTTCGATGAAGAAAGGCATGACCGGCCTTTTCCTGAGCATTGTTGCCGGTTGCGCGGTTGCCACCGTGATCGTGCTGTTCCTGCCCAGGCAGCAAGCTGGCGCTTTGGGCACGCAGCAACAGCTGGCGCTTGCCGTCAACCCGCCCGCCGGCAGTGCAACAACCTCGCGCCTGCCCGGCCCTGTCAACATCAATGCTGATTTGAGAGCCGCACTTGATGCTTTGACCATTGATGATGCCCAGGCCGCCATTGCCATTCGTGACACGATGAAACCCGGTCTTGCCCGGCGTGTACTGTCTTTTGCCATAGCCGTATCGGGGCTTGGAGCAGTAAGCGCGGAAGAAATTGACCGCACCCGGCGTGAACTGGCGGGATGGCAGGAACTGCAAACGATGCGAAGGCTGGAAGAACATGCGGTCTTCAAGCAGAAGCTGCCCGCCGACGCCGTGATATCCATTCTGGGCGAAACCAGGCCCGAGACGGCGGAGGGCGGCGTCGCCTTGGCCAAAGCCTTCGTTCAATCCGGACAGATTGAAAAAGCCGAAGCGCTGATCCGCGATTTATGGCGCAATGACATCATGTATGTGGCGCTTGAAGACCGGATCATGGCCGATTTCCCGACAATACTCACCACGCAGGACGACAAGGCGCGAATGGTGATGCTGCTGTTTGCCGAACGGCAAAAACAGGCCAGCCGGTTTGCGGTCAGGGCCAAGGCAGAGCCATTGTTTGAAGCCTTTTCCGCGGTGCTGGCAAAATCACCCGATGCAGGAAAGCGTATTGCAGCGGCGGAAAAGGATTTTGGCGCCGAGCCGGCATTGTTATATGCCCGCATCCGCAATTTCCGGCAAAAACAGAGATATTCCGATGCCGCCGGCCTTCTGGCGACAATCCCGACCGACAGCAAAGTGCTGGTCAATCCAGCCGAATGGTGGGACGAACAACGCATTGTCAGCCGCGCGCTCGCCAAGGCGGGAAAGAACAAAGCTGCCTATGACATCGTCAACGCCGCAGTGGCCGACACGCCCACCGACCGGATCGAGGCTGCTTTCCACGCCGGATGGTATGCCCTGCGCAAGCTGAAAAAGCCGGAACGCGCCGTCAGGCATTTTTCGCAGATCCTGCAAATCAGCGAGCGGCCCATCGCCCTTTCGCGTGGTTTTTATTGGCTTGGACGCGCAGCGGAAGCGGGCGGGCCGGGCGACGCGAAGGCCCTCTACGCCAAGGCTGCCGTTCATGCCGGCACGTTTTATGGCCAATTGGCGGCCGCCAGGTTGAAATCAGGCCCTGCCCGGCTTAGCGAACCGCTGCGCAGTCCCGAACAGGAGCGGCACTTTTACAACCGGGATCCGGTGCGCGCCATCAGCCTGTTACGCTCGGTGGGACACGGCCACCGCGCGCTTCGCATCATCCGGGCTTTGGCCGAGGACATAAGCTCGTCCTCCGATATGGCCATGCTGGGCAACCTGGCCCTGCAAATGGGTGGACAGCCCTTTGCACTGGAGATCGGCAAGACGGCCTATGGTCGCGGCATGGATGTGCCGACTTTGGCCTGGCCGATCGGAGCCATCCCCGACACTGCCGATACATCCGGCTCCGGAACGGCGCTTGCCTATGCGGTCGCCCGCCAGGAAAGCGGCTTCAACCCAGCGGCCCGGTCGCCGGCAAACGCCCTGGGGCTGCTGCAACTGCTGCCGACCACAGCCCAGCATGTCGCGGGGCGGCACAAAATGACATTCAGCAAAGACCTTTTGACCAGTGATCCGGCCTATAATGCCACTCTTGGGGCACATTATCTCGGCGAGCAGATCACCGATTTCAAAGGCTCCTATATCCTGACGCTGGTAGCCTATAATGCCGGTCCGGCGCGGGTGCGCCAGTGGATCAAGCGCTATGGCGATCCACGCGGCAAGCCTGTCGAGGATGTTGTCGACTGGATCGAGAACATACCGTTTTCTGAAACCCGCGGCTATGTCCAGCGCGTCATGGAAAACTACCAGGTCTACAAGGCCCGCCTGGGGGACCCCGTCGATATCGAGCGCGACTTGACATTTGGCCGCGCGCCCTGAGCGAAAGCAGGCGACACGATGGGGTGGCTTTTCGGCGCGGTCGCGTTATGAAGGATGATCGCATTGCCAAATGACAGGTTGCCATGAATCCCGACCAGTTCGAAAACACCCCCTTCGCGCTGAAAAGCGACGACGGCCTGACGCTTTTCTCCCGCATCTACGGCGCGCATCTGAAGAATGAAGCCCTGCCGGTGGTTTGCCTGTCCGGGCTTTCGCGAAACAGCCGTGATTTCCACCAACTGGCCATCCAGATCGTAACTGATCCCGTCAAGCCGCGCATGGTGATCTGCCCGGATTATCGCGGCCGTGGCCTGTCCGGACGCGACAGCAATCCGGAAAACTACAATCTGTTCAGGGAAACCCAAGATATCGATAATGTGCTGCAGGCCCTCGATATTACCAAGGCGCATTTCATCGGCACGTCGCGGGGCGGCCTGATCATGCATCTGATGCCGGGCTTTGGTGCGGACAGGATCGCCAGCATCATCCTCAACGACATCGGTCCGGAAATTGACCTGGAGGGCATGATCCAGATCCGCAATGTGCTGTCCGCACGCCCTGAACCGGCGGATTGGCAGCAGGCGGCGCGCGCCATGAAAGCAACCTATGCCGAAGGGTTTCCGGCTTTGGACGATGAAGACTGGTCGGATATGGCGGCTGCAATTTTCACAGATCGGGACGGGTCAATTCGCCCTGATTTTGACCCGGAACTGGTAGCGCCGCTGCGTCGAATGGATTTGAGCCAGCCGCCGCCGGATCTTTGGCCGCAATTTGAAACATTGCGGAGATATCCGCTGCTTGTGATCCGCGGCGAAAATTCGCGGCTTTTATCGGAATCCACAGTGGCCGAGATGAAAAAGCGCATGCCGGCGCTGGAAGTCTTCACCGCACCGGGCCAGGCGCACGCGCCGATCCTGCACAAACACGGCCCTGAACGGGTGATCGCCGCTTTTTATCGCGACCGCCCCTGAGACTGATTGGCTTTTTGCATTGATCCCCGCACCCAACCCACGAAAAAAGGCCCGGCGTTAGCCGGACCTTTTCATCTGAACCTGGGTTCAGATTAGAACGAACGCTGGAAGCGCAGCATGGCTGTGGACTGCTTGGAGTCCTTCGGGCCAGGAACGTTGAAGGAACCGTAAGAACCTTCGAGCAGAACCGAGAAGCCTGTTGCAACAGTCCAGTTCACGTCACCGATGACGCGGTAGGAGCTGTTGTCCCAATACTGCAAGTCAGCTGCGAGCTTGACGGAGTCTGTCACGTTGGCGGAAACGCCGCCGATGACGCTGAAGCCGTCATAGCTGAAGTAGCTGTTGGTGTTGCTGTTGGAGTACAAG
>JBGSIT010000063.1:0-2505 GCA_041742335.1 Rhizobiaceae bacterium
CCCTTCGGGTGGGCCGGATGCCACGCGCCGGGGGTGCAGCTCACCTCGACCGCAGCTTTGGCTGCGCTCTGCGGAGTGCTCCTACCCGGACGCCCGTCTCCGGTCCCACGCCATGGGTCATTATCATTGAACATTGGTATAAAAGCGCGGCGCATTCAATTGAATGCGCAAACGACGCGGTAACACTTTGAAATGATGCATGGTCGTTATCGTTCAAATGTATTCATTTGAACGCGACATGCATTAGGGTACTTTCCGCAGGGAATCATGGA
The DNA here is from genome assembly GCA_041742335.1 of Rhizobiaceae bacterium. Taxonomy (GTDB): domain Bacteria; phylum Pseudomonadota; class Alphaproteobacteria; order Rhizobiales; family Rhizobiaceae; genus Rhizobium_E. The sequence continues at coordinate 273 of JBGSIT010000063.1, forward strand.
ATCCGGGAGCTGACTGCGATGTTTCAATCCTTTGAAGTGACGGCTGCGCCGCAACATGGCGGCGAGCGGGTTTCGCGGCTTCGCTCCTTTTTCGATCCGCTCGGCATTGACGGCCTGCTGGTGCCGCGCGCCGATGAGTTCCAGGGCGAATATGTGCCGGCGGCCAGCGAGCGGCTTTCCTGGCTGACGGGCTTTACCGGTTCGGCGGGCACGGCCCTTGTCACCCGCAACCAGGCCATTGTCTTTGTCGACGGCCGCTACACCACGCAATTGGCCGAGCAGGTGGATGCAAACGTCTTTTCCAGTGGCGATCTTGTCGGCCATCCGCCGCATCACTGGCTCACTGAGCACGCCCCGCGCGGCTTCCGGCTGGGTATCGACCCCTGGCTTCACACCGGCGCGGAAGTGGCCAAGCTGCTCAAGGCGCTGGAGGCGCTGGATGGCGAACTGGTGCTGCTGGGCGAAAACCCGGTCGATGTCATCTGGGAAGACCGTCCCGGCCCGCCATCCGGGCGGATTGAAATCCATTCCTATGATCACTCCGGCGTTCTGGCCTCGGAAAAGATCGCCGCCATCGCCGAGAAGATCGGCCTTGCCGGCCATGCGGCCGCCATCTTGACCGACCCTTCCTCGGTGGCCTGGACTTTCAACATTCGCGGCAGCGATGTGCCCCATACCCCCCATCCGCTCAGCCGCGCCATCATTCACGCCGATGGCCGCGCCGAGATATTCCTCGAAAAACTCAAGACCGGCATCGAGCAGGAGGCCTATCTGGCGCAACTGGGCTTTCGGCTCGACCCGGCACTGTTTCTGGCCGAGGTCGAGGCGCTGGCCAAGGCCGGCGGCATGATCGAGATCGACCCGGAACTCACCCCCTTCGCCATATGCCAGGCCATTGATCTTGCCGGCGGAAACCGCATCGATACGCCCGATCCGGCCCGCATTCCCCGCGCCGTCAAGAACGCGGTCGAACTTGCCGGCATGAGCGCCGTCCACCTGCAGGATGGCGCGGCCATGGTGGAATTCCTTGCCTGGCTCGATGCCAACGAGCCCGGCACCCTCACCGAGATCGACTGCGTGCGAGCGCTTGAGGCGACCCGCGCCAAAGTCGGCGAGCGCATGCAGAACCCGCTCAGGGACATCGCCTTCGACACCATATCGGGCGCCGGCGAAAATGGCGCGATCATTCACTACCGCGTCAGCGAAACATCCAACCGGATGCTCAGGCCGGGCGAATTGTTCCTGATTGATTCGGGCGGCCAATATGTCACCGGCACCACCGATATCACCCGCACCGTGGCCATAGGCTCGGTCGGCGACGAGCAGAAAAGGTTCTTCACCCTGGTGCTCAAGGGCATGATCGCCATTTCGACGGCGCGCTTTCCCAAGGGCACGCGCGGGCTGGATATTGACCCGCTGGCGCGCATCGCGCTGTGGAAATCGGGCGCCGATTACGCCCATGGCACCGGCCATGGCGTCGGCGCATATCTCTCCGTGCATGAAGGCCCGCAGCGCATTTCCCGGCTGGCCAAGCAGGAATTGCTGGCCGGCATGGTGCTGTCCAACGAGCCCGGCTACTACCGGCCCGGCCATTTCGGCATCCGCATCGAAAACCTGGTTTTCGTGACCCCGGCCGAGATGGTGGAGGGCGGCGACCTGCCGATGCTGGGCTTTGAGACCCTGACCTTCTGCCCGATTGACCGGCGGCTGATCCTGACCCATATGCTGACGCGCGAGGAATTGCTGTGGCTGGATGCCTATCACGCCGAAACGCGCGAAAAGCTGCTGCCGCTGATCGATGACCCAGACGCCCAACTCTGGCTGAAAACCGCCACCGCGCCCTTGCGCAACTGAGAGGCGATTGACCCTCGCTTGCAGCAAGTGCCGCCCGCCCGAAACCCGGCGACGCCGCGGCGCATGCCATGGCTGCATGTTGGCGATTGCCCGGATCAACCGGTGTGAACGAGAATGGCATCGGCTTTCCTTCGGGCAGTGCCCGGACGTGCGAGATCATCCCGCAAGCAGACCTGCTCCGGATTGATGGGTGAAAGGAGGACCACGCGAAACGCATCGCCTTCTTTTATATAGTTTTATGGCTCCGCGTTTCGCGTGACCAACAGCGTTTGCCGGGCAACCCCGTTTGTCCGGAAGACCTGTCTCGCTGCACGCCGGAGACCGGACGCTTGCATGGCTGACCCAAGCCGCAGGCTCTCACCTGCGAGGGAAACAACTG
>JBGSIT010000064.1:0-6874 GCA_041742335.1 Rhizobiaceae bacterium
GCATCGAGCGCATGTTCAACAAACTCAAGCAGTTCCGCCGCATCGCAACCCGCTTCGACAAAACCGCCGCATCATTCGCCGCATTCCTGGCAATCGCTTCAACAAAGATTTGGCTGCCATACTTTGTCAACAGGGCCTAGTAAACAATGATCAACATGAGTCATGGAGAAATTCCACGTCTGAAGTTTGAAAGACCGTGTTGTATGCGACAGGTCCGATCTGCCGGGATGGCTGGTCACCGCCATAAAAAAGTCATTGCTTATATTCATGTGTTGCGTTACTTGTTTGCTTATTTACTATATTCTAATTTATTGTCGATCGATCTTCCTGAACAAATGGGTTCACGCAAGAACCGCAAGGTGAAAGTTCGATGCTGCGACAAGGTTCGCCCGGAAGAAAGTTCATGCCTGAAAACCACGCGCTATGCCTCCGGCTTCGAAAGCCCCTGCCATCAAATACGGATGAACAATGAAATTTCGCAGAAATATCGCGGCTCTGCTGGTTGGCGCTTCAGCGGCACTGGCCATTGTGGGCGCAGTCGCTGCATTGCGGCCTTCAGGCAACCCCGCCATCATCGCCATCGACGACATACCGGCTTTCAAGGCCGTCTATCTGGTGAACAACCCCGAGGCCACCCGTGTTTACACGCATGTCATCATTCAGTCGGGCGAAGCGGATGCGACGGGACTGGAGGGATCGGCCCATTATGTCGAACATCTGACCTGGCTCAACACGGTGGGCAGAATGCCTGCCGATGCAAACCGCGACACCAATGCCTGGACGACCAGTCGCGCCACTGGATATTGGCTTTCCGGTGACATCGCCAAGTTTGCCGACCAGATGGCGACAGTGTTGAAAGTGTTCAATCCGATTGAGGTCGATGCGGAATTCGCCGAAGAAGAGCGCAGCATCATCATGCGCGAATATGACATGAAGTTTGCTCAAAACGCCGCCGCACGGGCCAATGTGGAACTTGACCGGGCGCTTTATGCGGGAAACGGCCTTGCCCGCTCGGTAATCGGCAAGCCGGAAAACATTGCCGCCTTCAACCTCAAGGAGGCCATTGCATTTCACGACGCAACGCACAGGCCGGAAAACGCGGTGCTGGTGGTCATCGGCAATATCACGCCTGAAGCAATTCGCAGGGCTGTAGCGGCGGTAGCCAAGCCGCAGAATGTTCCGATCCGCAATGAGGCCGGCGAATTCAAACTGGCGCAAAGCGGGCGGCAGGTTACGACTCTCCCCGATCCGGGCAAGCCGCCCCAACTTCTCTGGCGCAAGGCAATCAGGCTGGACGAACCGGTTCAATATGACCTGCTCGTCACGCGCGGCATATTGCTGGGCGAAATTCTTGATTCCAACCTCGAAGGCGGACTGTCGGGTCCCCTGACATATGATGCTTTCATCGCTTCGAGGTTCAGTATCGGCATTTCCGCCATAGACGAGCGCCATGTCGAATTGATTTTCCTTGGACGGCCGGACTCCGGAATTTCAATTGACCGGCTTGGCGCGGCCTTCGAGCAGGCCCTGTCGGAAACCGGACGCAAGGGCATTTCGAAACAAACCTATGACCGGGTCAAGATCCGCTACGACGAAGCCCGCCAAAAGCCGACGACCATGCAGGCGCAAGCCGACGAACTGGCGGCCTATGTCCTGGACCGTGTTTCAACCCGGCACGCGCCGCTGGAAACGGACCAGGTGTGGAGCCTCCACAAACAACCCGACCTTGAATCGATCAATGCGCTGCTTGCGAAATTGGTTGGTGACGGGCGCACGACAATCGCGATTATCGGAAACCAGGGATCATGAATATGCGCAGGATTTTTAGCGTCGGGCTGATGCTCATCGGCCTTTCGTCGTGCTCGGATGGCAAACCTGTCGCAAGCGATGAAACCAGCCCTGCGGGTATTTCCTTTCACCTGATACCGATGCCCGGACAAAAGCAAGTCGCCATTCAGGCGGCATGGGCCACCGATTGGGCCTACCATGACGGCCGCAACCATGCTGTGCCGTATGTGGCCTCGCAATTGCTCCTGTCAGGCGGCGCGGAAGGCTACCCGGCCGGCAAGGCCGTGGAACTGCTCGCCGATTTGCAGGCCCAGGTCGGCCTAACGCCAAAGCCGGATTATCTCTATGGCACGTTTCTCGTTCCGAAAAATCATCTGGATGACGCGGCGAAGATCGTCAACGCGCATCTGAAATCGCCGACGCTTGATGGCGATTGGCTGAAGCGTATTCGCCACCAACTGACCGAGCGATTGACCGAGCTCTATGCACTGCCGGCAGCACAGGCTGCTTCCGCCCTGAGATGGGCGATCTTTGGCAATCAGCCTTTGAGAGAAGCCATAAACCTCGACAAGGTGGGAACAATCGAATCCGTGACCGCCGATGAAGTCCGGCAATGGCAGAAGCAAGTCATTGGCGGGTCAATGCCGACAATTGTGGTTGCAGGCGACATTTCTGCCAAAGAGGCGGGCCTTGCGCTCGATACATTGCTTGACGGCCTGTCTGGCGACAAGCACGACATTGATCGCAGCGTGGAAACGAATTTCAAGCCAAGAACGATCCTGGTTCACATGAAGGACGCCGCCCAGGCCGAATTGATGTTCATCGCAAGCCTGCCGCCAGTCATCGCCGGCGGCGAGATGGAAGATGTGATCGCTACCCAAGCCCTTGGCGGTGACGACCAGAGCCTGCTTTTCAAGGCGGTTCGCACGGAATTGAGAGCCAGTTACGGATTTGGCGCCTATCAGAGCAATTTTGCGCGGGACCTGCAATATTTCCTGATGACAGGGTCGGTCGAGACTTCCAAACTGGCGCAAGCCCGTGATGTTGTTGCCGAGACCTATTCGGATTTCAGGATGGAAGGGCTCAATGGAGACATCAGCGCTCGCGCCGCCTATTTGACCGAACAGACGAAACAGGTGCTGGAATCACCTTCGGCGAAGGCCTATTCGGCGCTCACCTCGCTGCTGGACGGCGATGACATCGGTTATTTGGGCAGGTTGCCCGCGGCCATCGCCAAGGTGACCAACAACAGCATTCGGGAAAGGCTGAAAAACACCTATCCGGAGGCCGGGCAATTGCTCGTGGTGGCTGTTTCACCCGATGCCGATGCCTTGCCGGGCGCTTGCGTCATAGAACGGCCTGAGGACGCGGTGAAATGTCCGTGAAGCCGAAATGGCGACGCAGCGCATCGTTGCAGGCGGCCGCAGCCTGAGACTGCGGGCCTCCCCTCCACCCGGAAAAGGCTGTTCAATCGGCAATCGCTATTCGCCGAGACCCTTCTTTATTTCTTGCTTCGTCAGGTCTCGCGCGCTGCCGTAATCGTTCACCGGTCCACCCATTTGAACTTTCCAGATCCCTGTCGTCTTTTGAAGATCTTCCAGCAGCAGCCAGGCCGTTTGGCCGTCTGTGCAAGTCAGGTTGAGCCATTCATCTGCGGCGTAGGCGTCATCCGGAACTGCAGCCACATTTTCATAGAGTGACTGGTCGGCTTCATATTCCTGGCCATTGATGCGAACCTTGAATGAACCCTCCCCGCCATAGACCAGATACTCGATCAGCGTGCCCCGCTTGAGCAGCATCTTGGCTTCGCCAAATGGGTCGGTGGGGAATTGAAAGTCCTTTTTCGCCGTCAGCGGCACAATGCGTGATGCAGTCACATAGCGCACCTTGTCGCGTTCGGAGCGCTTGGTGTTCCAGGGGTGGTACACGGCGCCAAGCGGCAGGTCGCACAAGACATCAGCCGTTGCACTTTTGTCCATTGCCTTGCGGCCCATCACAGTCAGGTCTTTCGTGCCAACCGCCACACCCGGAGGCCACTCGCCCGACCAATATTCAGCGATGTAGTAAGATTTCTGATCGATCGGCGAGACATGATCAGCGGCCAGTACCGGCCAGCAAAGACATGTAAAAGCCAAAGCAAAAATGGTTCTGATCATCTGACCGACCCTCCCCGGTTGCCATCCCGCAGCGAAATTTCGCCCGATGCCACGTCCTTATCGAGAATGAACTGAATAATTGCACAGAAGTTCCGGGTCTGGCAACGCGAGCAAGGCTCAAAGCGCCTGTACATTGACATTTTCAAATTTGCAGGCAAACTGTTACTAGACTGATCAGTCTATTTTTGTCAACGGGAGATCCATCATGCGTATAGCCAAAGACAAGGTCGATTTGAAAATGCAGGTCCCCGGCGTCGTCATCCGCCAGAAAACCGGCTTCGGTGATGTAACGGGATATGGCAAGATCAGCGGCGAATACTTCACCCTTGCCGCAGGGGTCGACACGACCCCGCTGTTTGTCGGGCTGGAAGGCAATCTTTGCCAATGCCCGCATTGGGGTTATGTCCTGAAGGGCAAGCTGACGACTACGGATGCAGAAGGCCTGAGCGAGACCGTCAGCGAGAGTGACCTCTTCTACTGGCCGCCGGGCCACAATGTCCGGGTCGATGACGATGCCGAAATCGTCATGTTCAGCCCGCAGCACGAACATAGCCACGTGATCAACCACATGAAAGAAAAGACCGGCGCCTGAGGCAGCCGGGCATGTCGTCCGGCGCAATTGACGCCGGGCGGCAGCCTTGACTTGGCGGCCCGGCTTCGCGTACGAGCCAGCGATGCATTCAACAAAACAGCGACTGATAGAAGCCGGTCTCAAAATGCTGCTCGAACAGGGCTATAACAGCCTTGGTCTCGATGCCTTGCTGTCCGCCACGCGGATTACCAAAGGTTCGTTTTACCACCATTTCCATGACAAGGAAGACTTTGCACTTGCCGTCATCGATGCTTATTTCAGCGACGTGCACATGGTTCTGGAAACAACACTGACCGATGCATCCCGACCGCCGCTCCAACGCGTCAGGAACTTCTTTTTGACGGTGCAAGGCAAATATGCCGAAGAAGGCTATCTTGGCTGCCTGATGGGCGGACTCGGCCAGGAATTGTCCGGTGTCAATGAAGCGTTTCGCCAAAAGATCGAGTGGTGCTTCACCTCCGTTGCCCAACAGCTTGCTGCCTGCATCGAAGTTGCCCGTGACGATGGAAGCCTGCCTGCCTCCATCGACCCGAAAAAGATGGCCGAACTACTTGTCGATTGCTGGGAAGGCGCCGCACTGCGAAGCCGGTTGCGTCGCGATCCCTCATCGTTGATTGCGATGCTGGATTTCTGCCTCGGCCCGGTGGCCGCCGATATGTCCAATGCCGGCAGGCCACGGCAACAATAGCGCGCCAAATGAAACGGGCATCCAGCACGTCAGCTTCAGTGAACACGGCGATTGACCGGCCATCGCAATAAACGACCCCGCAAGTCGCCTCCGGCAACGGCGAGCCAAAGACGCGGTCGGTCTGTTATTTTACGAGCGTGACGCAGAAACAGAATCTGGACCCGGCGGTTCGCTGTCCTTGCGCAGAATATCAGAACAACGGCAACGGATTTGCCGCTTGTCGCGGCTGTATGTAGACGCGCAATGCTGCGGCTCATCCATACCGCTGGCGCGGATTGAACACTCCGATCCGCCGGCTCATCGTGGTCGCGCGGCGACTATTCGAGCTTGCCGCCGGCCTTTTGCCAATCGCCGATGCCGCCGACATTGACCACCGAAGTATAGCCCATGTCTTTCAGGGTCTTGCCGGCGAGCGCCGCCTGGCCGCCCGCGCCGCAAATCAGCACCAGTTCGGCATCCTTGGCCAAGGCCGGATTGTGATGGGCCGTCTCGGGGTCAGCGGCGAATTCTATGAAACCACGTGAAATCTTCAGCGCGCCAGGGATGGTACCGGTTTGGGCGATTTCGCTGGAGTCCCGTACATCGATAAAGACCGCCTTTCCCGCTGCATGTCTGGCAATGCCTTCCGCCGGCGAAATCTTGGGGACTGCCGCATGGGCTTCGTCAAGAAAATCCTTGGACGTTTTCATATCCGTTCTCCTTGTTTGGGACCTGCGGTCAGAGTAGTAGCGATTGGAAAATTGACAAGGCTTAAACTGACATTGATCAAATCAAATTCCGGTGAGCCTGCGAGGCTCCCGGAAATGGCAGCTGGTTATGCCTGGTCCCGGTCCGCCTCGCTGCTACTTCGTAGCGCCACCAGAAGTGCTCTTGTCAATATTGCGCTGGAACTCCGCCGCATTGTTGCGCGAGGGATAGGGCTGGTCGGGGGTCGGCACACCCAGATGGGCGCATAATGGAGCCCAGCCGTCGCCGAGATTGTGCACCAGCAGGCGCTCGGGCGCGACGGTCTCCTTGACTGCTCTTACATTGGCCTCGTAGACCGCAATCACATGGTCGCGGTCATGATGCCTGCCGCCAAAAACCTGTTCGCCTATCAGTTTGACGCCAAGGGATTGGCGGTCTTCACTCTTGTCGATGCCGTTCATGATCGTCTTTTCAAAACTCGCCCACCAGCTTTCCGGCGACCGGTAAGTTAGGATGACCTTGGCATCAGGATAGACATTGATCAGTTCGCGCCAGTAATGCGCCGAAGGCCAATCCAGGCAGGAAACATAGCCTGAAAGCAAGGCGTCCCAATCCGGCGTCGCCCCATTGGCCAGCGCCCGCCAGAGCTGTTTCTGCTGCTCGTTCGCATTGACTTCGAACATATGGTGGCAGGGGCCAAAACCCAGAATGGTCAGGGCTTCACGCATGGAATCCGTGCCTGTACGCCCAAATCCGGCGCCGATAACCTTGATTGTCACTTCGTCATTCCCAGTTGATGAAACCGTTTTTGAATGGTTGGGTAAAGCTAGGCCCTGTTGACAAAGTATGGCAGCCAAATCTTTGTTGAAGCGATTGCCAGGAATGCGGCGAATGATGCGGCGGTTTTGTCGAAGCGGGTTGCGATGCGGCGGAACTGCTTGAGTTTGTTGAACATGCGCTCGA
>JBGSIT010000065.1:0-21128 GCA_041742335.1 Rhizobiaceae bacterium
GCATCGAGCGCATGTTCAACAAACTCAAGCAGTTCCGCCGCATCGCAACCCGCTTCGACAAAACCGCCGCATCATTCGCCGCATTCCTGGCAATCGCTTCAACAAAGATTTGGCTGCCATACTTTGTCAACAGGGCCTAGGCTTTCCACCGAATGAAGGAGCGTTCATGCACGACAAAGGCGGGGCCGCGGAAGTCCGGGCAGTTGGCATTTCAAAGGCGTATGGCAATTTCCATGCGCTTTCAGATATTGGCCTGACCATTGGCGCCAGTGAATTCCTGACACTGCTCGGGCCGTCGGGTTCCGGCAAGACAACTTTCCTGATGATCCTGGCCGGCTTTGAAACGCCGACCGCAGGCACGCTCTACAAGGATGGCGTCGATATTACCGCGCTGCCGGCTGAAAAGCGCGCCTTTGGCATGGTCTTTCAGGGCTATGCGTTGTTTCCGCATATGAGCGTCGAACAGAATATCGCCTTTCCTCTCAAGGTTCAGGGGCGTCCGGCTTCCGAAATCAACCGTCTTGTCAATGCGATGATCGACCGTGTCGGTCTGCGCGGCCACGAAACCAAGCGTCCATCCGGATTGTCGGGCGGCCAGCAACAGCGCGTGGCGCTGGCGAGGGCGCTTGTCTTCGAGCCTTCCATCCTGTTGCTTGACGAGCCTTTTTCCGCACTGGACAAGAATTTGCGCAGTTCTATGCAGGACGAGGTGCGCCGCCTGCATCAGGAAACCGGCACGACCTTCGTCTTCGTCACCCACGACCAGTCGGAAGCGCTGGCGCTTTCCACGCGCGTGGCCATTTTTGATCATGGCAAATTGCAGCAGGTGGGCGGACCGCGCGAGGTCTATGAGCGGCCGGCCAACCGTTTTGTCGCCGAGTTTCTCGGCGACGTGAATATCCTGCACCTGGACGGCGCCGGCAAAAGCGGCGAAATTGCTGAAGGATCCTTTGAGGGTCGGAGCCTGCGACTGGTCAATGCGGGCGAGTCGGTGACCTCGACCCTGGCCATTCGCCCGGAGCATATGCGTCTGTCGGAACATGCGCCGGCATCCGGCAATGCGCTGGCGGCGACAATCGTGGCGTCAACCTATCTGGGCGCGGAGACCCGCTTTTCGCTGGTAACCCCGGGCGGCGTCGAACTCATATTGCAGATGCCGACGCTCGAAACCGGGCAGGCTTTCGATCTTGGAAAATCGGTGTGGGCGCAATGGCCCGACAACCAGGGTTTCTTTCTGTAATACATCCGGAAAACCGGGTGCCTGAAGCAAGTTGGTCAATCAAGAACCAGAGGAGAACGTCATGAACGATGCATTTGAGAGAGACTGCCTTGAGATCCTGTCGGACAAGGTCAAGAAGGGCGAAATGTCCCGCCGCCGCTTTACCCAGATCGTCGCCATGCTGGTCGGCGGCGGCGCGCTGGCGATGCAGGCTCGCAGGGCCTATGCCGAAACCGGTCAATTGGTCTTCGTCAATTGGGGCGGCGATGCCGGTCCGGCCTATGACAAGGCCTATGGCGCGCCCTTTCTCGCCGAATCCGGCGTCACAGTGAAACAGGACGGTTCCGGCCCGACTGAAGGCGCCATCGCAGCACAGGTGGAAAGCGGCAAGCCAAGCTGGGATATCGTTGACGCCGATCCTTTCTCGGCCCAGGCGCTCGGCAAGAAAGGGCTGATGGAAGCCATTGATTATTCCGTCGTCGACAAGGCCAAGACGCGACCGGGCTTCGGCTGGGAATATGCCGCATCGAGCTATTTCTATTCTTATATCATTGCCTATGATTCCAAGAAGTTCGGCGACATGGCGCCAACCGGCATGGCAGATTTCTTCGATGTCGCCAAGTTCCCGGGCAAGCGCGCAATGTACAAATGGGGCGTGGGCAACTGGGAAGCGGCCCTGTTGGCCGACGGCGTCAAGCCGGAAGAGCTTTATCCGCTTGACCTCAAGCGCGCCCATGACAAGATCGCCGGCTTCAAGGAAAACATCGTCTCTTATTGGGGCGGCGGAGCGGAAAGCCAATCGCTGCTGCTCAATGGCGAAGCCTCGATGGCGATTGTCTGGTCGACGCGCGCCGGCCTGATCGAAAAGGATTCCGGCGGCCAGATCAAGTTCATCTGGGATCAGGGCCTGATCGCACCTGGTTCCATGGCCGTGCTCAAGGGCAATCCCGGCGGCAAGGACAATGCGATGAAGTTCATCGCCAGCGCCCAGGATCCAGAGCGCCAGAAGATCATGTTTGAAATGCTCGGCCAGGGTCCGGCAAATCCGGCCGCCGATGCGCTGCTTCCGCCGGACCAGGCGCGCCTCAACCCGGTCGATCCTGCCAACATGGCCAAACAGATCGCTCTCGATATGGATTGGTACGAAATCAATTACGGCCCCGCTCTTGATGAATTCACCAAGATCATTTCGGCCTGATTGAAATTGGCCCGGCCGGATTATCCGACCGGGCCTTTTCGACCATGAAATAACACAAGCAGACAGGAGGCAGGCAGATGAGAACGCACCAATGGCGCTCGGCGCTTTTGCTCGCCCCGCTTGTCGGCTTTCTGGTGCTGACTTATCTCATTCCGTTCATGGGCGTGATCAAATGGAGTGTCACGCTGCCTGAAGTGGGCCTGGGCCAATATGTCAACGCCGTCAGCGATCCACTGATCGTTTCGGTTTTCATCCGCACCTTCCGGATCTGCGCTCTGGTGACGATATCCGCGGTCGTGGCGGCCTATGCCATTTCCTATATATGGGTGCGCGGCACGCCAACCCAGCGGCTGCTTGCCGAGCTTTGCATTCTCATCCCCTTCTGGATTTCGGTTCTGACGCGCGCTTTCGGCTGGGTGGCGTTGCTGTCCAATCGCGGCCTGATCAATACCTGGCTTGAAGCCGCCGGTATCATTTCCGAACCACTCACGCTGGTGCGCAACGAATTCGGCGTGGTGCTCGGCATGACGCATTTCCTCATTCCCTTTGCCGTTTTCCCGCTGGCCTCAGCCATGCGAAACCTTGACGAAAGGATGCTTTTGGCGGCCCGCGGCATGGGCGCATCGGCGCAGCGGACATTCTGGTCGATCTTCGTGCCGATGACATTTGCCGGCATTATGGGTGCCGCGCTGGTGGTCTTTGTGTTTTCCCTGGGCTTTTTCATCACGCCGGCGATCCTGGGCGGCGGGCGCAGCGTGATGATCGCGGAGTTGATCTATCTGCGGATTTTCCAGAGTCCGGATTGGGGATTGGGTGCGGCGGTGAGCGTGATATTGATGCTGCTTGTCGGCCTGCTTCTCGCCGCGATGATGAAATATGTGCGGCCCAAGGGTATGGCGGGCTAGGATGATGACAACAAAACCCGGTCCCATCGCTCTCATCTGCGCCGCTTTCGTCGCCATCTTCCTGCTGATGCCGCTGGTGGCCGTCATTCCGGTGTCCTTCACCCCGGCGCGCTTCCTGACCATGCCGACCGATGTCTGGTCGCTGCGCCACTACCAGTCGCTGATCGACAATCCCGCATGGGGGCAGGGCGCCTGGCTTTCAGTCCAGATCGGTCTGTTGAGCGCGCTGCTGTCGACAATCCTGGCGCTGATGTTCAGCTTGGGAATCTGGATGTTCCGGCCGAGATTTACCGGCCTGTTGATGGGCTTCGTGCTGCTGCCGATGGTAGCGCCGCCGGTCGTTTCCGCCATCACGCTTTATTTTTTCCTGATTTCGCTGTCCAAGGTCAACAGCATTGTCGCCTATGACACCTGGATCGGTGTCGCCATGGCCCATTCCGTGATGATCGCGCCCTTTGCCGTGGTTTTGATTACCGTGGCCCTTTCACAGGTCGACCGCCGCATAGATCTGGCGGCGCGCGGTTTCGGGGCCGGCATCGCGCAGCGGGTGTTCAGCGTGATCCTGCCCAATATCCGCTTTGGGGTGATGACGGCCTTCTTCCTGTCCTTCGTCCTGTCGTGGGAAGAAATCGGCGTGACCTTGTTCATCAGCAGTGTCCAGGCTGTGACCCTGCCGCGCCTGATGTGGATGGGCCTGCGCGACAATATCGATCCGGCGATCGCCGCGATTTCAGTGGTCCTGATCGTCATTGTGGTGACGGTCATCCTGGCCAAGACGGTGATCACGCGGGCGCTGGCCGGCAAGGCGCTGTAGCGGGATCCTTCTGCCGACGAAATCTAGCGCCCCTCGAAATCAGATTCTGGGCAGATAGGTCTGGTAATCGAAATCCGACACGGTTGTCAGAAAAGCGATGGCTTCCTTGCGCTTGGTATCGGCGTAAAGCTTCTGGTAGCGCTCGCCGAACACGTCCTTGATGAAGGGCGAGACCGCAAATTCCTCGACGGCCGTCAGGAAGTCATGGGTCAGGCGGGGTGGATTTTCGGGACCTGAATTCGGTGTTGTGTCGGGACCGGGATCGAGGTCTGCTTCAAGGCCGAGAAGCATGCCGCCCAATATGGCCACCAGCAGCAGATAGGGATTGACGTCGGCGCCGGCCACGCGATGTTCGATGCGCGCAGCCTTGCCGGTGCTTTCGGGTATGCGGATGGCAGTGCCGCGATTGCCGTACCCCCAAGTCAGGTCGATGGGCGCAAAGGACCCCGGCTGGAAACGCCGGTAGGAATTGGCGAAGGGTGCGAAGATCAACTGCGCGTCGCGCATGGTGTTGAGCATGCCGGCGCAGACCGACTTCAGCTTGCGCGGTTCGCCACCTGCCGCATCAAGGATATTGCGACCGTCGCGGTCGATGATGCTGGCATGGACATGCAGGCCTGAACCGGCGTGGTCTGAATAGGGCTTGGCCATGCAGGTTGATTTCAAACCGTGACGGCGGGCGGCCTGTTCGACGATCCGCTTGAGATAGATGCAGTCATCGGCGGCGGCCAGCGCATCGGCGCGGTGCAGCAGGTTGATCTCATATTGGCCGGGTCCGAATTCAGCCGTTGTGGTGTCGGCCGGAAGCCCCTGCGCGCCGGCCCAGGACCGGACAGTCTGGAGATAGCCATCGAGGCTGTCGACTGCGTCCATTTCATAAAGCTGGTAGCCGTTGGGGACGCCCTTGAAGGTGAGGTCGCGGGGCGGCATCGGCTTGCCGGTCTGTCGCCAGTCATTTTCCATCAGGTAGAATTCAAGTTCGGTGGCAACGACCGGCGTCAGACCGAGGGCAGCATAGCGCTCAAGCATTGCGCCCAGCATGCCGCGCGGATCGATGAAATGCGGACCACCCTCAAGCTCATGCATGGTTGCCAGCACCTGGGATGATCCCGGCGGCGCCCAGGGCATGGCGACATGACTGCGCCTGTCGGCGATCACCGCGCCGTCCGGATCGCCGATGGTCAGCGATATCCCTGTCAGGTCGTCATTGTCGTCGCCCCAGATGTCGAGCGATTGGGTGGAGGCGGGCAGCCTGATGGCGCCCTCCCAGATCTTGTTTTCGCTGTCGATGGGAACCCTTTTGCCGCGAAGGCGGCCATTCATGTCGACAACCAGAATTTCGATATGGGCAGGTTCTGCAACGGCGCCGGTCGCACCGTCAAAATGGCTGGAATTCATTTTTTCTTTGTCTTTCTTCTTAAAAATCACTGGAAATGGTCATTCTCCTCCGTCGGAGGGGTCGGAAGGACCCTTGTCAAACCCAATTTCCAGCGTCATGTTCGTAACTGATAAAATTCCGCCTTTCAATCGTGCAAGGACAGGAAGCATGCGGTCCGACCGGTTCCGGTCTTGCCTGGCGGCTACCTTTGCTTGCGACAGGATCATTAATCATGACTGACACTCTTGCCCGGCTTTCAAATCTCGGCGCTATAGACGCCGCCCATCACCTGCACCCTTTTTCCGATATGAAGAAACTCAATGCTGATGGCAGCCGCATCATTGCGCGCGGCGACGGCGTTTATATCTACGACAATCACGGCAAGGCCTTTCTCGATGGATTTGCAGGCCTGTGGTGCGTCAATGTCGGCTACGGCCGCAAGGAAATCACCGCCGCCGTTGTCGAACAGATGAACGAACTTCCTTATTACAATACATTTTTTGGAACGACGACCGAACCGGCGGTGCTGCTGGCTGAAAAGATCACTTCCCATGCCGGACCCACTATCAACCACGTGTTTTTCACCGGTTCGGGATCGGAAGCCAACGATACCTGGTTCCGCATGGCGCGGGTTTACTGGGCCGCCATCGGCAAGCCAAGCAAGAAGATCGTCATTTCCCGCAAGAACGCCTATCACGGTTCCACCGTTGCCGGCGCCAGCCTCGGCGGCATGAAGTGGATGCACGAACAGGGCGATCTGCCCATTGCCGGCATTGTTCATGTCAACCAACCGCATTGGTATGTCGAAGGCGGTGATCTTGACCGTGAAGCCTTCGGGCTGAAGATCGCCCGCGAGCTGGAAGCCAAGATCGATGAGCTGGGCGAGGACAATGTCGCAGCCTTTGTCGCCGAACCCATTCAGGGCGCAGGCGGCGTCATCGTGCCGCCCGACAGCTATTGGCCGGAAATCGTCCGCATCTGCAAGGCCCGCAATATCCTTTTGGTCGCCGATGAGGTCATTTGCGGTTTCGGCCGCACAGGCTCGTGGTTCGGCTTTCAGCATTACGGTTTCGAGCCCGATATGGCGCCGATTGCCAAGGGTCTTTCCTCCGGCTACCTGCCGATCGGCGGCGTGCTGGTCAATGACCGGGTCGCCGATGTGATGATCAACGAGGTCGGCGACTTCAACCATGGCTTCACTTATTCCGGCCATCCGGTCTGTGCTGTCGCGGCACTCGCCAATTTGAAGATCATCGAGGATGAAAGACTGGTCGAACGGGTGGCTGACGACATCGGGCCCTATTTTGCCAAGGCCTGGGGCAGCCTTGCCGATCATGATATGGTCGGCGAAGTCCAGAGCGTCGGACTGATGGGCGCCGTGCAACTGGCGGCTGACAAGAAGACCCGCACCCGCTTTGAAAAGCCGGATGCGATTGGAACCGAAGTGCGCAATCATTGCCTGGCCAACGGCCTGGTCTTGCGCGCAACCGGCGACCGGATGCTGGCTTCGCCGCCGCTGATCATCACCCATGAGCAGGTTGACGAAATGGTCGCCACCCTGCGCAATGCGCTGGATGCCGTCTGGAAGATCAACAAGCCTGCCTGAGACACATAGCCTGACCGGCAGGGGGAAGCCCCTGCCGATGCTGTCTGGCCTTAAAGACCGAAGGCATCCTTGAACTGGTACCACCAGGAGCCGATGGTCGAATATTGGACGCGGAACATCCGCCCGCCGGGAAATGGCAGCCATGGCAGTTTCTCGAACTGGTCAAAACGGCTTGAATCGCCGTGAATCACTTCGCTGAGGATTTTGCCGAACAGATGCGAGCCCGTCACGCCATGGCCGGAATAGCCATGGGCGAAATAGGTGTTCTTGGCAATCCGGCCCATTTGCGGCACGCGGCTGAATGACAGGGCGAAATTGCCGCTCCAGGCATAATCGATCCCGATCCCCTTGAGAGAAGGAAATACCTTTTCCAGATTGGGCCTGATCTTGGCCTTCACATCGGCCGGATCGGTGCCGCCATAGACGGTTCCGCCGCCGAAGATCATCCGGTTATCGGCAGACAGCCGGAAATAATCAAGAATATAGCGGACATCTTCCACGCACATGTCGCTCGGCAGCAGCGCGCGGGCGCGTTCCTCGCCAAGAGGTTCGGTGGCGATCATCTGGGTGGAGACCGGCATGACGCGGGAAACCAGCTTGGGGACGACATGGCCAAGATAGGCGTTGCCGCACAGGACAGCAGTCTTGGCGGTCACTCTTCCGCGCGCAGTATGAATGACCGGATTTTCAAGTTCGTGATCAACCCTGGTGACCGGGCTTTGTTCGTAAATCACCCCGCCGAGGCTTTCCAGCGCGGCCGCTTCCCCGAGCACCAGGTTGAGGGGGTGAAGATGGCCGCCGGTCGTATCCAGCATGCCGCCGACATAGGCGTCGGTATTGACCAGCTTGCCGATGGCTTGTTTGTCGAGCATCTGGTGGTCGTCCATTCCATAGCGACGCCACAGGGACTGCTTTTCTTCAAGCTCCTTCATGTGGCTGGTCGTATAGGCGGCATAGATATTGCCGCGTTTCAGGTCGCAATCGATCTTGTACTGGTCGATCAGCCGGTAGATCGTCTTGCCGCCCTCCTGGATCATGCCGCCGACAAAGGCGGCCGCGTCTTCGCCGTAGCGGCGGCGTATCGTGGAAAGACTTGCGTTCAGACCATTGACGACTTGGCCGCCATTGCGGCCCGATGCGCCCCAACCGACCATCGCCCCTTCGATGACGACAACCTTGTAGCCTTTTTCGGCAAGGTGAATGGCAGTCGACATGCCGGAATAGCCGGCGCCAAGGATGGCGATGTCAGCGGTCACATCCCCTTCCAGCACCTTGGGCTTGCGAAACTGGTTGCGCGAGGCGGCGTAGTAACTGGCGGGATAGGTGCCGTCGCCGGCATAGGAGGGAGCAGCCATCATACGATCTCCAAATAGGCGCTGAATTCATAGTCGGTGACCTGTTCGGCAAAGCCGGCAATTTCCTGGCGTTTGCAGGCGACCAGCATGGAGCGGAGATCATGACTGAAGATTTCCGGCACGATGGAGCCGCTCTCGAATGCGGCGACCGCCGAGCCCCAGTCGCCGGGGATACGGGCCATCTTTTCGCTGTAAGCCCGTCCTGTTACCGGCGGGGCGGGCGTCCATTTGTTGCGGATGCCGACAAGGGCAGCGCCCAAAATGCCGGCCATGACCAGATAGGGATTGGCATCGGCGCCGGCGACGCGGTGTTCGATGCGCCTTGCCGCAGGGTTGCCGCCCGGTATGCGGATGGCTGCGGTGCGGTTTTCGTAACCCCAGGAAATCGAGGTCGGGGCATGGGTATCTGGACGCAGCCGCCGGTAGGAATTGAAATGCGGCGCAAACAGCAAAGTCGTTTCGGCCATGCCCTTCAGCAGACCGGCCACGGCATGGCCCAATATCTCCGACCCCTCCGGCGTGCCATTATCAAAGACATTGCGACCTTGCGAGTCCAGAATGCTGAAATGCATGTGCATGCCGCTGCCTGACCGTGTGCCATAGGGCTTGGCCATGAAGGTTGCGGCAAGCCGGTGCTTGCGCGCCACTCCTTTGAGAATGCGCTTGAGAAACAATGCGTCATCGGCCGCCTTCAGCGGATCGTCGCTGTGGAGCAGGTTGATTTCGAACTGGCCGATGCCGTTTTCGGCGACGGCAGAATCGGCGGGCACATTCTGGCGACGGCATTCGGAATAGACATCGGAGAAAAACTCTCCGAAGTCATCGAGTTCGTCGATGGACAGGATGGCGTCGGAATCCAGCCGCTTGCCGGTATAGGGCGAGATCGGCGGCTGGGCGTGGTCGGGTTCCGGATCAACCAGATAGAATTCCATTTCGGTAGCGACAACCGGCTTCAGGCCGAGATCATGATATTGCCGGACGATATCAGCGAGCGCCTGGCGGGGATCGGCCAGAAAGGGCTCGCCCGATTCCTTGAACAGCCAAAGCGGCACCACTGCGCTGGGACGCAAGGTCCAGTTGACCGGCAGCGCCCCGCGCCCGGTCGGGCTGCAGATGCCGTCGGAATCGCCGCTGGCGAAAACATGGCTGCTGCCGATGATGTCCTCGCCCCAGACATCGACGCCGACGATGGACAGCGGCATGCGGATGCCGCCTTCCAGCACCTTGCCGGCCTGCTCCACGGGAACGCGCTTGCCGCGCAGGATGCCGTTGAGATCGCAAACCACCGCCTGAATGCTTTCGATGCCTTCGGGATTGGTGAGCCAGCCATTGATGTTTTCGTTTGACATGATTTTTTCCATATCACATATTGAATTTTGTGATCACATTATGACAATGCACATTTTCAATCTTGCCGTCAAGCCGCTGTATTCAGCCTTGTCGGGCGGTATTGACACAAAAGGAGTCCTGTTTGACCCAGCTGGTTTTGCGCGCGATGAACCGTCCGGAAGGCATGACGACGCATGAATTCGCCCATCGACGCCTGCGCCAGGCGATCATGGTGGGGGCGATACCGCCCGGCGTTGCGCTGACAATCCGCGGAATTGCCGCAGCGGCGGAAACCAGCCCGACGCCGGTGCGCGAGGCGCTGCGCCGGCTCAGTTCGGAAGGCGCTTTGCAGGTTCTCGACAATCGCCGCATCGTTGTGCCAAAAATGACCGTTGAGCGCTTCGGTGAATTGATAGCGTTGCGAACGCTCCTTGAACAACATGCCGCACGCCAGGCGGTCGCCCATATTACCGAACGCCAGATTGACCAGATTGCGGAGATTGACAGCGAGATTGATACCGCGATCCGGGCTGGCGAAAAGGAAACCGCGCTGTTGCTCAATCAGCAGTTCCACCGGTTGATCTATACCGCCAATCCGGAAGCCATGGCCATGCCGATGGTGGAAAGTGTTTGGCTGCAGCTCGGCCCCTTTCTCGGCATCGCCATGCAGCATGTCGAGGAACTCTACGTGATCGATCGCCACCAGGAAATCATCGATGCATTGAGAAAGCGCGACGCGGAAGCGCTGGCCGACGCCATCGCCGCCGATATTCGCGAGGGAATTGGCGGTTTCGGCAGGCAGGCAATCGAAAACCTGTTGCGGCTTGCCGGCCAGAAACCCGGTTGATCAGGCCCGCGCCATAGGGCAGCATTCGCTTGAACGCGCAAAGCTTTCTGCAACGCTGTTGAATGAACAAGTTGCACCATGGCTCATACCAATCAGTCTGAACGCGACAGGCATTGGCCTGGCGGTGAATATTCCCAGAAATTGGCATTCCCGAGATCAATATAAACTATTCCTAATATCTATTTGCCTTGGCTTCCGCGCACATGGTTTCATCCTCTCAATGGGCGCCTCGAAATTTAAATGGCGGCGTCTGCCTAACAACAGGGGATAATAACAATGATCAAGTCCATCATGTCTTTCGCTGCCGCCGCCGGAATGGTCGTGGCGTCCTTTCTGCTGACGGTTCCAGCCCAGGCTGACGACCTGGAATCGGTCAAGTCGTCAGGCACATTCAAATTCGCACTGAGCGGCGCCTATCCGCCCTTCAGCTTCGTCAACGACCAGAATGAAGTGATCGGCTTTGACGTTGACATCGGAAACGAAATCGCCAAGCGCCTGGGCGTCAAGGCCGAAGTCGTCAGCACGGCCTGGGACGGAATCATTGCCGGTCTTCTCGCCAACAAATATGACAGCATCATCGGCAGCATGACCATTACCGACGAGCGCTTGAAAGTGATTGATTTCGCTGGTCCCTATTATCGTTCCGGCCGCGGCGTGTTTGTCGCTGAAGGCTCGCCGATCAAGAGCCTGGAAGACCTGAACGGCAAGACCGTCGGCGTGGTGCTGGGTGAGACCCATGAAAAATGGGCGCAGAAGCAAAGCGGTTGGACCTTGCGCACCTATAAGGGCCTGCCAGAGCTTTTCCTTGAACTCAAGAATGGCCGCATCGATGCCTTCGTTGTTGACGCCGTTCCGGTTGCCATCGCGGTCAAGGAATCCGGTGAGAAGATCACCCAGTTGGTCACGCCGAACATCGACGACGGCAATGTCGATATCGGCATGGCGATCCGCAAGAACAACCCTGAACTCAAGGCCGCCATGCAAAAGGCCCTTGACGACATGATGGCCGATGGCACCTATGAAGCAATCTCCATGAAATGGATTGGCCGCGACATTCGCTGAACCTTTCTTCCCGGCCCGGCTGGTGCAAAGATTTGAATTGCGCCAGCCCGGCTCGACGGAGATGCTGCAATGGATTTTTCATTAATAATCAGAGTCATTCCGGTCTTTGTCCAGGCAGCCTGGATCACAATTGAAATTTCGGTGCTTTCCCTCATTCTCGGCCTGACCGTCGCCGCACTTGTTGCCGCCCTCCGGCTTTCGCGCATTGCACCGCTTCGTTATATCGGCGCTGCCTATGTCAGCTTTTTCCGCGGCACGCCTGCGTTGATCCAGCTGTTTCTTCTCTATTTTGGAGGCCCGCAGGTCGGCATCCAGCTCGGACCGTTCGCGGCGGGCGTGATCGGGCTTGGCCTCAACATCGCCGCCTATATGGCGGAATCAATCCGCGGCGGCATACAATCGGTGGATCGCGGCCAGAATGAAGCAGCCCGGACACTCGGTTTCAGCAGCGCCCAGTCGATGCGATGGATCATTGTCCCGCAGGCGGCCAAGCTGATGATCCGGCCGCTGGGCGTCAATTCGGTCGCTCTTGTCAAGGGCACCGCGCTGGTCTCGACGATCTCGGTGGTCGAACTGACCTATACCGCCCAGCGCTTCATCGGCACCACCTACCGTCCTTTTGAAATCTTCGCCGTCACGGCGGTGCTCTACATGATCATGGTCTACGGCCTGACGTTGGTTATCAACGTGCTGGACCGTGCCTATGCGGAAGAGAGGTGACGGCCATGCAGGGTCTCGATTTCAGTGTTGTGCCGGCCTATTTCCCGTTGATCGCCACCGGCCTGTGGTGGACAATAGCCATCTCGGTTGCCTCCGGTCTGATCAGCATCGGCATGGGCGTTCTTTTCGCCGTCGGCGTGCTTTACGGCCATTGGGCCCTGCAATATCCATTGCGCCTGTTCATGTGGATGTTCATGGGAACGCCGCTTCTGCTGCAGCTGTTTCTCATCTATTTCGGCCTTGTGCAGATCGGCATCGACATTCCGGCGATCTTTGCAGGCATCATCGGATTGAGCCTGCATTTTGCAGTCTATAATGCCGATATTTTTCAGGCAGGCATTATTTCCGTCGACAAGGGCCAGACGGAAGGCGCGCGCAGCCTCGGTTTCGGACGCTGGCAGACGCTGGCCTATATCATTGTGCCGCAGGCTGTGCGCAACACAACGCCAGCCATCGGCAACATGATGATAGCACTGCTGAAAGAATCCTCGATTGTCTCGATGATCGGCATTGCCGAGCTCGTCCATACCGCCCAATTGGCCATCAGCGAGACTTACAGGCCGTTTGAATTCTACATTACGGCAGCAGCGCTTTATTACGTGCTCAACCTCATCCTGGAAGCCGTGCTGCGCCGGATGGAACTGAAAGTGGAGCTTTCCCGATGAACGAGACGCGAGAAATGGTCAAGGTCAGCGGCGCGCGCAAATCCTATGGCGCGCTGGATGTCCTCAAAGGCATAGATCTGTCGGTCGCACGCGGCCAGATCGTCGCGGTCATAGGACCGAGCGGTTCAGGCAAGAGCACTTTGCTGCGCTCGATCAATCATCTGGAAACACTGGATGGCGGCGAAATCTGGCTCGATGGGGTTCTCGTCAACCAGCCGCTCAAGGGCCGCGCCTTTGAGAAGCACATCAATGCGGTGCGCCAGGAAATGGGCATGGTGTTCCAGCATTTCAACCTGTTTCCGCATCTCAGCGTCCTCGACAATATCATCATCGCGCCCACCAAGCTGAAAGGCATGAAAAAGGCCGATGCCCGCGAACTCGCTCTGGCGCTTCTTGCAAAGGTCGGGCTTGCCGAAAAGATTGATGTTTTCCCGTCGCGCCTGTCCGGCGGCCAGAAACAGCGTGTCGCAATCGCCCGCGCGCTGGCTATGCAGCCCAAGGTGATGCTGTTTGATGAAGCCACTTCCGCGCTTGACCCGGAACTGGTCGACGAGGTCAATCTGGTCATGAAGCAACTGGCTCAGGAACACATGACCATGGTCATCGTCACCCACGAGATGCGGTTTGCCGACGAGGTCGCCGATCACGTCGTCTTCATGGCCGATGGTGCAGTCGTCGAGGAGGGCCCGCCTTCGTCGATCTTCCGCAATCCCACCCAGGAACGAACCCGCGGCTTTCTCAAGAAATATCTTGATTGAGACCGGATGGGGCCGCCCCGCGATCATGTCTGGCCGGCAATAATAGGCCAATCGCACTGACGGCGAGGACCGCTGTTTTGCCGCTTGTTCCGATCCCGTGCGGTGCTTTCCGGGCCGTGTTTGCCTGTTCGATGACCGGCGGCATCCTGACTGTCACGGTTTTTACCATAATGGCGCCTCTGGCCGGATATGCGTTGTTTTTTGGTCGCACTGCCAAAAAAGATACTCAATCTGAGCCGTGCTTGCTTCCAATCAACCAAACAAAGGTTGACTGGGGCCAACATATTCTGCCATTTGCTGCTGAATAGTTCATGCAGGCAGTGAATCCTCCGGGCAAAGTGCGCGGAAGATTTGGGGAATATGACATTAGGGGTCTGCCGACCGATGCGGGATTTGGCGTATTCGCCATGACGGCAAACCCTTCAGGAAAGAACATCGCTTATGAAATCTGTTCGCTCAATCATGCCGATAATGATGATGTTTGTCATTGGAGGTTGCGTCGTCGGGCCAGAACATGTGGCTCCTGAAATTTCACTACCGGCAAAATTTTCCGAAGGCGGCAAGACTTCTAACGGAAATGTTGCCGAAGTGGCATGGTGGGGCGCTTATCGTGACAAGCGACTGAATGGCCTTGTTGACAAAGGTCTTTCGCAAAACCTGACCATTTTGCAGGCCATGGAGCGGATCAATGCCGCGAGCCTGAATGTTGACGTGGCCAGCGCCGGCGCCTTTCCCTCACTGTCGGTGAACGCTGTTCATAACATCAGCAAAGATACCGGCAAGCTCGCAAAAACGACTGAAACAACCCGGACGACAGCTGGCGAAGTTTCCGCTTCCTGGATGCTCGACTTGTTCGGCCAGGTCCGCCGCTCGCGCGAAAGTGCTGCTGCGTCCCTTGATTCGGCCTATGCCGGCGCTGACGTAGCGCGATTGTTCCTGCTGTCTGATCTGGTCAGTTCCTATATCGACGCGCGCTACTACCAGGAACTCATTGCCCTGTCGCGGAAAAACCTGGCATCGCGCACCGAAACGCTGAACCTGACCAAGTTGCAGCTGGATGCCGGCGCGGCTTCAAGACTTGACGTTGTTCAGGCTGAAGGCCTCGTCAATTCCACCCGTGCTGAAATTCCCGGCTATGAAATCAATTTCCGGCGCTCGGTTCACCATATTTCAACATTGCTTGGCCTGCCGGCTTCGACCCTGCTGGCCGACATGCAGAAGGGCGCGCGCCAACCGGTTGCGCGGCTCAGGATCGGCGCCGGCGTGCCTGCGGACCTGATCCGCAATCGGCCCGATATCCGCCAGGCCGAGCGTGAGCTCGCCGCAGCGGTTGCCCAGATCGGTGTCGCAGAATCCCGGCTTTATCCCAGCATTGTGCTCAGCGGCTCGATATCGCCCAGCTATATGGCGTCCAATTCCGTCAGCGGCAGCGTGACGTCCTGGTCGTTCGGCCCCAGCCTGAATCTGCCCATCTTCGACGGCGGACGCAACAAAGCCAATGTGAAGATTGCGGAATCCACTGCCCAGCAACAATATCTGTCCTGGAAATCGACAGTATTGAACGCAGTCGAGGAAGTCGAAAACGCAATTTCGGCAGTATCGCGCGACGCCCAGACGGTTGCAGCACTGCGCGCCACGGCCAAATCCTATCAGGAGGCCCTTGATCTGGCGACCTCCAGCTACAAGATCGGCGCATCCTCGCTGCTGGACGTACTGGACGCGCAGCGTTCGGTGTCTTCGGCTGAGGCGGGCCTTGCCCAGGCCGTTGCACAGATGGCCAAGGATTATGTGTTCCTGCAGGTGGCAATAGGCGGCGGCTACGCTGCCGGTGGCGTGGACGGCTGAGTTTTCAGTCGGCACAGCCATTGCACTTCCTGCATTCGCCAAATGTTGTGTTAAAGCGCATTTGGCGACGCTTTTACCTGGATGCACAAGCCCGCTTGCTTTTTCTGCCTGATTGGGGGACCCTTATACTGTCAAGAACAGTACGGAGGGTTTCACCATGGATAAGGTCAAAACCGTCAGCGGGACTGGTACAGTGTCGATCGGCGGAGAATCTATCGGACATTGCGTCTATGAAATCAATGTCTACAAGGACGACACCGGTCGCATCATGGGCCGCGGGCAAGTCATGGCTGAGGCGCCGATTGTCAGAAAAATTTCAGCCGGACCGACAGTCTCGATCGTCAAGAATGAGGACAAGACCGCCTTCGCCGTGGTTCCCGGCGAATGGAGCTTCGGCAAGACCTCCATCGCGGTCGAGACAGGCGCCGATATTGCCAGATAAACCGCATCCGACCTGATCATCCCGCCATAAGCCTGCAAACCCGGCGTCAATCCATCAACAGAGCGCCGGGGAGGTATTTAGTGCAATGGATTTGCTTTTGTTATTGCGCGGAAGTGGGGGCTGGAAGGGCAGCCTATATGAGCGCGGCGGTTTTCTCCGAGCTTACAAAAACTGGATCATGGTCTCATCTGGTTGCGCAGCGGCGTCAGACCACGGTATCGCACGGCATCTGCTTCAAAGGGATGCACGCCTGCATAGACCGCGCCGTGATCATGACGACATTCGCTTCATCCGTCATCAGCAAGGCCCGGGACCTCACGGGAACATGCATCGATTGCCCGTTTCGGGATCTGGGCAGCCGAGCCGCGCATTCAATTGAATGCCGACGGTTGGGGCGGACTTTGAAATGACAAATATTGCCATATTGCCAGTATGACAGCGTCTGAATACAGCCTGTTCAAGTTGGCTTGCGAAATTGCACGTTTTGAACGAGCTCCCAGGGTCCCGATAAAACCTGTTGGTTTATTTTAGTTGATTTTAAGAATCTAATATACAAGATTATAGCTGCGAACACGCGTGCCGGAGCGACTCGGTGACGCATAATTTTGTTTCAATTTGCCACATTTTGAAGATCGGGAGAATTTCATGTCAATTATTTTGGATGCCCTCACAACAGTCAATTCCTTCACAACCGATGATCAGCAGGCCCCGTCAATGGCCGTTATTAATACGGGAGGTTGGGTAACGACGTGGCAATCCTACGAACAGGATGGTAACGCAAACGGCATCTATCTTCAGCGCTTCGATGCCGCAGGGACCCCGACAGGAATGGAGCTAAAAGTAAACACGGTTGTGGCAGAAGAGCAAGCAAACCCCACAGTGACCGCGTTGAACGACAATGGTTGGGTAGTTACCTGGCAATCAGATACCCAGGATGGTGAATTCTTCGGAATATATCAACAGCGTTACAAAGCTGACGGGTCTAAGTTTGGTCTGGAGACTCGGGTTAACACAATTACGGCCCACGACCAGACCTCACCCTCAATCGCTGCGCTTAATGACGGCGGATGGGTTGTGACATGGCAATCGGATACGCAAGACGGTGACGGATTCGGCATTTATCAGCAACGCTATGACGCAATGAGCGCAAAGCTGGGAACTGAGACAAAAGTGAACACGGGCGTTGAAGGCGCTCAGGTAAACCCCACAGTCACAGGTCTGGCCCTGGGTGGATGGGTTGTCACTTGGCAATCTGCCGAGCAGGATGGCTATTTCGGCGGAATCTATCAACAACATTATGGCGCCGACGGTAATGCCGTCGGGGGCGAGATCCTGGTCAATACCGCGACCGCCTATGACCAATCCGCTCCAGTGATAACAGCGCTGCCGAATGGCGGCTGGGTCGTGACTTGGCAGACATTTGATGATGATTTGAGCGAATACAGTCTGTTCCAGCAAGCATTTACATCGGTCGGAGTGCCGGACGGCGTCGAAACAAAGGTCAATGCGACGGGAGGTGGTGCTGAACTCGGTCAGTCACTGGTTGCTATTGCGGATGGTGGCTGGGTTGTCATCTGGTGCGAAAACGGCAGCATTATGCAGCGTGTATATGATGGCAATGGGGTGGCTGTCGGCGGTCCGGCCACGATCGGCGTTGATGCCCTCTACGGGGGGGCGACCACCGTTGCCGCTCTTCCCGATGGCGGTTGGGTGGCCAGTTGGCAAGCATACAATGAAATGGGCGATCTCGATATTGTTCAACGGATCGTCCACACCGTCACCAATGTGGCTCCGAGTGGTGCCGACAGCACAATTACGGTGCTGGAAGGGGAGGGCTATTCCTTTACCCGTGATGATTTCGGATTTTCAGACGGCACCCAGAGCGATGAGCTGCAAGCCATAATCATTACTGAAATCAGCGGTAGCGGCTATCTGGCGCGAACTGTTTACGATGCCGAACTGGACCAATTTGTCACAGTCGTAATCCATGCCGGCGAATCTGTTCAGGCTGCGGACATCGACGGCATGGACTGGGTCCAGGTCGATAATTCGCCAGGCGCAGCTGTTGGTGTTATCGGGTTCCAGGTTGTCGATACCGGTGGTACCGCCAATGGCGGCCAGAACACAGATCTGACCGCCAACACCATTACTTTCGATGCGATCCATGTCAATCAGGCGCCTGAGGGGGCGGACAAGACGATATCCATTGCGACTGACGGGGTCGTCACATTCACCGCCGATGATTTCGGCTTTCACGACAGTGACGGCAATGCTTTCGCTGGCGTCGTTATCGATACTGTACCCCTGTCCGGCGAATTGAAACTGAACGACACGGTTGTACTTGGCGGCCATGTCATTGCCACTGCCGATATCTCCGGACTGACATGGACTCCGCCCGCAACCGGCGCCGGCAAGGCGACCTTTGCATTCCGGGTGATGGACAATGGCTCCACAGAAAATGCGGGCATTAATATGGATGTCGCCCCCAATGCGATGAATCTTGTTTTCGCAGGACATCATGCGCCCGAAGGCAAGGATTTCGAAGTTACCACTGATGAAGACATGGCGGTACATTTCGAGGCCGGGCAATTTGGTTTCGTTGACGGGGATGGCGACGACCTGGCCGGGATTCTGATTTCCGCCGTTCCTTCAACAGGCAAACTCAAATTGGATGGCGACGACGTCATTGCTGGCTCGACAATTACAATCGCCGATCTTGGGAAACTCGCTTGGACTCCCGAAAAGGACAGCTTTGGTGAAGCGCTTGATTTTATCGAATTCCAGGTCGCCGATGACGGAAGCCTGGATAATGGGGGCAGCAACAGCGATCCTGTCGCCAAGGTTCTGACTTTCAATGTTCTGGACGTTGTCGACTATTTTGTCGGAACCGGGAGAAAGGATAAGCTGGTGGGAACTTCCGGCGACGACTTGATGATTGGCAGGAAGGGAGCTGACACGCTGACCGGCGGCGCAGGAACGGATACCTTCGTTTTCTTCAGTCGGGATGGGCGCGACAAGGTGACGGATTTCGACGCTGTCGGCAAGGATCACGATATACTCGATATCAGCGCCATCAACGCGATCCGGGGTTTTCACGACCTGGTCGGTAACCATATGCATCAGGCAGGCGCCAATGTCATCATCGACAATATCGGCAAGGGCTGTTCCATCAAGCTCCTGAATGTTGATCTCGATGATCTCAACAGCGGTGACTTCCTGTTTTGAGTCGCTTTCATTGCCATAGCGGGACCTTCACTTGCTGAGGCTTCCGCATTGGCAATGGAATACTGTACGGAAAAACGGGTACCACCGAACACCGCGACGATGTCCTGATCGGCGGCGCGGGCGCCGACTGGCTCTATGCCGGGCGCGGCAATGACGTGCTTTACATCGATGCCGAAGACATGGCGCTGAATGCCGGCAAGGGCCAAATCGACGCCGGCGCAGGTTATGACGTCATCAAGGTCAATTCGGCCGCAGGCGTGCAGATCGATCTGCATGTTGTTAATGCAGAGGCGTTTTTCGGCAATGACGGCGGTGGTACAGTCACAGGCAGCGGAGTGTCGGGCTGGCGGCGGTTTCGGGGGAGCGCGGGCGAAGTATCGGGGTGGGCACGATCAGCGTGAGAAGAATTTATTTGCGATTAGAAATAATTACGCGAGTTCGACATGAATTTAGCTGTTTTGTGAATCTTGCCAAAAAAGGCTCATCATTCGCGCAGATAGCGAAAATTATACGATTCCTCTCGATTTGCCCATAGAGAAATCGATAAATCAACCACTCGTATAAGGCGAGTTGTGCCTTATGATGCTGGCAGAAACTACAGGGATTCAATAGCTTCTTCAATATATCAGAAATAGCTAATTTTGATGTTGCAATTTTACGTGTAGATCGTAAGCTATGATCTCGCCCCGATGGCGGTGTGGAATACAAGCCCATCAATGCATTGCCCTATTCGAGGTATGAAGAGAATGAATATCAGCATTCACCAATGCTGGATTGATTACCGAACTTGAGGGATTGGCCTGAATGCAAGTTTGCGCATTTACCGGATTTCTGCGAATTGCCATGGCCGCAGCCGTGCTTTGGTTTGCACCGTCTGCTTCATTTCACGTTCATGCGCAGGACGTCGTGCTTGTTTTGCCGGACCTTGCCAATCCTTACAAGCCGCATTGGATTTATGGCGATCATATCTTTTATGTTGATGGTGAAAACATCGTCAAACACGGCCTTCATGACAATGCGAAGGTTACAATCCCCTATGGCAATTACAAAGTCAGAAATCTGATAGCGAGACATAACGGCGTGTTTCTGACGGTGCTGGTATTGGATAAGGGCGAGCGTTTTGCACCGAATTTCTGGGGTTTTGACATTCGCTTCAAGAACCGGTTCTACGCCGGCATCCATTGCATGTTTGAAACCGGCTCTTGCAAGGAAATCGTTCGCAATAGGGCCGTGATGACTGGCTTTCAAAGTTTCGAGGATGGCTATGTCTATGGTTGGACAAAGTGGGCAAACTATAACGATACGGCTGACATACCCGGACCCACACATTCTGATTTGGTGATCCGGGCAAAGAATACCCGTGAGAAGCGCTACACTCCGGGTTTCGGGCTTCCGGGGGTGTATGTCAGCGAGGATGAGACGCTATTTGTTGATGGGTATTCGTTGCCAAAAGGTCAAGCGATCTACACTTCTGCCGTATTTCGATTTGAAAGCGATGCATTTGTTAATATTGAATTTCCCGGATTGGATAAAGATTATGATTTGGGGTTCAAGCATTATGTCGCCTTTCAAACAAATGGAATTAGCATAATATACAGTAGTATTTATTATATTAAACAAACTAGGCCCTGTTGACAAAGTGGATTCCCAAATCATCTGAATTCTGATTCAAAGCTTCCTTTTGGGAGGCTGATATGGCTCGTGGTGACCTTACTGACGCTGAATGGAAGATTATCGGGACACTATTGCCGTCAGAGCGG